>NZ_JAAHHW010000389.1 GCF_010692325.1 Moorena sp. SIO3I8 | reverse complement strand
ATTTTCGGCTGTACCCAATACCGTGGTGCCATTAATAATCTGTTCTGGAGTCCGTTCAATGGACACATAGGGTATTCCCAATGGTCCGGATTCCGCTACGTTGGGATTAGGGTCATTAATAAACTCTAGAGGATTTAAGTCAAAGGTGTCTAAGTCTAAGAAAGGATTAGGGACAAAATCCCGACTTTCCCCAGATATGGTGACGCTTTCGCTAGCGTTAATGGTGATATCTCCAGCATTGCCTATGTTGGTCGTAGCAGTGACAATCTGTCCGCCACTTTCAAGCACCAGGTTATTAAGGTTTAGTGCGATCGCACCGCCATTACTACTAGTCCGCGTAACTGTACCGATAAATCCCCGATTAGCTAGATTCAGTGACCCTTGGGCATTGTTAATGGTAATGTTGCCTCCAAAGCCACTAGTGTCAGCAGCGGAACGAGTCAGAATCCCGCTAAATAACCCATCCTCAGTAAAACCGGAGATATCAATGGCACCATTGGCATTAATCTCAATATCTCCTGATGCCCCATTGCTATTGGTAACGGTTTGAATTCTTGAGCCACCAGTGATGGTAAGAGCGCTAGTGGTTAGCTGAATGTTTCCGCCATTGCCGATGGCTGAGGTTAGTAAATCATTAGCAATCAAACTCTTGTCAATAAGATTGGTATTGCCTCTAGCGTTAATGGTAATGTTGCCAGCTACTGCATCTGGTATCGATGTCCCTGAAGTCAATCCAGCTTGTAAAGTGGATTGAGACATGTCGAAATTCGCACCATTGATGGCAATAGTTCCGCCATTTACTGAGGTCACATCTACCAAGCTACCGTTAGTCAACGAAACATCACCTCGTTGGACTCCATCGGGAAAACTGACCGATGTTGCGCCAGCTCGCGTAACGGTTCCTGAACTGGATAATCCTCCTAATTCCACTTCCCTGGCACTTCAACGGTGGCACCATTGAGGTTAACTTCACCCCCAAGTAAAGCCATGGTTTGCCCAGTGTCGATGCCTAAAGTAGCTCCTATCACGTTGACTGAGCCAGGATTGCTACCATATTGCAAACCAGTGGGAATATTGATGGTTAACAATGGTGGGGCATTTGGATCACTAGCGCTAAAGTTGAAACCATTGTCAAATACCGCACTATCAGCAGTGCTAGCTACAAAGGAGCCTGCCACATCTAAGCGAGAGTTTGCTCCAAATCCAATACCATTGGGATTAAGCAAGAATAAATTAGCGCTACCGTTTACTCCCAAAGTCCCGAGAATTTGAGAGAGGTTGCTACCGGTGACACGAGTCAAAATATTGGTAATGCCATCGGGATTAGCAAAATACACTCGTTGACCATTACCAACATTAAATTCCAGAAAACTGTGGAATAAGTTACTATCTCGTATTGCTC
>NZ_JAAHHW010000388.1 GCF_010692325.1 Moorena sp. SIO3I8 | reverse complement strand
ACTGGTCATCTCGCCAGCCATAACGTTTCATAATCATTTATGCCCACCTATTGTGATTGCAGGATTTACACGAATATCCTATCAAGCTACTTCTGTCAAACATTTTGATTGATGACACGCCCTAGGTTGAATGACAATCAATTCCAACCGACTCAATTCGACGAATTAGTGATTAATCTAGATGGAGGCAGTGCCACCCTCCGCAACCGCACCCAATTTATCAAGGGCATGGTTGAATGGTCTCGGGCAATTGCAACCCGCATCCGCGTAAAGTACTACCCTCCCTATCACAGCAAGTACAATCCGATTGAGCGGTGTTGGGCTGCGTTGGAGAACTATTGGAATGGCGCAATTTATGACTCGGTTGAAGCTGTTGTCCAATGGGCTACAAACATGAGTTGTAACGGCTGCACACCAACAGTACATATATTGGACACCATCTATGAAAAAGGGTTGAGACCTAAACCCCAAGGAATTGGAATCCTATCAACTTTCAAGGTGTCGTTCTGACACATTACCCAAATGGGATATTACAATTGTCCCGACGAATATGGGTATCTTATTTTATTGCAAGTCCCCCATTGGGAATCCCGACCATGTATGACCGCGCATTACAGGCACTAACTAAACAGGCATGTTTAACCTGAATGGGAAGCACGCTTTGAACCCAATTCATACGGATTCAGACCAGGACGCTCCTGTCACGATGCGATTGAAGCAATATTCACAGGCATCAACCAAAAACCTAAATGGGTACTAGATGCCGACATTGCCAAATGTTTCGATAAAATCAACCATAACTCACCTCTTGCACTAGTACAAATGAACCACTTGCCAAGCAGTAGGCACAGATGAGAGAAAAGGGCGTGCAAACAATAGAAACAATAGATAGCTTGAACTTTGGTTTCAATTCTTGCCCACGCCCAAAGCGAGCGTGTATACCCTACTCGGATTGATGCCGAGTGCCTACCAACGGGATAGCAAACAGCCCGTTACTAGGATTGTTTTTACAAGCTATAGGACATCCACTGCCAGAATATTGTCAAGGTCATTTCTGCTAGCGCCAATTGTCGATTTCTCAATGAATACCATTGGTCAACCCGTGAAATGATTCGACAGGTGCGACAAGGAGTTATAGCCGAACTGCTATCCTACAAACCTTGCATGACGAAGACCATGTTTGCAGGTAATTATTGACTTGACTAGCTAAGAGTTACGAGGAAAGTTCAAAGCAAATGAGTCCGTGATCAGTGTTTTCAATCGCAAACTTCGATTGCACCTGGTCGTGCTGTACCTGGTGGTGGTATCGGCGGTGGCCTTGGAATTTCCGAGTCTTTCGGCGGTTATGGCACAACAACACAAGCACAACTAGGTTTGCGGTTGGTACGACTATTGCCTAAAACCTTAA
>NZ_JAAHHW010000387.1 GCF_010692325.1 Moorena sp. SIO3I8 | reverse complement strand
TGGTAGGGAGTAGGGAGTAGGGAGTCGGGAGTCGGGAGTCGGGAGTAGGGAGTAGGGAGTAGGGAGTAGGGAGTAGTAGGAAAGACCTTTGATATCATGTCCGGTTGAATACTTATACTAAGCGCAAAAGCAAGGCAGAAGGCAGAAGGCAGAAGGCAGAAGTAAAGGAGTAAGGTTTGAAGGGATAAAGTTTTTTATAACTAATGATCCGGACATGATATGAAGAGTTTTTGATGTTATGAGAAATCAGCAAGATTGTTCATGACCTATTTGGAAATGCTATAGCGTTTATTGCATTTATGAGGTACGATTATCAACCTCAAAGTCCCCCTTATTAAGGGGGATTTAGGGGGATCTCTTTGTAGCTCATGGGATAGAGAATTGCTATGTCTTAAACAGCGGAAGGACGGAGTTGGATTAATTCAGCAATAGCAGGGCCAAAAATCGTGGGCATGGATTTTTCTGGACGACACAACAAGGTCTTGGCAACCTGGAGCATGGCAATCCCGGCATTACCAAAGGATTTTTGGTACTCAATCATCGCCCGAATTCGTTGAATCAAACCAAAACCGGTAAATTGCACTACTGTCCGCAAGAAATCAGGTCGGTATTCTAAAATTTCTGGAAAGGTTTCAAAATACCCTTTGGTTAGGGCAGCAATGGAAGGCTGGAGCTGTTCCAAGGGGGTCATGGCTAAACCTAGGGATTCTTCAATACTTAAAGATTTACTGATAACTAGGCTACTCAGCCAGATTTGGACATAGCTGCTGATCAGTGTTCCTAAATCAAACGCCGGGTCTCCCCAACTACAGCGCTCCCAATCAATTAGCCTGACCATGCTGGTACTTTCATGCTCCCAATCTTGGTGCAGAAGGATATTATTTAGCTTTAGGTCATTGTGGGTCAGACAGCAGGGGGCAAAAGTATTGCCTAGTTGTGCGATCGCTTGCCCTAAACTATCGTATCGTTGATAAAGGGCAAAGAATTTCAGCCCGTCAGCAGGTACCGAACCAAAGATTTCCGGACCAATTCGTTCTAAACTGTTAACTAATCTAGGCACTTGCTCAGTGGTTTGATTATCGGTTTCGGTACAGAAGAAATCTTGATAGTCTTTACGATTAAATGTATGATGATGGATTTTTCCTAAAAGGGTGCCGATGGTGGTAGCAACCTCTGGAGGAAAGATATTTTCTTTGGCGTAGAAATCCATTAAATCCCGATAGTCATCGAGATAGCGGAAAACCATAATGGAATTCTCACCATCAAAATGCAACACCTCTGGTATCAAAGAGCGGAGGTTAGCAAGTTCTGGAAATTGCTGTAAGAATTCTTGAATTCGCCATTCATTCAAAAATTCACCAGCGGCTTTCCCTTCCTGGTTATGTCGCTCCTGCTTTACGAGCAGCTTAA
>NZ_JAAHHW010000386.1 GCF_010692325.1 Moorena sp. SIO3I8 | reverse complement strand
TCGAACGAGCACTGCGCACCGCAGTGATTTGGCGACGCTTGAGTTTTGGGTCTCAGTCGGCGGGAGGGAGTGAGTTTGTGGCGCGGATGTTAACTGTGGTGACAACTCTACGCACTCAAGGACGTTCGATTCTCGATTTTCTGATTCAGGTTCTGCGCTGTGAGGCGACGTCTCTTCTTCCTCTACCCAATGGCATCGAGTTCGAGCGTGGCTGAGGCCAACGAGTTTCCCTTTGAACGCATTTCCCTGGAGATGCTTGGGTTCGGTTTCTATCACCTCGTCAGTGCTCGTGCCCAGGGCTATACCCAAGACGGGCTGCGCTATGTCATTTCTGAGGAAAATCAAGAGCAAGGGTGGGTTAAACCTTTGCGTCAAGGACGGTTGAGACCGACAAAAAACCTTTCTCCTTTCCCTTGCGATCGCATCGTTTAGTCTAAACTCCAGATCGACCCTTCAAAGGCCAAAAAGCCCCGAAATCCGTGCTGGGGGAACCGCTCTTTTCCTCTGTGGCTGAACTGGCTTCTCTCGACAGACAAAACCTATTGTCAAAGCTCGCGTTTTGTCCAAAGTCTAATCTTCTATGGTTGTGAGTCTTTGTTCCAGGTTTAATATGAGTTCTTTGACACTGGCGGGAGTTCTTTCCCAGTCTTCCCTGGGAATCTTGACTCCAGCGAGCGCGAGCTTCTCTTCCATGTTCCCCAGTTTACACCCTACCCCCCCCTGAATAGTTACAATTTCCAAGGGGGGTTACGGTACTGTTATTGAAGAGGAGTTCAGAGTCTATTGGGAGGGGTCAACCCTATTTTCTGCCGGTCATCAGAATGCTCGCGGTGGTGCAGCGGGTAAGATTATATCCGAACCAGAAAGTAACTCTAAATATATTCTGGTAAACTGGCTGAGTGCCCATCTAGATGCAGGAGAAGCGTTTATGCCTAAAAATGGCGAACCAAGTATATTTCTTTTGGCTCCTCCTAAAGAAGATGTCAAACCTGAAGATTTTGTAGCTCTTTATTCAGATGGTAGTTGTGGCATTTCAATACATCCTGGAGTCTGGCATACAAATCCAATATCACTTTCGGGGAAAGAAGTTGTTTATCAGAGAAAACAAGGCAGTATTTATGCAACAATCGATTGTTTCTTAACCAAAGAGCATAATACTTGGTTAAAAATTCCCCTAGGTCAACCGCAAGACGGTTAAACTGCTCTATTCTATTTATCGATAAAAGGAGTAATATGGTCACATTAGTTCAGCAACTCAAATCGGCTTTTCGCATCCAATCGGTTACCACCGTCAATAAGGGGGTGCAAATTACTTGGAAAGATGGTCACGAAAGCTTTTATCACAACCTCTGGCTGCGCGACAATTGCCACTCTCCCACATGTTTTCAACCAGACACATTAAGCCTCAACA
>NZ_JAAHHW010000385.1 GCF_010692325.1 Moorena sp. SIO3I8 | reverse complement strand
CTTCAATAGAAAAACAATGCTGAAAGACTATCAAATTATTGATGCCGATGGCCATGTGAATGAACCGATAGATATGTGGGAGAAGTACCTGGAACCTGCATTTAAAAATCATGCACCCTATCGAGATCAACCCTCCCAAAAGGATGGGGTTGTGAAAATTGATATCTTTTCCCCTCCAACTAAGTATATGAGAGTGGAAGGTGAGACAATTTATAATAAGATATCCGATGCTGTCTGGGCTGAAGGAATTAAGGTAGCAATCCGGAACAAGGCTACCTATAATAAAAACCTAGGCTCTGGCCCAGAATCTCAGGTCAAGGCCATGAAGCAGATGGGTGTGGATATTTCCTTTCTGTATCCAACTACAGGATTGTGGATGTTGGCGATCGATACTATGGATCCGCCACTGGCAGCAGCACTCACCCGTGCCTACAACAATTGGTTACGAGACTTTTGCAGCTATGACCCGCAACTATTGAAAGGAGTAGGAGCGATTAGTCTACACGACCCCAGCAACATGGTGTCGGAATTACATCGGATCGCAGAGTTTGGCTGGAAAGCTGTCTTTGTCCGGCCAAATCCGGTTAAAGGACGACTGCTCAGTGACCCGGCCTATGAGGCATTTTGGACGGAGTGTGAGAGGCTGGGCATAGCAGTTGGCATTCATGAGGGTAGCCATGCTCGATTACCGACCACTGGATCAGATCGATTTAATACCCGTTTTGCCATGCATGCTTGCTCTCATCCCATGGAACAGATGATGGCAATGTTGGCACTGATCGAAGGGGGAGTATTAGAGCGTCACCCCAATCTCAGAGTAGCGTTTCTTGAGTCCGGTTGCGGTTGGCTTCCCTACTGGCTGTGGCGGCTAGATGAAGAGTACGATCAACTGGCCTGGGAGGTGAAAGACCATGTAAAGATGAAGCCTTCAGAGTATTTCCGTCGCCAGTGCTTCATTGCCATTGAGCCAGATGAGCCTTATCTAGCTGATATTATCAAGTACATCGGTTCTGATAACTTGATCTTTGGTTCTGACTACCCTCACATAGACCACAATCCCAAGATTATTGAAGAAATGGTAGGACTTCAGGACAAGCTATCTCAGAAGATAGTGCAAAAGATCCTGTGGGATAATCCTATGCGTTTTTATGGTTTGGGGTGAAGAGTTATTAGTCATTTTAAACTTGTTAGATTAAAGCTTATCATAAAAATGGCGATACCCGCTTTATTGATCAGCTTATACGGCATAAACAATCAAAAATGACAACCTTACAAGCCCGTAAACTCTCCCTGAAGGATGTTCACCATTTGCTAGGGATTAAACCCCTGTACAACGGCTTATTTGCACCACTACTTACCCTTGAACCCCTTACTGAAACTGAACAAGAGGAAAGATCGGAAGAGCGTCCAAG
>NZ_JAAHHW010000384.1 GCF_010692325.1 Moorena sp. SIO3I8 | reverse complement strand
AGCTACTCCTTAATTGCCAGGATTCATGTGCTTCCTTTGTAAGTAGCCAGCTATCAGCTAATAGCTGATAGCTGATAGCTGACTGCTTACGAATTTTCTACAGAATCATTCTGGCTTTGATCCTGTAACCAATCCTGAAATAGGGATTCTAAAATTGCCTCTCTAACGGATTCACTTAGTTCCGTTGGAAACCACTTCTCAACTCGGAGAATGTGATAGCCAAGTTTAGTTTGAATCGGTCCGATTACGTCACCTTCTTTAGCTTCATAAATCCCTTTGGCAATGTCTTGGGAAAGTTCTGCTAGAAAGCAAATCCCGACAAAACCGCCATTTTCTTGGGACTGTTTCCCCTTCGAGTGTTCCAGTGCTAAAGCACAGAAAGAAGCGTTGTCATAGCGGAGTGCTTTAACTATTTTCAAAGCCTGGGCTAGGTCAAGCACAAGAATTTGAGAAAGGGCTACTCGTCTATAGTTTTCGCGATTGCTAATATAATCACCATCGACAGCTCCTCCAAACAGATGCTCTTTTAATTTCTTCGTCAATAGCTCGACTTTAATGCCTTCAGACCACTCTTCTACAGTAATCTTCTGCTGAGAAAACCAAGTATTGGTTTCAGTAACCCCTAGCAACTTGTGCTCTACACGAAAAGCATCTCCAGCTGCTTGCCATTCCTGATCGGAAACTGTAATACTAAATTCCTCACACAGATCCAAAATCAAAGCATCTTGTTCAGCTAAGGTAGCAATTTCAGCAAATTTCCTGGAACGGCGCAGGTAACCAATAATATCTGCATCCGTTACTGGGGAAGTTTCTAGTAGTAGCGGTTTTTCTAAGGTTTCTGTCGTTTGTGTCATGGTTTTTTGTGATTAATCAATGGTGTAGTTTAACAGTATAAATTCTGTAAGCACTCAGCCGTCAGCTGTCAGCCGTCAGCTTAAAATAAACCTCAAAAGGTATAATTTAATAGTTCGAGATTTTATCAAATTTAAAGTTTGGGGAAAAGCTCTTGGCCGTTGGCTGATAGCACCTCAATTAGCGTGGCACAGGCTTCGACGCTGTGACATAACGCATAAGCTGATAGCTGATGGCTGATAGCTGATAGCTTACCTCTCATCTATGAATAACAACAGGTTCAGGTTGGTAAATCAAGCGTTCAGGTGGAATTTCTTCGATATTGATGCGGTTGCGATGTAAATCGCCATAGAGATTGAGATAGTCTAGTTCAGCTTGGGTTAGTTTGCCTTTTTGAATGCCTTTGATTGCTGCATCAACTTCTTCACGAGAAGTCAAACCTGCCAAGGCGACATCCACACAGTTCTGACTTAAAGAGTAGCGATATAAATCTGGTACTGAAGGTGTCCAGCAGTTTTCTGGTAGATCCTCCGGAGGAGTCCAAAGAACAGTCTGCATTCA
>NZ_JAAHHW010000383.1 GCF_010692325.1 Moorena sp. SIO3I8 | reverse complement strand
TCAAACCTTAACTATCCCAAAATTAGGTTGAGAGGAATGATATATAGCATTTCTGTAAGCTATCAGCTATCAGCGAACAGCGATTAGCGCTACGCGCACGCTACTTGAGGTGCTAATAGGTCATGAACAATCTTGCTGATTTTTCATAACACCAAAAAATCCTCCAAGCTCTTTCATAATGCTCCCTGCTCCCTGCTCCAAAAATCCCTATATACTTGATTCACTCTTGCCTTTTGCCTCTTGCCTCTTGCCTTTCCCTAGAGATTCTGTTCACAACTCAAATAGAAATGATCTATGCCAGTTGCTAACCGCGAAAGCCCTCTTGTTCCTAATTTTGAGATTATCATCAACGGCTCACCGTTGCCTGTGGAAGCGGAATTGCACGTCATTAGTCTTACCGTTGACCATGATGTGAAATTACCAGGCATGTTTACACTGGAACTTACAGATTCAGATACTAAGCAAGAAGAAACGACTTGGATTGATGACGAAAAACTCTTTGCCATTGGCAATGTTGTAGAAGTTAAACTCGGCTATGATGATGATTTAGAAACCCTAATTATTGGCGAAATTACTGGCATAGACCCAGAATTTGCCTTTGATAGACTGCCCAGATTAACAGTGCGGGGTTATGACCGTCGCCATCGTCTCCAGCTAGGTAAAAAAACCCAAACGTTCCTCCAGCAGAAAGATAGTGATATTGCTGCCAAAATTGCTAGGGATGCAGGACTTACGGCTAAAGTTGAAGATAGCCAGGTAGTGCATGAATATATTTTACAAGCCGAGCAAACGGACATTGAGTTTTTGCAACAGAGAGCCAAACGGATTAACTACGAAGTAGTTGTTGAAGATAAAACCCTATTTTTCCGACCTGTAGGTAATGCCGAAAGTGAGATTATAACCCTGAGTTTTGAAGATGACTTGATGGAATTTTATCCCCATTTGTCTTCTATGGGCCAAATAAGTGAGTTAACAGTGCGGGGTTGGAATCCTAAAGAAAAGCAAGAGATTGTTGGACAAGCAAAGGTTGGGGATGAAGTTTCAAAAATGGGGGGACAAAAAAGTGGTGCTGCCCTGGTTAAAGACGCTTTTAGTACAGCAGTTGTTCAAGTCAGCGATCGCCCAGTATTAACTCAAGCAGAAGCAGATCAATTTGCCAAAGCCCGCTTCAATAATGTCGCACTGACCTTAGTTACTGGTGAAGGGGTTTGTTGGGGGCGTACAGATTTACGAGCAGGCAAAGTCATCAAGATTGAGGGCTTAGCAAAACGCTTCAACGGTCAGTATTATGTCACTGCCACTGTTAATCATTATCACGCCCAGTCGGGATATCGTACCCATTTTACAGCTCGGAGGAACAGCACATGAAGTTATTTGACCTATTAACTGATACGGGGCAAAGGGAAGCTCATGCT
>NZ_JAAHHW010000382.1 GCF_010692325.1 Moorena sp. SIO3I8 | reverse complement strand
TTGACATCCTCCCACCGCGCTCATCGGAGATTATAGCGGGGGATTCCTAAGACTCACGACTTAGGTTTCTGCTTCCTTCTCCCTTTTGGAGAGTTTCTCACACCAGCCTTCCGAGATTTGCTCTCCTCGGGTCTTACGGTCGCTCCACAGACTGACACGGCAAGCCCTGCCGCCAAAATATTAATTGATGCATTAATATCGCGATTAGCCCTTCGGGCTACGCTACGCGAACGTGGCGAGTATTACAGGATGGACAATCCCACTCTCGAATGTTTAAGGGCAAAGATTCTACGCGATTTAAGCACACAGAACACATTTTGCTACTGGGAAACCACCTGTCAATTGATACAGCTTCACGGTTGTACCATTCTGCTTTGTATTTGATCTGACGGATTATTTCCGCCCAGTTGGCATCACTAATCACTTGAGCTAGTTTGTGGTTTTTTACCAGATTTTTCACAGCTAAGTCCTCAAACGCAATCAATTGGTTTTCTCTGACTAGTTGAGTGGTTAGCTTATGAGTAAAATCCCTTCTAGCGTCTTTGATTTTTGCGTGTATTCTGGCAACCTTCAACCTGGCCTTATAGCGGTTGTTAGATCCCTTTTGTTTCCGAGACAAAGCCTTTTGACATTTAGTCAGTTTCTTCTTGAGCTTTTTCAAATGTTTGGGGTTGGCAATTTTGTCCCCGTCACTAGTTGTAATTAGACTGGTAATTCCTAGATCGAAGCCAACTTGTTTATCTGTGGGAGACAAACTTAAGTCTCTGTGGTCATCAAACCTGATTGAGACATGCCAACGATTAGACGGATCTAAACTAACTGTGACGGTACTTGGGTTGCAGTTTACCGGTAACTGACGACTCCAGCGAACAGGTAAAGGTTCAAAACATTTAGCCAGATAGATTTGACCGTTTTTCCATTTAAATGCGGATTTTGTGAATTCTGCACTACCACCATTCCGCTTTTTCTTGAAGTTTGGATACTTAGTACGACCTGCGAAGAAATTAGTAAAAGCTGTTTGAAGATGCCTTAATCCTTGTTGGAGTGGAACGCAACTTACTTCATTCAGAAAAAATAAATCTTCCTCTGTCTTCCAACCTGTCAACATTGAAGAGGTTTCTTTGTAGCTTATTCTTTTCTGACGTTCGTACCACCCTTTGGTTCTAGCATCTAGAGCTTTGTTGTAAACAAGTCTTACACAGCCGAGAGTTCTCCTCAACAGAGTCTCCTGTTCAGGTGTTGGGTAAAAACGATATCGGTAAGCTTTTTCAGTCATGCTCACATTCTAAACCATTAAATGTGAGATGTCAACTGGACATGTGGACGCAATTCCTGAGGGGCTGTGTGCGGAACCTGCGTCCGCACTTTATAAGCCCCGTCTCCCGCTAACCCTACGGGTATAACGGGAGTCTCCTTGCTCTTAAGGATGA
>NZ_JAAHHW010000381.1 GCF_010692325.1 Moorena sp. SIO3I8 | reverse complement strand
TCGCTATCCCAAGAGTCAGCCAAATTACAGCCATGACCACACTAGAAGCTTATAACCTCCAAAAAAACTACCGACAGCGGGGAAAGATCGTTGCAGCAGTACGTGGGCTATCCTTAACCATTGAACCAGGGGAAGTCTTGGCTTTTCTTGGTTCCAATGGGGCAGGTAAGACGACCTCCATTAAGATGATTGCGGGTTTAATTCGACCTGATCGGGGTTCGGTAAAAATAGCTGGTCGTGATCCCCATCGCCATCCCCAAGCACGGCGGCTGGTGGGTGCGGTTCTTGAAGGTAACCGCAACCTCTACTGGCGTTTGACTCCCGAGGAAAACCTGGAATATTTCGGAGTATTAAGAGGCTTGAGCCAAAAAATCGCCCATCGTCAGGGTTTGGCCTTATTAGACAGATTTGGTCTGTTGTCCAAACGTCACACTCCTGTACAAGGACTATCCCGGGGGATGCAACAGAAATTAGCGATCGCTGTTGCTTTGGTTCATCAACCCCGATTACTGCTCCTAGATGAGCCCACTTTAGGGTTAGACGTAGAAGCCAGCCAGCGGGTCAAAACCATGGTTCGAGAAATGGCACAAGCAGGCTGCGCCATTCTACTGACCACCCATCAACTCAATGTGGCCCAAGAAATTGCTGACCGGGTCGCTATTATTCAACAAGGTCAAATCATTGCTCTGGAACCAACTCGCCAGATTATCCAGCGGTTTTCTGGGTCCACCTATGCGATCGCAATCGAAGGCTGCTTAGACCAGGTACGACTCAGCAAACTGGAGGCATTAGGTGGCGTGGTACAAAAGGGAGAAATTATTTACCCTGGCACACCAGAAGGTCTTTATCAAGTATTGCAAATCCTCAATCCTTTGCCTTTGGTGCAAGTCAAAAAGGATGAGGCTGATTTAACAAAAGTATTCTTAAAACTAGTGGGATAGAAAAGCCATGCTGCAATTGCTCCGGGCTGAATTCAAGCGTACTTGGACTGAGTTTATCCGCTATCCAGTTGAAGCATTTTCCTCCGTCGCCGTCACAACATTCATTTTTTATGGAATGTTTATCAGCGTTCGGTTTGTTGCTGGGCCCCAACTAAGTGTTGGCAATCGAATTGATACGATTGTCGTCGGTTACGTGCTTTGGGTTTTAGTCTTATCTGTTGTTAATGATATTGCCATTACTTTACAAATAGAAGCCCAAACTGGAACCCTAGAACAAGTTTTCCTTTCATCGTTCAGTGCTGCCAAAGTTTTTTTAGCTAGAACTGTCGTTAGTCTGGCCTTACGTCTTATCTTAAATGTCAGTCTATTGCTGCTGATCACTCTCGTAACTGGAAGCCGTCTCAGCTTTCCTCCCAGTTTACTCTTACCTCTGTGTACCTTGTTACTAGGAGCCTACGGTCTTTCCTTCTTGATGGGTGCTTTGGCCTTAGTGTTCAAGCGTGTCGAGCAAGTGA
>NZ_JAAHHW010000380.1 GCF_010692325.1 Moorena sp. SIO3I8 | reverse complement strand
GAAGAATTAGTTTTGGATAAGAGGATATCTTTAAATACATTTTTAATCATTGTCTTGATGCAGTCGCAAATGGTAACGGTATCGGTATTAAAATTTATATAGCAAAGGGAATAGGGAATAGGGAATAGGGAATAGGGAATAGGGAAATCCTAAATCAAAAGTTATCACAGATTTAGGATTTCTCTAGTAATTTCATGGCTATAACCATAACGTGATCATCAACAAACGGGATCAACAAACCGGATGCGCGAGTATCGATCTATTACGGTAAAGCATACCCGATATTCATAAAACAAATGCGAACGCATACATCAGGTTTGGATACTTAAAGCACAGATTTGCGATAGTATCCAAGGGAGTGTCATGGCCGAAACAGTAGAGTCAAGCAACCTAGACAATACCAAAAAATTGGGGTTTTGTGATGCCCCGATACCGAAAATAATCTATGTCAAAAACTCTGAAAATGGTAAGTACCTGTGGCACTTTTGGAATCACTCAGAAAACAAACCAGAAGCCATTTACCACCAAGCCATTCGATGTTTTGTGAGTGGGATTGAGATAGTGGCAAAAGAATTTCTTGAGAAAGAAGTGCTTAAACTCCGCATCCAAGTGCTAGCGGATAAACCGTATTCTATCCAGTCAGGGATTGATAGTATATTTTCTCGTTGCTTTTTGCTTAGTCTTGTTAAGTTATCCCCTGAGCAAGTAAAGGAACCGCTGACGATCGCTCTGAGGGGTAATGATACTTCAAAAGGTAATCCAGCTACCGTATTCTGTTCCCTCTATGATAGTAGAGACCGCTATATATCCTATGATTGGGATGCTTCTGTTAATATCTACTCGATTGCCAATGCCTGCCAGTCACTTTTAAGTGGTCAGCCAATTTCACCACCAGGACCAGAGTCAGAGCCACAAACAAAGCCACAGACCGGGGCACAACAATCGGAAGATTGGATCAAGTCCCACGAATCTTTTGAAATTCTAAAGCAGACGTCCAAAGAACTTCAACGGTTGCGGTGGTCAAAACAAGATGGAGTTAAATACCTACAACAGGTTTACGTCTCGTCCTCACCGAGCTCGGCGTACTCGAGCGCCGACTCGGCCATGGCCGCGGCGCTCGAGGCATGAGCCAACGAGTACACCAGCTGTTGGTTGTCCTCGGTCCCGGCCGACGCCTTGGCCGTCGCAATGCCGGTTTCGATCACGGTCGCAGCGAGGCGCACCGCTTCGCGAGCCTGCTCAAGGAGCTCGCCGGAGGGCGCAAGAGATGCAGTCACAGCTCCTTGATAGCTCGTTGGCTGCCGGGCTCAGAAGCCGAACCGGCTCCGCGACGGCGAGCGGTAGCCTCGCCGCATGGAAGACACCAGCGTGAAGCCAACGATCGAGGTCCCGTCCGGTGAGCCGCCGGCCGATCTCGTCATCGAAGACCTTGTTGTTGGCGACGGCCCCGAAGCCCAAAGCGGCGCGATCGTCAACGTC
>NZ_JAAHHW010000038.1:34222-57344 GCF_010692325.1 Moorena sp. SIO3I8 | reverse complement strand
ACCTTTAGGCATCGCTATACCATCGACCCAGCTGAAGCAAAGCGACTTGAACAACAGAAGAAGCTAGCGTTTCCGAATGTTAGTCATGCCGTGGTGGAGTATCCCTTACCATTGCTAGAAAAAGGGATTGAAATTGTAGATAGTCCAGGACTGAATGATACGGAAGCGCGCAATGAGTTATCCCTCGGTTACATTAATAATTGTCACGCTATCCTGTTTGTGCTCAGAGCAACTCAACCCTGTACTTTAGGGGAACGTCGTTATCTAGAAAATTATCTAAAAGACCGGGGATTAACGGTTTTCTTTCTAATTAATGCTTGGGACCAGATTCGGGAAAGTTTGATTGACCCCGATGATACAGAAGAATTAGAAGAAGCTGAAGATAGACTACGGCGAGTATTTCAGGCTAACTTGGCAGACTATTGTCAGGTAGATGGCTATGATATCTATGATGAACGAGTGTTTGAAATATCAGCAATTAATGCCCTGCGCAAGCGAGTGAAAAATCCAGACGTGTCTCTTGATGGCACAGGGTTTCCAGAGTTTATGGGAGCACTCAATACATTTTTAACGAAGGAACGAGCAATTTCTGAATTACGACAAGCGAGAACCTTAGCCCGTCAAGGTAGTAACCATGTTCATGAAGCTATTGAACGTCGCATCCCCTTGCTAGAGCAAGATTTAAATGAGTTAAAAGAACGGATTAATTCCGTTGAACCAGAATTTAATAAACTCAAGGATATTGGTGAGCAATTCAAGGATGAAATTAAAACTGTTCGGGATAGTAAAGCGAAAGCGATCGCAGATTCATTTCGTACCTATGTTTTAAATTTAGGCAATACCTTTGAGTCAGACTTCTTACACTATCAACCTGAACTCCGGTTTATGGATTTCTTGAGTACAGGCAAACGAGAAGCCTTTGAATCCGAGTTGAGACAGGCATTTGAACGGTATATTAATGATAAATTGTCAGAGTGGAGTAAGACAGCTGAAAAAGAGATGGATGCTGCCTTTGCTCAGCTATCTCGCAGTGCAGTAACCTACGGTGCTTCCTATACTAAAGTCACGGATAAAATTAATCAAAAATTAACCGGACAAACCGTAAGACCTGTCAGCAACTACACTACAGAAGATAACGCTCCCGCTTGGGCAAAATGGGCAGCAGGATTATTTTCCTTAGCTAGGGGAAATCTAGCAGGAGTCGCTATGGCTGGAGCTGGTTTCGATTGGAAAAATATTGTGCTGAACTTCATCACAGTCATGGGAATTGGTGGCATCATTAGCGTTGTTTCTGGGATTACTCTTGGACCAGTGGGTCTAGCCTTATTAGGATTAGGAGTTGGAGTCGTGCAAGCCGATCAAGCTCGTAAGGAATTGGTGAAAGCAGCTAGAAAAGAGTTGGTGAAATATTTGCCTGAGGTAGCACAAGAGCAATGGCAACCAATTTATGATGCTATCAAAGAATGTTTTGATATGTATGAGCAGGAAGTAACTGAGCGGATGGATGATGATATTAAAGCTCGCAAAGCGGAATTAGATAATTTAATGAAGCAAAAAGAATCTCATGAAATTAATCGGGAGCAAGAATTAGCTCGGTTGAAACAGTTAGAAGCTGATGTCGCCTCCCAAGCCGAGAAGGTTGAGAGCACTTATCAGAATTTTGTGAATGCGATCGCTTAACCTTCTAGTAAGCATTCAGCTATCAGCGGTCAGCGGCCAGCGGTCAGTGGTCAGTGGTCAGCCGTTGGCTTTTGGCACCTCAAGTAGCGCTAATCGCTGTTCGCTTACAATGCGATCGCTTAACGTGATACTATCGATTACCCAAGAGTAATAATTAGTCTTGGGTAATCGATAATAGAAGCAAAAACCATAACAACTACTATCCTATATTTAGTGCAGTATTTAGCATCTTGATTTACGGAAGAGCTGAACCGCTATATAATTAATATTGTATACTTATATAGTAATCCTTGCCCAGTGGCAGTTGAACAACCAGACAAAGAATTTGAGGATTGGGCTAAACAATGTAAACTTGGTAATCTCAACTCACCTATAACTGGCCAGCTTTACAAAAATCGCTCTCTCACTGTCCAAGAGTATATTGCTAGATTCCGAAGAGCTAATATTAATCAAGTTCTTCCAGATGAACCAAAAACCATGACAGTTCAAGAAGCTCTTAAAGTTGGAAAAGTAGCAGGGATAAACATTCGCAAGCTACTGACAGATAACAGAGAAAAATTTAAAAAATGAGGTAACCTGATGACTTTGAGAACTGATCCAAAGGATGATATTACCGAAACCCTTAGACAAATGATTGGGGATATCATCCCAATAGCCTATGAAACAGATCGTGCTGAAGCCTGTCTATCTACCTTATCTTTCCAAAGCCTAAATTATCCAGAAAGACACATTTGGATTGACACAGATGGTGATGGAATAGCAATTGATTTAGAAGATTGGCAGGATGAAAGGGAATGGGATAACGCTGTTGCTCGGATTACTGTCGAGGCTACAGCAGAAGTTGTAGATATCGTCAAAACCTGGCTTTCTGGAGAGAAATTGGACAACTATTCTCATCTTAATAAAGACTATGAAAGAGTTAATAAAATAGCGATTATCTCCAATTAATAAGCATGATCAAATGCGCAAAGCTTGAATTACCTGCCGTTTCAATTCCACAAATTCCAGGGTTAGCTTTGTATCCAGAGTACGAACAGCGGGTAAGTCAATCATAATCTTATCGCGGATACAACCGGGATGAGCTCCCATGACATAGATACCCTCGGATAAGAACACTGCTTCTTCCACATCATGGGTAATCATCAAAACGGTAATATGGGTCTTCTCCCAAAGTCCGAGGAAGAATTCCTGCAATTCCTCCTTAGTTTGGGCATCTAAGGCTCCAAAGGGCTCATCCATCAACAGCACTTCCGGTTCATTAGCTAACGCTCGTGCGATCGCAACCCGCTGTTTCATACCCCCTGACAGCTGTTTGGGGTAGGCATTAGCAAAGCGGCTTAGACCGATTACATCCAAATAGTAAGCAATCCGTTCTTGGGATTCCCCCTTAGGCAATCGTTGTAAGCTCAGACCAAAGCCGATATTATCAGCAATCGTTAGCCAGGGAAATAGGGTATAGTTCTGGAAAACCATGCCCCGATCCCGACCAGGACCTAAAACCACCTCACCATCTACCTTTACATGTCCTTTGGAAGGAGGAATTAGTCCAGCGATAATGTTGAGCAAGGTTGATTTGCCGCAGCCAGACGGTCCAACTATACACACAAATTCATTCGCCTCAAGATCGAGATTAATATCCTTTAGCACTACCAATTCTTCCCGTCGGTGCCGAAAACTTTTGGAAATATCACACACCTGTAGCTTAGGCAAATTGTGATTATTGGTCATTTTTAAATAACCTTGAACATAATAACCTTGTCAGCTATCAGCTTAAGCGCTACGCGCACGCTACGCGAACAGCTATCAGCTATCAGCTTAAGCGCTACGCGCACGCTACGCGAACAGCTATCAGCTATCAGCTGAATACTTATCCTTCAACTTTATTAAACCTTAAACCTTCAACTTTATTAAACCTTAAACCTTCAACTTTATTAAACCTTAAACCTTCAACCTTATTAACCCTTAAACCTTCAACCTTCAACCTTATTAAACCTTAAACAGTCAACCTTATTAAACCTTCAACCTTCAACCTTCAACCTTCAACCTTATTAAACCTTCAACCTTCAACCTTCTTAAACCTTCTTAAACCTTCTTAAACCTTCTTAAACCTTTAACGATCAACAAATTGTTCCGACCAAGGAACAGTTAAGCGAAAAAGTAACCTAAACCCAAAATCCAGCATCAACCCAATCAATCCAATGACTAAAATACAAAAGAGAACTTTATCGGTTTCTAGGAATCGTTGAAAATAGATAATCTTGAAGCCCAAACCATTTTCAGCAGCAATTAATTCCGCAATCACCAGAAAATTCCAGGCACCAGCAACATTAACCCGCATCGTATCAATAATATTTGGTAGAGTTGCTGGTAGAATCACTCGAAATAATAGATCAACCCGATTCGCCCCCAAGGTGTAAGCTACATTAAGCATTTCATCAGGGATAAACTTGACAGCATCAGCAATCATTATCGCGTTGTAGAACACAATTCCTAAGAAAATAATTATGATCTTTGCGGTTTCACCTAACCCTGCCCATAGAACAATTAGGGGCATAAACGCCGCCACTGGCATATAGCGTACAATACCGACAATCGTACCAAACAGGCTCTCCATGCTGTAGAATGTCCCCATGGCAATGCCAATGGGAATACCAACTACTGCCGCAAACAGAAAACCAACTAGCACACGGGTAAAACTGGCGATAATATCAGTCAGTAACTCCTCTTCTGTCAACATCTTCCAGCCAGCTTTCAGGACAACCATCGGACTTGGCAAGAATCTTGGGTCTACTAATTCTTGATAGCTTAGGAAGATCCAAACTAGCAGGGGTACCACTAAGGCAATGATGGTGAGCAGGACACTGAGCCAGCCAGGAAAGCCCTGACGGATACTCCAAAATACAGATGGTCGTAGGTAACGTTTGCGGGGAGAAGATATAGGTTGTGGCACAGGGGTCTTAAGTGACAGCAAATTTAGGTAATGTGTAATGTTTCTAAAGCGGCTTTGACTGAGATCTTGCACCATTGTCATTAATCGTAGGGTGGGCAGTGCCTACCAACGCGCTTTGCAAGCTTCATTATCTGTCTGGTGCACTGCCCACCCTACATGAACTAAAATGCTTCTAAAGCGGCTTTAACAAATTTCGGTTCCAGGAATTGCTCCATCTCAGGAATAGTATCAATCTTGCCTTGCTTTGCCAAAAACCTCGCCACATCCATCAAGGGCTCCAGTAAGTAGGAATCACTCTGCTTATTTCCTAGCATTTCCAGATTGGCACGAGCATCTGGGAGACGAATCCCTTTTAGATCAGCAGCTAGGGCATCCGGCTCAATTTTCAACTCCTTAGCTGCGATCGCTAACCCTTCCGATGGATGTTGATTGAGAAACCCTAGTCCTTTGAAAACCCCTTTGACAAAGGCTTCCACCGCCTCTGGCTTGGCTTCGATATACTCAGTGGCAAACAGATAAACATCCGTAATCGCTGTTGGTATTTGGGACGAGTCGTAGATAATGCGTCCATCAGGTTGAGCCAAGTTAGCCTGTTTTAGGAATGGTGCATAGGTAACAGCAATGTCCACATTTCCCACTTGGTAAGCTGCTGCTGCTCCCGCTGGATCCACGTTCACCAAAGTAACATCAGCTTCACTCAACCCAACTGCTGTGAGTACTTTTAGTAGAAAGAAATGGCTAACTGCCCCTTTTTCAACAGCAATCTTCTTGCCCTTAAAGTCCTTAATGCTACTAATACTGTTGCGGGCTAAGATGCCATCCCCACCAACGGAGTTATCCTCTACCAAAACAATGCGATAGTCTTTGCCCTTAGTTGCCAATAAGACTGCTTCAGAGGTTACAGGGGCAATAGCATCCAGTTTTCCTGCTAAAAAGGCAGAGATATAATCGGGATTATACCCAAAGGTTTTCAGGTCAACCCTTAGCCCCAGTTCCTCAAAGAAGCCTTTTTTGAGCGCAATCAAAAGAGGAGTTAAACCAATCCAAGTGGTCACCCCTAGAGACAAAGACATCGATGGGCTGGGCTTAGAATCACCCAAGTCATTCCCAGAAGATGTTTGCTTTGGGGGAGTACATGCCCCCAGGATAACGCTGCTGGATACGAAGATTAGCCATTGCAAAGTTTGACGTCTTGACCACAACTTGAGTCTTTGTAGAACCATATCATATTCCGTTATATCCGTTACATGGGTTAACCCATCCATTTCCAGTTAACTTTTCCCTGAAGACGGTATCTAAAATAACATTTTGTTATTTTTTTTGGGTGAGGGGTTGCACCCCTCATTATTGGTGTTATATTTAGATCAGTAGATGCACCCTGATGATTAAGAGAGCCGCAGTAGTGACTCTCTTCTTTTTTTTTAGGGTCAGAGGGGCAGAGTGAGAAGAAGCAGACCAGAGGAAAGAAATTTGGTGTGTGCCTTACCAGAATTTGGGTAGGGCTATGCATTGGCTTAAGTTGACTATTGCTAGTCAACAGTTAACAGTCAAAAGTAAATAGTCAACACTTTGAGTAATTTCTGCTAGATCTTAATTGACTACAAGCTCAAAAAAATCCCCAAAAATACGGTTTTAGCAACTAGAGATGATCCAGGAAGATAAAGCAGGGGACTTTTAAACCTTCTCAAACTACCATCCGATTTGATTCGTCAAATAAATTTTTCCTGTTAGCATCATGCTCGTGCAGGCAAAATTCCTGTCCTAAGGTTTACAACTATAGCAAGTTTTATCAAGGTATTTACAAGTACTTTAGGTTAGTAAGTTAGTATAAAAAATCTGATTAAAAATATATTAAAATTATTATCTATCCCTAAAAAAAAATAAAAAAATGTAACGTAATTTTAACAAAATTTAACTATTGAAAATTAACAGTATAAACTAAGTAACTTAACTATGATGAATACTGAACAAAACCATGCTCCTATAATCCTGGTCGCAGATGATGATATCCCAACCCGGACAATGCTGTGTAAACTTATGGAAAATGAGGGATATAACGTCGAAGATGTAGGAGATGGCGAGCAGTGTCTGGCAGCTTATACTGAGCTAAAACCGGATATAGTATTGCTGGATGCTATGATGCCAGTGATGGATGGGTTTATGTGTTGCTCCCAAATGCAAAAGCTACTTAAAAATGAATCAACACCAGTATTAATGATTACTGGACTTAATGACCAAGCTTCCGTTGATTGGGCATTTCAAGTCGGAGCAACGGATTATATAACTAAACCCATCCAACCATCAGTGCTAAGGCAGCGTGTCCGTCGTCTTATCGAAGCTAATCGAGCCGAAAAAACCTTACGGGAGAGGGAGAAACAATATCGTTCTGTCGTAGAAAGTGTTAAAGAAGTGTTTTTTCAAATCGATGCCACTGGACACTGGATATTTCTCAATTCCGCCTGGACTACTTTCACTGGCTTTACTGTAGAAGAAAGTCTAGGTAAAAATTGTCTAAAATTTATTGATCCTGATGATCAGGAACGTTATCAACAATTGTGGGAGTCTCTAGTCAACGGTGAAAAGGATTCCTTTAAACATGAAATAAGATATGTTACCAAAACAGGGAAGTGCAGCTGGGGGGAGATTAATATTCAGTCAAGCTTGATAATTGATGGTGTAGTTACCGGTTTTTCTGGTATGCTACAAGACACCACTGAACTTAGAAAAGCTCAAGCTTTAGAAAAAGAGAAAATAAAATTGGAAGCGGATATCCAAGAACGAGAACGTCGCTCAGAAATCATTCGCAAATCTCTAGAGCAGGAAAAAGAACTGAGTGAACTTAAATCTCGGGTTATTAGTACGATATCTCATGAGTTTCGTACTCCACTGACGATGATTCAATCCTCTACTGAATTGCTAGCTAAGTACAGTGAGAAACTGTCAGACGATAAAAAACTGAAACATTTTCAACAAATTGGATGGGCGGTTGAACACATGAACCAACTCCTGAGCAATGTGATCTTCCTAGATAAAACTGAATCAGGGGAACTTGATTGTCATCCTGAATACTTGAATCTAGATAAACTATGCCAAAAAATTATTAATAATTTACAGGTTACTTTAAATAGTGACTCTAAAATTGATTTTTCTAGTCATAGTAATTCTAGTAAAGTTAATTTAGATGAACAGCTAGTTGGACAAATTTTGACTAATATACTCTCTAATGCGGTTAAATATTCTCCCCAAGGAGGCATCATTAAGTTTGACGTATTTTGTCAGCCAGAAGAAGCTATTTTAACTATTCGGGATTCAGGGATTGGTATTCCAGCAAAAGAAAAGCAACGAGTGTTTGACTCTTTCTATCGAGCCACTAATGTTGGTGCTATAAAAGGAACAGGATTAGGTCTGGCTATTGCTAAAAAATGTGTTGAATTGCATCGGGGTAAGATTAACGTGGACAGCGAAGTTGGCGTGGGAACAAAGTTTCAAGTCATTTTGCCATATTTGGATTAATCAATATAGCGGTTTTCAATTGGGTGAGATAGTTTAGTAAAGGGAATAGGGAACAGGGAGTAGGGAGTAGGGAGTAGGGAGTAGGGAGTAGGGAGTAGGGAGCAAGGGGAAGAAAATTCGCTATACTTGATTGCTCAAGAAAACCGCTATATTCAATGAACAAAATTACAACAATCCCCGACTTGTGAACAAGCCGGGGATTGATAGTAGGTAGTTGTATGGGTTCGATGCCCACTCAACTACCGATTAAATTTTGCTGTAACCGATACTTTTTAGCTACCAAAGTCTACCAAGATAAACTTTAGCCCGCCAATGCAAGCTGATTGCTCAGCCAGGGGGTATCTCCCAAAGCACAGTGAGGCGAGGGATTGCTCGCCTCACTGTGCGCCATCATAAAAGTGCGTAAACCAGATCCAATCTCACTACAAAACCCTTGGTTTTCGGGAAATTTATTGAATTGAGACAAGGTCATTGCACTAATTTCATAGTTAAAGTATAGCAAATTACTTGAGGCAATGGCCAAGCTTTGTGATACTTTTGCCTACTGTCCACTAACCTCAAACCTTGGCCTTTCGGCCACGCTACGCGAACAACCTTCAACCTTGGCCTTTCGGCCACGCTACGCGAACAACCTTCAACATTCAACATTCAACATTCAACATTCAACCTTAAACCTTAAACCTTCAATAAATCCTTATAACTGAGGTACATACTGTGGCTTCTCAGGCACATCGGTGTACTCAGCCACAATTTGACGGAACTCATCACCATCAATAGTTTCCTTCTCAATCAACAGATCCACCAATCGGTCAACCGCATCTCGATTCTGCCGAATGATATCTCGTGCTTCTTGATGGCAATGTTCTACAATTTGACGAACTTGCTGATCAATCCGAGCAGCAACCTCTTCAGAGTACTCTGCCCTAGACATTAATCCCGCACCGAGAAAGACTTCTCCCTCTTGGCTTTCCAAGGACAGAGAACCTAAGTCACTCATGCCGTAGCGAGTTACCATTTGCCGTGCGATCCCAGTCAACTGCTGCAAATCACCACCGGCACCAGTAGTGACTTCAGCATGACCGAATACTTCTTCTTCGGCAGCTCGACCCCCTAACGCTCCAGTAATCCGAGCCAAAAGCTGAGCTCTGGTAATTAAACCTTGTTCTTCACTAGGAGTAAACCAGGTTAGACCTTGAGCTTGTCCTCGGGGAATCAGGGTAACTTTCTGTACGGGGTCGTGATCCTTGACTAGGGTACCAATAATAGCGTGACCAATTTCATGATAAGCAATCAATCGCTTGTTCTTGCTATCTACCAGGGGAGTACCTTCCATCCCAGCCACTACCCGGTCAACCGCATCATTGATTTCCAGCATTGTAATCGCTTCTTTGCGACGGCGAGCAGTCAGGATAGCGGCTTCATTGAGGAGGTTGGATAAATCAGCACCAGTGAATCCAGGAGTCCGTCTTGCGATCACTTCGATGGAAATTTCTGAAGCCAGTTTTTTATCCCGAGCATGGACTTCCAAAATCTTAACCCGCCCTTTCAGGTCTGGGGGATCTACCATCACCTGGCGGTCAAAGCGTCCGGGACGTAACAGAGCTGTATCTAGCACATCCGCACGGTTAGTAGCCGCAATCACGATAATGCCGGTGTTTCCTTCAAACCCGTCCATTTCCGTCAGCAATTGGTTTAGGGTTTGCTCCCGTTCATCGTTACCACCACCAATTCCAGCTCCCCGTTGCCGTCCTACCGCATCAATTTCATCGATAAATATCAAGCAAGGGGCATTTTCCTTAGCTTTCTTGAACAAGTCACGAACCCTAGAGGCACCAACACCCACGAACATTTCCACGAATTCGGAACCAGAGATACTAAAGAAAGGCACTCCTGCTTCACCAGCGATCGCTTTTGCTAAGAGGGTTTTACCAGTTCCAGGAGGACCGACCAGCAGCACCCCTTTTGGTATTCGTGCTCCGACTGCGGTAAACCGTTCCGGTTGCTTGAGGAAGGTAACTACTTCTTCGAGTTCCTCTTTCGCTTCTTCGATACCGGCCACATCATCAAACAGGACCCCAGTTTTGGCTTCCATCATGAACCGCGCCCGGGATTTCCCGAAATTCATCGCTTGACCAGGACCACCATTCATGTTGCTGGAGCGACGGAATAGGAAAAATAATCCCGCAATCAAGAGAATTGGAAAAATTAAATTCCCCAGCAGTCCCCAAATTGCCCCATCATTGCGAGCGGGATGGGAAGTCAGAGCAATATTAGACTCTCTGAGCTTAGAAATCAGTTCCGGCGCACTAATGGGCAGATCTACTCGCAGCCGCTGTAAGCGGTTATCAAGATCCACATCCACAGCTTCTACAATCGCTGTGCGACCACTATCATAGAGGTCAACACTAGTGACTCTACCGGAATCAATATAGTCCAAGAAGCGGCCATAGGTCATGCGAGTACTGGCGGTATTACTACCCATATTCCCGGTAGTACTGGCAAATGTTCCCTGCCAAAAGAAAAAACCAATGACTAGGGCAGGTAATGTCCAGAGTAGGAGTATTCTCCAAGAAAATTTCATGTCTTATTCGCCTCTATTATTGGTAACGAATGCTGGTATCACCCTGTGAGGGAGGATCTGATTACAAAGCAAATCAAGATCAAATATCCATTCAATACCCTAAAACCGTTTGCTTATAGTATGTTTGTATTTTTGGTCAATACCCATGAGGGGTATTGCCACATAACTGGTGATAACACAAGTTATTGTAACGTTATTTTAACTAAATTTAACATAACTCTCATTCTGTGAGCAAGGGAGTGATAGCAAGGCTTGTAATGGTGTTTCCCAGGAGGGTGGGAGATGTGGGAGGTGTAGGGAGGATGGGGTAGATTTTTATGAAAAGCAGTTATCAGTTACAGTTGGAATAGGCTTGTTGATGTCATGATCTCAATAAGGTGTTTAGGGACAGATAACCATGACAGATTTGTTGGAGCAAGCCATCTCCCAGGTGAGACAGTTGCCAGAGTCGGAACAAAATAGCATTGCTGCGCTGATTCTCAAGGCATTGGAGCAGAAACAGGGGGATTTTTGGGCTGATTTTGATGAAATTATCGCAGAAAGCCAAGTTAGCACGGGAATTGCTGATTTATCTTATCAACATGACCATTATGCCCACGGTGGGGAGAAGCGAGGGGTGGAATAGTCGTGAGGACAGTTTTTGTGGATACGGCGGCGTGGATTGCTTTGGTGAATGTGGATGATGATTTTCACCGCATTGCTAAACAGGTAAGGGTGAGGTTGGAGCAAGATAATTATCGTTTGGTAACTAGTTATTTTGTGCTTTTGGAAGTGGCTGATGCTTTAACTTCTGTACGCTTTCGTCCCCAGACTATTAATTTGCTCAATCGCCTCAAGGGTTTGGCAGGTTTGCGAGTGATTGAGGTTAGTCAAGCTCTTTTTGATGCGGGTTGGCAGCTTTATTGTCAGCGTTTGGATAAGGATTGGGGATTAACTGATTGTATTAGTTTTGTGATTATGGAGCGGGAGGGGATAACGACGGCATTTACGTCAGACCAACATTTTGAACAGGCTGGTTTTATTCGTCTGTTAAAGCCCAGGGGTTAATTTGGTTCCTTCTTTAACTTGGCAGTATGGGATTGGGACTATTCAGGCTAAGGTGGTTCGGTTGCCCTTACTAGAATTTTGAGCGAAGAGTAAAAAAGCGATGCAGCCCTATAGAATAAGCTCAAAAAAACAGTAGCGCATCTGTTTCAATCAGCCCTATGGCCAAAATAAACAGACGCGCTAGTTTTATCTAAATCCTCCTTTTGGAGGATTTACTTTATACCAGCCGTAACCTAGTAGGTTTCAACGTGCCAGCGATGTGCTTTCTTCATTTGCTGTCGGTATGTAGTCCAATCTACATCCTCCTTAGCCGCTGCAGCGGTCAAAGCCTCATCAATACCACCTTCCATACCTTTTAATCCGCAGATGTAGGTATGGGTGTTGGGTTGCTGCATCAGCTTCCACAACTCGTCAGCATGTTCCGCCACCCTGTGCTGGATATACATCTTGCCCCCTTCAGCATTCTTCTGCTCACGGCTAATGGCATAGGTGAGGCGGAAGTTATCTGGGTTATTCTGCTGCATTGCTTCTAAATCATCTTTATAGAGGATGTTAGGGGTAGTAGAAATACCAAAGATCAGCCAAGCCAAGCCCTTGAACTTGTAATCTTCGTGCTGTTCTTTAAACATCCGCCATAGGAAAGCGCGGAATGGTGCAATACCAGTTCCCGTTGCCATCATGATGATATTGGCATTGGGGTCTGATGGCAGCAACATCTCCTTACCGACCGGTCCAGTGATTTTGACATCATCCCCTGGATTCATATTGCACAGGAAGGTAGAGCAGACACCGTTTACGGTTTCCCCAGTTTCCGGATGTTTGTACTGCAGCTGTCTGACACAGAGGGATACTGTCTTATCATCCAAGTCATCGCCGTGACGAGTAGAAGCAATGGAGTACAGACGAAGCTTGTGGGGTTTGCCTTTGTCATCAGTACCATCGGGAATAATCCCAATACTTTGACCTTCGAGATACCGCAGATCACCTCCAGAAAGGTCAAATTTGATGTGACGGCAATTACCAATACCCCCTTCCCGGACTAGTTGTTCGTTTGATATACACTTACCAATGAAGGGGTTTTTGGGTCGATAGGTATTGACAGGGATATCATCTTTGGCCTTTTTGGGTTTCGCTTGAGTCATAGGCTTAGTTGTGTTTTTTGACTGGGTAGGCTTAGTTGTGTTTTCTGACTGGGTAGGTTGTGTTTGAGCCACTGACCCATTAGCAGCACTACTGGATAAAGGTTTAATGCTGACAATCTTCCCTCCCATGCGAGCAATCCGCTGCATTTCCTGCTTCATGCGGTTATAGGGCACCGTCAACAAAACGGTGCCACTCTGGCGAATCGGTCCATTTTGACGAAGACCGACTACCTCATAAACGTAAGTGCGACTACCAAATTCTGTAACAGTGCTGGAATTAGTAGACTCGCTAGGACTATACATTGCTTCTATTGCTCCAAACCAAACTGACTATGTATTGCTAACTATGTATTGCTAAGACTTGCCTTGGCACCACAAACAGACTCACGGTCCGATGGGTGAGCGGCTAGTAATAACCCCGAATAATGCCTTATTAGCGTAACATTGTAAAGCTATGCCCAGTAATGTTTTTGGTTTATCAGGGAGAGAATTAGTGTAGAGGCACTGCTAGGCACTACTCTCAAGTTACATGATGAGTAACTCAAAAACTGTAAATCCTGACTCAATTTAATTTTTTCTTTAAAAAATGCCCAACAAACCTTAGCATAAGTACTAAGCGAGGTAATGCTACTGACAATCAGCCTTGTATAAGCAATCTGGTTTTGGTAAAATCCACTATGAGCAGCTAGTAGTAAATACTTAAGCAGAGCTTGGCTTTGGTCTTCCTTAGTGGTTAGTACTTAAGCGAGTGGATTTATGGTGGCATGTTATCAAGCACCACTATAAGCGTGTGTCAGATTGCTCCCAGGCTTGGGCTTTGGCTTACTGAAAACTGATTTGAGAATATGTTTTACGTTAGAGGGAAGATATGACCACAGATCTGGAGAGGGTGGTAGTTATAGGAGTTGCTGGAGACTCAGGATGCGGTAAATCAACGTTTCTGAAGCGTTTGACCGATCTATTTGGCAAGGAGTTCATGACGGTGATTTGTCTGGATGACTATCACAGTCTGGATCGCAAACAGCGCAAAGAAAAAAAAGTTACTGCCCTTAATCCTAAGGCCAATAACTTTGACTTGATGTATGAGCAAATCAAAACGCTCAAAGAAGGTGGGGTCATAGACAAACCTATCTACAACCATGAGACCGGTGAAATTGATCCACCAGAGCGGGTTGAGCCTAATAAAGTCATAGTCATTGAAGGTCTGCACCCTCTTTATGATGAGCGGGTGCGTGAGCTGGTTGACTTCGGCGTTTACCTAGACATTAGCGATGAAGTCAAAATCCAATGGAAAATCCAGCGGGATATGGCAGAACGGGGCCATCGTTATGAGGATATCCTAGCGTCCATTGAAGCTAGACGTCCAGACTTTGAAGCTTACATTGAAGTCCAGAAGCAATACGCTGATGTGGTCATTCAAATCTTTCCCACCCAGCTGCTTCAGGGAGAGGCAGCTAAGGAAAGCAATCTACTGCGGGTGCGCCTAGTTCAGAAGGAAGGGGTGGAAAACTTCGACCCAGTTTATCTGTTTGATGAAGGGTCAACCATCGACTGGAGACCTTGTGGTCGGAAGCTAACCTGTGCTTATCCTGGTCTGAAAATGTACTATGGGCCAGACAGCTACATGGGTAACGAAGTCTCTGTACTAGAGGTAGATGGTCAGTTTGATAACCTAAACGAGATGATTTACATCGAAAGTCACCTCAGCAATACCTCAACCAAGTACGATGGAGAGATGACCGAGTTATTGCTCAAGCACACCGATTATCCTGGCTCTAACAACGGTTCTGGGTTGTTCCAGGTTCTGGTTGGTCTGAAGATGCGGTCAACTTATGAAACCTTGATATCCGCTCCAGCCAAAGTAGCAGCCAAGGTGTAGTATGGTCTACAGGAGCTGATGGAAACAATGTTTGCGTGACTCCAATTCCATCAGCTTCCTCAGACGGAACAAACCGAATCAGAGCATAAGATTGGCATGGTATCGGATAGAGTTATAAAAATTTGGATAGCTAGCGTTTTGGTGTTTTTTGTGATGGTGGAAATCTACCAGTGGGTTAGACACGTAACTCTACCACTACCGGTGTTTATCTTAGGAGGAGCCTTATTAGCGATCGCTTCTAACTATGGCAAGCATCCAGGCTGGATTTTTCGCCAGCCTTCCTTCCCATCTGATTCATCTAATCCCAATCCAAGCCAAGACAGCCAAGACCAAGACCTTACCAATACTGCTAAATTAAACCCTACAAAGCAGTCCTTATTTCCTACCTTGCCTATCCCACAAAAATCAATTTCTTTTATTATCAATCGTCCTTTTAAAAAAAAGGATGAGTGAAGAATTCATCTAAGCATTCAGCAGTTAGCTGTCAGCAGGGAACAGGGAGCAGGGAGCAGGGAGCAGGGAGTAGGGAACAGGAAACAAACATTCTCTTAATTGATTTAAGATTGCTGCTATAGCTGATAGCTGATAGCTTACATTAACCGTTCATATTCCGCTTCATTTGCTCCAACTCTTCATCCATTTCCCAGCTTTGAAACTGTTGCTCTAAAGGGTCTACACCAGAAGGAATATTGTATTGGTTACTGTTGGTAGTCTGATTCCAGGCAAATGTCTGGGAGTTCTGCTTGGGCTGAGAACTTGCCCGAGCTGCTGCTGTATCTCTAGCTTTAGCCTGCACTTCAGCCCGACGGTTTTTAATCTGTTCTTGGAGTTCCTTGGCTTTAGTAATGCGCTGTTTAACTCCTTCCATCTGGCCCCAAAGCTGATTGCCTTGACGTAACAGAGCTGCTTCTCGCTCTTGAGCTGCTTGAGCCCAATCAAATCTGTTGTGGGACTTAGCCTTTTTAATACGCTCATGCCAACGTTGAATGTCTTTGGCAACGGCGAGAATTTGGTCTTGCAACCGCTTTTCCTGTTGCTGTAAGTCAATAATTAGTCGCAGTGTGTCTTTTTCTTGCTCCCGTAACTGCTCCTCTAGTGCCTGTAGCTCTAGATGAGGATTGTTGCGGAGAAATTCTTCTAGACGACTTTCTAGAAATCGATTCAGGTCTTCAAATAGTCCCACTGCACTACTATCCTAGATCCTATTAGATCATATATCTTTCACTCTGTTATATCAACATATCTCAGGTTATCTGAAATAGCTACAGGAATGCTAACTATAGTGAGTTGATAATAGTTAATTTGAAACCGGCCATTGGGCTTTGTGCGATCGCACAAATCGGGTATGCGATCGCAAACATAATATAACCCACTACAAAATACCATTGGCAATTGGCAACCGAGCCATCCTGTTGTTAATTTTGGCAGAGGGTGAGGGCTGTTTTTTTTGGAGTAGATACAGGGATTTATCACCCGTATTTCATCTAACTAAAAATGTTGTCCAACGTAAATTGAACGAACTTCACCATTGCGTCGAATCACTGCTTCCTGATTATCTACAGACACTAGAGTCCAACCGCTATTACCAATGGCTTCCCCCAGCTTAATCCGTTGGGTAACACCATCAATTTTAAACAAAGCAGCAGATTGCTCTCCTAGCTCCAGTAATCCCACCAAGGTATGTTTGATGGCAGGTGATGATGGTGGAGGTGGTGGTGGGGCAGGGAGTCGGTCAAGAGTAGCGGTGGGCAGGGGGTCTGGGGTTGGTGGTGGCGGTAATTCTAGAGTAATTGGTGGCGGTGATTCTAGAACATTTGGTGGCGGTGGTTCTATAGCAGTTGCTGACGGAGGTTTCGGGATTGGTGATGGGGATGGTGTAAGTTCAGGGGTACTAGGAGGGGATGGTTTAACTGGCGCTGATGGCGCTGAGGATGCTATGGCAGGATCAGGGGTTGGAACCTTTTCAATCGGTATGTAATAAACTCGTTCTAAGACACGTTCTTTGATAGCAGTTGGTGGTGCAGTTGCTGCTGAGTTACGAGCTACCGGAGGATTGGCAAGGGTGGGGTCTGGTAATGATTGGGCGATCACAGTCTTTTTGATAGCTTGTGCTTTGCGGTCAATCACTTCTAGCGATCGCAACATATAGTTAATAAACTGGGCATCAGGTTCTGATACTTTGCCTTGTTGAACTGATACTAAAGCCACTAAGTTGTTCAACCATGACCAAGTTAGCTTTCCTTGGCTAGTCAGCCACATTATTGTGATTGCTGATAGGGACAGTAAGGCTAAAGCCCATAGGAGCTTGTCTAAAAACTGACCAGAGTTATCCGCGACAATACTAGAGTTAGTATCTGCCGTTGTCGTTTGCAACTCACTTGATGTGGTTTCGGCTAACTCCTGTGTTGAGGGGAGTGGCGATTCCAGAAAGGGAATAATTGCCGCTGATATGGGAATTTTCTGGATTGCTATCGGTTCCAAGGAGACATAGTCTGGCTCAGGGGGTTCTGTCGGCAACTCGCAGCCGTTTTCAATCATTTGGTACAGATCCCCAAATAAATCATCCATTAACCTATCGGCTTCAGCATCGACCGACCATGGCTGAATGGGAAGGGGAGGGTTCAACCGCTCTGTTGATTTGTCTTTGGTAATCACATCCTGAGACATCGATGGTATGCTCTCGTAACTTTGACTATGACTATATCTTTGAGAAGATTATCTTCCGAGACCCAAAACTTTACTTTTCTATGGGAAGAATCCTCAAAAATCGGGTGTTGCTTAATAATGGAATGATTTGAATAGTTTTGTGGAATAGGCATCTTGTTGTGGAACGGGCATCTTGCCGTGGAACGGGCATCTTGCCGTGGAACGGGCATCTTGCCCGTTACAATTGCCAGGTAGGAGCCCACCCCACTCATATTCATTCATTGATTGAGCAATGCCGATCTCCTCAGCCCTAAGATTAGGAATCACTAACAGATTACCCTAAGATTAGGGAGCCACAACACGACTTAACTTTCGTTCCCGCACCTCTAGATATACCAGCAACGCATTGATATCTGCTGGATTAACCCCACCAACTCTAGATGCCTGACCAATAGTCATAGGTTTGACTTGGCTAAGCTTTTCACGAGACTCCTTGGATAGAGTTTCAATAGCAGCATAATCCAAATCTGGTGGTAACTGCCGATTAGCTTGCCGAGAAACTTGGTCAATTTGGTTTTGCTGACGCTTAAGATAACCTTGATATTTTAGATCAATTTCTGCTCCTTCTCGTTCCGACTGATTCAGGTTAGGGTCACCCAGTCCATATTGGTCTAGATTGACATAGTGGAAACCAGGACGACGTAGTAACTCAGCTAAGGTAATCGAGCCTTTGATCTTTTGCTGGGTATCGGATGCGATCGCAATTCCGATTTGATCATGTGCCTTAATCCGCACCGACTGGAGTCGGGCTTTTTCTGTGGTAATATTCGCCTGTTTTTGTTGATACAGCTGCCACCTACGGTCATCAATCAAACCCAGTTTCCGTCCTAAAGGAGTCATACGGCGGTCAGCGTTATCGGAACGCAATAGTAACCGATACTCCGAACGGCTAGTCAGCATTCGGTAAGGTTCCCGCAGGTCTTTGGTACACAAATCGTCAATTAATGTACCCATATAGCTTTCTTCCCTAGGAAACACCACCATTTCCTGATGGCGGACATAGCGCACTGCATTAATTCCCGCCACAATCCCTTGAGCTGCTGCTTCCTCGTAGCCAGTGGTACCATTAATTTGTCCAGCGCAGAACAATCCCTCAATTGTCTTAGTCATCAGTGTCGGATAACACTGAGTTGCCGGTAAATAATCATACTCAACCGCATAAGCAGGACGCAGCATAGCGCAATTTTCTAATCCCGGAAGAGTTTGCAATAGCTGCAACTGCAAATTCTCTGGTAATCCAGTAGAAAATCCCTGGATATAGAGTTCTGGAATATCTCGTCCTTCTGGTTCAATAAAAATCTGGTGGCTTTCCTTATCAGCAAAGCGCACAATTTTATCTTCAATACTAGGGCAGTACCGGGGTCCTTTAGCATCCACCCAGCCTCCATAGATGGGGGACAGATGAAGATTGTCCCGAATCAACCGATGAGTCTCAGAAGTCGTACGGGTCAGATAGCAATACATCTGCTCTCGTTCCACCCACACATCTGGGTCAAAGCTAAACCAGCGCACCTTCTCATCCCCTGGTTGAGGTTCCAAGTTGCTGTAATCCACAGAGCGCTTATCTACCCGTGCGGGAGTTCCCGTCTTGAGTCGTCCCGTTTCAAAGCCTAAGCGGTTAAGGGTTTCCGTCAAGCCAATTGCCGCAAATTCCCCAGCCCGTCCTGCTGACATCGACTTGTTTCCCACCCAGATCCGTCCACCCAGGAAAGTGCCTGTTGTCAAGATTACTGCCGATGCTCTCAAAGCTACACCGAAGTAAGTCTGGACACCTATCACCTCATCATTAGCCCCCAGCACCAAATCCGTGACCATGGCTTCCCGGAGAGTCAAGTTTTCTTGATTTTCTACAATCTCCTTCATCACAGCCGCATATTCTCGCTTATCCGTCTGCGCTCGCAAAGCCCAAACCGCTGGTCCCCGTGAACAGTTCAGTACCCGCTTTTGCAGGTAGGTACGGTCAGCCATTTTGCCAATTTCTCCACCCAAAGCATCTACCTCATGGGTGAGTTGAGACTTGGCCGGTGCTCCCACTGCTGGGTTACAGGGTTGCCAAGCAATTTTGTCTAGGTTGAGGGTAAGTAGGATAGTACGACAGCCCAACCGTGCTGAAGCTAGGGCGGCTTCACAACCAGCGTGTCCCGCGCCAACTACAATCACATCAAAGGCATCTTGGAAATCTACTTGGGAATGCATGGGTCTAAGGAAGGATCAGAAATCAAAGGTGAGGAATTTCATACCATGAAATGGTGTGTTTTTTATAGTTTAATTGAAAAATTTATGGTTTAGTTTGATAGTTTACTGTCTACTAGCCTTCAATCGTCAACCCTCAACCGTCAACAACCAACTATTAGTTAACCCTTTCAACCCCAGTTACCCTTCAGTGAGAATTTTTGGCACTTTGAAGAAATCACCATCCTGCTCAGGAGCTTCCCTGAACATACAATCCCTGTCAGTATAGGGTTTGAGAGTATCCAGTCGAGTCACATTACTAATATCAATCGCCCGTGTAGTCGGCGGCACATCCTCAGTATCTAATTCACTCAGCTGTTGAAAATATTCGAAAATACTGCTTATCTGAGCTGCAAATTTCTCCTCTTCCTCTGCTTTCAGTTCTAAACGAGCAAGATTGGCAACTTTTTGGACTTGTTCGCGGTCAATCATAATTTAGTTATATTATATTCTTGGTTACTAATGAACTCCTCAACACTCAACAGTAAAGGCTTAGCCCAAATCAAAGACTATCAAGACTATCAAGTTTATTAACTAGAAGCTAGCCGCTAGAAGTAAACATCAATCGTAGAACGACCTGTAGTTTTCAGCCAGTTTTGGGCTTCAATGTAGTTATTAGGAGCAAGGCGAATAGCTCGTTTCCAATAATCAGCCGCTTTGTCATACAAAGCTTCTGCCCCCTCACTATCCCCAGCTTCTTTAGACTGTTCACCTTGATAATGGTAAATTACGGCTACATTATTAAGGGCCTGAGGCATACGGGGGTTGATATCAAGGGCCTGATGATATAGTTCTAAAGCACGCTCATGCTCACCATTACTCGCTTGAATCAGCCCCATGTTGTAGATAATAAAGCTGCGGTCGTTGGGGTCTTCCTCCAGTTCCAAGGCTTTTTTGTAATTATCCATAGCTTCAGCATATTCCCCATCCGCTTGAGCTGACATACCATCTCGGTAATAGACAAAAGCTTCCTTGGCTTGCTTATTAGTAGGCAGAATCTTTAAGAGGATGTCTGCCATCACCGTAAAGGTTTTATCGATAAAGTTATCGTTGCGTTGAGTGCGTGGCATAGTTGCGTGGGTCTATAGTCTTCACCTTGTAGATAATCCTATCTCGTGATGTGAGCATTTAGCTATGAACCTATCAGCAGTTAGCTCGACAATCCAGGAAAACTTAAGCATTGGGCTGACTGCTGCAAGTCATGACTTATCCTGAACACCCCTCAATCAGGTGATATAGCTTGTAGTGCTATAGCTCAAGTAATGCCTGTGTTACCTAGAGCGTCAACTGACTTACTGTTCTATAACTTGATTATTCTTTAGCATATCTGGTTATATATGTCAATAAAGATATTTGTTAAAATCTCAGTAAAATCACTTAGAATAAAAGCATGGTAGATGAACCCTGATAATTACCCCCGGAGCTGAAGTTTCCGGGGTTTTCTGTATTGCCTATAGTTCCCACACTAATCCGATCCGAGCTAGATCAGGGTTTTGTAGATTCCTCTGGATCAATTAGTGAGTCACTTTTCCGGATATGCGTGAAATCACCGAGAAAAGAGAAATGGTAGATGCACCCTGATAGTTACTCCCCGAAGCTCACGGTTCGGGGGTTTTATTTAGTACCGATATTCTGCATTTCTTATTTTAAGTATAAATACTCGGGATTGGCCAATGAGGTACAGTCTTCTTTGACGCTCATTCCCTCAATCGATTCTCTGCCTAACCCACTGTCTTGATGCAGTCGCTCATGGGGGGAACCCCCAAGACCGCGCTGCATCGCTTCCGAAAAGCCCTTAAAGCAGCACTTGAACCTTGAGTCAAACTCATTTGGACAAACTGCTCAACCCCTTCAATAATGGGAAAATTAGGAAAAGTACGACTCAAAGAAGACTCAACATAGCTACCCCCCTTACCTGCTTGGAGTACATTGATTTTTAAACTTCCCTTAGAAAACTGCCATAACTCAGGCACTCCCAAAGCTTCATAAGCACTCAGTTGTGTTTTGGAAGTAACATCAACCTCAATGGCTATATCGGGAGGTGGATCACTACTTAAATCTAATCTTCTTTTGCCAATCATTAAACGATAATTTTGAATATAAAAACAATTATCCGGCTCGATTCCTGCTGCCATATCCTTCCGCTTGAAAGTAGTTGAGCCGTAACATTCGCGATTGAATTCCAATTCTTCTAGTAAAATTTTCACCATATCACCAATAATTTCTTTATCAAACTCATGTTCTGGCAATGGCATTCTAATTTCTAATTGATTTTGATAGTAAGCTACTCTATTAGCTCTTTTTTCACCGAGTTCTTCCAAAATCTCCTCGAACTTTGACCAGCTTACATCAGTCAAAAGAATCCGCTGTCCTGGAGGAACACTTAACTGCCTGAGCTGTAATGTTACCATTGAGCATTACCTTCCGATTAACCTGCTTCTGTCTTGGTGCGCGTTTGGTGTGGGCGTTGGAACCTCGCGCCTTGTCGCACCGCTATTTTATGGCAATCGCCCCTTGGAAGCTGTGAGAGTGCGATTGACCGTAGGTCACGCTACGCGAACGCCAATCAATTAACCCACCCTACGTGCTTCAAGCTGTAATATACAATAACACATCAAGGAGTAGTCCTATGGGTCAATTGATAATTGATAATTAATACAGCTTTCGAGGAACGGTCTTGCCGCCAGTCGTCAATCATCCCCTGCTAAACCTTCCGGATACTGAAGAAGTAACTCAGAAGAAAGAAATGGTAGATGCACCCTAATAATTACCCCCGAAGCTCACGGTTCGGGGGTTTTCTTTGTAGGTGCGCTTTCCGCATCTAATTATTCAATTCGCCACGGGTCGCACCTGTAGATGCTGCCATAAACCATAACTTGGCCGTCAGCTAAAAGTAAAGTTTTATCTAGGTTTTATCTAGGTTTAGTGATCATATAGAATTTTAAGCCATACCTTAGCTTCCGGATCTTGCTAACATCAATCAGAAGAAATAAATGGTAGATGCACCCTAATAATTACCCCCGAAGCTCACGGTTCGGGGGATTTTTTTTGGTAGATGTTGCCATCAGCGCCTCAGCTGGCTGTTGGCTTTGAGCAAATTTATCCCGTGGGTTTTGTTATTGATTGACTAGTAAATTTACTAGTAATCCTTCCGGATATCAATCCCATCAATCAGAAGAAATAAATGGTAGATGCACCCTGATAATTACACCTGAAGCTCACGGTTCGGGGGATTTTTTTTGGTAGATGTTGCCATCAGCGCCTCAGCTGGCTGTTGGCTTTGAGCAAATTTATCCCGTGGGTTTTGTTATTGATTGACTAGTAAATTTACTAGTAATCCTTCCGGATATCAATCCCATCAATCAGAAGAAATAAATGGTAGATGCACCCTG
>NZ_JAAHHW010000038.1:0-34212 GCF_010692325.1 Moorena sp. SIO3I8 | reverse complement strand
AGCTGGCTGTTGGCTTTGAGCAAATTTATCCCGTGGGTTTTGTTATTGATTGACTAGTAAATTTACTAGTAATCCTTCCGGATATCAATCCCATCAATCAGAAGAAATAAATGGTAGATGCACCCTGATAATTACCCCTAGGCTCAACGGTTTGGGGGTTTTCTTTTGAAACAGCTGTCGAATCCCTATCAAAGCTAATAGTTACCAGAGATATTCCGGCAATTTTTTCGACTATTTTATTGGTCATAGTTCCGGAGAATAGTGAAGTAACTAAGAAGAAAGAAATTAGATGCCACCTGATCAACACCCCTGAGATCTGATCGGGAGTTTTTTAGCAGTAGATCAATTGCGATCTATGTCACTAGTTACTAGAAGCACCGTCTAAGAGTGTTTTTCACCCATTTACCTTTCTGAGTGCGGTTCCGATGTTGATGCTCTCACCGCCTAGAGCAAACTTCCTTATTATAAGGCTACATTGATGGGATTGACCGTAGATCACGCTACGCTATCGATGATTACTCAGAAAAGAGTGAGTGCCAACTAAATTCGCGCGTTAATCGTTTTTAATCCCAGCTCTGACGAGACTGGGTTTTAAAACTTCGCGCTTACTTGTGATCAAGTATCCCAGGTGTTAACAGCCAGAAATTTGGTAGTTTTTAGAATTAGTCCCAACCCAATATATCATAACCTTATCTGGTAACCAATAGCTATGGCTTGGGAGAAAATGGTACACCTAGACTATTTACCCTGGAGTAGGAGACGCTCTTCTATTTAATAGATCGACTACCCACTGATAAGTTCCATGTGCCAGCAAGTCCTTCACTAGTTCATAAGTAAGGCTATAGTTAGACCTTGGTACGGTCAGTCAAAATTTCGTAGCCATCAGTTGTTACCAAAACCGTATGTTCAAACTGAGCGGATAGAGAATTATCGACCGTAACGACTGTCCAACGGTCAGATAGGGTGCGTGTGAACTTAGTACCAGCATTCAAAATTGGCTCAATCGCCAGAGTCATCCCAGCACGGAGCTTGACATTCGGCAATTCGCGGGTGCGGAAGTTGAACACTGAGGGGTCTTCGTGTAGATTTCGCCCCACACCGTGACCCGTATAATCCTCCACTATACTATAGCCATAAGTTTGGGCATGGTCTTCAATCGCACCAGCAATGTCTAGCAAGTACTTCCCTGCTTTCACCTGTTCGATGCCCTTGTAGAGAGATTCATTTGCCACCCGAATTAATTGACTCGCTTCTGGTTTCACCTCCTCAATCGGAATAGTAATGCATGAGTCTCCGTGAAATCCCTGATAGAAGGCACCTGTATCCACTTTCAACACATCACCACTGCAAATTACTTTCTTAGGACTAGGAATACCATGAACTACTTCGTGATTCAGGCAGGTGCAGATCGACCCAGGAAAGCCGTAGTAGCCTTTGAAACTTGGGGTTGCTCCCATCTGACGGATCCGCTTTTCGGCATAGGCATCTAAATCCGCTGTGCTCATTCCTGGCTCAACCATCTCAGAAATTTCTTTGAGTACTGTTGCCACAATAGTTGCCGCCTGCCGCATGATCTCAATTTCACGCTCAGATTTGATTTCAATCCGTCGGCGTTTTTTCTTGGCACGGGAGGGATTAGTGGCACCGGAAAGCAGGTTACTTAGAATGTTCATTTGATAATTATTAGTTAATTAAGAATTATTAAAGAATTATTATATCTTTCGATTTTATTTCTATTTTCGGTTCCTAGCTCTATTGAGTAAAAATTCTTAGCAGGATGGTTTCCAACACTTCACTAAGAAGAGGATAAATCCTTTATTTCAATAAAGAGCTATTCCAGTTAACCACAACTTGACATTAATGGTCGATTTTATTTATACTACAGATATCGGAATAGTTAATAAAACAAGGTTTAAAGTTAACTGATGAATAAGTGCGTTTGTACTACTGAAGCAGCATCTCTGTTAGGAATATCATCAAGACGGTTGAGACAACTCCTCCAAGACGGTCGCGTCCGGGGTGCCTATAAAAGCGGTAAATTCTGGATTATTCCTCTGTTCAACCATTTACCGCAAATTATCAAGGCCAGCCGTGGACCGATTGGCACATGGAGTAAAAGTCGTCCTCCGGCTCTAGCTAAGATCAATGTCAATCGCAATCGCATTGGCACCAACAAAACTAAACCTCCCGAAGAGCGTCAGCCAGTGATTTCGGTAAAACGAAGCGGCAACAATCTATACGGCAATCAGGTAGAAATTCTTGGCCCGTGTCGGATTGTGTATCAACCGGATAACCCTCTTGATTGTGGTGCTCGTCTGTGGATTGAAACCTTTAGTGATATTCACTTTATCGGTGGGAGTTTTCCGGCCACTGCCTAGTAGAGGGTGGGGTTATATTTACCTTTTTCCTGTTGCCTTTTTCCATAACAATACACTCGCAATACCTAGGATGACTAAGGCAAAAATCCCTACGGGCAACCACCACTGTAATAGTTGAGGCTCTGATGGTGCCGTATCCTCTTCTGAGAAGGATTCTGACTGCTGGTTAAATCCAGGTTCAGTGGCAGGACTTGGCACAGTTGCAGTTTTTTTCCCAGGAGTGACTGTAACGTCGTACTTGATCTCAAATGGCTTAAAACTAGCTCCTGATTTAGGAGTACCGCTTAAAACTAACTCATAGACTCCCGCTTTAGGAAAGACTAGATCAGCTCCAGGAATACCTTGATATTGTTCGGCTGATATAGCTTTCAGCTGTGGCTCAAGGATGGGGGAACTCCCTAACTCTGATGAGGATTTAGAGTAAACGGCTAGTTGACAGTCACATTGCTCTAGGGGAATGAGTTGGCCCCCTTGGCGAGTAAGGGCAAACCACGCTAGAGCAGGTTCTCTAGCGCGAGGATTGTGATTGGGTTCAATGTGGAAGGTAGCACCGACATCAGCAGAGGTTTTAATGTTGTGAGAAATTATCGGAAAATACTGCTGAGTTGTGAGTGCTGAGTTTTCAGTAGAGGAAATGTTTGATGGCAGTTGAATGGTCATGGGGGTTAACTCTTAATGCTAAAATTTATTCAAAGATGCTCTTACCTCCTAACCATAAAATGCCGGAGATACAGAGGATATAGAAGATCACACATGAATCTTTTCATGACAACTTGCTATAAGTTCACAATAAGCATGAATGGCTGATGATAATATTTACCATAGTCTATAGGTAAGGAACATAAGCACGGAATGGTTTTAGATTTGCTGCTGGTCATGACCCTAGGGTTTCTGGGGAGTTTTGGTCACTGTGTGGCGATGTGTGGACCTCTGGCAGTGGCGTTTTCCCTATCTCAGCAGCAGGAAAAGTCCCCCAAGTGGCTGCATCAGCTGGGTTTTCATAGTCTACTGAACCTAGGACGAACAATTAGTTATGCTCTCGTCGGAGCTGGACTTGGGGGTATGGGTTCAGTCTTGATTGCCAGTGGTCAGTTGGCTGGGATTGGCAGTGGATTGCGCCAAGCCATGGCAATTCTGACTGGTTTAATGCTTATTTGGTTTGGCTGTGTGCAGCTTAAACCCGATTGGATTCCCCGTCTGCCCCTATTACACCCCCTATCTAAAGGGATTGGGCATCAACGGCTGACGGTCGCGATGACTAAATTGTCTGGGGAATCTCAGTGGTGGACACCAGCCCTTTTAGGAGGAGTCTGGGGTTTGATGCCTTGTGGATTCCTGTATGCTGCTCAGATTAAAGCAGCGGAAATGGGGAATCTGTGGTGGGGAGCAGCAACAATGCTGGCCTTTGGACTGGGAACGATGCCCATGATGCTAGGAGTGGGTGTATCTGCATCTAGACTCAGTGTTAGCAAGCGCAGCCAACTGTTTCGCCTAGGAGGCTGGGTTACCCTCACCATTGGTATTTTAACCCTTCTGCGTACCGATGCTATGGTGGATTACACCGGTCATGGGGCGCTGCTGTTACTGATGTTATCTTTGATTGCTCGTCCGATTAGTCGTTTGTGGGCTGGGCTGTTACGCTATCGTCGGGCTTTAGGAGTGGGGGCATTTGTGTTGGCGATCGCTCATACATTTTTTAGGCTAGACCATGCCTTGAACTGGAAGTTAGATGCCATGGGCTTTATGTTACCGCAGCATAAGTGGGGTCTGTTAGCAGGAATTTTAGCGCTTGTGTTGATTACCCCAGCTGCCCTCACGAGTTTTGACCGCTTACAGAAGGGTTTGGGCAAGCTTTGGCGACGGATTCATTTATTGAGTATCCCTGCTTTAGTCCTAGCTGCAATTCATACCGTGATGATTGGTTCGAGCTACCTTGGACAGTTAGCTTGGACTGGAAACCACCAACTCAGAGCTGTGAGTTTGGGAATAATTACCTTAGGAGTTTTGCTAGTGCGATCGCGTATTGTTTGGTCAGGGTTATCCCTAGAAAAGTTCTACCTTCCCCCCAAATCTTGGTAATGGTCACTGATTCTAAACTGAGCTTTGGACCCATCCACTTCAGTATTATCTATTCAGTATTACCTATAGTTAGCGATATTTTCTCTGCTCCAAGCTAAACCTATCCAATTTAGATGTAAAGTAGCTATAAGGTTATTTTTTGGTTGGCTTTATGGGATTTCGAAATTGGTTAACGGCTACAGCAGTAGCTTGTCTGATTTGGGTGATCAGCTCGGCATTTGCGCCCCCTGCTTTTGCTAAGATCCCCATTAAACTCTTAGACTTGCATTCCCAGGAGTGTCCCTCAGAAATCGGGCAAGGCACGGTGACCGTTGGTGGGGGTTCGGCGAGGCAGGCTAGTTGCTATCTGATCAAGGGTAAAGCCAAGAATACCAAGAAAATAAACGTATTTGATGCTGATGTTTTTGGTCGTATCTACGATGCCAATGGCAATAATACCTTCCAAAACCGGGGTCGCGTGGGATCAATTGATGAAGTGCCACCAGGCATCAGTGATTTTGAAATCCGGGTTACAGTTCCTGCTAATGTAAAAACGCCTCTCAAGCTTAAGAAGTTTAAGGCATCCGGTTTTAAGCACAAAATCGGTCGGTGATTAGCTTAAAGGGGGATTAAGCCCACGCTGACGCTTCCCTTTCAGACGTGGGGCTTCTCCCCGTTTAAGCTAAAACAGCCCACCTAAAAATTCTAGAAGCAAAATCGCGAGTATGGGGGAAACATCTATACCTCCAAGGGGTGGAATGAAGGAACGGAAAATATTCAGGTAAGGGTCAGTAATGGGACTTAACACAGAAGTTATCTGATTCGCCCAATCCATTGTTTGAAACCAAGTTAACACAACTCGGACAATTAATAGATAGAAATAGATTTTGATAAAGCTCTGGAGAGTGCTAGTCAACAGTTCTGTAGCCATAGATTTATAAGCTTTCTTAGTAAGTTTGTGTGAGTGTTATGCCTTGATGTTAAGTTTAACGAATTTGATCAACCTGTGCCTGAATACCAAGTCAGTAAAGCTAAAACATACCTACAACATAATTTTTTTCACGGCTCAAGCACCCGTTCATGTGTATTTGCCTCAGCTGTACCTTTCACTGTGCTGACTTGTTGACGTACATCGTCAATTGCTGAATTCAGCTGGGCAATTTTGTCTTCCAAACTCTGACGTGCCGCTTCAATGCTTGCTTCTGCCTTTAGTTCGCGCCTTCTCGCCCTAATTGCCTTAGGGTCTGAGCGCTCAGAATTTAACATAGACCGATCTTCCTCATCGTTTTGATTACTTTTGCCAGCAGTAACCAAAGCGCCGATTAATCCACCTATCAATCCCCCGACTACTGCTCCAGTCAGGAATCCACTTGCAAAACCATCTTGCTGACTCATGTTGCTCTGTTGCCCTTGATTTTCAAAATGCAGCTTTTATCCAGATTAACCCATCAAGTTTGAGAGGATCTTGCTGATTAGACAAGGGGTTTGCTACCAGCCCATAATTAATTGTATCGTATCGCAAGGCTTTTAGACAAAGCTTTGAAAGCCCGGTCTGGTGAGGGAGCGGAGAGTGTGAAGTTTGGCACCGTGATCAGCCAGTCTAGGTAGAGGTGTTGCCTGGAACACCTCTACTATCAGTTAGTTGGATTTGCTGTCTAAGTTGCTCAGGGTAATAGGGGTTATTTGCTGCTCAGGTCAAGTTCCAAAAGCGCGATCGCCTGCATCACCCAAGCCTGGTACGATATATCCCTTAGCATTGACTTCCTCATCAATCATGCCAGTGTAGATGGTCAAACTAGGATAATCTGCCCCCAACTTTTGTAAGGCTGGTGGTGCTGCTACCACGCTAATAATCCGTGTTAAGTCTGGTGTTGCTCCTCGTTTTTTAAGTTCTGACATTGCCAACATCATTGTGCCACCAGTAGCCAGCATTGGGTCGAGAACTAGGACTCGTGTATTTGGGTCAAACTGATTCGGTAAGGTATTCAGGTAAAAACTGGCTTGTAAGGTTTCCTCATTTCTGACCAGACCAAGGTGATAAACCGATGCCAAGGGCAGCAAAGTTTGGGCTCCATCTAAGAGCGCTAGTCCAGCCCGCAAAATTGGCACAACTACTATGGGCACTTCTGGGTTAACCATAGTTACCTTGCACGGAGCTAGGGGAGTTTGCACTGTTAGTTCTTCATTCGGCAACCAATCCCGCATTGCTTCATAGGTCAACCAGCGTCCCAACTCGGTCATAGCGCTTTTGAACAATGGAGGTGGTGTCGAGGCATCACGGGCAACCCCTAGCCAGTGCTTAACTAGGGGATGGGGTGGAACATAGACACGTAGTTGGAGAGTCATAACAGGTCGTAACTATAAGAATTAGTGAGAAACAAATTAGGTAGTGTCAGAGGAATTGGGCAGCAGGGTTTTTGGGAATAACCACAAGTTTTGATCTAGTCGATGATAGTTTCAAGTTTTACATTGATGAATACAGTATTAACTAGTGTTTGCTTGATTCAAGCAAACCCTAAACAAGTTGTCAAAATACAGACAGCACTCAAAGGGTTTGGGCATGCTTTTAACTATGCCAATAATACTGTCAAGTGGTCAATTACAAGCAAAAACACCATAGAGACTCAGATCTACACCTGAGGGGGTGTGTGGTGTGGCGGGGGCGCGGGGTGTAATGATTGCCTTAGTTCCCAAAAAGTTTTCCCTACAGGTTCGCCGACACCCAGTAAGGGTAACAAGGCTGCTTGTTACCCTCCCCGGTGGGATGGTTAGCTAACACTCCTCCCACTCCCGGCACTCCCGACACTCCCCTTTTCGGGAAAATGCTTTTCAATATGTTGACATTTTTTTTCAACAAGACTATAGTAGTAATAAGTGTTCTCCTCTCATTAAGGATAGGCGGGTGGGACCGGTACGCAGCAGCAGGCTGGTGCCCACTTTTTTTTTTGCATTAGTAATGAACTCTTATATCAACAAGAAACGCTAAACTCAGATCCATCAGTTAATATATTTAAATTGCTAATTCCATGACTGCTGGATCCCAACCTTGCCCATCAAGCAATCAATCCCATACCATTTCCAATCAATCGGTATTTGATACTATTGTTATTGGCTCTGGTATTGGGGGGCTAGTCACCGCAACTCAGTTGGCAGCGAAGGGAGCGAGTGTGCTGGTGCTAGAAAGCTATATCATTCCTGGTGGTAGTTCGGGTTACTTTGAGCGAGAGGGGTATCGCTTTGATGTTGGAGCATCAATGATTTTTGGGTTTGGCACAAAGGGGACAACCAATCTACTTACCCGAGCCCTTGAGGCTGTCAATGTCAGTCTCGAAACAATTCCAGATCCAGTACAGATTCACTATCATCTCCCTGGTGATCTAGAGCTCAAAGTCCACCGAGACTATGAGAATTTTTTGCAAGAACTTACTGCTCACTTCCCTGACCAACGCCAAGGAATTCGCAAATTTTACGATGAATGCTGGAAGGTCTTTAATTGCCTGAATGCCATGGACTTACTGTCCTTGGAAGAAATTCGCTATTTGACCAGGGTATTTTTCCAGCATCCCTTGGCTTGTTTGGGTTTAGTAAAGTACCTGCCCCAAAATGTGGGAGACATTGCTCGCAAGTATATTAGCGACCTCCAGTTGCTGAAATTTATAGACATGGAATGTTATTGCTGGTCTGTGGTACCTGCTGACAAAACACCGATGATTAATGCTGGGATGGTGTTTTCTGACCGACATTACGGTGGGATTAATTATCCGGTAGGAGGTGTAGGAAAAATCGCCCAAAAACTAGTGGAGGGATTGGAGAAAGCTGGAGGTCAGATTCTTTATAAAGCTCGAGTCGGGAAAATTCTGCTGGAAAAGGGCAAGGCAGTGGGTGTCCAGCTAGTCAATGGTAAAGAGTATCGAGCAAAACGAATTGTTTCCAATGCTACCCGTTGGGATACATTTGAGAAATTAGTCCCAGCTGACCAGATGCCAGCAGTTGAGCGGAAATGGCAACAGCGTTATCAGAAATCACCGGGTTTTTTGAGTTTACATTTAGGGGTAAAGGCAGATGTTTTACCACCTGGTACAGAGTGTCACCATATTGTCCTAGAAGACTGGGGAAAAATGGAGGATGCGGAGGGGACTATTTTTGTTTCGATTCCTACCTTGCTTGATCCCAATTTAGCCCCAGAAGGCTATCATGTTTTCCACACGTTTACCCCTAGCTGGATGGAAGATTGGCAAGGATTATCCCCTCGTGAGTACGAAAATAAGAAGGAAGAGGCAGCTGGATGCTTAATTGAGCGACTAGAAACGATTTTTCCTGGCTTAGATGCTGGATTGGATTACATGGAGGTGGGCACACCACGCAGTCATCGACGATTTTTGAACCGTATGGATGGAACCTATGGGCCAATTCCCCGCCGCAAGTTAATGGGATTGTTGGGAATGCCGTTTAATCGGACTGCGATTCCAGGGCTTTATTGTGTTGGGGATAGCACTTTTCCAGGGCAGGGTTTAAATGCAGTAGCGTTTTCGGGATTTGCTTGTGCTCACCGTATTGCTGTGGATTTGGGATTCTAGGTAGAATGCTTCTTAGGGAACAGCGGATCACCGGAATAGGGAACAGCGGATCACCGGAATAGGCAATAGGCAAGCTAGCAATAGGCAATAGGGAACAGGCAATAGGCAAGCTAGCAATAGGCAATAGGGAAAAAATCCTGTGTACGTCATTAATATGAGAATCGCTATAAAGTAAGTATTCAAACGCAAATTAGATCACACTCGCCACACTTCCCACACCTCCCTCTGTTTCCCTATTCCCTATTCCCACCGGCGGAGGGCAATAACTTCTAGTTGAGAAATTAATCTGGCCAATTCCTGGGTCAAAAAATCCGAACGTTTTTCCTGATAAACTTTGAGTAAGCTCTGATAAAACCAAAGGGTGCCCTCTTTACCACCTGTAAACTTTTGCCAAACTTGTTCCCCTTCTCTGTGGCAATCAGCAAGAAGTGAACGAATATTGTGGAGTTTATCAGCTAAAGCTTTAGCATATTGATAGCTATCGAGTTTATCAAAGGTGGGATTACGGAAGGATTTTTAGATGTAGTGTTGGGCAAAATTTGCATCAAAACGGAGGAGCATTAAACGGGATTTTTCATAGAAATCAAAGCCATAAGCAGAGTGTAATTATTGTTGAATATAATCAGTACTGTATTTTTCGGTATGGTTAATAATTTCTGATTTTGACCAAGGGAAATTGGGAGTATCCCAAGACAATTTTTTGAATTCGGTTATTCGTTCTAAACGGTAGTTATACCATCCCAAGGGCGGTTGGTTTTCAGTTCGCTCAGGTCTTTGACCAAAGGCACAGAGGTAATAAGCCCGATGATAATAGTAAAGACAAACTGGGTAAACAGTGTATTGTTTTTTTTTATTTAACTAAGCACTGTTATAGATATTTTTGATAGGTGATTTAGTAGCAATCTTCCAAATTTAGGTAGTGATAAATAAGTAGTGATGCAACATTAAATTTTTAAATAAGGCATTTTGTTTTGAAAAAATATAGGAATTTGACTATCAATTAATTAGGTATACTTATCTAAGTAATCAGAAATAATGATTAAATAATCTTTAGAAAACTGCTAAATTTTTATTATTAACAAAAATGTTAGTGATCAATACACCATCATAACAATGAATACAGTCTCAGATTTAATAACGCGACCCAATTGCCCTTACTGCAACTGTGAGCGAACAGTTAAAAAGCGATGCAGCAAGGGAACAGGGGGTTTCCCCCGGAGACAAAACCTTAGATAGTGGAGCCTTTATAGTTAGCAGGTTATGCAGAAAAGGGTTAAATATTTTTTAATAAGGCGACCCTATCTTACGGTAAATTCAAACCATGAGCGACTGCATCAAGAACAGTAAGACCAAAGAAACGTCACAAACCAGTAGCAAAAAAAACTGGTAAAACTAATCATATTGAAAAATTAAATAATACTTTAAGACAAAGGATTAGTCGTCTGGTAAGAAAAACTTTGTCATTTTCAAAAAAAATAGAAAATCACTTAGGAGCTATTTGGAATTTTATTCATCACTATAATAAGTGTTTGTCGGGTTGATTAGGCTATCACTACTTGTGTATCACTACCGCTTACGCAACGAGAATTTCCAGATCTCTCATATCATGATCGGGATAATTACCCTTAATAAAAATCTCCCCATCTCCCCATATTCCCCTCCTGGGAGGGGTTAGGGGTGGGTATCACCCTCCCTCTAATTATGGGTATTCAACCTGACTTGATATCAAATCCACCAAGGATAACACGGCAAATAATTGAGCAATGTTTCGGGCTTGTTGACAATCAACCGGTCGATTATAGATTTTTGATACTATTGTAGATTTTTTTTATGTAACTGTTGATACAAATTACGAGGCGTTTACCCTGGAATCTCAACCCTAGTTGCTCCTCAAGTAGCGTGACCTACGGTCAATCGCGTAGCGTGGCCGTAGGCCAATCCCGCAGCGACCCTTTTGGAGCATCGCATTTCTCTAGTTTTCTCTGCCAGAGACAAGTGACAGGATCCCTGATTTTAGGCATTTGTGGAAATTTGTGACTATTTCATTGAGCGCTTCTCATATTAATGAGATACACAGTATTTTTGGCGTATTCCCTATGGCGTATTCCCTATGGCGTATTGTCTCCTGAGCCGAAGTTCCCTGATCCCAAGTTGCTTATTCCCTGTCTTGATGCATAAATAGCTAATTAGGCCATGATAGAGTGTTTAATCAAGGCTCTAAGTATTAAAAATATTAAATTAGTATTAAAAATATTAAACAAGTTTGTCAAAGGGTCCAGCAGTTTTTATAAGATTTAGTTATAATAGGATTATTAGAAATAAATACTCATAATTAGATCTCAAAAAATAGATAGATCTCAAAAATAGATAGATCTCAAAAAAGTAGATCTCAAAAGAGTAACATCTGCTCACCGCAGCCCAAACAGTAAAATCAGATACTAAAGTAAGGACCCCGCTTGTGCATAGACGGGGCTTCCAAACATCCTAAGATTTTCTGTGAATCAATTCCTGCCAGTCTGGAACTTTCTTCTATCTAGAGTGTGGCTAGTTGGGCAACAATAAACTGGGCGGAAATTAGAGGTGAAGGTAAAAAAACTGGATAGTTGGAGATAACCATAATGGCTATTACTCGTTCGGAACATCTGCCAGATCTAGAAAGTGTGCATCGGGAACTCAACCGCCGACTCACCCATTTCATGAATAGCGACGAGGGAGGATTTCCAGGGATGACGTTTATGCCCTATGCAGAGATCGAGGAAACTCCTAAAGCCGTTTACCTGAGACTAGAAATTCCAGGCATGGAAGCCAAAGACCTTGATGTTGAACTCACGGAAGACTCTGTTTGCATCAGTGGCGAGCGCCAGTCAGCAGCTAGGACTAAAGCAATAGGTATGGTACGCTCGGAACTACGCTATGGGAAATTCAAACGGGTTATTCCAATACCAGCCAAGATTAACAGAAATCAGGTTGAAGCTGAATATCATAACGGCATGCTCAAACTCACCCTGCCTAAAGGGTAAGCTTGAATCTTCAACCTTTTCTAAGGTGAAAGTTGGTGACCTGAGGGGGTGACAACAAGGCGCTTCATTGCTGCTTGTCACCCCTTCAGGTTGGTTACTGACTGCCTTGCCTGTTTGATCATGTCAATTAAGGTGTAGTGAGCATCTTCAGAATCTTTAAGTTCATGATCAAACCTGATGCGCACAGTGGAAGACTCCCCCTTGACTTTTGTGATTATATTCATGCCTTGAGCATCAATCGAAACCATTTCTGCTTCTTCTGTATCCGGGGAATTGCCGAAAGTCTGAGCATACAGTGCCACAGCATCAGCATGATCATCGTTCATGTGCTTACAAATGCGATCGCTTACCTCAGGAGAAAATGGGTCAGACATGCTTAATCAAGAAATATAGTTATCAAAACATCTTTATCAAGATATCAGGTTTCCCCTCTCAAAACAGTCAGGACTTACCCAGCTGAAAGGAAAAATTAAGGTTTTAGCCAATAGGTAACCGCCAACGGCGAACGGGGATATCAGAATTACAGACGTTTGATAGGTCTGGGTGGATATACTGTCTATGGGGAACTCCTGATTTACCTATTAGCAGTTGACTAGCTTGGAGGATAGAATTCATAGGCACAGCGGTAATTCCAACCTGTGTAAAATTCCCAGGGTGCCTGTTTCAGCATCAAGTTAGCTGATCTGATGGGCGTTTTCTGATATATTCAATATTAGGTATGAGCATTTCCTCTGATTCAAGAAGGTATGTTAAATAGTAATCCCTAAGGTCAAGAGCTACCGGGATATCGGGTGTACTCAGCTAAATCGTCAGGGTTAGATTATCAGGGTAGACGAATCAGTGAAACACCCAGGGTAAACCCATCTAATTTTTTCAATCCTATATATAGTGTTTTTCAAATTAAATAAACACTATATGTATAAAAATAATTGTCAATAAGCACAATAAGGCTAGGTTTATTGAGAACTACCCCCGCTTACCCAACAAGATGCGTTTACCCTGGTGAAACACCTTTAAACTAAAAGCTTGATAAATACTTATGAAGATACTGTGACGGTATATCAATTGGCTGCTATCAGCATAATTCATATCATTCTCAGTGATATCTAAATAGTGGTGCTTACCCTAGTTTACGAAGCTAAAACTTGCTGGATGTCCCAGAAGTCTATTTAGGGCTTGTGATCTAGAACACATCTAAAAGAGGATCTAGATCTCCAGACAGGCGTGCTATCTATCATCCTACTGGTGTGACTTTCGTAAGCGTAGTTATGGGAGTTTGATCACTTCCAATACCTAGAAATTAGTGGTCAAATAGAAAGCAGTCACTACCCACTTCGAGTGAGTAGAAACAGGGAGGGTTGTCATGCAAACTTTAAAACAGGGATCCAAGGAGTGCAATGTCATGGCAAAGTTGGCGGATAAACTGGAAAGAGAATGGCAGTCGCGCTTGTTGAGTGACTGTCCCAACCAAAATCCAGCCACCAGCTCCAGTATTGTACAGTGGTTAATTGGAGAAGATAAAGAGGGGTTTGACACTCTCACTCAGAGCAAACTGGTAATCGCTGTCCAAGCAATGGAGTATCGTTACAGAATTTTGCAACAGCGTTACTTGGGCGTGCCACCAGAACGTTGCTATCGCAATTTGACCACCCGCTTAGCTAGTCTAGTTACCTTACGCAATAAAATCCGCACTTGGGTGTCCCTAAGTCGCGATCGCCAAAGGGCTGTGGTGGATGTTCTCCAAGAAGTGATTCAGGAATTATTAAATAGCGATCGCTATATCCAAAAGCAAATTGCCTGGATTAGACAATGTACCAAGGAAGAACCGCTGCGCAATGCTTTATTATTAACTACTCTTGAAGAGTATTGTCTGCGCCCGATTCGCAACCAGCCCTTAGTTGTCTATCGGTTTGTCAACTTTCTGCGTCGGTCTCAACGTGGCGGTATGACCCATGTGCCAGAAGGAGACATGGTACGTTTAGTGTCAGAGTCAATCAACCCGGAAGGGGAAACCGATGCCCCAGTAAGTCTATTGGATAACCAAGCCATTACTAATTATCAACATAAGCAGGCTTGGGAAGACAAACAAAGCCTAAGGATGTCCGTATCTAAGGAATTTGAGGCTTACTTAGAGAAAAACTTAGGGTCTGAGGCGGCCCAATGGCTGCGACTTTACTTGCAAGGTCAATCTCAAGAGGCGATCGCTCGTCGCCTAAATTGGCCGATCAAGAAGGTCTATCGTCTACGGGAAAAAATTAGCTACCATGCCATTCGTGTCTTTTCCATCAATGGGGTAAAAGGCCAGCCAGACTTAGTAGCCAGTTGGCTGGAAACATCCTACACTGAGCACAGGTTTGGACTAACCCCAAGGCAATGGCAAGAATATCAGCAAAAACTGACCCCTGAACAACAGCAGTTGCTGGATAAGATGAAAGCTGGTCATACCTTCGAAGCGATCGCTAACGATCTTAACTGGAGAACTAACCAGGTGATGGGTGAATGGAACAAACTCTATCTAGCAGCTCAAGCCCTGCGCAGTGCTTCGGCAAGTTGAGGTTTGAATTTTATTATCCAATCAATCGCGCTAATTATTGATCAATAAGTGATAGGTATTAATTAGTATAGCTACAAGGAGCTACAGCAAAAAAACACTAATTTACTGTCATCAAAAAAAAATGGGTCTGAAACCCCGTCCTTCTAGGACGGCTTTGTGCTATAATTTCATAAAACGCAATGAAGGGAAAAGGAAGGGTGAAACTCCCAGCAGTGGGACGCGTTGGTTAAATGGTAGTTACTCGAAATGGGGACTCGGTCTAAGACTCCAATTCCAGCCCAATGCCACGCAAGAGTCTTTTCGGAAAGCGAATCAAAGTACTTCAAAAAAAAAGTAGACTCAATGACATTTCTGTCGGAGAGAGTAGAGGCAATTGGCACCGCCAAGTGGACTATCAACCCCATGTTGGTAGTTGTTACGAGCAATGCCCCAAAAGGGTACCTCCTCTAAATAATCCTCGCGCCTTTAGGCCGGGGAGTGTCAAACTAATTTAGTCAAACTAATTTACTGGAATAGGGCATGGAAAGCAATTGAGACAATTGTCCATGCCCTATTTTTTATACTCCTCACCTGACAAGGGCTAATGCCACCAAACTAGATATCACTTTTTAGCTATAAACTGACCTTTAAGGGATTGAATCTCCCCTGATAATTCTTGGCGTGTTTCGACTTTGAGTAGATAACGAGCTACAAACCAGATGGTATAGCCAATACCCACTAATTCAAACAACGGTGCCATCAGGGGAATATCGTTAATTGCATCCAGCACCGCCAACGTGACCTTAACAGTAATGAACCCAGCCAGCAAAAGACCAACGGTAAGCAAGGGTTTTTGGTAATTGCTAACAAATCCGCCGATATATTCCGGCAATTGTGACAAAATTTCTGTAAGAGTTTGCAACCATTCCTGCCACGGTTGGGTCAGTCCTGGCTCAGGAGCAGTGAGTTTGGCTATAGCACCAGGTTTGTCAACTTTGAGGTCTACTTTCAGCTGTTTTTCATCCTCCAGGGTAGTTTCATTGGTGCTGCTCTGAGTATATGCAGATGCTTGGGGATTTGACGCCATATTTCCTCCAAAATTCTATTAAAGCAGGATATTCTATCGTTTGAGCAAGGCAGCTGCATAAAATTACAGACTGACTAACTGTTGCCCATGTTATCAAAAGTTCCATCATGACCTGCTAGGGGTGAGCATCCGTAGGTATGGGCTGATTTATAGCCCACTGGTCACGAGACCAGTGGTCACTAAGTAGGTCAGCACCACAACAACTCGTTAGGGAAAATCTAAAGATTTTGTTAAAATACTAAAAAATAAGCTTCCAGGAGAACACCTCCAATCATGAGCAACACCCTATCCCAAAAGCAAGTTGTTATTGCCCCTTCTATCCTGTCAGCTGATTTTAGCCGACTGGGAGAAGAAATTAAGGCTGTGGATGCCGCAGGGGCTGATTGGATTCATGTTGATGTAATGGATGGTAGATTTGTCCCTAACATCACCATTGGTCCTCTAGTTGTTAAAGCCATTCGCCCGATTACCCAAAAGCCACTGGATGTCCACTTGATGATTGTGGAACCAGAAAAGTATGTCGCAGACTTTGCTAAGGCAGGGGCTGATATTATATCCGTTCATGCTGAACACAACGCTTCACCCCATCTGCACCGAACTCTCTGTCAGATTAAAGAATTGGGTAAGCAAGCAGGTGTTGTACTTAACCCCTCCTCATCCTTGGATTTAATTGAGTACGTCCTAGAAGTCTGTGACTTGATCCTGATTATGAGCGTCAATCCTGGCTTTGGTGGTCAAAGCTTTATCAAAGAAGTTGTGCCAAAAATCCGCAAACTGCGTCAGATGTGTGATGAGCGTGGTCTTTCTCCCTGGATTGAAGTTGATGGGGGACTCAAGGTGAACAATACCTGGGAAGTGCTAGAAGCCGGAGCGAATGCGATTGTGGCTGGCTCAGCTGTATTCAAGGCACCAGATTACGCAGAGGCCATTAGCGGTATTCGTAACAGCAAGCGTCCTGAACCCCAGTTAGTAACTGCTTAATCAGAACTATCCCCATTAGGCCAATCTTAATCAGAGGTCGAGGGGGCTGATAAGGGTAGGTTTTTAACAAAGACGTGAGTATGGGGTGTAGGGTGTGTCGAAGCGATGCAGCAGCTTCATGAGGGGGTTGGGGTTGGGTTTGACCCTGATCTAAAAAACCTACTCCCTACTCCCTACTCCCTACTCCCCTCAGGTCATAAGTACCTCAGTCAAGGTCGAACTGCTATAATCTGCAAAACTTTCGCTCGCGGTCAAATTCTGGATTTTGCCAAGAGAAAGCAAAATGGCTGACTGAGTTAATTTGTGGTGTCACTCGGCGCAATGCCTGCATCTGGTTTTCTAGGGAAGGACGATTTTTTATGGATCTTCCCCAAGTTCCTGCTAATGCTGGTTTTACGTCTGTTTCCGACGATGCCCACTTAAACACCCGTTTGACTAAATTGGCAATACAACCGGTGTGACCACAAACACCATAAGACATGGGATGCCATTCCAGGGAACGGGGAAAATGTTCCCAAGGCTGTAGTCTCGAATCATAACCCATGCGACCTACAACTTGGTTGCCATCAGGGAAAAACACTGCACCGGCTTGTACCCCAGCTCGCTCTGCTGCCAATTCACCTAATTTGAGAAAGTCTAATATCCCTTGGGCAGCGTGAGCAACACTGAGTTGCCACAACTGCCATTGTATAGTTCGAGTACTCTCTCTTGGGGAAGGAGTGCGACCTTGCCACAGGGGAGTTTTTTCATCAGGGTAGAGCTTTTTGACAGCTTTTATATCCCTAGTACTAATGGAACCCTTACTCAGATAGCGCCGAATTAGCTCCTTACCTTGATTGTTACCAGCCCGTTGATACAGGGCTTGCTTAGCTGCATCACTGTAAATCCAAAGATCCTTGACACTGCTGGCCACAGACTGGGAACCTGAACCACGGGGATAGCGAATGTAGTCGAATAAAATCCCATCGGGGCGTCGCTTTAATACACCCTTAAGCATCTCATAGTAGTCTACCTGGGCTTGTCGATTATAAGGGTCGATAAATACTTGAGAGCCATTCTTAACTACCGACAAACTGGTCTCTCCCCGACCATTGCGGGCAAGAATCTGTTGCCGCTCGGCACGATGACCGTAGGTATAACCAAAATTCATGGTAAACATCCAGGCATATACCTGCAAACCCCGCTCACGACCTTTTTGAATCGCCTGGGCTAATAAATCTACGTTCTCATTCCCCGGTTGTTGTATGACTGACGGCCAAGGAGTACGATTATCTGCCTTTGGTAACAGGACGCGACCATCGTAAAATACTTCAACGTAGACTTGATTGTAGCCTTGGTTAACAATACGGTCGAGGGTTTCCTCAAGGGCTCCAGGACGAGCATCACAGGGATATAAGCGCACCCAAATGGCTTGATTCTTCGGCCAGGTTTGGGAACGACACTGCTGTAAGAAACTGGCGTGTTCCTGGATAATGGTTTGGTAGCTGATTTTAGAGTTTGAGTTGTCCTTTAAGGAATTAACTCTTAAGCTTTCTTTTTGAGCGATCGCTTCCTGAGTAAAGTGGCAATAAGCTTTTGTTTTTGCCTCAGCGGTTGGTACCAACCAACACTGACTCAACAGACTACTTCCTACTGCAAAGGCGGCAATCAAGCTACGATGTAGACCTTGCCGGTGTTGCCTCCGTTTAACAAAACTGTTATACATTCCTAGAAACACTACAAAAGAACAGAAAGTTAGCCAAAAGCCAGCTAACTCATCCCCGATTGGTTCAATATTTTTGAAATCTGCCCCAGGTGCAGCATCAGGGATTCTAAACGGATACTACGAGAGGGTCAGCAAGTCACTAACTCGTTTTCATCCCCGCCGTTATTGCACAGGGGTTTTTAACTGGGATTTTTGGTAAAATTAGCTTTAGCTAGTTATTATATGGTTTAGGGATAGAAAGGGAAACACCAAGGGAGGGGTCAGAGGTAAATCTATATCGTTTTATTTGATGCATATATCATTAAATTTGTCAAGCAAGTTTGATTATTGTCGATTATTAGCTAACTAAAGCCCTAGTAGTAGTGATAAACCATATAATCATTAGTCTAACCCCTAACCGCGCTTCGGCTGGCATTATCTTTAACTGTTTTCAGCTCTCTTACCTACTGTTCCGGAAAATTCTTACTTATAATGAGAGTTAGGGGGAGAGCAGATCAAAAAATTGGCCAAAACTTTGAGATCATCGATAATCCTACCCTCCCTTACCTGGGATGTTCTCAAGAAACCTGAAGATAGGACAGGTTTCTACTCGCAGTTTTTTTGTTAACCCAGGTTATGCCTCGCCTACAATAGGCGAGGTATCGACAGCTTAAGCGCCCCGTTTGAGAGAACGCTCTACTTGGGAAAATTCCTGCTCTAGACGATCCTTCACCTTTTTCGGTAAAGGGCGATTGGGATAGGAACTGTAGTAACCAGCCAAGGAATTGACAGCAGTTCGCATGGTAGTGAAGGAATTAAGGGTAGACACAGATCTATCTCTGCGGTAGCGCGAAGCATAGTCATTCATCAGTAGAGTTGCTTTTTCACGAATTGCCGTCTTATCTGGTGAATCTTCTGGTAATTCAAGGGCTTGTCTTAATTCTTGTAGAGCAATTATTGTATCCTGACGGTAATCTCCTGTTAAGCCTGTACCACTTGAGGCACAACCAGTTAAACCGATAACCATAACCAGTACCAGGGCAATAAAACCTGATAAGTAGCGCTTTATTCGCATGATTGACAACAAATCCAATTTTATAATCAGATTTGATCCTATCTTGAATTGGTACTGGGGGGATCATCGCCATCAGAAAAAAAAATCCCACGGGCCTGTTGCCATGGGATGTGTAGTCTCATCTCAAATCTCCGATGAGTTGGGTTTAAAACCCAAGGTTTCGCTCGATGTTAGGCGTTGCTTAATCTTCTTGTGAATAGGAGTAGAGTGGGCATCCTGCCCGCCCGAAAATATATTGAAACTGGCAAGATGCCAGTTCCACGCAAGATGCCCATTCCACGCAAGATGCCCATTCCACAAAACTCTTAAAATCATTCCATTATTAAGCAACGCCCCATGTTAGGGCAAAATGTTAGGGGGATTTAGCCGAAACGCCCACTAACATAGTCCCTGGTTGCTTCCTGCTGAGGATTTTGGAAGATGACTTCAGTTCTATTGAACTCTACTAAATAGCCTTGTTTGCCACCTGTTTCCGTTGCCCTAGCGTTATAGAAAGCGGTCATGTCTGCTACTCGGGTAGCTTGTTGCATGTTGTGGGTAACGATAACAATGGTATATTTTTCTTTGAGCTCGTGCATTAGTTCTTCCACTTTGAGGGTGGAGATGGGGTCAAGAGCGGAGCAAGGTTCATCCATCAACAACACTTCTGGCTTAATGGCTAAGGCGCGAGCAATACACAAACGCTGTTGTTGACCGCCAGATAGAGACAGACCACTCTGTCTTAGTTTATCTTTGACTTCATCCCAGAGGGCAGCTTGTTGAAGACTGCGCTCCACTAATTCATCCATGTCCCCTTGATAGCCGTTAATCCGGGCTCCAAAGGCAATATTTTCATAAATGGATTTGGGAAAAGGGTTTGGCTTTTGGAATACCATGCCAATGCGGCGACGTACTTCTTCAATGCTGTTGTCAAACTTTTTATCATAGAGATTTTCCCCATGGAAGGTAATTCTACCTGTCACCCGTGCTCCCGGAATCAGGTCGTTTAAGCGATTAAAACACCGCAACAAGGTGCTTTTTCCACAACCGGACGGTCCGATAAAGGCAGTAACTTGGTTTTTGGGAATATCTAAATAGACATCTTTGACTGCTAAAAATGATCCATAGTAGACGGAAACCTTTTCAGCCCGTAAAACCGGATCTTGTACTTCTACAGACGAAGTTGTGCAGTCCATAACTTGGTTATAATTCATATTTAAATCTTCTGTGGAATTGTAAACTTTTGAAATCAAAACTGAAAAATTTTCCATCCCTTTGAATCTGTATTTTAATAGTGGGTATATTGACTTTTTATCTATTGCTTTGGAATTTATTTCGCAGGAAAATTGCTCCGGCATTCATGACCAACAGCACTACCATCAACATCACAATTCCCGCTGCTGCGTTAGTGTGAAAGGCTTCTTGGGGACGGGAGATCCAGTTGTAAACTTGAATTGGCAGTGCAGTAAATGGATCTTGTGGGTTCATGGGCGGCCTGGTAATGAAGCTCAAGGCTCCAATAGTAATCAAAGGAGCAGTTTCCCCAATTGCTCTTGACAGTGCCAAAATGGTTCCTGTCAGGATACCAGGTAAAGCGAGAGGAAAAATATGCTCTCGAATCACTTGCCAGCGAGTTGCTCCTAAGGCATAACCCGCTTGACGCAAACTATTGGGAATTGCCCGTAGACTTTCACGGGTGGCAACAATAATGATGGGCAGAATTAACAACGATAGGGTTAGGGCACCAGTTAGTATGCTCCTACCATTAGTAATGGGAGCCAACCACCGAACAAACACTTGTAAACCCAATAAGCCGTAAATAATTGAAGGTACAGCAGCTAGGTTAGCGATGTTGATTTCAATAATCTGGGTCAACAGGTTGTCAGTGGCATATTCTTCTAAGAAAATACCCGCCCCTACTCCCAAGGGAAAAGAGACCATTGCTGTTATCACCAACAGCCAGACACTACCGATTAAAGGAGGAAAAATACCAGCTTGGTCTGGTTTACGGGAGGGAGGACTGCTGATAAATTGCCAATCGAGCCGGGGCAGACCATCCTTAAAAACTTCAATCAGCAATACTGCCAGTATGAATAACCCAAAAAAGATGGCAACCCAGGCCGCAAAGGCGAAGATTTTATCAAAGTTGTAGCGCTTGGGTAGCGCGAGGTTGAAGTAACCTGGGGAATCGTCTCCTTGAGGTTTTAGGTCTTGTGCCATTAGTCGTATTTCTCCCGAAAGCGGCGGACAAACCAAAAGCTAAAGATATTTAGGGCTAAGGTCAGTAAGAACAGGGTCATGCCTACAGAAAAAATAGTTTTGTAAGCTAGGGAACCTGCTGGTGTATCTCCTAAGCTCACCTGAACAATATAGGCTGTCATGGTCATCACTGGTACTAGGGGATTTAGTCCCAAGGTGGGATTTTGACCGGCAGCAATGCTAACAATCATGGTTTCACCTACAGCACGGGAAACTGCTAGTACAAAGGAAGCAACAATTCCAGATAATGCTGCTGGTATTACTACTCCGATGATGGTTTCTCGTTTAGTTGCCCCCAAGGCATAAGCACCTTGTCTTAAACTGTTGGGTACAGCATAGATGGCATCTTCACTGAGGGAAGCTATCATAGGAATAATGGCTATTCCTAAAACAATCCCAGCGCTTAAGGCATTGAATCCTTTTAACTCGGGAATAGCAAATGACTCGGGAATAAATGGTATAACCCGACCAATAAATGCTATACCCCAATTAATAAGATCAATACAATCTCTTAAGCGGGGGCTAACTACCATCAGGGCGAAGTAACCAAATACCACTGTAGGAACCCCTGCTAATATTTCTAGGGCAGGTTTGAGCCAGCGACGGATACCACTAGATGCATATTCACTCAAGTAGATAGCTGCAAGCAATCCCAGAGGTAATGCCACCATCAGCGCGATTACAGAGGTCAGGAAGGTGGCACTAATCAGCACAAAAATGCCAAACTTCGGATTAGGAAACAAGGGAGTCCATGCTTTATCACTCAGGAATTTCAAGAGTGATACTTCTTGGAAAAATCCTACTGTTTCAAATATTAGGGTTAGAACAATGCCGATGGTAGTTGCGACAGAAACCAAGGCAAAGGTAGCAAAAATTATTTTTACTACCAGTTCTACCCGCTTGTTTAACTGCCGGTTTGGTCGAAACATCTCAGAGTCTGATGACTCAAAAGATGAGGGAGTGGTAGACATCAGTAAAGTATTAAGTGTGAAGGAGCAAGTTTGAAGGAGCAAGTGTGTTCGCTTGATAGCATTATATTAGGGTAGGATGCAGTGCGAATGCTAAAGGATAAAGGATGAAGGCTCAATTGTGAGAAATTAAGTGTGAGGAATCAAGTGTGAGGAATGAAATAATTCTACTCATAGGTGTAGTGGTGATATCTATCAAGGTGACTTACAAGGTGACTTAGCAACTTGGTTCTTTTCAGCCTTCAGCCTTCAGCCTTCATCCTTTAATGCATCCTTTACTATTATTTATTTCCCTTTCATCAATAGCTGTTTCACTTTGGAGCCTTTAGGAGCATTAGAAAAGACTGTACCAACTTTGCCATCGCTAAAACGCTTTCTCACCAACATCATAATGTCTTCTGGCATGGGAACATAGCCAACTTCTGAAATTAATTTGGAATTTGCTGCTGCCAACTGATACTCTACAAATGCTTTAACTTCAGGTTGAGTTGCAGCCTCTTTATTGACGTAGATAAACTCTGGGCGAGCTAGAGGTTTGTAACTTCCATCGGCAATAGTTGCTGTGCTAGGAGCAATGCAACCACTTCCTCCATTAATCTTTAAAAGTTTGAGTTTATCTTTGTTTTCTTCGTAGTAGGCGTAACCAAAGAAGGCTAGTCCACCCTTATCATTCGATACCCCTTGAACAAGCAAATTGTCATCTTCACTAGCGGTATAGTCGCCCCGAGAGCCCTTGTCTTTACCAACCGTGTTTTCCATAAAGTAGTCATAGGTTCCCGAGTCAGTTCCTGGGCCATAAAGTCCTAGTTTGGTATCAGGGAAACCAGGACGAATTTGCTTCCAGTTTTTGATTTTGTCTTGAGCTGCTGGCTCCCACATTTTTTTGAGTTCAGAAATTTTTAGGCAGCTAGCAAAGTTATTTTCTTTGTTAACTACTACAGAGAGTCCATCAAAGGCGATGGGTAATTCGATGTACTCAATTCCTCCCTTCTTGCAAAGTTCTATTTCTGATTCTTTGATCGGACGGGAGCCGTTGGAAATATGGGTTTCTCCAGCACAAAATTTCTTGAATCCACCACCAGTACCAGAGACACCGACATTAACAAGGATTCCCGGATTGGCTTTCTGGAACTCTTCCGCCATTGCCTCAGAGATGGGAAATACAGTGCTGGAACCATCCACCTTAACTTTAGGGCTTGAACCACCACAGGAGGTAATCCCCATGGCTAAGGTGGTGATCAATGCTATTGACAATAAATTATTCTTTTGAGACAACATGGAATTGGCTTGATTTTTTTAGGCGTCACAGCCGGAGTGTACCGCTCTACCATAAAGAGTAGGTTAAGCATTAGGTTAAATTATAATTAAGAAAAGGTTAAATTTTGAGTTGGTGTAGTAGGTTTCACTAGCTAACTTACTCTAAGGTGGTATAGTGAGGGGTGCCTTTAAAGCTGAGATATGTGGGAGATACTGTGGTTCAAGCACCTTTGTCAACTGCTGTAGGTGTATCTGTAGATTTATCAAGTACACCAGCAAGTACACCAGCAAGTACACCAGAACAATGCTCAACATCCCCAGCATCCCTGAATCAGTGGCTGCAAAAGCTAACTGAGGGGATTATTGCAGGCGATCGCATTACTAGAGAGGAAGCCTTAGCCCTGACCAAACTGGAAGGGCAGGATAATATATTGCTGCTGTGCCAAGCAGCTGACAAAGTGCGCCAAGCCTGCTGTGGTAATACCGTGGATTTGTGTAGTATCGTCAATGTCAAATCTGGTGGTTGCTCAGAAAATTGTGGCTTCTGTGCCCAGTCGGCTCACCATCCTGGCGTTGATTCCCCGATTTATGGTCTTAAGTCTAAGCAAGAGATAATGGCTCAAGCTAAGGCAGCTGAAGCGGCTGGAGCCAAACGTTTTTGCCTAGTGAGTCAGGGACGTGGACCAAAGTACAGTAGTCCTAAATCGAAAGAGTTTGAACAAATTCTGGAAACGGTACGGGAGATTATTGCCGAAACAAGCATTAAGCCTTGCTGTGCTTTGGGAGAAGTCACCTCGGAACAAGCCCAAGCCCTGAAAGAAGCTGGGGTAACTCGCTACAACCACAACTTAGAAACCTCAGAGCGGTTTTTCCCAGAAATTGTCACTACTCACAGCTGGCGCGATCGCGTCGAGACGATCCAGAACTTGAAATCAGTGGGGATTCAAGCCTGCACTGGTGGGATTATGGGCATGGGGGAAAGCTGGGCAGACCGAGTGGATTTAGCTCTAGCCCTGCGGGAGTTAAAGGTGGAATCAGTACCCCTGAATTTGCTCAATCCTCGCTCTGGAACCCCTTTGGGAGAATCTGGGAAGCTAGACCCCTATGAAGCACTAAAAGCGATCGCAATTTTCCGGATGATCCTACCTGAGCAAATCCTGCGCTATGCTGGTGGGCGAGAAGCTGTGATGGGTGAATTGCAGGCAAAAGGGCTAAAATCCGGAATCAATGCTATGCTGATTGGACACTACCTCACCACTCTGGGACAGCCACCAGAGCAAGACCACGCTATGCTGGACTCTTTGGGTCTAACCGGTGGTGAAGCTCCGATTCCCGGAGAATATAACTCTTAGAATAAATAGCCAGAATAAATAGATTATCGATGTAACTGTGTCTGCTCCCAATGAGATTTTGTGGGCCATAATTGGTTTGCTGCTGACCATCGGCGGCACGTTTCTAGAAGCCTTCTTTGTCTCCAATCCACCCTGGGATTGGTCAACTCAAGGTGTTCAAACTATATCCTTAGGGGTTACCTATCAGATTGGAGCAGTCCTACTAGCTGCTTGTTTAGGAGGCAGAAATGCTGGTGCTCTTTCTCAAATTGCCTATGTTGTCATCGGCTTGAACCTGCCAGTCTTTACTCAAGGTGGAGGTATTGGCTATATCAAAGAACCGAGCTTTGGATACATACTAGGCTTTATTGCTGGAGCCTGGGTGTGTGGTTTTTTAGCCTTTCGGGTACAAGCACGAGTCGAAACATTGGCCTTTAGCTGCCTGTGTGGTCTACTAACCATCCATACCTATGGTGTCGGCTATTTGATGATTTTCCACGGCATCAATTGGTCAGTGCTTGGGGCTATGCCTCTCATGGAAGCGATCATGAAATATACCATTTCGCCTTTACCGAGTCAGCTAGTGGTAGTTTGTTCTGTCACCGTTGTGGCATTTGCTCTACGGCAGTTAATGTTTTATTAAAAGTCATTGGTCAAAATACAATTGTTAATTGATAAGGGTTAATTAACAAAAAACTAATCACTAAAGGACTTACCCACCCTTGATGCGTAAAACGACTTTGACACTCCCTACTCCCTACTCCCTACTCCCTACTCCCTACTCCCTACTCCCTACTCCCTACTCCCTACTCCCTACTCCTAGTAAGTACCTGACCCAATCAATAAATGCTATCATGACTAATGACTAATGAAAAAAAACCCCCTGTGTTGGTTTGCTGCTGCTATTGGTCTGATTCTGGATCAGCTGACTAAATATTGGGTGGTGCAGAATTTTGAATTGGATGAGACTCTACCCCTGTGGCAAGGAGTGTTTCACTTTACCTATGTGACTAATACTGGTGCCGCTTTCAGTCTCTTTAGTGAAGACGGCAGCTGGTTACGCTGGCTTTCCTTAGCTGTGAGTCTTGGTTTAATCGCCCTAGCTTGGTTTGGGCCAAAGCTGATTAGGTTGGAACAGCTTGGTTATGGCTTCATACTGGGAGGAGCATTAGGGAATGGCATAGACCGTTTTTTCAACAGTTGTTTGGTAGATAACCAGACAGTCACGGGTTGCGTTGTGGATTTCCTCCATTTTCGGTTGATTAACTTTCCGGTATTTAATGTGGCCGATGTGTGTATCAACCTAGGTATTGTCTGCTTACTTATTGCAAGTTTTAAGCATCAATCGCCAAAATCTAGGGAGAGGGGTTAGTAAACAGCACAAGAAAACGTCGCAGAGTCTACCAAAAACTCCTCAGGGGGTGACAAGCTAATTGAAAATCTTACAGGGGTTAGGTTTTAGGGGTTAGGTGTTAGGTAAAATTGTCAAGCGGGATGGATTGATTAAAACTATCATTGACGTTGTATGGTGAAAATTGCTTCAATTCCTGGGAAATACAAATGACTCATTGCTGTAATTTCCCCAATACCTAAAACCTAAAACCTAACACCTATCTAGGTTTGAGCTTTGTTGTCACCCCGTGAGCAAAAACTCTTATTATTTGTTAGACTTAAATTAGGGTAACACCGACAGGGATTATTATGTAACTTAAATTAAAGCCGAAAACCAAGGGTTTAATAGTTGCGCTCTCTATCCCGGTGGAACCAACTTTGTTGACATTTTTATGGCGCTCGCGGGATATTCCGTTAGAGCTTTGGGAGATACCCCCTGGATGTGAAAGCATCTTGCATTGGCGGACTAAAGTTTATCTTGGTAGACTTTGGTAGCTAAAAAGTATCGGGCAATAACATAGTCATAACATACAAGCCACAATACACAAGGGTTATGGTCAATCTGCTTCCCTAACCCTGTTCCCTGTCTTCCCTCTGTTCCCCCTTTTTCAGTTATTCGCCCTTTTCCTAACTTATTTGCCAAATCCCGATCGTAAAGCTGGATTTGGTATTTTCGTTGTATCCCTGTATCAGAGCTCGATCCGTGCCTGGCCTATTCTCAAAAGTAACCAATAATCCTTTACTATTTATTCTCAATTAGGAAATTTTCTTGCAAGTGAGAGAAATAATTATTTAATATTGTCAATAATGGCTCGTTTTTGAGAGGGTTACCATGGCTAACTATACTGCCGCTTCACTCAAGGCCGAACTCAATGCTCGAGGTTGGCGTATGACACCGCAACGGGAGACCATTCTCCACGTTTTCCAAAATTTACCGAGAGGAACCCATCTGAGTGCTGAGGAACTTCACGAATTGCTCGACCAGCGAGGAGAAGGAATCAGCTTATCTACAATTTACCGCAGCGTTAAGTTAATGTCACGGATGGGCATCCTGCGGGAATTGGAATTGGCAGAAGGGCATAAACATTATGAACTCAATCAGCCTTTTCCCCATCATCACCATCATCTGGTGTGTATTCAGTGTAACCAGACCGTTGAATTCAAGAATGACTCAATCTTGAAACAAGGGATGAGGCAGGTGGAAAAAGAAGGGTTGCAGCTGATTGATTGCCAGCTGACCATTCATACCATTTGCCCAGAAGCCCTGCGGATGGGATGGCCTTCAGCTCTACCGAGCAATTGGCGTTGCTCTCGATCCATTGCGATGGACGAACATTAGTTTTGTGAGTGGTTAGTCGTTTTGTCAATGGACTAAATGACAGGCAACATAATGTCCTCTACCTGCATCTTTAAACTCTGGTTCTGGGTCTTGCCGACAAGTATCCATTACCATGGGACAGCGAGTGTGAAACCGACAACCTTTGGGGGGATTGCTCGGGCTTGGTACATCCCCTGTTAGGATAATACGTTCCCGTTGACGCTCAAGTTCAGGGTCAGGAATTGGTACGGCTGAGATTAATGCTTGGGTATAGGGATGCAAGGGGTTCTCATATAAACAGACGCGATCTGCCAGTTCTACTATTTTGCCTAGGTACATTACTGCCACCCGGTCAGAAATGTGGCGCACTATACTTAAATCGTGAGCAATAAATAGATAAGTTAATCCAAATTCTGCTTGCAACGACTGCATCAAGTTAACCACTTGGGCTTGAATGGATACATCTAAAGCAGCAATCGGTTCATCACATACTATAAAGTCAGGGTTTAACGCTAAGGCGCGAGCAATCACAATCCGCTGACGCTGACCCCCAGAGAATTCGTGGGGATAGCGATTGATAAACTGGGGATTGAGTCCTACGACTTCTAGTAAGGACTGGACTCGTTCTTGTTTTTGTTTACCGGTGGCTAACCCATGGATTTGCAGGGGTTCACCGACAATACTTCCTACGGTCATGCGGGGATTGAGGGAAGCATAGGGGTCTTGAAAAATCATTTGCATCCGGCGGCGCATCTGGCGCAGGGATTCAGGGTCTAGCTGGGTTAGGTCGATATTTTCAAAGTAAACATGACCGGCTGTGGGACGGTATAGTTGTAGGATCGCTCGTCCAGTGGTACTTTTGCCACAGCCAGATTCTCCTACTAAGCCTAAGGTTTCGCCACGGTTGATCTGGAAGTTGAGTCCATCGACAGCTTTGATGGAGCCAATTTGCTTTTGCCAGATGATTCCTTGGGTGATAGGGAAGTGCATCTGTAGGTTTTCTATGTGTAACAGACTGTTGTTTTTTGGGTTGGGCTTGGGGTTGTCTAGCTGTGCTGCTGTCATGTGATTGTTTAATTCTTAATCGCAATCATATTAGTCTTTTGGTTAAGGTTCACATGCCATTGCTTTAATGTTTGACAATACAAACTTGTCTTGATTAAGAATTAACAGAGCCAGGAATAGCATGGGTAGACAGCAACTCGTTAACGTAGCGCCGAATTACAATCTGCTGCTGGTCAGGGCTAAGGCGTTTGGCTTGAATCAGGGAGTCGAGGCTAACCCCATTCACTAGGGCTAACAGGGCGTTGGCTTCTAACTCTGGCTCTATGTTAGCTCGAATCAGTTTGGCTGACTGTAGAGCTTTCAACTCTTGAATAATCACCTCACGGAGCTGAGCAGCACTCTGTTGATGCTCAGCCATCAAGGCTTCTCGTCCAATGGCATACCCCAAAAAAGCGACCCAGACCTTGAGAATATCTTGCCGTTGAGTGTCTAGTGGCAAAAACGCAGATAGCATTTCTACTAGTCGATCCACTCCCCTAGCGTGCTCTGTTGCAGTCTGCATGGTTTTTTGCAGACGCTGAGTTACTTGATTAAGGGCAAAGAGAATCAGCTCCTGCTTATCTCGAAAGTGGTGAGTAACAACTCCCGTGGTGCAACCCAGCTCTTGGGCGATCGCCCGCATACTGGTGCGATCTAACCCTTCTCGGACAATAACTCGCCAGGCGGCTTCAGAAACTTCAAGGCGGCGATCCTGTTGGGACATGAGCATCAAAGGGAACTATAGCAGAAGTCAGAAGTCAGAAGTCAGAAGTCAGAAGTAAAACTATTGCGCTTACTTAGGTTTGAGACTTTTGTCATGTCCGCGCCTGCCCTGCCGACTACTATAACCAGATATACACCAGATATAAAGTCGGACAGAAACACAGTGTCAATGTCTATTGACAGTTTATCATAACAGTTGTTATGTTAACAAGAACAACTGTTATGAGGTTAAGGTAATGCACTCTGAGCTGACTTGTCCTTCCCCTCGCTCTGGTCTGAAAGGTTTGCTTGATCGCTTCACCGGACCAGGGGCAACCCAAGCTGAGTTGCTCATACAATTTGTACCGTCGCTGGTGGCTTTGGTAGCAGCTCCAACCTACGCCCTGACCCTCCCAATACAGTGGACCCCGTTGCAATTAGGACTGATCGCTGTTCTTGCCCTGGATTTAGTGGGGGGTGTCCTCACCAATGCTACCTCCACGGCTAAGCGTTGGTATCACCGACCGGAACAGGGTTGGCAGCAGCATTTAGGATTTGTGTCTGTTCATGTCATCCATGTCTTGTTAGTGGCCCTGCTCTTTCGTGGGGGAGATTGGGGATTCTTTATTGGTGTGTCCAGCTACCTGTTGGGGGCATCGGTCTTGATTTTGCGGTCTCCCCTCTATCTTCAACGTCCAGTGGCGCTAGGGCTTTACAGCTTAGGGCTGTTAGGCGATCGCTATCTATTTCCCCCAATTCCTGGTCTGGAATGGTTTCTGCCTTTGTTTTTTCTAAAAATATTGGTCAGTCATTTGCTTAAGGAAACCCCTTATCGCCCTAGGGAAACCCTATAAGATTTTCTGCGACTGATCTGTGATGTTCGACAGCAATAATTCTAGTTATGAGGTAATTACAATGACGATAACTATTAGACATCTGGTATCTGCACTCTTGGTTTTATCGTTTGGATTGTTGGCATCTCTTGTTCCTGGTGGTTTAATTGAAACAAGGAGTTTCTCACATATTGACCCGTTGATATTGGGTATATTTAATACCTTTTTAACTTCCCTAGTAATAGTCAGCCTTTTGATTGTTTACTTTATCTTCAAAGATTTGAAGTGGGCGTTCATTGTGTCTGGGTTATGTGGCATTTCCTATTTTATCGTATACGCCCTAGATTTAGGAACACTATTTCCAGTCTCGCCAGATCCCATGCCTCAGGCGCTATTTGTAATTGAAGTATTGGGAATGATTGTTTCTCTTCCTTTACTATTTATTTCTGTTCGCGGAGCTATGAATAGTAACAAGAGTAGTAACGATAAAGTAATAGCAAGCCAACCCTATTCAAAGACGTTTGTATATTTCGCTTTCTTTTTGGTTGTTGTTGGTGTTGGCATTATCACGTTTGCTACCAAATCCGCTATGGGTAGCTAACAGTGCCTAACATTCGTAAGTATTCAGCGGTCAGCTTTTGAATAACACAATTAACCATTATAGCGGTTTTCAATTAGGTGAGGTACATTTTTTGAGGGAGTAGGGAGCAGGGAGCAGGGAGCAGTGAAGTCAGAAGACGTAAGAGCTAAGAGCTAATAGGGTAAAAATCTTGTGTACCTCATTAGAATAAAAACCGCTATAGTTTAATCTGAGTTAAGGAAAGCTGACCGCTGACTGCTGACCGCTGACTGCTTAAGAATTAGAAGGAATAAGTTTGCTTTTTAGATCAATCCTATGTTTACATCTCAAATAAAAATTATATAGCGTTTATAATAGCTATGAGGTACATTCAATTTTATTAGCCCACGGCCTTAGCTCCCTAAAACCCTAAGGGCGAGGTACCTCATCCGATTGAGAGTGCTATATATTACAATGATATATCTAGAGCTAAACAATCAAGGTCAAGTACTTCGTTTTTCTCTTGAGAAAGGATTTTATCGATTAGGACGCGATCGCACTTGGTCAGATTTCGATATTCCTGAAAAAGGCTGGACTATTGTCTCCCAACGCCATGCTTTTCTGCTTCAAGAGGGAGAGGATTATCGCATCTTTGATGGTGATGGGGCAAATCCTAGTACTAATGGAGTATTTGTTAACCACACTCGTATCACTGATGGGTATCTTCTCAAACATGGTGCGGAGTTGACTATTGGACAAAATCCTCGGGACTACATTCGCCTCACTTACTTTAATCCTGGCCATAGTCAACCAAGGGTTACGCCAAATAAACGGCAGCTTTCCTTGGCAACTGTTCAAAATTGGCCAGTGCAATTGGGTCGTTCTCCTAATCCTGAACTTTCCCACTGTTTGCAATTAGATGCACCTACAGTTTCCACCCTTCACGCTACCATCATCAAAATTTCAGCAAGCAATTATCAGATTAATAATTATAGCAGAAATGGTACCTTTGTTAATGACAAATTAATCCATAAACCCGTTTTACTTAAGGATGGGGATACGATTCGGATTGGTCCGTTTATATTACTGTTGAGGCAGGATACTTTAGAATTAGTTGACCAAGGGAATCAAATCCGGATTGATGCTGATAAATTGCTGCGCCAGGTTAACAATAAATTAGGCAAAAAACGGACTATCCTGAATCAGGTTTCGATGCCCATTGAACCAGGTCAGTTAGTGGCGTTGGTAGGAGGTAGTGGCACTGGGAAATCTACGTTACTGAAAACTCTATTAGGAATTGCACCAATTACTAAAGGTACTGTATTTATCAATGGCCAAGATTTGCGACAGCATTTTAATCAGTACCGCTCACAAATTGGCTATGTTCCCCAAGATGATATTGTGCATCGGGATTTAACGGTAAAAGAAGTACTAACCTATGCCTGTGAATTACGATTACCACCAGATACTGATGTGAAACAGGTGGTGAAGCAAACTTTGTCACAAGTCAAACTGGATTTTGTGAGAAACACTCTTGTGGGTAATCTCAGTGGGGGACAACGGAAACGAGTCAGTATTGCTGTGGAATTATTGGCTGATCCGAAACTGTTCTTTCTGGATGAGCCTACGTCTGGTCTAGATCCAGGACTGGATAAGGAAATGATGCAGCTATTGCGAGAATTAGCGAATCAGGGACGAACAGTGGTGCTGGTGACTCATGCTACTGCGAATATTGACGTATGCGATCGCATTGCCTTTATGGGTCGGGGTGGACGGTTGTGTTACTTTGGTCCTCCCACAGAAGCGATGGACTTTTTTAAGATGCCATCTCCAGACTTAAGATACTTCCCTGATATTTACCTCAAGCTAGAGCAAGGGGAAACACCGGAGGAACTTGAGGAGAATAGTGAAAACTGGCATCAGCAGTTTCTCAGCTCACCTGGTTACAAGACCTACATTTCCGCACACCTCAGTCCTGGTCAAAGGTTGCTATCGACGTCAATCCCTAGCAAAAGTGCTGGTATTTCTGTTTTCAAGCAACTCAAGCAACTCAAACTCAAGCAACTGCTATTGCTCAGTCGGCGCTATTTAAAACTAGTAGTGCGGGATATGCGAAGTGTTGCCCTAGCCTTACTAACTGCTCCGATTGGGATTAGTTTGATTATTCTGACTTTGTCAGGGAAAGACCCTTTAGCTCAACTGAATTCTCCAGACATCACCCAAGCACCTCTAGCGCTACAAGTACTGTTTATTTTTACCTGTGCTGCCCTTTGGGTAGGACTATCTAGTTCACTGCAAGAAATTGTGAAAGAGTCCAGTATTTATGCCAGAGAGCGACTGGTTAATTTAGGGTTATTTCCCTATCTCGGTTCCAAAGTATTGATTCGGTCTGGCTTAGCTCTTTTACAAACTATATTGATTGTTACTATTGTACTCTATGGGTTTAAGTCACCTACCTCTGAACTACTGGATTGGAAACTTGGCTTGGGAATCACTACTTTTTTAACGATTATCGCTGCTACCAGTTTAGGTTTGATGGTATCGACATTGGGAAAAAATGAAAGTGAAGCCAATAATACTATACCATTAATTTTGCTACCCCAGATTATTTTTTCTGGAGTTATTTTTAAACTAAAAGGATTAGCCAGTACACTATCTTGGCTGATGGTAAGTCGTTGGTCAATGGGAGCTTACGGTGCCCTGGTAAATGTGAATAGTATGGTACCAGAACAGTCTTCCAGGTTCGGATTAAAGCTTCCCCCTCCTCCCTTTGAAGCAACACCAGTTTATGATGCCACTTGGCAAAATTTGATTCTTAATTGGCTACTACTGTGCTTACACACAGGGGTTTATTTAATAATCGCTTTTAAATTACAGAAGCAGAAGGATATTTTTTAGGAGTCGGGAATCGGGAATCGGGAATCGGGAATCGGGAATCGGGAATCGGGAGTCGGGAATCGGGAATCGGGAATCGGGAGGAGATGTAGGGTGGGCAGTGCTTACCTTGATGATTTTTAGGTTTTCAATTTATCTGAGGCACTGCCCACCAGCAGGGCTATTTCATTCTAAATATAAACAAGATATGGTATAATTGAGCGCAAATTTAGTCTAATCCATCTACTCTTGTGTCTCAAATCGCAATTATAGAAGCCTTTGCAGAGCTCGAAGACCCTCGTC
>NZ_JAAHHW010000379.1 GCF_010692325.1 Moorena sp. SIO3I8 | reverse complement strand
TATCAGTCACATGCTCCCCCTATTACCTATTACCTATTACCCATTACCTATTACCTATTACCCATTACCTATTACCTTAGTACAAATGTTATGCATAAGTGACATGCTCCATTATTTACCATTGTTTTAGCTGAGATTTAATAATATTGAAAACTACAAAAATAAGCGTTATATAGCGTTTATCGCAGTTATGAGGTACAGTCTTCTTTGACATTGATTCCCTGTTAGGTGCGCTCTTACCATTAAGAATTAAATTCGCCACGGGTCGCACCTCTTGATGCAGCGCATTGCTATTCCCTATTCCCTATTCCCTCTTCTCTGTTCCCTGCTCCCTGCTCCCTTGCTATATTGACTTTGACCATTGACAATCAAAAATTAACAATTAACAAGTGATGAGTTAGCTCAATAATAAGTATTCAACTGGACTTGAGATCAGCAGTTTATTAACCACAAGGATTTCATGGCTACATCTCCCCTTTCCCCTCGTTTGTTGAGAGGGGCAATAGTCGCTCTAGACCCTGCTAACCCCCTAGCTAGTGTGATTATTTTCCAGTACAATCCGGAGACCATGACGCGATCGCTTACGCCCCGGACAGCAGGAGCGGATTTGTCTGCACAGGGTAAATCTGACCTAGACCCTACTGAAGCAAGTGGCATTGCGATGCTCGGTACGAGCCGCTACGGGATTGACCTTTGGTCACGCTACGCGATCGCATCTTACTAATCGGACTAAATATAGCAGTCGAAGTAAAGGTTAAGACATATTTCTGTTCCCAGATCCGCTGTTCCCTGTTCCCTTTTCTATAACAACTATTCCGATACTGTCCTATAAAATTTTACTACTAATAGAATAACTAGTGTAGCAACTCTTATACCATAGTTTGGTCAAAAAATACATAACCAAGTGCTAGTTTTTTTTGCGAGTTTCAACGATACCGTAGCGATGGGCGTTATCGTTGAGTAGGTGATACCACCAAAGAGAAACTATGTCTAAAACCATGACCTCTGCTGTTGTGCCTAATACTCCTGTACCGCCAACCCAATATGAACTTCCCTGTGATGACGGTATTCCCATGGAAACGGAACGACATAAACTTCAGATGGAATTGCTGATTGATCCGTTATACCCTTGGTTAGCCCAGTGGGAAGATGGCTATGTTGGGGGTAATATGTTTCTTCATTTCAGTGCAGCACAAATTAGGAATCAAGACTTCCGTGTCTTGATGCAGTCGCTCATGGGGGAAACCCCCAAGACCGCGCTGCATCGCTTCGCGAAGCGTGGCCTACGGCCTTGGTCCGGATGTATTTGTAGTGCTTGGAGTTCCCAAAGTCGAACGACTAAGTTGGGTAGTTTGGGAAGAAGGTAAAGCACCTGATGTCATCATTGAGCTAATTTATGATAGTACAGCTAACACCGATAAAACTACTAAAAAAGTAGTCTATCAAGACCAAGTCAGAGTACCAGAATATTTTTGGTAA
>NZ_JAAHHW010000378.1 GCF_010692325.1 Moorena sp. SIO3I8 | reverse complement strand
TTTTTACTCCGTTTCTCACTCCATCGGGTAAACCCATTACTCTTAACGGTCCTTTCCAAGTGGGAGCTACTAAAATTAGTTTAGAAATACTATCTGGATTATCTTGGGCAAATTTTAAAGCGTATCCTGAAGCATGACCGGCAGCAATTACGATAATTGAGTTATTAAAAACAGAGTTAACAAAATCTGCTAATAACTGCTGAAATAATACGGGATTGTAATCCACAGGAGGGCATTGAGACTCGCCAAATCCTAACCAATCTAGCACGGTAACTTGATAGTTGGTAGCGAGTAGATTGGCAATACCTTTCATTTCTGTGCGACTAGAAACTGTACTAAAAGCAGGCAGTAATAGTACAGGGTTTCCTGCGCCAATAGTTTCGTAGACTACTTGATAGTGTTTGTCTTGCCAATTCCAGTTGTAGAAATTTTTGGTACCGCCAATACCAGAGTTAATCTGAGTTGGATTAGTTGCTGTAGTCATGGTGATAGGGGTGTATCTGATATTTGTAAATCTATTGTAAATCTATAACTAAAAGAAGTGTGGGGAGATAGGGATATAGGGAGATGGGGAGATGGTGAAGGGAAAAAGTAAACTTAGTAATTCCCTAAATAGTCAATGAATGGTAAATTCCCACTAACTGCATTATACAAGGGCAGATCTGCCGTGATGAACTTAGCTGCCATTGCCTCTGCTAAGGCTAGATAGAGGGCATCATAGACAGTCCGGTCAAAAGCTGCTCCCAAACTATAGGCTCTCGGTAAAATAGTTTTTGTCTCTACTGTTGGCAGAGAGAGTGCTAGTAGGTGGGCAATGAGACTATTTCCCTCTGGTTCAGTAATCAAACCTACTCTTTGTCTTTTCCAGATAATATTTCCGACTTCTGCTAGCATCAGTTCTGGTGCAATCAAATCTACTCTGGATAACTCCCAATCTTTACGGACAGCCAGAGCCTGTTTGGTTAATGGCTCCACAAAAAACCACTTAGCAACAACGCTACTGTCAATCACCAACAGCATTATCGGTTCCGGTCTTGATTAATGTGCTCCACTGAATCAGGCATAATACCAATTCGGGCAAAGATTGTTTCTCTAGTGCGATCAATTCCTTCGAGAACCTCTGCTGACGGTCGCTGGGAGAGTCGCACAGACCGCTCCAATAACACCAAAATCTGTTGATTCACAGAACGGCGTTCTCGGGCAGCCATGTCTTTGATCTGTTGGTAAAGCGCTTCAGGAATATCTCGTAGACTTAAATTGGCCATGGTTTTCACTAATGTTTACACTATTATGATAGCATAGTGATACCAAACCTATGGAGAAAACAAAGTACGGATTATCTCAGTCCGGCGATCGCGAAAAGAAGAGGTAGCCATTTATGAAAGCAACAGAATTTGATGCCAAATTCGATCAGGGGGAAGACATTACTGAATTCTTAGACCTTTCCCATGCTAAACGTCCTGGATATGAGCAGAAACGA
>NZ_JAAHHW010000377.1 GCF_010692325.1 Moorena sp. SIO3I8 | reverse complement strand
CAATACGGTTCGGTTAAGCTCTAAGCAGTATTGATTACATAGAATGTTCGTGTTTCACTTTTGGCTCCAATTCCTTTATGTATTGGTTTCTTGGAAGGAAATTTAGCTCTAGTTTTTTTAACTACTCGCGGGTTACTTCTTCCTTCGCGCTCTGGGATCTGCTCGTCAAAGATTTCTGTCATTAGCCAGGTTAAAAAAAAGGGACTTCTTCTGGCTCAAGACGTTGAAATTTAGGAAGGGCACGACGCACAACATTAAGGGTTCCGGTAAAACTTAATCGTAAAGGGGAGATTTGAGCACGCTCGGCCACTTGATACATTAGGGAACGTACAGCCCAATGACCAAGAAGCCAACCGTAAATTTCTTGAACTACCTCACGAGGGTTTAGGGAGCGAATTGGAGTTTTGCGACCATTAAGGTGAACTTTGAGTTCATCAATAGTATTTTCTACTTCCCAACGTTGATGATATTCAATCGCCAGTAATAAAGCCGGGAATAAAGCCATATCTGTCAAACTAGTAATAAGGCGGTAAATTTCTGGCTCTCCATCAGTATCAATGGTATATTCAATGACTCGTACTAGGATTTTCGTACCACCCTTTTTCTTGGATTTACGATCAGGGGTAATCCACGATAGATAAGAACCATCTGCCAAAACTTTTTCTACCTTGAATTTGGCATTTTTTGGCACTCGTCCTAAGTAATCACATTTTTGGCCAAGGGTTGCTCTTACCATTCCATAAGAATGTAGTCCTCTATCCCACATCAACAACATTCCTTCCATTACTGACCGTAGTAACTTTTTTGCTCTAACTCGCTCACCAATGCGGTATGGACAGATTAACGCATCAACGATTAAATGCGTTCCGGCTTCAATTAGTAGCACTAAGCGGACTTTGGGGAAGGCGGTTTGAGTACCAGGACGACTACCAGGATATCCAAACACCCTTGCGTTTTTATCGGTATCTGGTACATCGAATAATGTGCCATCTACTGCCATTATTCGCAGTCCTCCAAGAAAAGCTCCTGGTGTGTCAACTGTTGCGTGCATGACTTACTACTGAATGGAAAAGACGACTGATTACCTGACACCCTATTCTTTGTCGTGCTTCAGTAATTGAGGATTTACAAGGTACTCGCCAATACTTCCCCACTCTCACCCAAGCTTCACTCAAACCATCTACTAGATTTTTCAGTACTGTTCTCATAGAAGCTTTTGACCATAAACTCATGGCAATGATTAAACAGACAACCAAATGTGAAGGTAAAGCTCGCCTGCGCTCTTCTTTGGCTTTTGTATCCGCTTTTCAACTGCTCTATTGCTGACGATGGAATCGCTGCTTCTAAAGCTTTGAGTACTGTACCTGATTCAATCTTCGGTACAACCAAGGAGAATTCTTTGAGTTGCATTTTGCCCTTCGCACCTTGATGACAATTACCAGTTTACATGCTTTTCAAGCTTAACCGAACCGTATTGTCC
>NZ_JAAHHW010000376.1 GCF_010692325.1 Moorena sp. SIO3I8 | reverse complement strand
AAGCTGGATAATTTAAACTAATCATGGTGTACACAAAAAATTATTTCCCACCATTTTTCGATATCCTTAAACTTAGTAAAACGGTAATCTGTCCATCCTAATTCTTGTTTACACTGACGAAAAGCATCAGGGCTATTTCATTCTAAAAAGTTGCTTAAGCGTATCTAGACCAAAAGAACATAGTCGTTGAGCTTGTGCCATGTTGTCAAACATGTGGTCACGGTATAAATTGAGTGTAAAATTGCGAGCTATAGTAAAAATTTTAGGGAGAGGGTTAGTGCGGATTCTGGATTTATCTTCGCCTTGAGTAACATCTCGAACATAATGAACTTTATTCTCGACACCCCAATATCCACGGATACGTTCACCAAATTCTTGGGCTGTCAAACAAAAGGTGCGAAATATAATAACGAGTCTGAGTAGTTACTTCAATTACATTATGTGTAAACACCTGTCGTTCTGATTGAACTTTAATCAAAGTAGTTAGTCCTGGCCAAGGACGGATACAATCAAGATTTTTGCAAATACTAACATGACGCTTTTCGATTCGACCATGTCCTTTGTTTATTTGATTACAATTAAATTCAGGTATAAAATTTGTTTTAACATCTTGAAATAGAGTTGGTTGATTACCTTTTAATGCAGCTATATAATCATTGCCACTGTTGACGATCAATTCACAAGTTTTTTTTGGGTATTAATAGCATCAAAGGCAAAGACAACTCCTTTTAGAGCAAGTTTTTTGAGCAACTCTGGTAAAGCTTTGATTTCGTTGGTTTTGGCATCAACTTCAAAGGGTTCTAAAATCAAACCCCGCTCAACAATGTAAGAACTGACCAACATAATGGCTGGGTGGGAGTCGGAATTGGGATTATCGTTTTCAATCTGATATGAATGTTTAAGGACTTTACCGTCTAAACCAATGGTTTCTCCAGAAGCTGGTTGTACATTAAAGAATTTAGCTAGGCACATCGAATACTCTTCATAATTAATATACAATAAGATTCGACGTACAGTACTGTAAGAAGGAAGCCTGTTTTTCGGAGGTTTGAGAAGGTCAATTAACTCCTCACGGTAACTTGAAATCCAATCTCCAATTGCTAAAAATCCTTTATTTCCGGCGGCTATGGCCAAAGTAAATAGCGCTAGGCACAGTGGAAGAGTGTGGCGCTGTCCGGCACGACGACGAGGATCTTCTAGTCCAGCAAAGGCTTCTATAATTGCGATTTGAGACACGGGAGTAGATGCATTAAATGGAGTTTGCGCTGCATTATACCATATTCCGATTACATTTAGAATGAAATAGCCCTGCGAAAAGCATACTCTACCCATGTTCTTAATCCATACAAATCTCCCAAGATTTTCTTGAGATTACCTTTCAAATTAGTCATCACAAAAGATGTTCCATTCTCTGGCATAGTTTTTGGGTCTGTGGTTATTTCCCAGTAAGTTATGGCTCTCTTTTTTCCATAGACTATTTCTCTAA
>NZ_JAAHHW010000375.1 GCF_010692325.1 Moorena sp. SIO3I8 | reverse complement strand
CCTCCGATCTACCGCATTGACAAACATGGGTTCTAGTTGATAGAGATTTTTTAACTACTTCACCACAATTAGAACAATTTTGACTAGTATAGGCAGGGTTAACCGCAACAGTTACCTTGCCAAACTTATTGCCAAAATATTCCATCCATTTCCGGAATTGATACCAACCTGCATCATTAATAGACTTCGCAAGACAATGGTTTTTTACCATGTTATTGATCCTTAAATTTTCATAGGCGACCAAGTCGTTAGACCGGACTACGCAACGTGCAAGTCCCTTTGCATGTTCTATGCGCTACGCGCAGGCTTCGCCAACACGCTGCCTACTTATTTTAAGGTGTGTCTTGCCTAGCTTATTAATCGCTTTCTTACGGTTAGCAGAGCCTTTCTTTTTCCGAGAAACTCGACGCTGATAGAATTTTAGACGCTTTTCTCCCTTCCGATAAAAACGAGGATTAGGGACAGTATTGCCATTAGAATCGGTATAAAAGTCCTTTAAGCCAACGTCCAAACCAATAGTAGTACCTGTTGCTGAGACAGACTCATTAATATCAGTATTAATGCAAAACTGAACATAGTACCCATCGGCTCGACGGACTATCCTGACTCGTTTAATTAGCTTTTTGTCAAAGTGCCACAAGTCCCATGTTCCTTTGAGTTTGAGTTTTCCTATCCCTTTTTTGTCACTAAAAACAATAGACTTCTTGTCTGGGCATAATTTCCAGCCTGTAGTTTTGTATTCTACTGAGTGACAATGCTTTTTGAATCTAGGAAAACCCTTCTTGCCGGGCACTTTTTTCTTACAGTTATCGTAGAAGCGGACGATTGATGACCAAGCTCGTTCAGCACAGGCTTGACGAGCCATAGAGTTCAATTCATTGGCAAACGGGAACTGCTTCGCCAAAACAGTACAATATTTATTAAGGTCTAATTTTCCAACACCTTTATTGTCCATCCAATAGCGAATACAGCTATTGCGAACAAATTTAGCTGTTCTGATCGCCTCATCTATTGCTGAATATTGCTTTGGTTTCCCGTATGCTTTGAACTCTAAAACAATCATTATTATCGACCTTTTACTACCTATTTTATTCGACAACGGTCAGAGTAAGATTCCCGAATCCAAAAAATCTTTTTCTCACGGCGCGTCAAGCCCCTATCTCGCTGTCATCCCCGGTCTAAAGACACGGGGTTTTCAGCTTCGTAGAGTCTTGATAAAGTAATGATATTTTTTTCGGTTGAATACTTATCATGGAAGGTTATTCGTCAATTTAAAATTGAACATTGAAAGTAAGCATTCAGCATTCAGCAGTCAGCGGTCAGCTTATTTTATTCAAAAGCAATTAGTAGCGTGGCACAGGCTTTGGCCAAGGCCAAGGCCAAAGGCCAAGGCCAAAGGCCACGCTACGCGAATGGCCACGCTACGCGAATGGCCACGCTACGCGAATGGCCACGCTACGCGAATGGCCACGCTACGCGAATGGCCACG
>NZ_JAAHHW010000374.1 GCF_010692325.1 Moorena sp. SIO3I8 | reverse complement strand
GTATACATTCCTAAGTCAAATGGCAAGAAACGTCCTCTAGGCATCCCAACCTTAAAGGATAGAGTCATGCAGGCAATAGTAAAGAATCTCCTAGAACCCGAATGGGAAGCCATATTTGAACCTAATTCTTATGGGTTCAGACCAGGTAGAAGTTGCCATGATGCCATAGAGCAAGTGGTAAACAGACTAAATTCCCTCAGAAAGGATAGATGGGTTCTAGACGCGGATATAAAAGGCTTTTTCGATAACCTAGCCCATGAAACTATCATGAAACAAATAGACTCTGCTCCAGGCAGGGAAATAGTAGCAGGATGGTTGAAAGCTGGATATATAAGTAAAGGAATATATCACGAAACCAATAAAGGAACACCCCAAGGGGGAGTCATCAGTCCACTTTTAGCCAACATCGGATTGGAAGGATTGGAAGAAAAGCTCAACAACTGGGGTGGAATAAGAGGAAGATATAACAAGAAAGGAGAGAGAAGAAAAGTCTACAAACTCGGATATATTCGATATGCCGATGACTTTGTGGTCACGGCAGAAACAAAAGAAGAACTGGAAAAAGTTCTGATCCAGCTCAAAGCATGGTTATCAGAAAGAGGCTTAGAAATAAGCGATGAGAAAACAAGGATAGTCCACATATCCCAAGGGTTCGATTTTCTGGGTTTTAACGTAAGAATGTTCGGGAAAGGAAAGAATGAAACACTTCTGACCAAACCCGCCAAAAATAAAGTTCTCTCATTCTGCAAAGAAATTGGGAAAATTGTCAAAGCATTTAACGGAAAAAGCCAAGAACAATTAATCAATAAACTGAATCCGATTCTCAGAGGTTGGGCTAACTACTACAGACATTGCACATCAAAGAAAATACTCAGTTACGTAGGTAACAGGGTATGGAAATATCTGTGGGATTGGGCAAGGCGTAGACACAAAAAGCGTAAATTAAGATGGGTCAAGGACAAATACTTCAAGGTGATATACAAGAAAACTCCGTGGAGTGTGTCCAAAAGAGACTGGGTATTCTCTTGTGAGTCCACATCTAAAAGAAGAAACTCAGAATTGCGAATATATGATGTCGCAGGAACACCCATTGTGAGACACGTCAAAATAGAAGGGAGCAACTCACCCGATGACCCGATTCTCAAAGAATACTGGCTCTTAAGAAGTCTAAAAGCTAACAAAACCCTCTGGGAAAAAAATAGCAAGTATGACCAAGTAGCTAGAAGAAAGGGGTATAAATGTCCAATCTGTAATGACTGGTTACGCAATGACGAAGAAATCGAAACCCATCACATAATTCCCATAAAAGAAGGTGGTTCTAACCTGGCTGACAACCTTGTACATCTTCATAAAGCTTGTCACAAGCTTCTTCATGGCAAAAAGAAAACCAAGCAGAAGGCTTGAAGTAAGGCTTGAGCCGGATGATGGGTAACTGTCAAGTCCGGTTCTTAGGGGAGGGGAGTAGAGTAATCTACAAACCTTACCCGAC
>NZ_JAAHHW010000373.1 GCF_010692325.1 Moorena sp. SIO3I8 | reverse complement strand
TTTTTGTTAGAAGGGCATCGTGATTAATTTTATCAAAGCACTTGGTTATGTCAGCATCTAACACCCATTTGGGGTTTTTGCTGATACCTTTGAATATTGCTTCGATGGCATCGTGGCATGACCGTCCTGGTCTGAATCCGTATGAATTCGGTTCAAATTTTGCCTCCCATTCCGGTTCAAGGGCTTGTTTGGCTAGAGCTTGGAGTGCTCGGTCGTATATGGTTGGTATTCCGAGAGGCCGTTTTTCCTTCCGTCCAGGTTTTGGAATCCATACCCTTCTAGTTGGTTGTGGCTTCTTGTAGGGTTTTAGGTTGACTACTAAGGCGAGCCTCTGCTTATTGGTTAAAGCTTTCTGGCCGTCTATTCCGGCAGTCTTTTTGCCCTTGTTTTGCTGGGTTACCTTCCTGACCGCAATCATCTTTGCTGCCCAGGACTTCATCAGAGTCTTTTGTAGCTTTCTTACCACGCTCACGTTACCCCGCTGAGAGGCTTGGTAAATCCGTTTTTGTAACTTAAAAACAATCTGTTCTAGCTTTCGCCAGTTGACTGTTTTCCATTCCGACTGTGGGGCGAACCCCCGAGTTTTAGACGTTTTCATTACTACTCATAGCTTTACCTTTTCCTACAACGTGAGTCTGTTAGCGTATCCTAGGCATTACCCTAGACCTTAGCTTCTGACTCAATCTTTCTCACATAGGCCATGCGGCTAACTACCTACTTAGAGACCGACCTCTCTAAGAGCACCTATGGAGTTACTTCGTTCCTGATCACCATTCTTTGGACTTTTAGAGTGATACTATTCACCGGGAATTTGGGAAATCATTATGAGATGGACTAACCTCATAATCCTTTATTTATTCCATAGACTTTTGTCTCTAGCAGCGTATCAGCCTTATTACGCTACATCTGGATAACGATGATTCTCGTGTATCTTCCTCTCGTACTCTTGAGTCCTTTGCCTGTTACTAACACCATTTTAGGCTAATAGTGCTTCACTATTCGACCCCGCTTTATCCTCAGGTTTGTTAATTCCTGGAGATAGGGGTAGGGCTGTCACTCAGATTTCATGAGGGATGGTTTTTCACCATCATGGTCATCAAGTTGTCAAGGTACATACCTTGCGACTAATCCCCCAAACCTTTATAAGGTAAGGTTTCTAGCCAACGAATCGCACAGCCCAAACCCAGTCAGATCCATTGAAAACCTTGATTTCGACTTGGTTATAACCATGCAGCTTGTAACATTGTCCCTTGTATAGAGAGGGATAGCAGCCAGTATCAGCATTTAGCTTTGGAGGCTTAGCATCCTTTCTTTTTCTGTTACCCGACTGCCACTCCCTATAGCGAGTAACAAAACTACTAACCTGACCCGCTGAAAAAGCAATAGCAGCACGGCGCAGGTAACTGGGAAACTTGTAGAATGCTTGATTGAATTGTGGATATTTAATACTTGGACGCTTAGCTGTTTTATGCATTAACTTCTCGACAGCAG
>NZ_JAAHHW010000372.1 GCF_010692325.1 Moorena sp. SIO3I8 | reverse complement strand
ATTGAGCCAATCAAGTCGTTGCCCTAGAGCATAGTTCCAGTGACGACGCAACAATTCAAGCCACCTTTCCATGATGGCTATCTGTTCGGGACTTGGTTTGATTTTGTAGCAGTACGTTAATATCACTGTGCTATTGTACCACTTACGTTCGCACCTCAAGCAGCGTCGGCTCTGCCGAAAGCGTGGCCTCTGGCCAATCTGTTGAGAACTTCAAGACGCTGTCGGGCAATTCCCCTCCCGTTAAATCGGAGATTATAACGGGAGACCCCTTGCCCGTTTAGTTGGCAATTTTAATCATTTATAGCAATTCTACGACTTGTGAGGTACAAATTTATGGTTTTTAGGGAGCAGGGACTTCGGAGCAGCGATGCAGCGAGGTCTTGGGGGTTTCCCCCATGAGCGACTGCATCAAGACGGGAGCAGGGACTTCGGAGCAGCGGATATGGGAAAAGGGAAGAGGGAAGAGGTAAAAAATAATGTGTACCTCATGAGTCCTAGAAACGCTATAACCATTTTCATTAACACAAAGCAATTAATTAGTCAATTGAAAATTGAAAATTGAAAATTGGCTAGTAACCAATTAGCTAGTAACCAATTAGCTAGTAACCAATTAACCAATTAACAATTAAAAATTAACAATTAACGTAAGCTATCAGCTATCAGCTCTCAGCTCTCAGGTTTTGAATAAAACAAGTAAGCATTGGTTTAATCTATGTTACGTCAGCACCTCAAGTAGCGTGAGCCTTGGCCATTCGCGAATGGCTGACGGCTGTTCGCGTAGCGTGGCCTTTGGCCAACGGCTGACCGCTGAATGCTTACCAATTAAAGATTATCAATTTGTTTGCGAAGGTCTTCCAACTCTTTGTCAACGGGTGAATCTGAGGAAGTCGATTGTTTCTCCTGTGAGGCTGGTAAAGCTTCTTGAGATACAGAACCACCAGCCAACTGAGCTTTCATCGTGGCCAACTCATCATCAACATCATTACCTTCCAAGAGTCTAAATTGACTTTCCAAGTCAGCACCACCCAGCTCATGGGCAGCTTCAGAACGAGCCTCCATTTCCAAGACTTTCTGTTCCATACGCTCAAAGGCGGCTAGGGAGCCACTAGTATTAATAGACCCCATGGTTTGTTGTAACTTTTCATTCGCCTTAGCCGCCTGAGCACGTGCTTTGAGCATATTCTTTTTGGTTTTGGCTTCGGAAATTTTGCCTTCGAGAGCCACCAGATTACGCTTAAGAGTATTGACCTGATTAGTTTGCTGATCCAACTGAGTTTTGAGGGTAGCAGCAGTATCAGAATTGGTCTTCTTACGCACCAGAGCCTCACGAGCCAGGTTTTCATCCCCTTTGCTCAGAGCCAGCTGAGCTCTTTTCTGCCAGTTGTTAGCTTCTGTTTGGTTTTTGTTGTATTGCTGCTCTGTGCGTTTTTGTTCAGCAATTGACCTGGCAACTGCTTGACGCAATTGAACCAGATCCTCTTGCATATCAACAATAGCTT
>NZ_JAAHHW010000371.1 GCF_010692325.1 Moorena sp. SIO3I8 | reverse complement strand
TGAAAGCCCGGTGTTACCAATTAAGATTCCTAAGGAAGAAATAGAGCAATTTTGCCAGCGTCATCATATTCGCAAATTGTCTTTATTTGGTTCAGTGTTGAGGGATGATTTTACACCGGAGAGTGACCTGGATTTTTTAGTAGAATTTGAACCAGGCAAAACCCCTGGTTTATTTAGGTTAGCCAGTATGGAAATAGAACTTTCAGAACTAGTAGAAGGGAGAAAGATTGATTTAAGAACTCCTAATGAATTAAGTATTTATTTTCGAGACAGAGTGATGGCTGAGGCCATGGTGCAGTATGACAGCAATTGACGATTTAACTCGCTTGCACCATATGCAGGATGCAGCAATAGAAGCTCTCGGTTTTATGTCTGGAAAGACCAGAGAAGATTTAGCTAAGGATAGGATGTTGGTGTTGGCAGTTGTTAAAGATTTAGAAATTATTGGGGAAGCGGCAGGTAGAATTTCAGCTGAATGTAGGGGGAGACATGCTGATATTCCTTGGGCAGTGATGATTGGGATGCGAAATCGTTTGACCCATGCTTATTTCTCTATCGATTTAGATATTGTTTGCAGGGCAAACGCATCTAAATTAGATTGACAAATAAGCAAAAATGTGCTAAGCACCACCCAGGTTAAGTTGAGCACCAAATATGAGATAATGACTTCATGACTAATTTTTAAGAACTCGTTGGCGTGTCAGACAAATGAAAAATGGTTTTATGCCCGCTTTAAAACCACCCAAAAAAGATTACACTAGGAAGAATACTAACTTCTTAAAACCTCTTTTTTTAAACCATTTTGGAACCTTGACTGACCCAAGAATAGACAGAAGTAAAAAGCATTTATTAATAGATATTATAGCGATTGCTATTTTAGCTGTCATCAGTGGAGCGGACGGATGGGTTGGGATTGAAACTTATGGTCAAGCTAAATATGAATGGTTATCCGAATTTCTCGACTTACCAAATGGAATTCCATCTCATGATACATTTAGTCGAGTTTTTGCTAGACTAAATCCCGAAGAATTTCAACAAGGTTTTTTAAATTGGGTTAATTCGATCACGAAAAAATTAGGAGTAAAAGTCATAGCAATAGATGGCAAAACTCTCAAACAATCTTATGACAGAAATCAAAAGCAAAAAGCTTTACATATAGTTAGTGCATGGTCTGACTCTCACCAATTAGTCTTAGGACAACATAAAGTTAAGGAGAAATCCAATGAAATTACCGCTATCCCTCAATTACTAGAAATGCTATCAATTGAGGGAAGCATAATTACTATCGATGCAATGGGGTGTCAAAAAGATATTACCTCCCTAATTATTAATAAAAAAGCTGATTATATTTTGGCTCTAAAAGCTAATCAAAAAACTCTTTATGAAGAAGTAAAAACTTGGTTTGATTTAGCTATGAAGTCTGACTTTGTCGGAAAAGACTATAGTTATTATCAAGAAATAGAAAGTGGGCATAATCGAATTGAAAAAAGAGAAGTATGGACG
>NZ_JAAHHW010000370.1 GCF_010692325.1 Moorena sp. SIO3I8 | reverse complement strand
TGGCAGATCATCCCAATTCCAACCCACCACTGCCAACAAGGTATACCAGTAGAAAAAGAGAGTGGTATGACTCCAGATATTTTCGGTAATCATCCCCACAGGTACAGCCAGAAGAATCGCCAACATGGCCAAACACAGAGTCCCTTGTCCACTGCCAGGAGATGCCTGTCGAAATAATTGAACAAGACGCCCAACCTGAACTCCGAGGAAGACCAACCAAGTTACCAATCCTACGATTCCTCCTTCTACCAGGGCTCGAATGTAATCATTGTGGGGTTCGAGCCCATTACTACTGATCAGTTTGTTAGTTCCGAGACCATAACCAAGGATTGGGAAGTGTTTCCATTGCTCTAGGAGATAGGTCCATTGAGCCAGCCGCCAGTTGAAACTATTGCCATCTCCCTTGGACAGCAGAATTGCCTTCCAAATATCGATATCTGGATTACCCAGTGGTGTTTGAGCGATCGAGCCGAGACGTTCTTGACCAAACTCTGAGCTACCAAACAAGATGATAATACCGACAAACACAACTATGCCACCGATTAGGTTGACTATGCTCAATCTAGGGGCGATTAAAACCACAATAAAGGTACCAAGCATCATCAAACCAAATAGAGCCTTAGTACTCACATACAAAAGGGTAAGTAAACCCAGCAATAGCATCCAGATCCAGCGTGGATTTGACTGGGTTAGCCTCCAATAGGTCAGACCCATGAACAGCAATAACCAGGTTACAAAGCCGTTAGGGTGACCAATAGTCCCTTTGATGCGAGATACTTCTTCTATGCCGGTGGAGTGACCGCCGTGAGGAGCGAAAAAGGGAGGTAAAACCGAAGGCAATAACATCTGGAGCAACGCTACTGTAACTGGTAAGAGCAGAGCCCAAAACAGCCCGTAGACAACTTACTTAGGTGGAAGCCTGTCCTTGAGTTGCATTACCAGCAAGTAGACCATTAGCCAAGAAAATAGACGTATCCACTCACGGATGCTTCCTAGCAAAAACGAAGCATCTAGCCCCAGCCCTCCCAGAGGCAAAAGTATCACCCACAAGCCTTGTAGCATCACCCAACCAGCAAAGAACCACCAAAACTTATCGGTGCGTACAGTTTGCCCCCTCAGTAACATCACTGTCACATAAAGCAAAGTCAAGCCGTCGAGTCCGATCGCAAAAGCTGCTGGTACCTGTTGATCTGAAAACGGATCGAGACAACTACGCAAGATCAATAGTCCCAGTACGGCTTGCTCAAATCGGGCAAAGAAGTAGACCATCACCGCTACTGCCACCAACCCTAAACCAAGCAAACGGGGCTGAGTACCTGCGAGTAAGCCAACGGCTAGACCAATGGGCACACCTGCCAGTCCCAGCCAAAAGGTCAGAGCAGAGGAACGATGCCAGGGGTTATGAATCTGCATGATCAACCCCCCTGGATATAACAGCACAATTGTTGCTGGCTTCCTTGCCATGGGTCTGCCTGAATTGGGATTGAGGCTGGTAACTATAGAA
>NZ_JAAHHW010000037.1 GCF_010692325.1 Moorena sp. SIO3I8 | reverse complement strand
TTTGGAACGGAGGGGGGATCAGTTGGTTTTGGAACGGAGGGGGGATCAGTTGGTTTTGGAACGGAGGGGGGATCAGTTGGTTTTGGAACTGAGGGGGGATCAGTTGGTTCGAGTCTGACTACATTGACATTATCAATTATTACTCCTGAATCAAAGGCACCATCCCCAACATCTGTCACACCTATGGTCAAGGTGTAGGTTCCAGAGCCAACAATTGTCTGAGAGTAGGTGCTAAAACCAGTTTCATTCACAAACGGTGTCATGGAATCAGCTAATACTGAGAACGTATCAGCCAAACCATTCACCTGACCGGAAATTCCCACAAAAGCGAAGTCATTAAAATACTCAGAACCGAAATCATCTGTGAGGAAGTTGTAATCAAAATTAATAACATCTCCTGCTTCTGCTGTAAAGCTAGTTCTGATTGCTGATCCTTCAAACACCTCCCCCTTTCCCGTACCCAGATTATCCAGGGCTGTAATGTTCAGCTCTAGAAAATCGGCTAGCTCCATGAAGTTCTCTTGTTCCTGGGGAAGGAATGTATCTAGCTGGGCATAGAAACTGCCGTCAGTAGGTTTACTACCAAAACCTGCGGTGCGCACAGAAGCACTACCCAATGTTTCCCAGCCCGTAAAATTGTTTTCAAAACTACCATTAGTGATGATGATGGCTGAGGCAGGATTAGTATCAAATAGACTGGCCACACCGATCAGGCTGACAATACCTGTTCTCAAAGAGAAGCACTTGTGGTTTTTAAGGTGAAACATATTTATTATCTTTGTTGAGAACTAGAGATTAGTCATGGGTAGATGCTTCCCAGTTCCAAACTGGATATTTTTTCCGAGTAGACGCTGGAAACCCATCTGACAGTCTTGGGTTGAAGACTGACCGGATTGCTGATTGGTTCCACAGGTAACCTCGAAGCTGATCTTGACAATCCTAAATCACCTGTGGTTAATCATCCGATGATAAAATCGCCATCAACTATATCTATAGTTAGATCGTTTGTATCAACATTTTTCAGGGTAGCTAATGTTCTGAAGGGGGTGTTGCCTTGAAGACCATCTGGATCTACTCTAATATAAGCATCTGAACCCAACTGATAAATTTGCAACCGATCTTCAAAATTGGCATCTGAATTCAAACCTTCGTTGTCAACAAGATCCGAAAACAAATCAGATTTTACATAAATACTGTCTTCATCGTTGGGATCGAAGTTTATGATCTGGTCCGTCCTCTGGGAAAAGTTATCATACTTGACATAATCAGGATCATCATCATAACCAACGTCGATAGTGTCACCTCCAACACTTCCGACTATAGTGTCAGCCCCGCCAAGGGCATAGATATGATCTCGGTTTTCGGTACCTTGTGTGATGTTGTCGTCGTCCTGTGTGCCATTTATTTGATTAATCTCTGTGTCATTTATTTGATTACTGTTTCTGCCATTTATTACAATAACATCTGAGTTTCTCATAAGTGTTTCCTATGTGCTAACTACGTGGGCTTTTGATTGTTTTAATCATTGACATTTAAGTCATTAGCAGAGGCTGATTTTTCTCTATTAACGAGAAAATAATCTTTACTCCTACTGATGGTTTAGAGTGGCAGCACACCCAGGAATAACTCTCCACAAGGATAAAAATCGATTTTTATCCTTGTCCATAAAAACCAGATATATTATAACTCAATATTTACCACTATAAACTTGTTTTTTATCCTAAAAATATACCGCATTTATCATCTTTGCCAACAGTTTAATAATAGTGATAGTTTTTGTGAAAAATGTGAAGCAATTTTAGAATAATAAGGAAAGGTCAAGTGGTGATGCCTATTATTAACTTTTCAATCCAGTTAGAGGAAAATCAGGAATACTTGTCTGATAATTTTTTTGGTTATATCACAATTGTATAGGCACGAGGGAGAAACGAAGGGAGGATAAGCGTGCAAAAAAGTTAAAGGGATTAAAGAGATTAAAGTATACAAAGTGTCAAAAAAACCAAAAGTGATAAAAGCCTTAAAAGGGGTAAGTTATACCAATTTCATTGATTCGAGCTACAGATGCTGAGCAGGTATAAGTTACAGGTTGCAGGTGATCAGCTTACAGGTTATTAAGCTAGTGTGCATTTAATTGGCATATTTTATACTTTCTGAATTAGGGAAGGTAGACAAGGGGGGATAAAGGGGCAGTGTTGTCTTTCCACTCTTATCTCTCTTCCCGCTCTTCCCCCAGAAAAGAATTTCTGATCAAGGTCTCCTCTACTCCAGATTGAGTGTGCCATTCACCGATAACCCAAGCCTCGATGGTGATGATTTTGCCAAAAAAGCCGTCTGATTCGTCTATCCCCTGGTTTAGCATTGGCATAACTGCCATTGTTTTACTGTCACTCGCCCTGCGATTTTGGGGACTGGGTCGATTTAATCGCCTGGTATTCGACGAAGTTTACTACGCTATATTTGCCAATAACTACTTAACCGGTACTTCCTTTTTCAATCCCCATCCTCCCCTAAGTCAGTACATCATTGCCATTGGCATCTGGATTGGCTCTCACCTCCCCTTTGGGCAGGATACGGTTAACGACCTGACTGGTTCCTTACGGTCTACCTGGAGTTACCGATGGCTGAATGCCCTGACCGGTTCTTTGATTCCGATCGTAGTGGCGGCTGTGGCTTATCAACTCAATCGACGTCGCAGCTATGCTTTGATTGCTGCTCTGTTCGCAGCTACTGATGGTTTATTCCTGGTAGAATCCCGCTATGCCCTGAACAATATATATTTAGTGATCTTAGGATTACTCGGTCAGTTGTTTTTCCTTCTGGCTCTGAATCATCACGGTGCAAAACGCTGGCTAATCCTATCTGGTGTGTTTTTTGGTGCTTCCGCAGCGATTAAGTGGAATGGCTTGTGGTTTTTGTTAGGCATTTATATAGTATGGGCTGTCGCTTGGGTATGGCAATTATTTAGAACTTATTTTGGCCAGAAAACCCGTACTCGCCCTATAGCATCGGGACGCCATCCATTACAGAACCTGACGGAACTGAATGTCGGGCACATCGTGCTAAACTTGGTGATTTTACCAGTTGTCACCTACAGCTTCCTTTGGATTCCTCACTTACTGATGAATCCTAGCCCTGGATTCTGGGAGTCTCAAGTCAAAATTTTAACCTTCCATCAAAATGTGGGCAGTGGCACTGACGTCCATCCTTACTGTTCCAGGTGGTATAGTTGGCTGTTGATGTGGCGTCCGGTTGCTTACTTTTATCAGACTGCTAGTCACACCCCTGAAGCTGTTGCCACTGACTCCCCCTTATCGGCTGGTGCGAGCAATGTAATCTATGATGTCCATGCCATGGGCAATCCTTTCCTATGGTGGCTCTCGACTACAGCAATTTTGTTGCTGCTGCTGCTGTTAACCCAACGAATTTTAGAAGGAGTGGGCTGGAAATCCATACCAACTTCCTATACCTGGATTACCCTCTATTTGATCGTAAACTACGCTGCTAACCTATTGCCTTGGACGAAAGTGACTCGCTGCACGTTTCTCTATCATTATATGGGAGCTTCAGTGTTTTCTGGATTAGCACTGGCTTGGCTAGTTGACCGCTGGCTACACAGTGAGCAAAACCAGTATCGTAGTGCTGGTGTCACCGTCATCTTGGTAGTTGTACTAGCTTTTATATTCTGGTTACCAATTTACTTAGGTCTACCCTTGTCTGGGTCAGGGTATCACCTGCGGATGTGGTTCCGCTCCTGGATTTAGGGTAATCCCGAGTTGTATTGAATTGAGATGTTGAGCCAGAAGAACAATCAGCTATCAGCGCTCCGTAGAACAGGCGTCTCGCCTGTCATCTGTTATTTCTGTTCTGTTGCCTGTTGCATTTGCTGAAAAAACCGCTATAGCTACTGTACTCCAAGAAATTCCAACCTGCTGTATGCCCCTCTGAAGTATCCCAATACGTAAGCAATCAGCTATCAGCCATTGGCCACGCTACGCGAACAGTTTTTGAATAAAAGAGGTAAGCATTCCTTTCCTAAGGAATGCTTACCGCAATACTATTGTCCACAATAAATTCACAAAAAATATACAGATACTTGACAGAAACTTCATAGTAATTTTGTGTGAAAAAGAACAGAATTGTGAATAATATACTCTCGAGGCTAGAAAATCCTGCCAACTTGGCAATCCATCTGGTTTCAGGAAAAGTTGAACCCCCTCAAACCAGTGGTTGGCGCAAATCACTCTGATTTTGTTGCCTCAGGCAATTAGTTAAAGTCTCAACTTGAATTCATGCGTAAGCCCATTTTGACGATTTTCTACCAGTTCAATCCATGGAATAGCAGCATCGGTGGCATTCAGACAGTGATCCGCTCCTTCATTAAATATGCTCCGAGTGAGTTTGAGGTGCGGTTGGTAGGAACAGGAGAACCCAAATCATCGACAGGGGTATGGCAAAAGACTGAGTATGCTGGTCGGTCAATCCAATTCATGCCCCTATTTAATATGCTCAATGATAATGTTAGGGGCTTTATACCGACTACTGTCAAGTATACAGCAGCTTTGTTAGGTCGTTGCTTGGCATCTGATTTTATCCACTTCCATCGCCTTGAACCAACTCTAGCAGCTCTCAACTGGTATGGAGATAAGACCCTTTTCATTCACAATGATATTCAGCAGCAGATTGCTGCTGGCACTAGTAAGAAGGCCATGCTATGGCAGTATTTTCCGGCAGGGTATTTTGCACTGGAGCGCTTCCTGATTAAGCAATTTGACCAGATTTATTCTTGTAATACGGAATCAGCAAAATTCTACCAGGAACGTTACCCCGCTGTAGCTGAGCGCGTCACTTTTCTGAAAAACACAGTTGATACTGAGATTTTTTATCCCTTAGAACCAAGGGAACAGGAGAAGCAAAGGAAACTCCTTGCCCAGCAGCTAGGTTTACCAGAACAGACACGTTTTGTTTTGTTCGCAGGTCGCCTTCATCCCCAGAAAGATCCGATTTTACTGGTGCGAGCGTACGCAGCGCTCAACGACCCGAGTCTTCATCTGCTCATAGCAGGGGATGGAGAATTAGCTGGTGAAGTCCGTTCTGAAATTGCTCGTTTGGCGCTCTGTGAGCGAGTCACCATGCTCGGGTCCGTGTCCTTTGAAAAACTAGCCCAGTTGCACCGGATCAGCAGCGCCTTTGTACTGAGCAGTGCCTACGAGGGTCTTCCTATGGTTGTCCTGGAAGCACTCTCGAGTGGAACACCTGTAGTAACTACCAACTGTGGTGAAACCCCTAGACTGCTCCGTGCTGACAGTGGGATGGTGGCCTACGAAAGAACACCAAATGCGATCGCAAATGCTCTGGGTCATGTATTGCAACATGCCGAGGATTATCCGGCTGTGTCCTGTGTCAGGAATGCCCAGCCCTATGCAGCCCACACAGTCGTCAGCGATGTCTACAAAGACATGTTGCATCGTTGGAAACAGCGCTCTGTGTCATCTACTACTACCGCAGAATGCATTTAAATTAGACTTCTTGCATAAGTAGGGTACTTCCGATCAGGCAATAGGCAATACGGATTGTGGAGACTAGTTTGGGACTTTTGCAAGAGGTCTACTATCCAATGTCTGATTACATCTACCGTTTCTAAAAGAGAATCGCAAATCATGAAAATTGCCGTAATTGGAGCAAAAGGTTTACCGGCTAAACAGGGTGGAATTGAGCGCTGCTGTCAGGAAGTTTATCCCAAAATGGTTGCACAAGGTCACTCGGTAGATCTGTTCGCTCGACCGAGTTATACCCAAACCCCCTGGTTTTCCTCTTATAAATACAAAGGTGTGCAAGTGATTTGCCTACCCTCCTTATCATTCAGAGGGCTAGATGCGTTGACCAGTTCTGCTTTCGCTGCGATCGCTTCAATTATCAAACGCTATGACATTGTGCATTTCCATGCTGTCGGTCCAGCCCTGTTTAGCTGGATTCCCAGAATTACCTCTTCTACAGGGATTGTGGTTACCTGTCATGGATTGGACTGGCAACGAGCTAAGTGGGGCCGACTTTCTAGTAGTATCATCCACTTGGGAGAAAAGGTGGCAGTGAACTATGCCCATGAACTGGTTGTAGTATCAAACAATCTCAAGTCTTATTTTTGGAAAACCTACGGCATTGATACAATTGACATCCCCAACGCCCCAGGGATATATGCTGAGTCAGACCCGAAATTTCCCTATCTTAAATCCCTCTCACTACAACAGGGACGTTATATTCTATTCCTAGGCAGACTGGTACCGGAAAAACGACCCGATTTACTGATAGAGGCGTTTCAATCCCTCAAGCCTAGAGGATGGAAACTTGTTCTAGCTGGTGGTATCAGTGAAATGCCTGAGTTTACCTCGAAGCTGGTCAATATGGCAGCTGGAAATAACGATATACTCTTCACGGGTGAACTCCAAGGATCTCGCTTATCAGAGATCATGCGAGGAGCAGGGATTTTCGTTTTGCCTTCTGATTTAGAAGGAATGCCCCTAGTGATGCTAGAAGCGATGCGGGAAGGAATCCCAGTGGTGGCAAGTGACATTCCGCCACATCGGCAACTTGTTGGTCAAGAGCGAGGTCTGCTGTTCGAGACTGGAAACCCTAACTCCTGCGTTCGTTGTCTAGCCCAAGGCATACAGCAACCTCTGGAGTTGGCAAAAATGGCTAAGAAGGCACAACGATATGTGCAAGCTAACTACAACTGGGAAAAAATCACTGCTGATCACTTAGCCCTGTATGCCAAAGTTACCGACTCACCTGTTGTGATCACACAGCAAACAAACGACTCAATTCAGCAGCCTACCACTGAACTAAAGGTGAGTCTAGGTAAGGAATTCCAGTCAACACTCAAGCCTAAAGCAATGACTATGACACCTGAAAAACGGCAGCGTCTACAAGCTTGTCTACAAGAACTCACTACTCTTCTGTACGAAGAAACGAATTCTCGGGAACCGACTGATGCAGAGAATTTGGAAAAAACCTTACGTAAACAAATCTTAGAACAAGTCAACTTCCAACTTGACCTGTTGTTGTCTAGCAAGCCACAGGAACTCAATAAGGTCCCCCTAGAAAAGTGAACTATTAAGGTAAAAGGCAAATTTAAACTTTAAAATTGCTGCAATTAGCAATTAGCAATTAGCAAATGACTTAAAAAACGTGTAATGGAGACCAGCCTTTCATCTTTAGTATCAGTCTTGAAGCGTCGGTTTTGGCCAGCTCTGGCTACCTTTGCTTCCGTAATTGGTGCCTCGATCGCCTATCTAGTCTATACTTCACCAGTGTATGAGGTGAAAGCAAGGCTAATGCTTGACAATAAACAGGTAAGTGTTTCTCCCTTAGGTCGTGACCTTAGCCAATTGCCTAACCGGGGACCGGGTGGGGCTAACCCAATTGCTAATCAAGCAGAACTGGTTAAGTCCCAACGGATTCTGCAGCAAGCAATTGACCAAGTATTTTCACAATACGTCAGTAATTTAGTGACAAAAATAACTCCTAAAGAACTTAAGAAGGATTTAACAGTAAAAAATATTCCTGCTACTAACATTCTTGAAATCAGCTATCAGAATCAAAACCCGGAATTAGCTACTGTGTTGCTTAATGCTGTTGCCAACGCAATGGTTTACGAAAGTACTGAAGCAATTCGCCAAGAAGCTAGAGCAGTACGGGAGTTTTTGGAGAAGGAGCTTCCTCAGCAACGGGCATTGACTGAAGCAGCAGAAGTGGCGGAGAGCAAGTATAGAAAAAGTAGTGGTTTAGTCTCCTTTAATGAACAAACCGAAAGCTTGGTGGAGAGTCTTGCTAAGGTAGAAGACCAGGAACGTCTTCTGTATGCCCAACTTGAAGAGGTCAATGCCCGGCTGAAGGCAATCGAGCAACTAACAGGCTTTAATACTATTAATAATGCCTACGTAGGTGGAAGGGTTGGTCAAGATGAACAACTAGATAAATTACGGGATAAGCTAGCAGATTTGGATTCCGAGTTAGCTACGGTTCGTTCACGTTTTAACGAGAATCATCCCACAGTACTATCGTTGCTGGAAGAGCGAGATGCTATCCGTTCACTCTACAATGATAAAATTGCTACTATTGCCCCCAACCCTCAGACCATAAGCCCTAGCGATGTAGCATCTGATCAGTTGAGTCAGGAGCTTACCTCCAGATATATTATTTCTAATACTGAACAATTAGCACTGGCAGAGAAGCTAAAAGTTTTACAGCGTGAGCGAGCTATACTTCAGAATCATCTTGAGCAACTACCCATTAAACAGCAACGTCTTACGGCGTTAGTTCGCCAACGAGAAGAAGCAACTGAATCGTTGAAATTTCTACAAAACAAACTAGAGGAAGCACGGATTGCTGAAGCTCAACTCGTTAGCAATATCCGTATTATTGCTGAAGCTCAAGTCCCCTCCTTACCCAGTGAACCCAATAAGAAAGTGGTGCTAGTACTTGCTACCGCTGCTGGAATTACCCTAGCCATCGGTATTATTCTACTGCTGGAGGTGATAGATAACAAGTTGTACGATGTTTCTGATGCAGAGGTACTGCTGAAACTTCCCAGACTGGGAGTCTTACCGGAAATACCGTTATCTGCTCTGAGTCTTAAGCATCCCGAACAATTTTTGGATGATCTCAGTTTAGTTGAACCTTACCGCCTACTCCTCAAGAAGCTAGAGTTTCGGACTCAACAGAAGTTGAAGCTGATTGTGGTCAGCAGTACGGTTTCTGGTGAAGGTAAGTCAATCGTGGCTTCCCATTTAGCAGCTGTGTCAGCTATGTTATCTCGGCAGACATTAATTATTGATGCAGACCTACGTAAGCCCAAGCAGCATCGGATCTTGGGGGTAACCCCATTGCCTGGTCTGACGGATGTAATTGACAGAGATATCAATCTGTTTGAGACAGTGCAACCCACAAGTATTGAAAACCTCTCAATTTTGACCTCTGGTGGGCTGTTTACTAACCCCTCTAGGGTGCTAGAGTCAGCTTCGATGAAACATCTGTTAGCCAAAGCAGCAACTCATTATGATCTGGTCATCATCGATACTCCACCAATTAGTAGCTGTGCCGATGTTCATACCTTGAGTCGGTATAGTGAGGGATTAGTCATGATTACCCGTCCCAACTTCACACCAAAGGACATCCTACTTCAAGCAGGAGAAGAATTGAAAGAATTGAAAGATAATGGCTTGCCCATACTAGGGGTGGTGATCAATGGGATGACGGCTCAGACTGAAAGATTTTACTCCTATTCCGATCACAGTTACCAGTCTTTATCCAAATCCCTGAAGCGTTTGAGCGATCTCAATGGTTCCCTCAACAAGTCTGTAGCGTCTGGGAAGTCTGTTTTATCGCGGGGTTCAGATGATGTGGAGCAATAACGGTCGGAGTCGTTTCCCTAACCCTACCGTTTTGGTAGGGTCAGCCGGTGTAGGGGTTGGTATAGTTACAGGGTTACTGGCTGGCATTAATCCCCTTTTACTGGTTTTAGCGCTTGGCGCAGGTATGGTAGCAGTGCTGGTCTACTGCTTTGCCAGCTTTGAGCAAATTGTACTGGGTATGTTAATCCTGCGTAGCTCTCTTGATATTTTCTCAAAGCAACAGTTACCAGCACTATTTGCCATCGGGCTTGATGCTCTAACATTACTCTACGTGACAGTAATGTTATTAACAGGTCGGAGGGTTCAAACTGATAAATTTTGGTGGTTATTTGCTGGTTGGGTAGGGTTACAGGGTTTGTGGGTTATCCTGCTTGCTTTGGGAGGATTAGGACTTGATAGTTCGTATATTTCAGTGAGTATCCGGGAGTGGGTGCGCCTATTTTCATGGCTGATGGTCTACCTGTTGATCATGCAGCTTAAACACCGGATTGCTCCTGAAAAAATTATCCATATGCTGTTCTTGGCTCTTGTTTTACCACTTACATTAGCCTTGATCCAGATGATCATTCCTTCAGTGTTACCTTCGATACTTTCACCAATTACAAATCACTCTGCCACAATCTCTGGAGGAACATCTCGAATCAGAGGGACTCTGGGTCACCCCAATACCTTCGTTACCTTTATATTGCTATTTATCGGTCTGACCTATTGGAAGTTAAGTCATTCAAAGCAGCGTTTGCTCTGGCTTCTGTTGCTAGGTTTACTCGCCTTTTTCTTTGTGAGTACCAAAGCCCTATTTGGCTTGATGATGTTGGCGACTTTTGTGTTGGTTTTGATTGCCCCTAGATTAAGTCTAGTTAACCTAATCGGTGGGTTGCTATTTTTCGCCCTAGTTATAGGACTATTTGCAAGTTCAGAGTTTGGACAAGAACGCCTCGGATCAATTGCTAACACACCGCTACTCAATCCTGACATTGATATCTGGCGTGCGATTCTGCTCTCGAAGGTAGACCACAACAGTTTTAATTGGCGGCTCGATCAGTGGACTTACTTACTGACGCAATGGCAGCATGTCCCAATCTTGGGTTATGGTCTGGGTTTGAGTGATCACATTAGTACCAATGGTCTTCTTCCCCACAATGATTATGTCCGGAGTCTGGTAGAAGGTGGGTTACTGGGTCTAGGGACTTTTTTAGCTTTTCTCTTTGCTCAGTTTTTGCGTCTTGTTCAGTTGCTTCGGTATGCACCTGCTGGAAGTGGACAGCGGGATTTGTGTTTTATCCTGTTGGCAACTCTTATGGCTATACCTGTAGGGATGATTACCGAGAACATCTGGAGTCATACCAATTTCTTTTTCTACTGGTATACCTTGTTGGCAATTGCAGGTTGGAACTGGCAGAGGCGTCCACCTTCTGATAGTACTGTTGTTACTAGTACTGTGAAACAAAGTCGGTTCTCAACTAGAGTTGGCAACTGAGGGTTAGTAATTTTAGTGTTTTAATTTTAGTGTTTTAATTTTAGTTTTTTAACTTTAGTTTTTTAACTATTTAGTGACCTAACTAGAAAACTTAGGAGTTTATAGATATGCCAAAGATTTCTGTAGTTATTCCCACCTACAATGCCATGACTTATCTTCCCAAAACTATCGATAGTGTTCTCAATCAAACCTATGATGATTTTGAAGTAATAGTTGTTAATGATGGCAGTACAGATAATACTGAGCAATGGATTTCTCAGATAGCTGACCCGCGAGTTAAACTGATTTCCCAAGCCAATCAAGGCTTGTCTGCAGCACGAAACCAGGGAATTGCTAATGCTAGGGGGGATTATATAGCATTCATTGATGCTGATGATCTTTGGGAGCCCACTAAGCTAGAAAAACAACTGTCTGTTCTGGAAGAAAATCCAGACGTCGGTCTGGTATATACCTGGGTTGCCTATATCAATGAAACCGGAAAACCCACAGGTAGAGTGTTTGAACATCACGCCGAGGGTAATGTTTGGGAGAAGCTTGTTGAACACAATATAGTTGAATGTGGCAGTGTAGCAATGGTTCGTCGCCACTGCTTTGAGACCCTAGGGGTATTTGATCAAACTATTTGCGCGGCTCAAGATTGGGACATGTGGCTTCGGATTGCTTCACGTTATCCTTTTGCTGTGGTAAAAGAAGCCTTAGTTCGCTATCGCCATCATCAAAATAATAAGTCCAAAAACTATGTAAAAAGGCTAGAAGACTTCCGTACAATCATTGAAAAAGCTTTTCAATCTGCTCCCTTTGAAAGCTTACATTTAAGAAATCGAAGCTATGGCAATATTAATCTCTGCCTAGCGTGGAAATGTCTTCAAAGTAGTGAGCAAGATTACAAAATGGCTAATCATTTTCGTCGTCAAGCTCTCATGCATTACCCTCAGCTACGCTTCTCCCGAGAGTACATCCGTTTGAGTATAGCGATCGCATTGATGCAGTGGTTCGGACCTGAGGGCTATGGCAAAGTGCTAGAGCTGGCTTACAGTGTGCGTCAGCGACTATCAAATTTTGCATGATATCAAGTTCGCTTGTTTCCTTCATTTATAGTCATTTGTCATTTGTCATTTATCAAAAGTCTTGAGCTCCACAAGGTTTTGCTTTTTAACGAACACTCTTGTGTTAGGCAATACCGATGCTAATAGATTTGATATAAAACGGCATTTTACTAAGCCTTATATGATCTTCAAATCTTGGAAATTCAAACGGTATTTATTAGGATTACTGCTGCTGGTAACAATAGCTATAAGCATTGGTTTGGCTAATTATCTACCACCCAACAATTTGATGTATGCTAAGAGCAGCACTCCTACCACTCGTGACCCCTGGCTCTGGCCCTTTTCTCAGGACTCAATCTGGAACATGCCGATTGGTAGTCATGCTAAGTATAAACCGGCTAATCTACCTCGATCAGCCCGTTCTTCTGTAGATGTTGATCTGTTATTTATTATCCCCGCAGGTAGTCCACTGCAACCCTTGTATAATCCTGGCAGTTGGACAAAGCGATGTAGCGGTCAGACAAGCTATGAAAATTTATCTATTCCTATTCCTGATGATTTAATTGTTCCGGATGCGATTAACACTCCCACTAAGTATTCTACTCCCAATAATGCTGCTGCTTTGCTTCAGCCTGATGGTCACACCATAATCCAACTAGAACCTATGGCTCGCTGTGTTAAAGGTGGTCCTGTATATGGCTATCACTGGCCAAAAAAAGACTTAGATTTATACAGTCAAGGTATTGCTGGAGGTCATCTTGGTTCTGGATTGTCCTCTATAGGTGGAACGATACGCAAGGGAGAGTTGACTGGTAGCGAGCCAATTCGCCATGTTTTAAAAATAGAACTTTGGGGAAAATACCTCAATTACAATCCCCAAAGCCCTACACCTGGATACCGCTGGCCTGCGGATAGAGCAGATCGTAGAGCTCCATCTAAATATAAAGGTAAGGATTCTCAACTGGTAATGGGATCTCTGTTAGCAATTCCTCCTAAGGTAACAGAAGAAAGTCTTGGTATAACTACACCAGCCGGTAAAAAACTTTTTCATGCTTTACAAGATTATGGCGGTTATGTAGTGGATGGAACAGGTAGAGATGCTTATGCTTTAGCTGTGGAAAAAGGGGTGAAACAAGAGTTTAAATCAGCTTATGGTTATCGGTTATTTGCTAAAGCTCACCATAATAATCCCTTTTACAAAGATTTTATGGAACTCTTTCAATCTTTACATATTGTTACTAACAATAGTCCAAACCGCGTAGGTGGAGGCGGTAGACCTAGAGCGCCTTTAGCTCCTCCCTTTGCTAATGTACCTGTATCCTAATGCTAATCAAAAAGCTCAAGCAGCTATCATCTGACCAATTCATTCGTAACATTAGCTGGCTAGGAAGTGCTGAACTAGTGCAGCGCATCTTCCGTTTAGCGACAACGGTTACTCTAGCTCGTGTCTTCACTCCCTATGATTATGGAATGGTATCAGTCATTGTTACTACTTTTCAATTTGCTAACACTCTCAGCCTGAGAGCGGGGATTGGAGCTAAGCTGATTCAGGCTGATGAGCAAGAGTTAGAGATTATCTGTAATACCGCCTACTGGCTGAATTGGATTTTATGTGTTTCCCTAGCTATTCTTCAGTGTATTGCTTCCTATCCGATTGCTTGGTTTTATGACAACAACCAACTGATTTTACCCATCTGTGCCCTTTCCCTAATTTACTTAATGTTTCCAGTTTTCATGGTTCAGTCTGCTTTGATTGAACGAGAAAACCGACTAAACGTTAGGGCTTGGTGTTATGCTGCACAGGCAATAGTCAGCAATATCATTATCGTTGGTTTAGCGCTGTTGGATATGGGGGTTTGGGCTGTAGTATGGTCGATGGTTTTATCCTATCCAGTATGGATTGTAATTACCTATTCCAATCATCCTTGGCGACCCCCTAAATCTGTCAGTTTGAAGCAATGGCAAAACATTACAAGTTTTGGCAGCAAACTGCTGGGAGTTGAGTTGTTAAATAAGCTAAGACTCAACATCGATTATTTACTAGTGGGTCGATTTCTCGGTATGGAAGTATTGGGACTTTACTTTTTTGCTTTCAACGCTGGATTAGGGATTAGCCAGAGTGTTCTTAATGCCTTAGGTTCCGCCTGGTATCCTCATTTTTGTCAAGTTCGTGAGGATTTAAAGGAGCTGAAAAAGCGATACTTTGGTAGTTTCAAGATGATTGGAGCAATTGTCTTACCACTTGTTATTTTACAAACTAGTTTGGCTCCATTTTATGTGCCAATTGTGTTTGGGGAAAAATGGGTAACCGCAATTCCTGTTTTAATCTTGATTTGCTTTTCAGCCTTGCCAATTGCCTTGTCTCGTTCCACATCTCGGCTACTTCAAGCGCTGGATAAAGCTCACATTGATCTAGGCTGGAACGTGATTTTCACTGTTGTGTTTACTACTTCCTTACTCCTAGTCATGCAAGGAGGAATTTTTTGGGTAGCTGTAGCTGTCCTGATCACCCAATTAGTAGCGATGCCAATTTTTGCGGTTTGGATCATTCGATACGTCTTTGGTAAAAGGTCAGCGTCGTCTGATTAATATCAAGTCCGCGTTTATTCAGTATTATATAGCATTTACCATACTTATGAGGTACACAAACTTTTTTCCCACTTCCCTCACTTCCCCTCCTGGGAGGGGTTAGGGGTGGGTTCCTGCTCCCTGCTCCCTTCCCCCCTTACTAAGGGGGGTTAGGGGGGATTCCTGCTCCCTAAAACCTATAACTTTCTAAACCAATTGATAAATACTCTAATGACATAGGAGACAAAAAATGAATGACTTGTTCAATAGTATCTTTCTGGAAGTTAGTGCCAGAACTAGCAATTTGTTTCAGGGAAGCTTGAAGGAAAATATTGTTTTTATTCATATTCCTAAATGTGGAGGGTCGTCAATTAGCAAAGCCCTTAAATCTTGTTATGCTACTTGGGATATCAGAGATCGTAATTTATGTCATCTGGATGCTGCTGCATCTTTGAAGGCTGCTCAGAAACTGATTGCTCGAGACTTATCATCGAGTAGGGTAGATGACCCGGTTGTGTTAAAGCTTCGAGAGAATTTACTTGTCTATTTTATGTGTCGGGAAAATGTTAATTACATTACTGGTCACTTGGTATTTAGTTCAGTAGCTCATCGTCATTTTCAAGAAAACTATGCCTTTATTACTATTTTACGAGATCCAGTAAAACGATGGATTTCCGAATATTTATATAATCGTTATAAAAGCCATGAACATTGTAAAATAGATATGGAAATCGAAGAGTATTTAGACTCAGAGTTTGGTCAAGCACAAGGACATAAATATGTAACGTTTTTAGGAGGTAACCATGAGATAGGAGACTACAGCCCAGAGCAAGCTGTTAATCAAGCTAAAGAAAATTTGCATAAATTTGCTCTGATCGGATTCCTAGAGTACCCAGAAAAATTTTTGAAACAGTTTGAAGAGCGCTTTGGCAGAAAATTAAGGATTAGGAATTTAAATCGTAATCCTAAATCAAAAAAGCACCAATCTTCTGTCATCACTGAAAAAAATTTAGAAAAAATCCAAAGGATATGTCAGCCTGATCTTGAAATATATGAGTATGCAATCGAAAATTTTTTAAATTCAAATACTTCTGAATATCAAGACAAATAACAAATGACAAATTGATATGAATATGAAATCCAAAACACAATCTTTTTTGCCACCACTAGCTAGAGTTAATTCGCTACAGGAGTGGATTCCCATTACCTTGATTCTGCTATTAGCTGTTACGTTGTATTTTTATCAACTTGGTACAGAGAGCCTTTGGATCGATGAACTCTATAGTATTCATGACGCTAAAGCGATACCAGAGAAGCTTCGTCTGACACGCCCACTCTATTTCATACTTCTACGGCTTTGGATGTTTTTCGGTGAGAGTGATGTCTGGTTGCGGGGATTGTCGATTCCGTTTGGATTAGGTAGTGTTTTCTTAACTTATTGCCTTGGTCGTCGTTTAGTGGGACAGCGAGTTGGACTGATTGCAGCTCTCCTAGTAACCCTATCGCCTGTGTTCATCAACCATGCCCAAGAAGTGCGGATGTACAGCTTAAGTACTTTCCTTGGTCTAGTAGGCACACTGGCTCTGACTCATGGGCTGGAACGTATGACCACTGTGTCAATCAGTTGCTGGCTGATTGCACGGCTTTTAGCGACTTTGACTACACCACTCAATTGTTTGCTGCTACTGCCAGATTGTCTATTACTGGTGTGGAAATTTCGTAAGCGATACCGTGTTTTGTTAGGGGTTGGTGCAGTACTCCTAGTTGTTGGTATTGTGTCCTTACCATGGATTTTCCAGGTCGCTACTGCTTCATCTGCATTCTTTGACGGTTGGACAGCTAACAACCCGAAACCAACCCTAGTTAATGTGTTGTCCCGACTAACGATATTTACAGCCTATTGGCCCTTGAAGTCTTTACAGTCCTCTGTAAGTGAACATTTCTACAAGTTATATACCATAATGTTGGCTGGTTTGCTGGGCTTTTCTCTATTTAATAGGCAGCTTAAACCCCACATTTTTTGGCTTGCTGCTTGGGGATTTTTACCGACAGCTGTGCTGTTTATAATGTCTTGGATCTTTAGTCCGGTTTGGCTACCACGCTATCTGCTATTCATTGCTCCATACCTGCTGATTTTGCTGGCAGTAGGGTTTAGCAAAATTTGGCATCGAGCACGGAAATTAGGGATTGCGATCGCTCTGATGTATTTCGTGGCAGTTGGTGGTGGGTTGGAGCATTACTATACCAAGGTGTACCGTCACGATTGGCGCAGTGTGTCACAAATGATTACGATTAATGAGCAACCGGAAGATGTCATTGCTTTACACATCGGTTATCCTCGCCCGCGTCTTGCCTTAAATCATTACTATCAGGGTTCAGCACCTATTCAGGTTTTAGATTTAGAGGAGTGGGAACAAAGTTTGTCACCATTTCCATCACGCCTGTGGCTGGTACATAATAATAACAGAAACCCAGATAGCACTGAGCAATTACAGAATGAGCTCAGGAAAAGATTTCAAATCCAAAACCATCAAGTATTCAAGAATGAGATCGGGTATAAAAGTTATATCGATGTATTTTTGGTCACCCCTAAGGACACCGAAACAGCCTTAGACTAAGTGGCTTTCAAAGATATCACTTAAACCACTTTAAAATTGGCTATTAACAATTAACAATCTTCAGCCTTTCGTTGCCACAACAGTTTTAGTCCTGGGACTAAACCTAAGCCAAGGGGAGTCGCGGGTTCTGGTACTGACTCTGGCTCTGATGGTGTGTAGTTGTAAGTAACCTGAACATCCCCTTGGGCTTTTGTTGCGATCGCATTGAGTATATTAGCGGTTCCGTTAATAATTGATATGGTTTTCGCAGAGAACAAAAAGTCTACGGGTTCAGTGCCCAGGAATGCATTAAACACGGAACCATTTGTGAAGGTCTTATCACCGAATACATTAACGGTTAGTCCGATAAATGAAACTGCAGACTCACCCTGAAAATCTAATGTGCCATCATAGGCAGCGACTTGGGCTGAATCTCCTACTGTTGCTGTCTGTGTGAACAGGGTTGTATTATTTGGTCCGACCAATGTGAATAAGCCTTCCAGATTCCAAGTCAGAGTTGCTGGCTTTGCGTCTAGGCTTTCGCTCCGTGGGTCCCCTGACATTAGCCCGTTAAATTCTATGGTCACGGAATCAAGGGTACCGAGACTGGTGTCGAACGGGTTGATATAGCAGTCGCCAGGGCAGGCGCGGACATGACAAAAGTCTCAAACCTAAGTAAGCGCAAGAGTTTGACTTCTGACTTCTGACTTCTGACTTCTGACTTCTGACTTCTGACTTCTGACTTCTGACTTCTGACTTCTGACTTCTGACTTCTGACTTCTGACTTCTGACTTCTGACTTCTGACTTCTGACTTCTGCTATATCTTGTAGATTAATTATCTAAATCATAGAATTAAAAGCTTATAAAATCTAGTTTTATTAATGGGTTAATGGTTAATTTAAAAATTGTCATTGTTCTTCAATTAACCATTAACCATTAGATTTGCATAACTATCAGGTAAACAGGATTGTTTTCCTACTCCCTGCTCCCTGCTCCCTGCTCCCTAAAAACCCATAAATTTGTACCTAATTGAATTGCCAACCGCTGTAATCATTAACCATTAAAGAATTTGGAAACTGAGCTTTCAATGCTGGCAATACTGGACAGGGTTTCTTCTGCTGCAAGTTATCTCCTTTACCACTAAAGGTATTCCACCGAAATGGTCCCAAATCGGCGGCGGCCATCCACAGCAACCGTTTAGCTCGGGTCATGGCTACGTAGAGTAAGCGGAATTCTTCAGCAGTCTTAAGCTGTGCGGCTTGTTCCCAAGCCTCGGGTGCCATGGGTAAGGGTTTACCGTGAAGGTAGGCACGAATTTGAGCTCTGGCTACTTCTGCTAGGGTAAATTCTCCCAAAAACTGAGCAGCAGTAGGTACCCACGGATTACCTGGAAGGGTGTCTTCATGGAGAAAGGGCAAGAAAACATAGTCCCAGTCTAATCCTTTGGCTTTGTGCATGGTGATTACAGTCAGTTGATGGGAACGCAGATAAGGGGAGTCTGTATTGTCTGGGTCTACAGGTTCAAAACGTTCTGAGCTAACGATTTCCTGAAGTACTGTTAGAGTTTCACTGATAGAACTGTTGCCAAAGGTCTGTTTTGCTATCCGTTCGGCTAATTTATCTGCTGTGGCTAGCTCGGATTGGTCATAGTTTAAGGTCTGAGCTAGGAAGGAAATTAGGTGATAATTGGGGAGTTCTAGACGAGCACGCAGTAAATCACAGCAGTAGCGGCGAGCTTTGATAACTGCTTTTGTCTGGGGTGGGTCCAATGGACCAGGATAGAGGAATTGTTCGGGATAGGTGGATAAAGCATTGAGGTCTTGGGTGGGAATTAACTGACGTTTTACCAAGACATCTAGGGCAGCTTTTAGGTAATCCGGAGAATGGGGACGGTCGAGAAATTGCAGCAGTGTTAGGATTTGACTGGGAACGTGGGATTCGCGATCGCGTTTTTGGACATCATACACTTCAATCCCATGCTGGCGTTTGAGATACTCCAGTTGTTCCACCACAAAAGTCCCTTGTCGATTCTCCCGCACCAGCACAGCAGCGTTATGGTTTTGGTTTTTGGCAAATAGCTCCACTACTCGCTTTCCAATCAGCTCGACTGTGTGGTAGATGTCCTTAGGAGTGTAGAGTTCTAAACCTCTCCCTTCTGGATTTGGGTTGGCATCCGGTTGAGGGTCATTGGCATCGACTCGACGAATGGTTTGAGGACGAAAGGGTAGCTCCGTCGCTGGTTCGGTTTGGGGGATAGAGTCTGGCTGTGGTACTGTTTCGGTAGAGTTTTTGCTGCCATAGGTGCTATTGACCCAATTCACGATAAAGTTGGCAGCATCGATGATAACCTGGCTACTGCGACCCGCTTGATCCATTGTGGCTAAACGTCCTATTCCCTGACATTTTTGGCAAAACCAATTGAAGTAAATCGGGTCAGCTGGGGTAAAGGTAGAGTTAATGGCTTGATTGGGGTCTCCAACTCGGATCAGATTTGTTAAAGGTTGGGAGGTTGAAGGTTGGGAGGTTGAAGGTTGGGAGGTTGAAGGTTGGGAGGTTGAAGGTTGGGAGGTTGAAGGTTGGGAGGTTGAAGGTTGGGAGGTTGAAGGTTGGGAGGTTGTTCGCGTAGCGTGGCCAATAGGCCAAGGTTCAAGGTTTGGTTCGGAACTAGCTGGGAATGTGGCTAGGGTTTGCAAGAGTCGGTATTGTAACGGTGTGGAATCTTGGGCTTCGTCTTCAAAGACGGCAAAAAATTGATTTTGCCAGAGCTGACGGATGGCATCGTTTTGTAGGACTCTCAGCGCGGCTAGAATCATGTCATCGTAGTCGATAAACTCACGCGATCGCACTATGGTTTGATACTGTTGATACAGTCCTGCTGCGATCGCTAATATCCCATATTCATCGGTTGTCTGTTCACTGAGGTGCCACAAATCTGCTGGTAATAACCCAGAACTTTTGGCTTCATGGATAACAGTGTAGGCCAGGTTAGGTAACACTTCCGTTCGCAATACGGATTGTCTGCGCAACCGTTCTGTTTCTTCTCCATCAAAGCTTCGACCTTCGAGCAAGGTAAGATACCGGCGTGGATAATTAGCAATCCACTGTTCCACACAAGCACGGATTAAGCGATGACTTTGATTTGGAGTTACTAGAGTACTACTGTCTAGATTAAGTCCCGATAATTCTGGATGACGGTTAGCAATGTAGAGGGCTAAACCATGTAAGGTATAGACTACAAAACTATTTTGTGGGACCTTAAGGGTTTTTAGGTCATCGCGGATTTTAGCTCGAATACTGGCAGCCGCAGAGCGAGTGAAGGTGACTACCAGCAATTGATATCTGCTATGGAGTTGGTAATTTGCGATCGCAATTGCTGCAGCTTTTGCCATGCCAGTAGATTTCCCAGCACCAGGGACAGCAGAAACCGCTAAGGTTCCCCCTTGCCAGTCGGCCATTGGTTGTTGTCCCCGTCTTAAACTATTGCGGAGTCGTTGTAGTTCTTGGGCACGCCAAGCGGCGAGGGGGGTTTGCTGTGAGCCTGACTTGGTATCTGTATCCTCTGACATGTTGAGATTTGCTGCAAGTGACTATTTTTTGGTATTGTAATTAGCCCAGGTTGCAAATCGCTATCGCTTTTGGTTAAGCTGGTTGGTCATTCAACCATTAGACCTCGCGAGTAGGGACAGATTTTCACAGGGAACTCAGATCCTAGAGTAGCTTAATCATTCTTCATAAATTCGTAAAATGATCACTAATTACGCAAAAATGAGCCAAAAATGGGCTTATTATGCGTTTTTATCCATAAAACATGCCAAAACTACATTGGCAGTTTTAGTTCTGCTGAGGATATTTTAGGAACGGAAACTCTCAAAGACTTCTTTCGCTTTTCTCATTTTAAGGAGGAGATTATGAAGCGAGTTGCGATGTTTTTCATGTCCTTGATGGCTGCACTGGTACTCATTGCTACCCCAGCTTATGCAGTGACTATTCAAACAGGGATGATTAACCTGAATTCCTCAGGCCCAGCTGAAACAACAAATGGTGACACAAGCACATTTACAGAAGTGTTATTCCCAACCCCATTTCCGGAAGGCTCAGATGTGATCGTGATTCCAATGGTTCAAACCTTTAATGGAGCAGATACCCCTGGTGTCAGGATCGCAGATGTAACCACGGAGAGCTTTAAGTTCAGAATGAACGAATTAGTTCGGGGTGGTCCAAGGCAGGCCCTCTCAGATGGTCCACATACAACTGAAACCATAGGTTGGATCGCTATCGGTGAGTAATCGCTCTTAGGGGTTTTTTCTGACCCCTGTCGCCTGTGCCCCATGGATGGGGCACAGGCGATTTAAGTATTTGGTTCGGAGTTCCCTGAAGACTAAGCAAACTAGAAAAAATCCTTTGGGATGATCAGCGAATAACTATCAAAATTAGGTCTACCAGCTTCCAAGCTATAATCACTATAGACGCTGATCTTGAAAAGAGGTCAAAGGAATGGTGGAACGGCCGCCCCGCTATAGCAAAGAAGAATTCGCCCAACGAGGCAATCATATTGGCATTGCTGAGGGGCGGAATGAATATGAGTGGGGTGGGCATCCTGCCTGGGAATATTGATAACCGTCAAGATGCCGGTTCCACGCCTGATGCCGTTAAGCTGTATCAGCCTTATTTCAACTTTCACTGGTCACAAGCCTTAGGATAGTTCACTGGCGTTAACCGCTCCAACCCAAGATTCCGAAAGATGACTCTATACTCAAAGTGTAGAGTTCTAGTGGATCACAGGATCAGCAATGAAGATTAAAGTAGTTATTTGGCAAGAGCATGGGGTATGGTGTGGCTCAGTTCCAGCACTACCTGGATGTCATACATGGGGTGAAAGCTATGAACACCTTATAGAAATGCTTGAAGAAGCTGTCCAGGGTTGGATTGAGGTGGCGAGCGAAAGGGAAGAGTTTGAGCCTGATAAGCAGTTAGTTGAACTATCCCTATGAAGTCTATATCTGGCAAGGCTCTCTGCAAAATTGTTGAGAAGCGAGGATGGGTTCTCAAACGAATCAATAGTAGTCATCACATTTATAGCAAGAAGGGTGTTCAAGCTATTCTCTCTATCCCTGTTCATGGCAACCGAGATTTACCGACTGGAATTTTAAGTAAGCTCATGAGGGATGCTAATCTCAGGGAAGAAGACTTGGGTAAGTAAAGTTGTGTTTACTATTGGTCTAGCAGGTTCCGATCTATAATCACCATAGACGCTGATCTTCTTGAAAAGAGGTCAAAGGAATGGTGGAACGGCCGCCCCGCTATAGCAAAGAAGAATTTGCCCAACGAGGCAATTATATTTATGAGATTCAAGTACGTCCTTTGGTAGAAAAAGGCAATTATGGAAAAATCGTAGCGATCGACATTGAAACGGGAGCTTTTGAACTTGCCGATACTCCGATCGCGGCCACTGATCAACTCTATGAGCGATACCCTGATGCCCAACCTTGGGTAATTCGGATCGGACATCGTGCAGTTTATCGTTTTGGTTCTCGGAGCTTGAAGAAATTGGTATGATGCAAGGCTTTGTTAACCAAAATTGTGAAGCGGTTTATTGCTATTATCAGTTCAACCTAAAATGTACCCTTTAAGGGGTAACTCTGAGAACCGTAAGAGTGTTTGCAGCTATCCTAGAAAAAATCCAGGACAAAATTCTTCGACAACAGTATGTGATGACGATCCATGCTGATGAAGAAATGGATGACGACAATCTGATGCTGGCGGATGTTGAGCAGGCCATTCTCACTGGTGAAATTATCGAGCGTCAGAAGGATAGAGCTACCGCAGAGTACAAATACCGGATTCAAGGATATTCAACTGATGGCGATCCTGTGGAAGTAATTGTTAAGCTAGGCTCATCTGGCAAGGTTATAATCATCACAGTCTATGCACTCTGAAATTGAAGAATTTACTGTTTGCGATGTTTGTGGTTTTGCTGAAGCCAGAACTCGCTATGGATCTCGAGCCTATGGGAAAGGAAAAGATCTACTGGTGATTGAAAATGTACCTATGGTTAGCTGCCCTAGTTGCGGTACGAGTTACTTAACATCATTGACTCTTAAAGAGATTGACCGTATTAAGCGCGATCGCAAGACAGTAGCAGTAACAAAATCTGTGAAGGTTGCTAGTTTCTAAGTTTAATATTAACGAGTCCACTAAACACAGGGAACTTCAATATCATGGCAGATGGTAAATCCAAAGTCGCACTGATTACCGGCGCATCATCGGGTATGGGCAAAGAAATGGCCAAATCTCTGCTGAAGGATGGTCTGACCGTAGTAGTGGCGGCACGTAGTGTTGAGAAAATGGCTGACCTTAGAGAGTTGGGTGCTCACCCACTCCGTTGGACATCACCGATGAGGCCAGTATCCAGGCTGCGGTGAATGAAATTCTAGACACTTATGGCAAGGTCTCGCCCCGCTGACCTTAACCGTTAGACTTTGCTGAGTATCAGTAGATGGTCTTCAGAACTGTTAACATTGACTTTGTCTTTTGGATGTGCTTCCATTGTCAAGCACCAAATGCACTACAGTTGCGTGTAACTACAGGTGAGAGCGATCGCAACATTGGGCTAGACAAATCATTATGGATCAAATCATAGCAAAGGTTTTCTTAGAATGCGTTCGCGCAATCGATGCCAGCGAGTTGATAAGTCGCGTTTCTTCCACGGACAAAGAGTTTAGCTTTCAAAATTGGTTTGCTGTTCGTCTTGAAAGGCTTTCCTTGAACTTCGATGAACCTTCAAGAAATGCTTATCCAGACTTCAGGCTTGTTGATTTCCCCCTTGGCTTCGAGATAAAAGGATTAGGATTTCCAGGCAGGGAAGCAAACTATGACTGCAATAGTCAAGTGCCCTCAGGTCTGCATAATGGCAGGACAATTTACTATGTGTTTGGACGATACCCAGCAAAAACCAAGGAAAAGAACTATCCAGTCTATGATATTGTCATGTGTCATGGCAATTTCTTAAATGCAGACCATTCTTATATCCATAAAAATAAGAATCTTAAAGGTTTCGGTAGCTATGGAGACATTATGATTCGTGACCGAAAAATGTATGTTGCACCTACACCATTTGCCCTTACGGATGGCACAGAACGCCAAGTTACTCTGATTGCTCCAACTGGCTTTAAATGTGGTATAGATTTAAAACACTCGGGTACTATCACACGTATAGAGACTCCAAGGCTGATCAGGGGTTATTACTTTGATATGATTGAACATACGCTTACACCTTCCTATATAGATAATCCAAACGCAGGAAAGAAACACACATTTGAAGTTTTTCGTGCAGCAAAATCTTTAGGACCAACAGTCACTCTTCGTTGATATGGAACTTTCATTCACAAGTCTTTTTTCTGGTGCAGGTGGCTTAGATCTCGGCTTTGAAATGGCTGGTTTTAAACATCTATACTCCACAGATATTGATAGATGGAGCGTTAAAACACTCCGTAATAATCGACCTGAATGGGATGTTGAAGAAGCTGATATTCGAGAACTATCAGAAAGAGATTTACCTGATAGTGATGTAATTTTAGCAGGCGTTCCATGTCAGGGCTTTTCACTGGGCGGGAATCGAAAGGAAAATGACGAGAGGAATTTTCTGTTTCAAGAAGTTGTCCGAATGGCAAAGATCAAGAAGCCTCGCTTTATCGTAATTGAGAATGTTCTAAATCTCAGGACAATGAAAGAACCCAAAAGTGGAAAGCCTTTTGTTGACGTAATTTCAGAGCATTTCAAGAGTCTTGGATACTACATAAAATATAATGTCTTCAGAGTATCTGGTTTTGGAGTGCCTCAAACGAGAAGAAGATTTATTTTTATTGCCAGCTTCGACCGATTTCCCTCAGCTTTTCACTGGCCCACGCCAGAGCCAGATACACCAGCATCAGCCTATTTAGCTGATCTGGCTGCCAATCCATTCATTTCCCTTCCTAATCATTGTCCTGAATGGGGCTTCAAAAGCCGTGTTCATGAGGAGACTGGAAAGGAATTTGATCCTACTGAGACCCCTGTACCATGTAGATTCTCTCGAACTGGATCTGACGGACATCCAATAAGATCTTTGGATGCCCCATTTCCTGCTATTGATACTGGAACTATTTGGGGGTGGGCTCAGGGAAATGTGGTGGCAGAAAGAAAGGAAAAAGATCGCGTCAATGGGCAATTTGTAAGGAATCCAAATATTAACTTAAAGCTATGGCGTATCAGTGCAAGCCGTCTGCGACGCTTTACTAATCGTGAATATGCCCGACTTCAAACTTTCCCAGACTCATGGGTATTTCATGGAGGAAATAAACGTCATGTCCACCAGCAGATTGGCAACGCTGTTCCTGTACAATTTGCCTATCGAGTTGCCTGTTTTATTCAAGCAGTTTACCAAGCACAGTGTTTAGGCCAACCAATGAATTTATTTACTAATAATACGGTATTACAACTGGAATTAAATTTATAACTCAATAATTCGGTATGATCATGCCGATTGGTAGGTTGCTTTGAAGGACAAATCCCAAAAATACCTAGGCCATCCCTAGCGGTTTTAACAGGGTGACAATGGGCATGTAGAAGCTGGAGATTATTATAGGAATTCCCAGTTAGGCTCCCAGTTACCACCTTTTTACCCCGCTTTACAACTATTCGCTACTGTAGCAGTAATCCTGTCACCCCAGTATCAGGGTAGAGTAAACTTTACTATCACCGTTATTCAGTTGTAAAAAGTCCGAGACCTTGCCGCCCTTCTTTGAGTGTGTTAGCCTAATGTATAACGAAAGATTCCCACACTGTTCACCACAGCGAATAGTGATCGAAGGTAGCAGCAATCGTGGCATATTCCTTGCTATGACCTGTACTTTAGAATTGTGTAATCAGGTTTTAAAGGTTGATTTAAGCGTGAAATTATTAAAAGAAACCATATTAGTTCTTCGTGATATCATTACAGGTGATGGAAATTGTTCACCCTCTCGAAGTGGTCCCCAATTGGTTGAATTTTTTAACCAATTTGGTTCGAACGATGAATACGGTCGAGGTTTTCCTGCACGTAAGAAATACGCTGAGGAGAAGTTACGTGAGTTTAACGATAAGCTAATCATGAAAGATATCCTGCTCGCGGCTATTGATCCTCGTCATTTTTGGAAAGAAGGAAGTGATAATAAAGAGGCAGTCGAACTTCTTAACAAATATCTTGAATTTGATAATTATAAACTACAATCTTCAGGAAACAACAAATGGGATGTTTCTAAATTGGATGGTTCTCAAATTGAATTATCACATCCTTATGAAAATTCGCAGAAAGTAACACATATTTTTATTGATGAGCAAATCAGTAAATGTGACGATAAGATTGCTAAAAGTGATTTTGATGGTGCAATCACTAACGCACGCTCTCTCGTTGAGGCAGTTTTGTTGGCAATCGAACAAGAGTTTGATCCTAATCCATCGGACTATAAGGTAAACTTACCTGAACGGTATAAGAGAGTTCAAAAACACCTTAATCTTTCTCCAGGACAGGAAAACCTTGCAAAGTGTTTAAAGGAAATTCTCAATGGTCTAACAAAGATAGTTAATGGCTTGGCTACTTTGCGAAATAACATGAGCGATGCTCACGCCAGATCCTATCAACCGTCGGAACATCATGCCAGACTAGCAGTTAATTCGGCTAAAACACTATGCCACTTTCTATTTGCAACAAAGGAGTATCAAATGCAGAAAAACAACAAACCTAACAATTAAAACCCAATGCAATAGCTAATTAAACTCAGTCAGAGAGTCACCCCCGACCCCTGGCTGCAAAAGCAGACATGAGACGATCACCATCACCCGCTCTTCAACATCCTGGTGCCTGACAATCACACCAAACCCCAACCATCCCTAGCCATGTTAAAAGGGTGACAATGGGCAGGTAAAACCTGGAGATTATTAACGAGTTACAACACCTAGAGCCTTGCCATCTCTCCCTGAGTCCAATAGACTCATTTAGAATCAACGAATCGCACCCTAAACTATGCATCGCATCGCCGCAACTCCGGGAGGATGGAACCCTGAAGCTGAAGGGGTTATCTTCATCGAACAAACCCCAGCACCGATTATTTTCCTCACTGCTGCTGACACCGATATCCAAACCCTAGCCGCATCAGTATCCCAACTTCCCCCAGATTTCCCAGCTATCCGAGTCGCTAACTTGTTGCAGTTGCAGCAACAACTAACCATTGATACCTATGCTGAGGATATTTTAGCCAAAGCACGGATTATCATTATCAGATTATTGGGTGGACGCTCCTACTGGTCCTATGGCTTAGAAGTGGTGAAAGAAACAGTAGAACAAACTGGCGCTACATTATTGGTTTTACCAGGAGATGACCGACCAGATCCTACCTTAACTAGTCACTCCACAGAAACTATTCCGATAGTGAATCAATTATGGCGCTACTTTACAGAAGGCGGTGTTGAGAATTTCACTAATGCTCTGAAATTTGTGGCAGATGTATGCCTGGAGCAAACCAATAATCCACCACCACCCAAACCTGTGCCTCGGGTTGGGGTTTATCCATGGCAATCGGGCATAAAGGTTAGCAAGTTGAAGGTTAGCAGGTTGAAGGTTAGCAGGTTGAAGGTTAGCAGGTTGAAGGTTAACAGGTTGAAGGTTAACAGGTTGAAGGTTAGCAGGTTGGTTGAAAAGTTGAAGGTTAGCAGGTTGAAGGTTGTTCGCGTTCGCGCAGCGTCGGCTTTGCCGAAAGCGTGGCCTATTGGCCAAGGTTGGGAGGATAACCAGGAACCAAATAACCTACCCGAAGGCAACACCAAGGGCGAACAACCTACCCTACTCGAAGGCCAAAGGCAAACAACCAAACAACCTTCAACCAAAACAAACCTTCAACCTTCAACCAAAACCAACCTTCAACCTTCAACCAAAACAAACCTTCAACCTTCAACCAAACAACCTTCAACCAACATAAACCTTCAACCTTCAACCAAACAACCTTCAACCAAAACAAACCTTCAACCTGCTAACCTTCAAGCTGCTGGCAATCTTAAAGTAGGTATCCTGTTCTACCGTGCCCATTACTTAGCGGGAAATACAGCACCGATTGATGGGTTATGTCAGGCTTTGGTAGAACGGGGCTTGGAACCGGTGCCAGTGTTTGTGTCTTCTTTACGGGATCTAGAGGTACAAAGGGAATTGTTAGGCTATTTCCAAACTCCCGATAGCTCTAGTAGTGCGATTGAGCTTTGCTCACGCTACGCGATCGCAGTGTTGCTGAATACGACTAGTTTCTCGGTGGCTAAGTTGGATGCTGAGGTACATCAGTTGGAGTTGTGGGAAGGGCTGGATGTGCCTGTGTTGCAGGTTATTTTAAGTAGTGGCACGGTGGAACAGTGGGAGTCTGGGTTTCAGGGATTGATGCCTAGGGATACTGCCATGAATGTGGCGTTGCCAGAGGTGGATGGGCGAATTATTAGTCGTGCGATTTCCTTTAAGTCGGCGCAACGGTGGAATCCTGCTCTGGAAACGGATGTGGTGGTTTATGAACCAGTATGCGATCGCATTCAGTTTGTAGCAGATTTAGCCATGAATTGGCTACGGTTACGGCAAACCCTACCGAATCAGAGAAAGGTTGCTCTGATTTTAGCGAATTACCCCAATCGAGATGGCAGGCTGGCCAATGGCGTAGGATTAGATACCCCGGCCAGTTGTGTGGAGATTTTAAAAGGGTTACGGGATGCTGGGTATTGGGTTGAGAAGATTCCGGAAACTGGGGATGAGTTGATTGAGTGGTTGACCGCTGGGGTGACCAATGATCCGGAAGGATGGCAGTTACGTTTGGTACGACAGGAGTTGAGTTGGCAGGAGTATTGGGACTATTTTCAAGGGTTACCGATAGGGGTTCAAAAGGGAATCCGTGAGCGTTGGGGAGAGTTTGATCTTAACGGTAAAGACCGCAAAAATGGCCAGGGAGAGATAACCGAGATTTCGGGATTTCCCATTTCAGGGATTCAGTTGGGAAATGTGTTTGTAGGGATTCAACCCTCTCGGGGTTATGATCTTGACCCAGCTTTGAATTATCATGCTCCCGATTTGGAACCCACTGATGGGTATTTGGCATTTTATTATTGGTTGCGGAAGTGTTTTGGTGCCCAAGCAATTGTTCATGTGGGCAAGCATGGGAATTTGGAGTGGTTACCGGGTAAGAGTGTGGCCTTGTCAGAGTGCTGTTATCCAGAAGTAGCGTTGGCAGCCATGCCTCATTTGTATCCATTTATTGTCAATGATCCGGGGGAGGGTGCTCAAGCAAAGCGTCGCGCTCAAGGGGTGATTATTGATCATTTAACCCCTCCCATGACTCGTGCTGAACTTTATGGTCCTCTGCAACAGTTGGAGGGATTGGTTGATGAGTATTATGAAGCGCAGAGTTTGGATTTGTCTCGCTTGCCAATTATTCGCGATCGCATTGTTAGACTTATCCTTGATGAGCACTTGCACGAAGATTTGGGGATTGAAGTAGACGACATCGAAGCTGGAGAATCGGAAATTACTAATCAAATTGATGCTTATCTTTGTGAATTGAAAGAAGCTCAAATTCGAGATGGATTACATGTCTTTAGTCAATGTCCCCAAGGACGTCAATTGCAGGATTTAATAGTAGCAATTGCTCGTCATCCAGGAAAGAATCGCATCGGCTTAACTCGTGCTTTAGCTCAGGATTTAGGTTGGGGTTTTGACCCCCTAACGGAAGAGTTTTCAGTGGTTAAGGAGATAGCAAAAAGCAGTATAGAAAGGGAACAGGGAACAGAGAATAAGGAACAGGGAACAGAGGAATGCTATAGTGGTAAATATACTGTTGGTGATTTGGTTGAAGTATTAGAAGAAGAAGCGTCTAAATTAGTAGAACAAATCATCACTAATTATCCATTAGCGATTACTGATGATCGATTACCGATTACTAAAACAACAAAACAAGAATTAGATTGGATACGCGATCGCCTTTTACCAGCACTACAACAAACTAATCAAGAACTTACCCAATTGTTACGGGGATTAGAGGGGAGATATGTACCGAGTGGGCCATCTGGTGCGCCGACTAGAGGACGACCGGATGTTCTGCCCACAGGTCGGAATTTTTACTCTGTTGATATCCGTGCCATACCCACAGAAACAGCGTGGGATGTAGGCAGAAAGGCAGCTGAGGTGCTAGTGGAGCGCTATACCCAGGAAAATGGTGAGTATCCCAAAACCCTAGGAATTTCCGTATGGGGCACATCGACCATGCGTACCGGGGGAGATGATATTTCCGAAGCTCTAGCGTTGTTGGGAGTGCGACCGATTTGGGATGGGTCCTCACGGCGGGTGGTAGACTTTGAAATATTGCCAGTGTCTGTGTTACAACGTCCCCGAGTGGATGTGACCCTGCGCATCTCTGGCTTCTTTAGAGATAGTTTCCCCAATTTAATCGACCTATTTCACAATGCAGTAGTTGCTGTGGCAAGCCTGGATGAATCACCATCAGACAATCCTCTAGCAGCCCAGGTGAAACAGGAAACAGACGATTGGTTACAGGTAGGGTTGAGTCAGTCCCAAGCCCAAATGCGATCGCACTACCGCATCTTTGGCTCAAAACCAGGAGCCTATGGTGCCGGGTTACAGGGTTTGATTGAATCTCAAAACTGGCAAGATGAGCAGGATTTAGCTCGCGCTTACATTAACTGGAGTAGTTACGCCTACAGCTCATCTTCCCCCAAGGGAGCCCCAGAAGCCTTTGAGCAGCGTCTGAAACAGATGCAAATTGTATTACACAATCAGGATAATCGGGAACATGATTTACTCGATTCAGATGATTATTACCAGTTTCAGGGGGGGTTAACCGTAGCGGTGCGGGGGTTAACTGGCAAAAATCCTCAAACCTACTTTGGTGATAATTCTATCCCTGAAAAGCCCAAAGTTCGACAGCTAAAGGAAGAGATTGCCCGAGTGTACCGTTCTCGTGTCGTGAATCCTAAGTGGATTGAGGGAGTGATGCGCCATGGTTACAAGGGAGCATTTGAAATGGCAGCAACGGTAGATTATTTGTTTGCCTATGATGCTACCGCTAATTGTGTCGCAGACCATATGTATCAAGGAGTAGCTCAGGGGTATTTATTTGACCCAGACGTCCAAGAGTTTGTCCAACAAAAGAATCCATGGGCATTGCGAGATATGGCAGAACGGTTACTGGAAGCTAATCAGCGGGGATTGTGGCAGTCAGTTGCACCAGAGACCTTAGAGAAATTGAGAGCGATCGCATTACAAGCAGAAGCAGTGATTGAAGGAGAAAATTTTGGCATTGTATAGCTAGGGAACAGGGAACAGCGGATCTGGGAATAGGGAACAGAAATATGTTTTAACCTTTACTTCGACTACTATAGCATTTCTATTCTAATGAGGTACATAAATTTTTTTACCACTTCCGACTTTCAACTTCCGACTTCCCTCTTATGAATTGATTGCTCCTTTCGCGTAGCCTGGCCTACGGCCTCAGTCCCTGCTCCCTGCTCCCTAAAATACCAAAAAATTTGTACCTCACCTAATTAAAAATCGCTATATAGCGTTTATGCCAGTTATGAGGTATAGTCTTCTTTGACGTTGATTCCCTGTTAGGTGCGCTTGACCTATTAAGAATTAAATTCGCCACGGGTCGCACCTCTTGATGCAGCCCATCGCTATTCCCTATTCCCTATTCCCTATTCCCTATTCCCTCTTCCCTCTTCTTTCTTCTCTCTTGCCTGTTCCCTGTTCCCTGTTCCCTGTTCCCTAAAATCCCGAAATTCTGTACATCATACCTATGATAAACGCTATATGAGCTTACGTCTATTTAACATAAAATTGCTTTAACTTAGACGCTACGTCTTCTGGATTTGTCCGATCAGGAAATACTAAAATAGCCTTAATTTTGTTGTTAGCAACTATTTCTGGCAAGCGATGGAATTGTTTATCAGTAATAGCAATTCCATCATAGGTTTCGGCATAATCTACTTCTTTGGTAAAATTTTTATCATTATAAGCTTGAATAAAAACTCGATCTACATTCCATTTTGGCCAGTCAGCAGCAAAATATTTTTTAGCCCAATAAGGATTATGATGACAAAGATCAAAACTAACCTTTGGGTTAGCTTGTTTCATAGCACCGATCATTTCTTGTGAAAAAGCGGTTAGCTTATTAGTGCGATTTACTTTACCTGGCAACTCGGCATGGTAACCCAGATAATCGTCCCATTGGACTGCATCAATTTTAGGATATTTTTGGACAAACTCTACTAAAATATCTCTAAAAAAATTAGCAACTTCAGGAATTTCTACATCAAGAATATAATGCTCGATTCCTGGATAGGTGCGGTCAACGCCGGGTACAACCCATTTTCGTTCAATAGCTAAATCAAAAATCGGGCTATTTTTATCTATTTTGATACCTTTTTCAAAGTAAGCATGAACTTCCATGCCGTGTTTGTGTGCTTCATCAATTAGCCAAGTTAACCAGAGGTCGCGAAACTGATTAGGACAACTTTTATAACCAAACGTTTTTTGCATCACTTCACTAGTGTACATAGGACAAATATTACCCCATACACCATGAATAATCGTATTAATTCCTTGAGAATGATAATGACGAACTTGTTTTCTAATCTTCTCTTCACTAGCATTATTAGTTACCTTATAACGACTTATATAAATTCCTCTGATTGCTTTTTTATCCAAAGGAGTTTGAGTTGTTGGTGATGCTGGCTGATGATTAGGTTTAACAATTGGTGTTTGAGGTTTTTGAAGTTTTTGAGCTGTTTGAGGTGTTTGAGGTTTTTGAGCTGTTTGAGGTGTTGATGAAGCTGGCTGATGATTAGGTTTAACAATTGGCGAATTTGGTAAGGAAGGTGCAGTGGTTACAGAAGGCTGAGTAGGAGCCGAAGGTTGTGGTTCGGCTGGTGTCGAATTTAATCCAGGAATAGTTATTGGTAGATTTTTAGGAATAGCTATTGGTAGGTTTTGAGGTAATTTGCTAATCATGGCGAAACCTCCTTGATGGTTCAACCACCAATAACCACCGCCTAAAACCAGTAAGATTAGAGAAATAGGAATATTTGCGCATCCACATCCACTGTTTTCATTATTTTTATTCGACATCGTCAAATTCTTGCCTAGCAAGAGTTTGGGACATTATTTTAAGTTATTTTAAGCGGCTGAAGCCGAAAATCGAGATATATAGCAATTCTATATCCCATAAGGTACCTATTATCACCCTAAATCCCCCTTAATAAGGGGGACTTTGAGGTTGAGAAGCGTACCTCATAACTGCGATAAACGATATAGCTAGCGTTTTAGCAGCTTAAACTAATAGTGTAGCATACTTTATCCGGAAGAGGCAAGCTTTTGAGCATAGGGACGCAGATTCCCTAGTTGTTTGGTAACCCATTCAGCATTAAAAATTGCTTTATATATAGGGTTGTTCAGCCTCAGCCATCCTTGTTGATTAACCACCAAACCCGATAGCAGCAATTCCTTGCACTCTTGGCTGTTATCCATCGGTACATCATCTCCAGCTAAAATCTGCTGATAAAGTCCCAGCAATTTATCAGCATAATATTTATTAGTCAAATTATTACTCAAAAGGCGAGCCGAGATGCTCCGCAAATGTTCGGGTTGATCCTGGGATTCCCAATTATCAATAATTTGATTATGTACGATTTTGCTAACCCAAGATTCCTCATTACCAGGAGGAATACTCAACCCGACCTTTACTGAGTCTACCACCAACTGACATAGTTTTTGGGTCAGAAAAGGTTGTCCTCCTGTCCAAGCCAGTATCTCCTTGAGAATCGTTTTAGCATTACCCCCTGTTTCCTCTAATCCCTTGGCAAGGGGATATGCTTCATCGAATTCAAAGCCATTTAGTTCTATGGCTTTCCCGATATTAAACGGTGTCGGCTTTTTGCCAGTCATCAAATCCCTTGGCTTAGCTACCCCGAATAAAGCAAAGACAAGGCGATTATAGTTGGGATTAATTACTCTTTGGTTATAGCAGAATCGGATTAGGGCAAAAAAATCATCAACGGGAAAAGGTAAGTTGATAATAGTATCAATTTCATCAATGAAGATAACAATTCGTTCATTAGGAAATTTGACCAGCAGGATATCTTCCAGGAAATAACTCAATTGCTGAAGCAGTGAGAGATACTCTTCCTGGTGCCACCAGGATTGGAAATTAAAGTCACCGAATAACTTGAAACCTCGTACTAACTCAGCCACCACTGCTTTGTACCACTGATTTGGGGTAATTATTTCGCTACCGATGCGCGTCATATCAATAGTGCTGCATCTTATACCTTCTTGTTGTAGTTGATGTCTGATTCGCACCGATAGAGAAGACTTACCCATTTGTCGGGGAGCCATAACATAACAAAACTCACCCCTTTTTAAGGCGTTATAGAGTTGGATATCGCCTTGTCTTTCTACATAGCTAGGCGCATCACTGGCTAGACTACCACCGACTTGGTATAGAAGGTAATTGTCAATCATAAAATTGTTAGTAATTATGGTTTAGGTTACAGACATTCAGCAAATAATTTAAGTTTGTTTTAAACAAAAATAACCGAATTACTATAACGCTACTAGATAAAAAATATAATCATAGCTTGTGAAGAAAGTGTGAAAATATCATAGGTAGTGGAATTGTCAGCTTATGCGCTACGCGCACGCGTGCGCGTTCAGATTTCAGCTAGGGAAAGGATAACTTCGGCTCTCGGAAAAGAGAATTAGATCAAGTCCCGTTAATCATTTGTAAAATAGCAGATTTAGCAGCAATAGCAATCAATAGGTTAAATTTTCCGGAATAGACCCACAACATAACGAAAAAAATATTTAACCAAGGAATTTAACTGGGCTTCCCATCAGTCGAGGATAGCCAGCCAAGCCAAATCTGGTTGACTAATCATCCTATGGCTGAGCAGGTAATGGGTGATGGGTAATGGTCAACTACTAATTACCAAGTCCTAATTACTGATTACTAATAATCGATTTTTTAAGAGAAAATTATGTATCAGCGCATCAATAGCACAGTTTTCTTAGCTTTAGTGTCCAGCATTATGGCACTCACCAATCCCACTAAAGACGCTTATCTTGATCATGCGTCATGGCACTTACATGATACTTACTGCCAGCAGAAATCCCTTCCTCTTGGGGTAAAAGCAGCTTGTTTTGTCGGTAAACCTTTACCACCTGATGCAGTTAAGCCAGTGATCGAAAGCTACACTCGTCACCAAAACTATTTCCTTTTCAGTATCTATACCACCAACTTCTGGGGTAAAAAATTTCACACTGTTGGGCTAGGGGGCAAATTTTTGGTGTTTTAATTATGTAAGCATTCAGCTCTCAGCTCTCAGCTCTCAGCTCTCAGCTCTCAGTTATCAGCTGATGCCCTATGGGCACGCTACAAAACACCTCAATTAGGGTGAGCCATTCGCCTAGGGTGGCCTTTGGGCAAGGCTCACGGCTGAATGCTTACGTTTTATCACCAGTTTATTAGGGAAGGAATAGTTAATTATCAACACCACTCAGTAAATTGGTTTACGATGTTCGTGACCTTTCTAATAATTAGCGAATAGGACGGTAACTGGGAGCATGTCAACTTGATTAACTTGAATTAAAGATTGAGAAAATTGAAGAAAAACTTAGTTAAAACTAATCATGATGACACTGTCATTAGTTATCTAATTTTTTGTGGAAATCTAAGTTGAGAAATAGCAGTGTACTCCCAATGACAATACCTATTGCGATAAATTGGGCTAAGGTTTGGGAAAGTAAGGAAAACCAAAAATCGTTTATGAAAGGAATATTATTAAAGAATTGTAATATGAAATGAATAATATTGAATAATTGTAATCCAAAGTCAATAACCATAACTAAAAAACTGAAGAAGAATACTCTCCACCAATTATCTTTAACTATAGAGCGACTGTAAGCGAAAGCGTCTTCTCCCCATTGGTCTCTCAGAATAAAAGCAAGCCCATAGTATTGATTATTTATAATATAAATTATAACAGGGATAACAGGGTTTTTAAGTACAATAAGTCTAAGGATAAGTACCAGATATACAAGGACTATAGATACCGTAAAAAAGTAATTATGAGATAGAAAATCTAATAATAAAAAAAATACAAAATATGATATAATTGATATTATTATTATTTTTAATAATACAGTTATAAATGCTCGCAGCTCTATCAGAAAAACTACAATAATAAATTCCAAACTCATCAATAATAACGGAACTAAGCTTGCTAAGATTTTTTTGAATACACTCTGATAGTTATAATGTCTTCCATAAACATAATTATTGGTAATAATAGCTATGGGTATAAAATAGATGTTTTTCCATATAAATAAACTAAAAACAAATATTGATTCTAAAGGATTATTTGAAAGCAGAAATTGCCTACCTGACAGAATTATCAGGAAAGGTAAATATATTGTAGAAAATATCAGTAGGATAGGTTTTAAGTTTTTTATATAAACCTCAAACCCCATTGACATTAATTCTATTAATCCGAGTTTCCGGTTTTTAAGTTTAGAGAGAATATTCATAGTGACTGTTTACTCAAAATTTATTTAGAATCAAAACGTTAAATTATCTGTGATTTAATAGCTCTACGAAACATAGTTTGTATTAAACCACGCTTATTGCTGACTAGGTCTGATGGGACTGGTTATTTATAAAAAACCAATCTATCTATTGATCCAGTCGCTCATGGGGGAAACCACGCTGCATCAAGACAACGACTTTGTTATTTTGGTATAGACACGCTTAGGCAACTTTTTACAATGAAATAGCCCTGGCATCAAGACAATTTATTTTTAGTTTATTGAATCCCTGGCTATTTAAGGGGTAATCGCTCCTTTAAACTACTCATTTACTATAATCATTTTAGGAGAGCCATTTTCTTGAGGAACTATCTGTTGAATACTGGTATCTACCTGCGGTATTGATTCAATTAAGGCATCGAAAACGGAAAGTAAAAACATAAAAAACAAGAAACTCATGGGAATCGAAATAATAAATCCGATCAGTGTCTGTCCTAAATAAGTCCTAATGGATAGCCCCATCAGATGATCGATTCCATAGTCGATATGCCAATTTCCTTGTTCATCTTGATAGACGTTTTTAACTTTCATAAGTTTCCTCGCTCATCCAATAACTTAAAAAAAAAATACAAATCCACAAAACTTATAGCTCACATGGCGCTATAATCGACGATGCTACCCTTTAGAAACTAAAGGTTTATCCCTATCAAGAGCTACAGGTGGCGTAGTCTATAGTCACGGAGCTGCTCCCAAAATTGATTAGTTAAGGTCTATATACTAATCAGGGCTAGCTTAAAAATTTATGCAATCGGATCTTTTTTCCGTAAGGGCAGGGGCGGGAATGCTTTCGCGTAGCGGCTCCTAGGTCCCATCCCATCCGCGTTAACTGATCAGCTGTGTTGACTGTGTAGTTGTTAATCAGATCACAATCATGGTGGCTTAGTCATCAAAAATATCCAACTGCTCGATGGTCACCTCTTGGTCGCTCACCTTTTGGCCAGTTGTGTTCCTAGCTGACAATTGTTTGCCAATCCCCTTGCGCAACCCCAGGGCAATTTTGCTGTGCTTCTCAATTTGCTTCATCACCTGCTTCGCCCGCTTAATCACTGAGGTTGGTAAACCCGCTAAACGTCCGGCCTCAATGCCATAAGAACGGTTAGCTCCTCCTGGCTGTACCTGATGCAAAAAGATGATTTCATTGGGTAACTCTTTTACCGTCACTTGATAATTAGCGACATTGGGCAAAATCGAGGCTAACTCATTCAACTCATGATAATGGGTGGCAAAAATCGTCCGTGCCTTAATTTCCATGGCCAGATACTCCCCCACTGCCCAAGCTATGGAAAGACCATCAAAGGTTGCTGTACCTCGACCAATCTCATCCAACAACACTAAAGACTTATCCGTAGCATGATTGAGAATATTCGCTGTCTCGTTCATTTCCACCATAAACGTAGACTGGCCTGTTGCTAAATCATCCACCGCACCGACTCTGGTAAAAATGCGATCGCATATCCCCAAACTTGCTTCCGATGCTGGCACAAAACTTCCCACCTGTGCCATCAACTGAATCAATCCTATCTGACGCAAATAACAACTCTTCCCACTGGCGTTAGGTCCGGTCAAAATAATCAAATCAGGATTATCCGTTTCGGTGGCAGGTTCGACGGTTGTTCGCGTAGCGTGGCCTTTTGGCCAAGGTTGGACGGTTGCAGGTTGAAGGTTAGAAGGTTGAAGGTTAGAAGGTGGAACGGTTGAAGGTTGTTCGCGTAGCGTGGCCTTTTGGCCAAGGTTAGAAGGTTGTTCGCGTAGCGTGGCCTTTTGGCCAAGGTTAGCAGGTTGTTCGTTATCCAGTTGCTCGTTATCTAGTTGCTCGTTATCTAGTTGCTGGTTATAATTTTCAACGTTCAACTCGGAAGAACCTTCAACCTTCAACCTTCCAACCTTCAACTCCTCTTCAACCTTCAACTCCTCTTCAACGTTCAACTCAGAATAACCTTCAACCTTCAACTCCCCGTCAACCTTCAACTCCTCTTCAAGCTTCAACTTCCCGTCAACCTTCAACTCCCCGTCAACCTTCAACTTGTTTTGACCTAAAGACGCGGAATTCGGGACAAACAAACCACTGGGCAAGGACTGCTCTACCACTGGATGCCGTCCATCTATAATCCGAATTTCCCGGCTTTGATCCATATCGGGACGACAATATCCCTGATAAACAGCGACCTCTGCTAATCCACACAACACATCCAATGCTGCTACTGCCCGAGACACACCCCGAATCCTGTCAGCTTCCAGCGCTACCTCATGGCGCAAACCTACAAAAATTTCATACTCTAAACGATTCAAATCCTCCCGGGCCGTCAGAATCCGTGCTTCCCTTTCCTTCAGCTCTGGGGTTATGTAGCGCTCTTCATTAACCAAGGTCTGCTTCCGAATATAGTTATCTGGTACCTGAGCTGTTTTAGCACGAGGGACACTAATGTAATATCCAAAAGTCTTATTAAACCCTACCTTCAGCTTGGGAATATCTGTCTTTTCCCGCTCCGTCACTTCCAAATTGGCAATCCACTGTTGATCCTCCTCGGCTTGAGCACGCATTTCATCCAACTGCTGGTTGACCTGAGGCCGAATTAATTTCCCCTCAGTCAGATGCAACGGTGGTGACTCTACCAGATGCTCCTGGATTGTGTGCCCTAACTCTTCCAATTGTGGCGGTACATTCTGCATCACTTTCAGATAGGGAGAAGAGCCATAAGCCGCTAGGTCAGCTAATTCCGGTAACCTCAACAGAGAATCCCCTAAGGCGACTAAATTTCTGGCATTAGCTCTACCAGAACTTGCTTTACCTGTCAACCGCTCCAAGTCATAAATTTTCCGAAGCAGCTGCTGTAAGTCCTGGCGCAGTCCAGTATTTTCCACCAATTCCGCGATCGTATCATGTCGTGCCCGGATTCCCTTAATCTCTAGTAATGGTTGCAGTAGCCAGCGCCGCAATGCTCTACCTCCCATGGCTGTACTGGTTCGATCTAGAGCCCAAAGCAGGGAACCATTAAAGGTGTTATCTCGGACAGTAGCAGTAATTTCCAGATTGCGACGAGTCTGGTGGTCGAGAATTAAATAATCAGCAATGGTATAGGTACGTAATATCTGTAACGCTACATAATTTTCTTTTTGGGTATCTTTGAGATATTCCAACAACCCACCAGCAGCACGGACACCAAGGGGGAGATGTTCACACCCTAACCCTTCAAGCGATCGCACTCTGAACTGTTCCAACAGTCGCTGTCGGGCTTCGGCCAAGGTAAAGTGTCGTTGGGGACGGAGTGCATAACAAAATGAATTTGGTAAACAATCCGGTAAACTCTCAGAAGTCTGACCAGGTCGTAGCATACTCCCCAAATCGGGAGCATTGGTGGGAATTAATACCTCAGAGGGCTGCAAGCGCATCAATTCCTGAACCAGCAGGTCTAACTCTCGGTCTTGAGTAGTCAGAAATTCCCCAGTGGAAATATCTGCATAGGCTAAACCCCAATGATTCTTAGCAATCACTACTGCTGCCAGGAAATTGTTACGACGAGCATGGAGCATCTCCTCTTCCATCAAGGTACCGGGGGTAAGGACACGGGTGACTTCCCGGCGCACCTGACGTCCTTCTTTGGCTGCCACTGAGGCATCTTCCACTTGGTCACATATTGCGATCGCATAGCCTTTTTCCACTAGCATGGTGCTGTAGCGGTCCAAAGCATGGTGAGGAACCCCCGTCATTGGCACCCGTCCCACTCCCTTACCTGCTTCTTTGCTGGTTAAGACCAGTTCCAGGGCTTCAGCAATTATCCTGGCATCCTGAAAGAAGGTTTCATAGAAGTCCCCAACTCGGTAGAGCAGCACAGCATGGGAATACTGGTCTTTTACTTCAGCAAAATGCTGCATCATCGGTGTCAGCTTACTGCGGTCCACTGTCCGATGGTCAGTATTCTCAGGCGCAACTTTCCTTGCTGCTTCAGTTGCCCTTTTCGGAAGGTTATCGTTGGATTCGGGAGTAGATGCTTGAGGGGATCTGCTCATTTACTAAGCTAGAAATACCAATACTCTATAGTAAGAGGTTAATCCAAGTCACCCTCGGTTTGTTAGATTCATTTCCACTGGGCTTACATTACTCTATCGCAATAGTTTTTTTTAAATACTAGGGAGTAGAGTAAACACATCTAATGGATTGATTCATACATATAGTGTTTATTTATTTCCCTGAACACTATATGTAGAAAATATCTTGTCAATAAGCACAATAATACCGGGTTTATTGAGAACTACCCCCAGTTTGTTGACAAGATGCGCTTACCCTGGCATTGTATAGCCTAGCCAGAATGTCTAAATTATTCTAAATTATTCTAAATTATTCTAAATTATTCTAAATTATTAGAACTAAATTATTCTAAATTAATTATGTGTATGTTTAATACTAAGCAATTCCCTTGCTGATGCCCCTATAAGTTGGAAGAAATTAAAGAGCTGTTGATGACAGTATTGTGTTTATTTAAAATCTTCTCTGTTTATTAAGAGGTTGGGAGGGAATCGAATCACACTTATACAAATTAAAAGGTGTTATACAAATGAAAAGTGTCATCAGACGTCGAAGGTTTTTGGTTGTACTCGCTACCATGACCGGGCTAACAACCTTGACCCCTGTTTTGACTCAAGGTCAGTCTGGTGTTCAGATTCTTTATGCCTTGAAGCCCAATGGTCAACTGTCCTACTATAGCTATAGTGGTCTACCGGATCCTAACAACTTTCGTAATCGGGGTGCGGAGAAGGTTATTTCAAACGGTTGGAACGAATATAGTAAAGTTTTTTCTGGAGGTTCTGGAGTTCTGTTTGCTCTAAAGCCCAACGGTCAACTGTCCTACTATAGCTATAGTGGTCTACCGGATCCTAACAACTTTCGTAATCGGGGTGCAGAGAAGGTTATTTCAGACGGTTGGAACGAATATAGTAAAGTTTTTTCTGGAGGTTCTGGAGTTCTGTTTGCTCTAAAACCCAATGGTCAACTGTCCTACTATAGCTATAGTGGTCTACCGGATCCTAATAACTTTCAGAATCGGGGTGCGGAGACGGTTATTTCAGACGGTTGGAACCAATACCAGAATATCTTCTAGGGTCAGCCAGGTTTATAGCTCAGGGTAAGAGCATCTCAATCACACGCTTGACAAAAGGAACCAGCGGCATTCGCATCTAAATTGCAAAACCCTGATCCAGTAAGGATTTCATCAATTGATTCATGGGTAGGACTCGATCGCTGAAATCCTCACCCCGCCAGCATGTACAAAAATAAGATGCGAATGCCGCTGGACTAATAAATTCTACTCTATTGACACTCCCCGCCCTTGAAGGACGGGGATTCTTAGTTCTACGACACGCCTTAAAATTAGCTATCCTGAAAGGCAATATTTAAGCCAAATACCCGTTCATGCATAACCAAGTATCGAGCCTAATTTAACTAATCCCAGTGGGCTTATCTCCCTAAGCGTTGGGCATTTCCCCGTTCCCGTGTGCCCCACGGTACGTTATATATTTTGAATTTGCTACTTTACTGGTTTTCGGTATCTGTTAAGATCCATGCGTTTTAGAGGTTTTTCGCGCCTCGTGTACTAGCATCGCTTTACGTCGTTATTAATTGAGGTAGTACCGACGAATCCTACCTGTGCTAGGCTACACACTTAATATATTATACACCTTTTTCTAATAAATTCTGGAAAAGTCGCCCTAGAAGGGCAAGGCTTGAGACCCATTATTTTGGTCAAAAATGCCACTTAGGTTTTATAATACTCCCGAATTAGGGTACATACTGCTTTGATCCTCAGGGTGCATCTATATTATTGGATTTTCTTTGATCTTATTGGTCAAGTTTTTGGATCTGAGTCTCGTCAGGGAGAAGATAATAAAACAGCATTTCACACAAAAAAATAGCAAATTCATAGCAATTATCGAGCTCAATAACAAATTAATCTATGTCTGAATCATCAATTACTATTACAGTCAAGCTTTTTGCTGCCTATCAAGAAACCTATGGCTTGCCAGAACTCCAGTTAGGATTTCCCCCTCAAACATCAGTATCAGCCGTGCTAGACCGTTTACTGAGTGAACACCCAGAGCTGGAGCAATGGCGTGAAGTGACGCGCTTTGGCATCAATCTCCAATTCGTTCCCCCCGATACCCCCTTGCAAGATGGGGATGAAGTGGTTCTGATTCCTCCTGTTAGCGGTGGCTAATCGATTATTGTGCCTGCAAGCCTTTTGCCTCCAAGGGCTGTGTTTCTAGTAAAAACTCAGAAAAATTGACTGATATGTAGGGTTGCTTCGCCATGATCAGGAATCCAGGATACCCACTGGTCTTGTGAAATCTGGCAAAGCAGTAGCGCTTCATCAAAGCTATAGGGATTAGGTAGCTCTAACAGACGTACCCAAGTCCCAGGTTGGAACGGTTCCTGGGACTGATCTAAGTTGGGATTAGGGGAGCTGTTCCAAGTCGGGGTTTGGGTCTGCGATTCTAAAAGTTTCATGGTTCTCTCATCAAGGTAAAAAAATTCCCGTCTACCCTAGCTGAGACTGCTTCGAGCCAAAATCTTCCCAGACAATGGGTAAACTTTAACTATTTTCTGTATTTAATTTTACAAAAATAACTGGGCAGCACTAGCGTTGTGAGAGCTAATGTAATTTATCTTTGGATAACTTTACAGGATGCCTCGCCAAAGGGCATTGCTTAAAGTAGGAGTAATGTGTCGGTGGCAAATGGCTGATAGCTGATAGCTGATAGCTGATAGCTGATAGCTGATAGCTGATAGCTGATAGCTGATAGCTGATAGCTTACTTAAAAAATAAACACAAGTTGCAGCTGCAATTCTTTTACCTGACGCAAGATTTCAATTTTTTGAATAAACTCCCGAAAGTAAAACCGACGCTCTGATTCTGATAAATCAATCCAGAATTGAGGAATGGATACTGTCTGAGCGATCGCTTTTAAATTCACTGGCGGCAAAGCAGCTAGCTGCTGCTGCAATTGGGAAATTTCTGTCCGTAGTTTGTATGCTCGTAAATCAGCAGTTTCTTGATCAAGCACCCCACTAGACGTTAACAGGGTTAGCTGCTCTAAATTATCTTTTTTTTGAGTAATTTTACCCTGAAGGGATTCCTTGACCCCATCCAAGCTGGGAGCATTCATAGCAGCAACAGCACGGGGTAATTCCTGACAGATCAGTTGAATAGTCTGCTCCAAGACCTGTTCATAACTAAGAGCACGGCATTTGGGATGCTTAGGACAATTGATCGGACGTAGGTAGAGATATTGTTTGTTTTTACGATATTGAGTAACACTAACAACGGTCATCCCCGACTGACATTCCTGACAAACCACCAACCCGGCCAAAGAACGGGGAGCACTAGCGGTTCGAGGAGGTAATTGTCGGTTGCGCCTGAGCAGTCGGTCAATTTGTGCCGCTTCTTCCCGATTCAAAATAGCACTATGGGTATCGGAAATAACCTCACCATTTTTTTGATAGCCAAGGTCTCCCCGATAAACCGGATTTGTTAGCCAACGACGCCCGGTAGTCACGGAAATCCGTTTACCATATTTTTGCTCTAAATACCGTACTGCACCCCGCAAGGAACCATAAAGCAGAAACTGTTCAAAAAAATCCTTAACCACCGGTGCCGTACTGCGGTCAATTAGATAGCGGTCTTTGCCCCGCCGATAGCCATAGGGGGCTTTTCCTGGTGGGGGTAAGGCTTTGAGGCGATTACGAGCGTGCCCTTGCCGAAGGCGGCGGCTGTTGACTTCCTGCTGGATTTCGTGTAAGAGCTTCAGTAAACTAGCGCGAATCGTAGTGTAGTTGGTAGCATCCGTTAGCTGAGCAGAATTGTAAGATTGCTCTGTGGCAATCAAACAAATACCGAGGGTTTCAATTTGGGTAATGCGATCGCTAATTTCAGCTAAACACTCTCCCAGTTCTTCCAGACGACGAATTAGCAAGTAATCAGGGGGTTGAGCTTGGCAATCCGCAACTAACTGCTGCCACTGCTGACGTCCTCCTAAATCTAGATAGATCTGATCCACCTCCAAACCCCAAACTTCTGGGTCGGGCACTGGGTCAAGTAGGGGATTGCTGTACAGGTAGGCAATGGTTTTCATCTATTTTCCCCATACCGACCTTAACCCCTAAGTGCTAATCTTACTAATCTGACTAAGCTCAATAATATTACAATCTGGATCTTGGGTAAATAATGCCGCACGACCAGACGAGCTCAATTGAATCGGGTAACCATGAGCTTGTAGACATTCCTTCGCTTCATCTAAATTTACGACACTAAAGGCAATGTGGGGATTACGACCCCATTTTTCAGGATTTTTTAGGTCAACTTTAGCATTAGGATTAACCATCAAGTGAATTTGGAATTGACCAACTTGGTACCAAGCACCAGGAAATCTCAGCTCTCGTTCAACTTTAGATAATCCCAAAATCTTACCGTAAAAATCCTCTGCCTTTTCCAAATCAGAAACTAAAACAGCAACATGAAGACACTGATTAATTTCCATAATCTTTTACTTTAAGGTTACAGGTTGAAGGTTTTAATGTTGAAGGTTTTAATGTTGAAGGTTGAAGGTTTGAAGGTTGAAGGTTGTTTGGTTTGAAGGTTGAAGGTTGTTTGGTTTGAAGGTTGAAGGTTGTTTGGTTTGAAGGTTGAAGGTTGTTTGGTTTGAAGGTTGTTTGGTTACAGGTTTAAGGTTTGATGGTTTAAGGCGACAGGTTTAAGGTTATAGCACTACCAATTAAGGTTAGTGCTATTCATCTGCTGACAGCTGACCGCTGAAGGCTGAATGCTTACAACCAGCTAACCTTGGCCTATTGGCCACGCGATCGCGTTCAACCTGCTAACCTTCAACTAGCTAACCTTGGCCTATTGGCCACGCGATCGCGTTCAACCTGTTAACCTTCAACCAGCTAACCTTCAACCAGCTAACCTTCAACCTACTAACCTTCAACCTACTAACCTTCAACCAGCTAACCTTCAACCTACTAACCTTCAACCTACTAACCTTGGCCTATTGGCCACGCGATCGCGTTCAACCTACTAACCTTAAACCTGCTAACCTTCAAGGTAGCCAACGAGCATTAAATCCAGTTAGGAGTGGTTCCGCTTCCAGCTTCACTGGAGTATCTGAAGATGTATCATCCACTAAAGGTAATAGCCAGAGTCTAGCATTGGCAATTATTTGTCCTTCATCAGTGATCAAACCTTCATCAGATGACCGTTCAGGGACTATTTGATCAAAGAGTATACCTAAGTCATCTGGGGACAAACTCATATGAACTTCCTGTTGCTCCGGTAAAAGTACCAAGCGCTTTAAGGTATACTCATTCTTGTCATTAGGTTTAAGGCTAATCGCTGCTAGGAAAGGTTCTTCTTTGAATTCTTCCCCAGCAATGAGTTGGCTGAGCAGACAATAGAGAATATGGTTTTGCGCCGAGAATTCACAACTATGGACAGAACCAGTGGTGCGCAGTATCTCTTGCTCAGAGCCCTGGTTTTTGACTAAAAATAGCGATCGCGTATAGTCACTATTAAACTTCACCATCACTGCTGCTGAACCATCCTTAGCAAAGTTTAGGACCATGCCAAACTTCGGTAAAAAGTCTAGGGGTTGAGCATTTGGTGTCAAGGGTAAAATGCCCACTCCCTGACCTTGAGCCATCGCAATAGCGTTGCTGTCAGGAGTAATCATAAAATCTCCTCCTGGTTCATGGTCTAATGGTTTCGGTTTAGTACCAGTTTGTATGGTCCACAGCCCAAATTCCGAAGGATTACTGCGACTGACCCGCTGTACCACAATCGTTTTACCATCAGCAGACAAATCAAACTTCAGATTCTGGTAGTCTTTGCTATCGAGAACCAGCTCAACTTTACCACCAGAGTCTGAGGATACGGTCTCTTGAGCTGGGGCACGAGTAGATATGCCCGTGGTCACAGTATATAATTTTGCAGAGAGCAAGTCCTGTTCTTTATTCTGACTTCTAACAGCAGAGAAAAGAATTCGGCTGCCATCAGGATAGAACTTAAAGTCCATAACCAGCAAATCTGGAGGCGTTAAGATAGTTTTTTGTTGGCGAGTGAGATTATAGAAAATTAATCGCCCCTGTTCTTCTGCTTTAACACCCACATAGGCAAAGGCTCGGTCACGGGTACGGAAGGATGCCTTAAACGGTTCGATGGCAGTCTTATTGCCAGGCTTAGCGAATTGCTCTACTGCCCCAGTGAGCTGGAATTGATACTCGGTGCCATAGGGTAAAGGGAGCAGCGGAGTATAAGCCATTTTGCGTCCAGCCCAGCTAATTTTGCCCGGGATGGGTGGAACAATGTTCAGATTCGCTTCCACACTAGTCTGATCCATAGGACGGCTGAAGGTTAGGATAAATGCTTTATCCTCCGCACCGATTTGTTTATCTTGCCAGGAAAATTCCCGTACCCTGGGGGCAGTGCGATCGCCAGTCCACAGTAATATACCAATCAGTAGACTCAGTATAACTATGACTACCCCAGCAGTACGGTCAATGGGTTGAACAAAGGTTTGAATCTTCACGGTTTGAGCTGCTACTGTTGACATCTCCCCCGGTTAAAACACGGGGGATTCTAAAAGGTTGTTAGGAGGCTGGTTGAAACCGAGCCTCTATCGGCTTTCGCCGACGCTACGCGAACGCCAACACTTCTTTTTCGATATGATTTTTTCAAGGAACTAAAAACGTCATATCGGTGTGGGACTGTCAAGGATCCCCTACTCACCTTGGTTAGATCAAGACCTAACTGTGTGGCTACTTTTCTTGCAATGTTTCCGGCACCGTTGCAATCAGCGTTTACTAAGCATCCAGAAGAAGTCTTATAAAGCCCACGTCTCACTCTTTTTCCTGATGGCTTCCATTCACTGGGTTTTTCACCGTGTCTAGGTAATGGATCCTCATCCAGAAAAGACGCTTTGCTAGTGTATGACTCTTCAGTAATTGTCAATTTAATTCCGTATTCATAGCAAAGTTGTTTTAATCTTTCGATTAATCTTTTAGTGGGAATTAAAACAAAATTTTGATTACCTCGCTTACCCATATTAGATGCATTTTTTTGCCGCTCATTCCATCCAATAATCAGATTTCCAATTTTATCGTTAAGGCAACGGTTAATAATAAACCTGGCAGCTTTGTTCTTCGCATCTCTCATTTGGTTGTTGCGCTTACGCTGCACTCTATCCAAATTAGCATCCCAATAAGATTCGGATTTCCCTGACTTGTACTTAGCGACCAACCTAGAATAGCCTTGGTTCATTGATTTAAGCTTTCGACCGTCGATTATCAGGCTTTTTCCTTTGGTCGAAATACCAGTTAGCCAGTTGTCTCCGCCATGATCAAAACTCCAAGCTTGAGAGTAGTCCAGATCTGGATTATGTTCAACGGCCTGCTTCCCGTCATCTATAACCCAGTCAATCCACAACTGCCCTAAGTTAGGACGAATGGTTACCTCTTTCACCCAATCTGGATCTATAAAGTCAGGCGGAGTTAACGTTATCTTGCAAATTAGTTCTGGCTTAGATTCTTTACTGATTGAAGGGTAAAAAATGCCTTCTTTGTAGGTAAGTGACTGTCTTGGAAAAGTGACACCAGCTAATCCACCTTTTTTTCTGTATCTAGGCAGCCTTGGCCTATCGACTTCCCCTTTGTAATAAGAACCTACTAGTTGGTTGTAGCTAGAAATTGATTCTCCTACTGATTTTAAAGTCTGTTGAGCTGATTGAGCCGCCATAGCCTTGTAATGAGGATTCATCTTCAAGACTTTGTCTAACTCTGGATACTTTGTAATACACTTGTAAGTCTTCCATCCCAGCCTTAACTCGTCACCTCTCCAATAAGTGGAATAAGCTTCTAGCTGCTCTTTTAACCAATCGTAATGTTTCTGCTTGATGTAATAAATAGCGCAATTTATCAAGCTATTCGCTCGCTGGCACTGAAAGACCCAAAAAGCCTCCTCTTCGTCTGTAAATTCTGCTCTTACCGGAATGGTTTTGTACAACTTCATCACCTCCTACTATAATCATAACAAATGTCTGCCTATATTGTCATATATAAATATGAAAACAAATTAGGATCACAAGTTTGCCAGAAGCAGCAGTTAAAGGAGGAGGCTGAACGGCTGGGAATGACTCAGTCTGAGTTGATTAGGAGTTTGATAGCCAGACTGCCTGAACCCACACGAAGAGATACGGCGGGGTTTACCCCGTGGCTCTGTTTCATCCGGGAGACGAAACCTTAGAATAGGGCAGCCTTAATGAATAAGTTTTAACCAAAGGTGCGCTTTCCGTAGGCGAATTAAATTCGCCACGGGTCTTGAAGTTACCGTAAGTGTAGTGGAGCCTTAATACAATAGTTTTAACCATGCATCTTCATAGCCAGTCACTTATAAAGGCGACCCTACACGCTTGGCGCGCGTCTCTGCACCTCTTTTATGCATAGCCGACCAACTATAAAGACTGCCCCAGGGAGGGATTGCTCGCTGGGGTAACTTCTAAGCCGGTCTAAAGACGCAGGGTTCTCAGATTTCTGGATGTTTTGATAGCCAATCTGTCACCGCCTCAAGCCAATACCCCAGTATTAGTCAGTCCAATCCTCACTAACAGGGTAATTGACCCAAAAAATCGGATATAAGTTCAAAAATTGGTAATTTTAGACTTATCGCATTTTCTAGTCAAAGTAGAAAAACGAAAGTGCGTTCGCGTAGCGTGGCCTACGGCCAATCGCTAATTTTATCAGAGGATTAAACTTTGATTAATTGCAAATTATAGCGGTTTGCGTTTAAATAAAGTATAATATATATATCCCAATTATGAAAGCCTATTCTGTTGACATAAGAACTAAAATTATCACAGCTTATCTAGACTGTGAAGGATCAATTACGCAGTTATCTAAAAGGTTTAAAGTGAGTCGTGATTTTGTATTTATAATTATTAAAAAATTTAAAGATACCGGAGATTTATCACCAGGTAAACAAGGGAATAACCGAGCCTCTAAATTAGAACCATTCACAGAATTTATCAAATCTATGTTGTCAGATTATCCCTCATTAACTCTATCCGAAATAGTGGAAATACTTGAAAACGAAAAAAAAATTACTGTCCACATAACTACCTTAAGTAGATTCTTAAAAAAACTCAATATAACCCGAAAAAAAAAACTTTATATGCCACTCAAGCCAAAACGGAAAGGGTAGGTAACTTAAGCAGGGTAAGCGCATCTCAAAACCTATTGACATAAAGGTTTTGAGGCATCATGATAATGAGATAAACAAGCAGCGATAATCGTCAACATATAGTTATTATCCATGGCAGCTCGATTCGATTTTTGACGATTACTACGCCGGAACGATTGCTCTAAATTCAATGCGTTAAGTGCAATTCGTCGCAGCAATGATAAGTTTTGTGGAGCATGGCCAGTACGAACACGGCAAGCATCTTCATGAAAAGTGACATCTAAAGTCCAATGCAACCCATTTTCTACACCCCAGTGGAGACGGATAGCTTTCCCGCTCTTTACGAGCATCACAATCCAAACTCGTTAAGTAAAACTGAACTTCGCGTGTAGTTTTGTTCCACAGATGACGTACTCTTATCACCATGACAATACACTTAAGTCCGACCCAATCATCTTGGTTATGTAGAGGTGATATTTCAGATATTGGAACACACCACACTTGCCTTGTTTCAGTCCGATGATGACCTTTTTCTATCCGTTTATCATAACTATGAGTAATCCCTTTAAATCCCTGTTCTAGGTTTTTATAAAACCAATCTTTTACTTGTTTATGAAGGGTAGGATGGTTGGCTTTAAGAGCTAAAACGTAATCAGCTTTGGCACTGATAATTTGAGAGGCAATGGCAGTTTGCGTACCCATAGCATCAATTGTTACGATACATCCAGCTAAATCTAGTAATTCTAATAAGGCGGGAATTGCCGTGATTTCATTTGATTTATCAGCTACTTTTACTTGTCCTAAAACAAGACGATATTCACGCTTTCCATGCACTGACTAAGTGCAAAGCGGTTTTTCCCAGTACTCTATCATAAGAGCCTTTGATAGTTTTACCGTCAATGGGAATTACCTGTGCTTCTACTGTCTCAACTATCGATTGGACCCAACGTCTAAAACATCTCTCGAATATTTTTGGGTTGATACGCAACTCCAACGGAGACGCTGCGCGAACAAACACTCGGCGAAATGTGTCTGCACTTGGGATACCTTTCGGTTTTGCTAAAAATTGCTCTAGCCATTCATATTTACTTAATCCATAATTTTCCATATCCTCCCATCCCTTGGCTCCTGCAATTACTGATAGTATTGCGATGATTAAAATATCTGTTAACAAATGGACACGTGTTCTAGCCACACGGGGGTCTTCTATCTCGCTGAAAATTAATGCCATTTTTTCAGTTAACGCAGTCGCTTTAGCTACACTTAAAGCTTTCGAGTTTAATTTCGAAACTGTTCGAGATTGAAAACCATTACCCATGAGACTAACCCTAATCTAAAGTAGACACAATGCTAATCACGATACTACTTAACATCATTAATACTCAAACTGGCACTTATACATATATTAATCAATAAATCTGTACTTTTTTATACAAAATTAGATGCGCTTACCCTGGTAACTTAAGATATCTTTATTGGCAAAAAATTACTAATTTTTTAGTAAAGAACCTAGTTTTTTTGGATGAAACAGGGTTTAATTTAGGCAAAAAACGCATTTATGGCCGTTCTCAAAGAGGAACTAGAGTTGTCGATTATCGTCCTTATTATAGAGGAGAAAATATTACAATAATTAGTGCTCTTTCTTCGGAAGGTATCTTAGGGACTATGACGTTAAATGGTTCAATGAATACTCAAAGTTTTCTAACTTATATAAAACAAGTTTTAGCACCATCATTATGGCCTGGCGCTATGGTAATTATGGATAATTTACCCACCCATAAAAGTCAAAAAATTGTAGAAATATTATCTACAGTTGGAGCTAGTGTTTTCTTTTTACCTCCTTACTCTCCCGATTTTAATCCCATCGAAAAGTTTTGGTTTATTTTGAAAGAATATTTGCGTTCATTAGTCCCGATGACTAGAGATGAGTTAGAACAAGGTCTAGTAGAGTGTTGTGATTCTTTGACTAAAGAAGACATAAAAAAATTGTTTTCTTATTGTTGTTATTGTAACTAACTTAAGTGCAAACCGCTATAAGTAAAAAATTAAGTTTTTCTGACTCGAAGCTCCTGATTCGAAGCTCCTGACTCCTGAGGTGCGCTTTCCGTGTCTTGATGCAGTCGCTCATGGGGGGAACCACGGCAGTCGCTCATGGGGGAAACCCCCAAGACCGCGCTGCCTCCCCAAGACCGCGCTGCATCGCTAGGCGAATTAAATTCGCCACGGGTCGCACCTCGATAACGTTGCTTATGTCGAAATCACGTTGGCACGATATCGAAGGAAAACCATAAGTAAAATTACTCAACAGTTCTAGCCTATAGTTTCCAAAGCCAATCCCCTTCAATTTATACAGTTAATACTTTATCTAGCGGTTATAATAGTAATTATGGATACATTTTTTTACCTATTCCCTATTCCAAAGTTTCCTACTCCCTACTCCCTGTTCCCTTTTACCTGAGCCAAATTTACCTTTGCTATAACAATACAAATCGTCAAAGTCAGATAAGACAAATTGTCAACCTTTTTGGCTTTGTAATAAATCTTAAAACTTTCTGAAAATATACTAATACTAAGGGTTAGCTGGCTATACTAAAACCAGGTGATATATCTAAAGTCAGGTATCGCTATCCTTGCTCCAGTTAGTAGCTATATCTACTAACTGGAGCTAGCTGCTTGCTTTGTAAACCCTGTAATTTGAGTCAATCAATTTGACAAAGTTAGTTGTTTGCTTAAAAATTAGCAGTCACTAACTAGATATCTGATCAAGTCTAAGTAAATCCTCAGTTAATGAGGATTTATATCTAGGTAAAAACTAAAAAATAGGAGAATCGCAGTGTTTTTTTTGAAAGGAATAAAGCCCCAACAATTTTATGTTATTTTATTGCTGCTCAGCCTGAATATAATTGTTTTTATGGCTCTAATGTCAAAGATGCCTAATAATTTGATACTAGCGTTTTAGTTAGTCTATTATTTTACTATTATTTGAGTAGTATAATTCAAACTTAGTAAGTTAGTGGTAAATATGTAGTGATTTTGCTACGGTAAGCGTGAAGGTTTCGGGTGTGAAAATCACTACTTGTTTACCACTACCAACAATTCCTCATTGAAACCTCATTGAGAACAATATGCTAGAGTATCTCCCCCCACTCAACGATCACAACTTGCCGTATCCCGATACAATTCATCCGATCGTGGTTCATTTTGTGATTGCCATGGTATTGTTTGCCGTCTTGTGTGACGCTGTCGGCTACTTTAGCCGTAATTATCGTCTGTATGAGGTAAGTTGGTGGAATTTATTTTTTGCGACTATTTCTATCTTTATTGCTGTTATTTTTGGGCAAATTGAAGCCGGATTAGCAGAGCCTTACACAGCAGCAGAGGCAACATTGAACCTGCATACGCTGATTGGCTGGTCTCTATCTGGCATCATTGCAGCGGTGACAGCATGGCGCTACATTATTCGTTCTCGCAATCCCAAAGAGTTACCCATACCTTTTTTGGGGGTGGGGGCGTTGTTAGTAGGGTTAGTGTTTGTCCAGGTCTACCTGGGTGACTTACTCGTTTGGGTCTATGGATTACATACTGTTCCGGTAGTAGAAGGGACTAGGGAGGGCTTGTTGCAATGAGTTCAAACCTAATTGACCAACTGGGGAGCCAATTGGGAGCCAATGGCTTGCCTTACCCGATTCCGATTCATCCCAATCTGGTACATCTAACCCTTGGTTTATTTATCGTGGCCATCGGCTTTGATATTGTTGGGGTCTTGTTTCCCCTGGAAAAGCCAGTCTTTAAGATACTGGCAATTCCTGCCACAAGATCCAATTTTTTTGATGTCGGCTGGTACAACATGCTGGCAGCAGCAGTGGTTACTTTCTTCACCGTTGCAGCGGGTTTCTATGAAATCATGCTGGCAGACCCACCCACAGAGGTTACAAGTGCCTGGGGATTACAAGCCATGGAAACCATGCTTTGGCATGGAGTTGGCGGAGTCTTGCTGCTGCTGCTGATTGTAGCAATGACAGTATGGCGAGGATTTCAGCGATTTGTTTGGAATAAGGATAGGGCCAGACAAGTACAATGGACCTATTTGTTAGCGGGACTAGGGATTTTTGCACTGATGTTTGTTCACGGTACCCTGGGAGCGCAACTGGCGGCAGATTTTGGCCTACACATTAGCGCTGATCGCCTGTTGAGACTGGGGCAAGATCCAAACTTACTCTTGAAATAAATAAGCTCATGAATATTCGCAGGATTTTGACTTTGGTTGTCGTTGCGATCGCATTAGCCGGGATTAGTCTGTGGATGGGTCAACAGGCTTACTCTTGGTTTCCTCCCCAAGCTTCAGCTGAATCCCTGCTAGTTGACGATTTATTCAGTTTCCTAGTGACACTGGGAACCTTTATTTTCTTAGGAGTAGTAGGAACCCTAACCTATTCAGTCTTGTTTCAGCAAGCAGGCAAGTATGACATCAGTGATGGTCCAGCAATTGAAGGAAACATCACCCTGGAAATCGTCTGGACAGCGATTCCCTTAGCCTTAGTAATTTGGATTGCAGCCTACAGCTACCAGGTCTACGACCAGATGTCGATTCTCGGTCCGATGGAGCATGTTCATCTAGAAATGGCAACCGCTGAGGCTGCACCAATTGAACCAAGTACTGACTCACAAATGCCTGACTCCAACGAACCAATAGAGCGTATTGAAGTCTTGTCTCGTCAGTGGGCGTGGGAATTTCGCTATCCCGAGCAAAGTATCAGCAGCACAGAACTGCATTTACCCAACAACCATCGCATCAAGCTTACCCTGAAATCAGAGGATGTGATACATGGGTTTTATATACCCGCCTTTCGAGTCAAGCAGGATATTATCCCAAATCAGGCGATCGAGTTTGAATTTACTCCCATTCGCGAAGGCAACTATCGGTTGCGGGATTCTCAATACAGTGGAACTTACTTTGCAGCAATGCAGGCGGATGTGGTGGTACAATCCCCGGAATCCTATCAGCAGTGGCTTGCTCAAGCAGCGGTTCAACCCCCCAAAGCAGCCTACAATCAAGCCTTCGAGGAATATCGTCGAGCCTCTGAAACAGCAATTAATGCAGGCTGGAAAACGGTGGTTCCAGCTGCGCCTCCTATGGTTAATTACTCTGGTTCAAATCAGCAAAACAAAGGGTTATGACCAATCTTTCTTCGGTTGACGCGATCGCATCCTTGGGCAAACAGCCCTCGCCAGGTACCCCTGAAGACTGGAAACGGTTTTTCAGCTTCAGCACCGATCACAAAGTGATTGGGATTCAGTATATTGTCACCTCTTTTTTCTTTTTTCTCATTGGTGGAATCTTTGCCATGATCGTCCGGGGTGAACTGATTACCCCAGAGGCCGATCTGGTTGATCGCACCGTCTACAATGCTATGTTTACCCTCCACGGAACAGTAATGCTGTTCTTGTGGACCTTTCCAGTGTTGGCCGGGCTGGCCAATTACCTAGTACCGCTGATGATTGGGGCACGGGATATGGCATTTCCCAGGCTAAATGCCCTGGCCTTCTGGATGGTGCCCGTCTTTGGGATTGTCCTGATGGGAAGCTTTTTAGCTCCAGGAGGCCCAGCCCAGGCAGGTTGGTGGTCTTATCCACCCGTGAGCCTGCAAAATCCTACTGGTGCTTTGATTAGCGGTCAATTTCTGTGGCTACTAGCCGTGGCGCTTTCGGGAGTATCCTCTATTCTGGGAGCCGTCAACATCGTAACCACCATTATTCGGATGCGATCGCCCGGAATGACCTTATTCCGAATGCCTGTGTTTGTCTGGGCTGTACTCAGTGCCCAGATTATTCAATTATTTGGCTTACCTGCCCTGACTGCTGGAGCCATCATGCTGTTGTTTGATTTAACCCTAGGCACCAGCTTTTTTGACCCTGCCAAAGGGGGCGATCCCATTCTGTTCCAGCACTTTTTCTGGTTCTACTCTCACCCAGCCGTTTACGTAATTATCCTGCCGATTTTTGGCATTTTTTCAGAAATATTCCCAGTTTACGCCCGCAAGCCCCTTTTTGGTTACAAAGTAGTTGCTATTTCATCCCTAATTATTGTTGGGTTGAGCGCTATAGTCTGGGTGCATCACATGTTTGCTAGTGGCACCCCCGGATGGATGCGGATGCTGTTTATGTTCTCCACCATGCTGATTTCCGTGCCAACTGGCATCAAAGTCTTTGCCTGGGTAGCCACCATTTGGGGAGGCAAACTCAGACTAACCAGCGCTATGCTTTTCGGACTAGGTGGCTTAGTGATGTTCGTATTTGCAGGCATTACTGGCATTATGTTAGCAGCCGTTCCAGTAGATATTCACGTCAACAACACCTATTTCGTTGTTGGTCACTTTCACTACGTTATCTATGGCGCAACAGTTATGGGGATTTATGCCGCCTTCTACCATTGGTTCCCCAAAATGACAGGGCGCATGTATAATGAAGGATTGGGAAAACTCCACTTTGCCCTGACCTTTATTGGAGCCAATCTCAATTTTTTCCCCATGCACCCATTAGGACTGCAAGGCATGCCCCGCCGAGTTGCGTCCTACGATCCCGAATTTGCCTTTTGGAATGTGATTGCTAGCATTGGAGCCTTCCTGTTGGGCATGTCTACTTTGCCCTTTATCCTCAATATGGTCGGTTCCTGGGTGCAAGGAGAAAAAGCACCAGCCAATCCCTGGCGGGCGATCGGGATAGAATGGCTTGTCTCCTCCCCGCCCAGTCACGAGAACTTTGAACAGTTGCCTGTGGTGATTGCCGAACCCTATGGCTATGGCAAATCTGAAGCTTTGATTTCTAACCCTGATGCGCTAGAAGTTATCCATGAACCCAACTGAAATCGATCCATCACTCACCTCTGGTGTAATACCGAGTCAGACCCATACCTCTGATGGGACAGCAGAACATAGCCATGATGAAGCAGGCAACAGCATGTTTGGCTTCATCATTTTCTTGCTTTCGGAAAGTGTGATCTTCCTGAGCTTCTTTGCTGGATACATTGTTTACAAGACTACCACAGCCGACTGGCTCCCTGCCGGTGTCACAGGGCTAGAGATCAAAGAGCCAGCTATTAATACTGTAGTGCTGGTGTCTAGTAGTTTCGTAATTTATATTGCCGAACGATATCTCCATGTCAACAATCTGTGGGGCTTTCGGGCATTTTGGCTCCTGACCATGGCAATGGGGAGCTACTTTTTATATGGTCAGGCAGTGGAATGGAGCAGTCTCCCCTTTGGGTTTACCGATGGCGTATTTGGCGGCACCTTTTATTTGCTCACCGGGTTTCATGGTTTGCACGTGCTGACAGGAGTCTTGTTGCAATTGATTATGCTGGGACGCTCCTTCATTCCCGGTAACTACGACAACGGTGAGTTTGGGGTTGCTGCCACCTCCCTGTTCTGGCATTTTGTCGATGTCATTTGGATTATTTTGTTTGTGCTGATTTACATCTGGCAGTAGCCTTATTCCTAGGTTGGGTGAGCAGGAGCGTAACCCAACCAGGTAAGGCTTTTGTCATGTTTAGTTAGATTTCCAAGAACAAAATGCTCTATGAAACTGATATCATCCAATGGGTTGAACAACAAGTTTATCTGATCAAAGAACAACGATATAGTGAAGTAGACTGGATTAATCTCCTAGAAGAAATTGAAGACTTGGGTAAACGAGAGCGAGACCGCTTTTTATCTTCTATTCGTTTAACGATTCAACATCTGTTGAAATGGGAATATCAACCTGAAAAACGGTCTAGGTCTTGGGAAATAACCATCAAACGAGAGCGCAATAACCTTAAACGCTATCTCAGAGATACTCCTAGTTTAAAGCGATACTGGGCAGATTTATCAAAGGTTTATGGTGATGCGAGAGCCGATGCTGCTAATGAAACCGGAATTTCCGATTGGGACTTTCCTGACAAATGTCCCTATTCCCCTGAGCAAATCCAATCGGATTGGTTTCCTCCAAATTAGAAGTCAAACAATGGATACCCAAACGACCTATCGAGAAATAATAAAACAAGTTATTCTAAAATACGCTCAATTTCGTCCCTCTCATGGAGACATCCGACTTGATCCCATTTTTGACGAAACACGAGAGCACTATGGATTAATGCAGGTAGGATGGTCACAGGGAAAAAGAATCAGAGTAAACCTAATATATATTACTCTAAAAAATACGAAAATTTATATTGAATATGATGGAATAGAAACGGGTATCACTACTGATTTAATTAATGCTGGCATCAAGAAAGAAAATATTGTTTTAGCTTTCTATCCTCCCGAAATGCGTCAGCAAACTGAATTTGCCGTCAATTAAAATTGATATGTTTGATAAAATCAAGGCTATAACAAATTTAATTTCAAATGACCATGGATAGAAAAGACAGGTTACCGCTTATAGGAGTAGGGTTGACTATTAGCTTAATCCTAATGGGTTGTAATCCCTCTGATGATGCGTTAGAAAAATCTCGTTATCAACCCTTGAATCTAGCTGAGATAAAAGGTAAGGGAATAGGAGATGATCCGAAAGCGATC
>NZ_JAAHHW010000369.1 GCF_010692325.1 Moorena sp. SIO3I8 | reverse complement strand
TCCTTGATTCAGCAATGGCAGAAAATGAGGGTGAGCCTTTTGGTGGTGCGTTACGGGGCGGACTATCCCAACACTGGCTACGAGGCGAAAAATCCGAGGCTTTCCGCCCCTAACGCACCCTACTGGCTGATATTCATTCCTTGATTCAGCAATGGCAGAAAATGAGGGTGAGCCTTTTGGTGGTGCGTTACGGGGCGGACTATCCCAACACTGGCTACGAGGCGAAAAATCCGAGGCTTTCCGCCCCTAACGCACCCTACTGGCGTGGCAAGCTTAATTTGATGCATTAGAATTGTCGGATTCAACATCTTCAAAAACAGGATAAAGATGCTTCAATTTAATTCGTGCATCTTGGGTTGTGAAATGCCAAATTACCTTACTAGCTGTGCGATTTCGTTCTTTTTGCCACGCATTTAATTCCGATGCTAGTTTCTCAGATGTGGGAATACGTCGAGCCAGGCATTGCTGTGACAAAACACTGAGTTCTATCTCGGCAACATTAAGCCAACTGCCATTACGAGGTGTATGATAAATCTCTAATCTTCTGGCAAGGCGGTGTGCTTCTGCTGCGGGAAAAGCTTTGTAGAGAGAAGCGATGTTATGAGTATTGAGATTATCGCAGAGTAATTTAACAATGTTTGCTTGGGGATAGTCTACATCCAATAATTGCCTAATCTCTTCTGCCCAATCAATACTGGTACGACTGTCACGGTTACGTTCCTCTTCGCCATCCGACCTTGGGGTCAAAGAACATAAATAAAGCTTGAGTCCCAACGCGTGTGTAGTGATAATCCTCCTTGGCATCATGACCTGGTTGCATTTTAATTGGTTCGATTAGATGTCCAGTTAGTTGTATCGCTGCTTCATCCATACAAATCAGAGGCTCACTTGGGCTATGTTGGCTGCAAAAGATATCGAGAACAACTTCCATTTCTGCCACGAAGCGGGCGTTCATCTCTTTCGGGAATACAAAAACGTTGTTTTTTCCACGGACGTAGTTGGTTTTTTTTAGATAGCTACGTACTGTTTCATGAGAAATTTCCGTGACTATTCCTCGTGTTTTCAATTCTTTAGTTAATAGCCTCAAGCTCCAGTGCGCTCTACCTAATGGTGGTGTGGAGCAATCATATTGCGATTAGTTGGGCAAATTGTTCGACCTTCAGTTTCGGTGGTAGGGGTTGGGAAATGCGCTGACGACGATTCAAGCACGGGTTCATTCCTTGCTGTAAAAACCTTTTCCTTTTCCTGCCTACTGTGTTACGATGCACATTTAATGCCGAACTGATTTCTTCATCTGTCCATTTTTGTTTAGCTTGAGTACTTTCATCACACATCAATAAAACCTGAGCATGAAGTATTTTCTTTGTCGGTGCATGACCATTACGACTAATTCCTTCCAGTTTTTCTCTCTGGTCTGAAGTTAGAAAAACCATTACCCGACGACCTCTTCCCATATTATCCAGTTTGTTTTCTGTCTATTACACTATTTTAAGCTTGCCACGCCA
>NZ_JAAHHW010000368.1 GCF_010692325.1 Moorena sp. SIO3I8 | reverse complement strand
CCAGCAGATAAGACTTACCATCACTATGATTTTTGCAATAATTGCTTTGACGGGTAAATCTACAAAATTATGGGCTTTCCCTGCTACTTCTAAAGCTAATGACCTCCCTCTGGAATTGAATTTCAAGCCCCCAAATAATGGTGCACCAGGTAATCGGGAGGACGATGGCAGCCGTCCTGGATGTCCTAATGTAGAAAAACCTTTTCTAGCCTTGATTCCTGTTACTAATTGGGGAGAAACAGTTTCAGAATATCCTACTTTCTGGCTTTATATTCCCTATGGCTTTGGCTCTGTAGATTTAGTTCTGGAGGATGAAAATACACAGGAAAAGATCTACCAGACCAAATTCAACATTACAGATAGACCAGGAATTGCCAGTTTTGGTCTACCGTTAGATGCACCACCGCTTGATCTGGGGAGAAAATACCGTTGGCAATTTCTTTTCTTCTGTTCAGATAACCAGTCTTACGATTTGTCTGTCGATGGGATAGTCAAGCGAGTTGAGAAAACTTCGGAACTGATTAGTCAATTAGCAACAGCCAAAACTTTACGGGAGCAAATCATAGTTTATGCTGAAAATGGTTTGTGGTACGAAACTCTCACCGAACTAGCTAAACTTCGCCGCGCTAATCCCCAAGATGCTCAAATCGCTGCTGACTGGGCTGCTTTGTTTGAGCATCGGTTTGTGCGCTATGAGGGATACGACATAATCTCAGAACCTATTGTTCAGTGCTGTTCACTTTGATAACACTCAAACAGAATACAGTTACTCAGCCTCCCCAATGAGAGTGAATGCTGCCCAATTTCTAGGTTGGGGGTATTTATCCATCATTTTCAGCATTGCTTGCCGCAAGGCTTTAGCCTTATCCATACCCTGTTTGAGATTCTGATAAAACTCCTTCATCAACTCGGCTGTAGATTCATCGTTCACTGTCCACAGAGAAACAAGCACACTAGGTACACCTGCGATAAATAGGGAACGAGATAAGCCAATCACCCCATCTCCGGTAATGCTTCCTTTTCCTGTATTGCAGGCACTGAGGACAAATAATTCGCCATTGAGTTTTAGGTCGAGGATTTCATTAGCAGTGAGTAGACCATTATCATTGCTAGAAGGGGCCAGAGCAATAGCACTCTCTAAGGCATTAACCTCATTGAGAATCCCGTGGGTAGCAAGATGAATGATTCTGGCGTTGGATAGTTGGGACTTAATAGCAGCTTTGGTAGCTTGAGCACCAATGAGGGGTCTAGTGTTATATAACTGAGCAATATTAAAGGCTTCCTCTTCAGAATAAGGAAGAGGCTGTAAGGATTTCGGCATTGTCGGATTACCCACTACAAGCACATGACCATTCGATTGTTTACCATTACGTTGCCGTTGTGAGCGGGTTAAGTCTAGCACTTGAATGGCTGGAGCAGTGAGGATAGTGTGTTTCTCAATTAAATAGTTTCCCGAATTATCTTGCAAAGCCGGAAAAGGAATTAGAAATAGCTTACCTTGGGGAATGAAAATG
>NZ_JAAHHW010000367.1 GCF_010692325.1 Moorena sp. SIO3I8 | reverse complement strand
AGAAGCCTCGTGAGGGTTTGCAGTTGCACTGGGATGGTGATAACGATTCGGTGGATGAGCGGAACCTGAGCGCTGCTTTAGGTGCAGGGGTGACACCAACCACCGTAGATTTGGATGGGATTCAACGGGTTGCTGATTGGCTGTGGGAATTACCACCCCCGCCCTATCCCTATGAGATTAACCAGAATTTGGCAGCAGTGGGTAAGCCAATTTATAAAAACAACTGCGCCAGTTGCCATGCTTTTGGTGGTTCAAAGGTTGGCAAGGTAACACCTATTGAAGAAATTGGTACAGACCGATATCGTCTGGATTCCTACACCTATGAACTGCTTTCTAACCAAAATACCCTCTTTGTTGGCACACCAAGGCGTTTCAAACATTTCCGCAAAACCAATGGCTATGCCAATGTGCCCCTAGATGGAATTTGGCTACGAGCTCCCTATTTACATAATGGTTCAGTACCAACCCTAAGAGACTTGTTAGAAACCCCCGAAAACCGACCCAAAGAATTCTATCGGGGTGATGATGTTTTCGATCAGGACAAGGTTGGTTTTGTTTCCGATGTAGCAGAGGATAATACCAACAAATTCTTTAAGATTTATACAACAATTCCTGGCAATTTAAATAGTGGTCACCTTTATGGAACTGACCTCTCTCCAGAAGCAAAAGATGCCTTAGTGGAGTACATGAAGACCCTTTAGTAAGGGATAAATGTAAACAATTATTTACAAAAACCAACCAATACATTAAACAAAGAGATTAAAACAACAGATTCAAGCAAGAGGTAAAATGAACGCTTACGCTAAATACTTTGGTTGTGTGGTATGGCTTGGCATCATTATCAATGTGGTGTTTTTTGTCATTCCATTATTGTTCTTCCCAGAAGTCATGCTTTCGTTATTAAAAATGCAAATTCCAGTGCCGATTATCTGGGTACGTGCTGCAGGATTGCTATTGCTGGAAATCAGTATTTTATACATTCCTGGTGCTATGGATCCCTATCGCTGTCTTGATGCAGTCGCTCATGGGGGAAACCACGGCAGTCGCTCATGGGGGAGACCCCCAAGACCGCGCTGCCTTCCCAAGACCGCGCTGCATCGCTATAAAGCAACAGCTTGGATGTCGATATTTGTCACACGAGGTGGTGGAGCTACGTTTTTTATAACGGCTGTCTTGTTATTTGGTCAAGATCTGGGATTTATGAGTATCGCTTTGGTTGACCTTGTCTTCGCAGTTATCCAAGGAATTCTCTTATTCCTTGCCCTGCAAACTGAACAACCCCTTATTTCAAAAATAGTCAAGGGATTCTCCTAACTTTTCGGGAATAGTAATACTTATCACCTAGCACTGCACTCACCACTATCTAGCAGTAGGGAGAAAAATAACGTTATGGAAATGGTGAAAACGAAATTAGGTAAATTAATAACAATCATTGTTATTAGTATTTTTTGCTGGCTGGAGTTGTAGCCTATGTGGGATGGTACAACCTATTTCGAGAAGACCCCAATCCTCCCA
>NZ_JAAHHW010000366.1 GCF_010692325.1 Moorena sp. SIO3I8 | reverse complement strand
GAGTGGAAAAGCCAACACTTTCGGCAGCAAAGCACAATCCTCGCAGGGATGAGCCATCTCGGTTGACATTCGCCAACTTCCGCAAGCGATTTAAACTAAACTGCTTGCCCCAGTAGCGAGACACCATCACCAAACAAGCTGGACCACAATCGCTAGCACTCTGTTGAGCATAAAATGGATAGCGCCTAGTAATTCGTTGAAACCAATGTCCCACACGCTGAGCAGGATGAGGGAAGAAAGCTTTCTTGATTTTTTTCTGGGACTTGGTTTTTTGATGGGATCCAGAGGTGAGGGGAGTGGCGGAGTGAGCTGGGACAGGATTTTGCGTTCCGGTAGCGGCTCTTTCAGAGGATCGCATTTGGCACTGGGAGTCTCGCAATTGTGCTGTATTCCACAAATGGTCTCGGATTTGGGGATAGCGATCCATCAGAGCCAACACCACATCCGCTGGTAAAAAGCACAGCTTCAAATTCACTGAAGCTCTAGCCAAATAGGGCTCCAAGTCAACTTCTGGGAACAAGGTCAATTCGCCAAAAGACTCCTCAGTTTCCAAGGTAGTGATTAATTCACCTGCCCCATTGAGTAGTCTCACCTTACCAGCGATAATGATATAGATCCCAGCATTACTATTAGCATTACTATTGGCATTACTATTGGCATTACTAGTTCCTGCGTGCCAAAACTTGCCCACCTTAGGCTCTTTGAATTGACATCGTTTTAGGACGCGCTGGAATTCTGATGGAGACAGAGAATATCCCAGAGTCTTGCTCAATTGTTGAGGAGAAATTATTGGAGCAGATGAACTTTTAACCATTGGTACTCAGGGTTATCCTATTTGTGTAAGAGAGCATAATCGCTGAAGAATCAGGTAGAACAGCCGATTGCAAGTCATGAATCATAATGCTAACCCCACTCATCCCATTCTCAGTCGTCTTTGACTGAGCCTTACTGGATTTTCTCGGTCGAGTGGACAATCCCATCTCTTTGAGCAACCGATTCACATGGCGAGGGGTAATTTCAACCCCCAATTCCTTAGCCAAATGCTTACTCAACCAATGAGCTGTCCAGCGCCGAAATGAATAGCCACAGTCCCTAGGACTCTGTTTTACCAGTTCCTGTAACCGTTCAAGATATTGCTCATTAACCGCCTTAGGGCGACCAATGGGATTATCCTGCCAATTGAGTGCTTGACCAGTCCGAGCCATCAGGATCCAATGCCTAGCTGTCGCTGGGCAACAGCCTAAGGCTTGGCGAATTTCAGCTTGAGATTGCCCCTGATCCGCCAGCAACATAATTTGAATACGCTGACGGTATTTTTCTGATATATCCAATTCCAAACTCTTTTGCAGAAGTTGTTGTTGTAATGAGGTTAAATGTCTCCCTGTAGTACTACCTGCACCCTTTTGGTCAGCTCGTAAGTTATCTCGTAATTGATGTCCTAAGATAGCCATAACTAATGGGTCTGTTGATTATCCCTTCATCCTCAAGTTGACTCGGTCATAGCTTGCCACTTAAAGCTTCTACTTTTG
>NZ_JAAHHW010000365.1 GCF_010692325.1 Moorena sp. SIO3I8 | reverse complement strand
ATTCAGGAATGGCTCCTATCACGTCTTGTTCTGCCCTTCCCATTTGATAAGCTGAGTAAGCCCGTGCTGTTGGATTCCTCAATAAAACAATGAATTTTCCAGAGGGCATCATTCCACGAACCAGTTTGGGAATAGGCACACTTCGATTCCATTTGTCTAAGTAAGCTGGTGTTTTTTCAAATGTATAAATACAACGAGACAACAACTGCTCCTTGTCTCTTGACAGTAAATAAGCAGGATTGAGTAGATAGCGTATCCATTCAGTTTCAATATCTATGACTTCATCAAAAAAATGGCACTCTTCAGGCGCACCTTTAAGATTGGGATGCTGATCGAGCCAGGTATGCAGTTCGCGAGTGCCGCATTTCTGTGCGCCAATAATCATAAAATTTGGGACTGCATAATAAGCATGGGTTTCATCGGGTAATGGATAAGCGACAATCACTCCCGCATCTAGATCGTCAAGGGTAACATCAGGATAATAGACTATTTTTGGGGCAATCACCATTGGTATATCTTAAGATTAAAATTTGTCATATTATCAAAGTTAATACAGTAAATAATTTTTATACTTGTCTAGCCAATGGTTTATGGTAAATGGATAATAGTTTTGAAACTTTACGGCATTTTCCCTACAAAGCTGAATCATTTTTATCAGATTATCATAGCTCAAGCCAAATTTTAAAGCTAGCTCAATGTTATTCTCTGAGGAATTAATGATGTCTGGAGCGATGTTTAGATTATTCTCAGCTTTCACAAAGTTGTCTTTGACAGTGTTGATACGCTCTAGCACGAAGGGATTACTTGTTTCTATTCCTAAAAAATGCTTTAATGCTTCTAATGACTTTTTTCGGTACTCTTCTTCGACTATATTAATGATCACAATATCTTCGGGAGCGAAATAATCATAATACTGAGATAACTGTAGGGCATAATCGCTATAATTAATATATTTATTACGAATAGTTGAAAGGGCTTGATTGATATCCAATTTTTCTCTATCGACTAACAAGTTATGAAAAAAATGGGAAATCGATCGCTGTAATGGATCTCGAACTAGATAAATCAATTTAACGTTTTTCAAGACTTGCTTGATTCGCGCCGGTACCCCTGGATAGTCTGGATACTTTGTATAGTGGGTAGAAGCTTCCAGCTTTATCCCATTTAAGGGAGGAAACATTGCTAAATACCAGTCGATACCTCTTTCCCAGTTGCCTCCCCTATCTCGATCCACAAAAAATTTAGTATCCTTCACTCTCGATGGGTTGATTGATGGGCAGTTTTTAGACAAGGAATGAAACAGCGAAGTTGTTCCGCATTTCATCCCACCAATAATAATATAGTGTTTGCTTATATCCCTTTTCATATACCAAATCCAGATTAGAAAGAATCATCAGTACCAACCTTAAAAGTGCTGTGATAACCATTAAATTTTCAGGAACGCCTAAGAGGATATCTGAAAAGTTTTTTTATACTGAATTTTGCCCCCCTAGCCCCCCAAATTTGGGGGGAACAAGAGTCAATTTGCTTA
>NZ_JAAHHW010000364.1 GCF_010692325.1 Moorena sp. SIO3I8 | reverse complement strand
CAGGGTAATCGCATTGAATTTGGTATAAATTGTACTTGACAAAAGAAATAAAGAGGATAATCAAACTCGGCCTTGGCAACAATCGAAGCAGTTTTGGAGGATCTTATCAAGTTATCATCAGAGAAATTAAGAGTCCCATTCCCCGTTTACTGATCATGGCAAAAGGCTTTGGCAAGGGCGTTATGACCGACCTTGAAGAACCAGAGGTAGAAATCCTCAGAAAAAGCGTAATCAAACATTTTCAGGATCTCGAAGACCCCAGAGTGGGTTCGAGGAAAGCTCATAGTCTAGTGGCAATTATCACCATAGCCATCTTAGCCATACTCTCAGGGGCAGAAGGATTTGTAGGAATAGAAACCTATGGAAAAGCAAAGCAAGAATGGCTAGAAACATTTGTCGAGATACCCAATGGTATTCCGTCACATGATACCTTCGGAAGAGTATTGTCCCAGCTAGAGCCAGAGGAACTAAACCACAGCTTCCTCGATTGGATCGGCAGCATTACAGAGAAATTAAATCTGGAACTGATTCATGTAGATGGCAAGACAGCAAAAGGCTCCTACGACAGAGAAAGTAAGCTCAAAGCACTACATAGTGTAAGTGCCTGGAGTAGTGAGCATGGGTTAGTGCTGGCACAGCAAAAAGTACAGAGCAAGTCCAATGAAATCACAGCAGTGCCACTACTCCTGAAGTTGGTCAATTTCAAGGGAGCTGTAGTAACCTTGGATGCTATGGGCACTCAACGGGAAATTGCGCAGCAAATCAAACAGGGACAAGGGGATTATGTCCTCGCTCTCAAAGGTAACCACCCTAGGCTCAATCAGCAGGTAAAAACTTGGTTCAAGCAAGCCCAAGCTCAACATTGGCAGGGAATTGACTACAGCTATAATCGAACTACTGAAAGTGGGCATCATCGCCTGGAAACTCGCGAAGTTTGGGCAGTACCAGTAAATCAGTTACCATCTTTGCATCGCCAAAGTCAGTGGCTGGGTTTAACCACGGTGGTGATGGTTTGCACTCACAGGCAATTATGGAATAAAACCACCACAGAGGTTAGATTCTACATCAGTAGCTTGGAAGCGGATGCCCAGTGGCACAATCAGGTGATTCGCTCCCACTGGAGTATTGAAAATAGTTTACATTGGGTTCTCGATGTCACATTTAAGGAAGATGCCAGTCGAGTGCGTCAGGGTCACGGAGCAGAAAACCTAGGTTTGTTGCGCCGTTTAAGTGTTAATTTGCTCAAGCGCGAACCCTCGAAGCAGAGTCTGAAAATGAAGCGTTACAGGGCCGGAATCGACAATAGCTTTCTGATGAAAATTCTGAGTGCGAGTGTAGCTGAGTCCTAGAGTGGTGGGGTTCTAAGGGAAACTCTCTCTATGAATACCTTAGAAGTCAGGAATATTCTTTGATAGCTTAAATCCAATATCCCTGTTGTACTTAGATAGATTTTCTTTGGCTTAAGTGCTCTTCATGGCTTATGATACACTGTCAAGTTTTCACTGTCAAATTTTCGGTCAATTTACAGTGATTTTA
>NZ_JAAHHW010000363.1 GCF_010692325.1 Moorena sp. SIO3I8 | reverse complement strand
TTAACCATGATGCACTTTTAACTAAATTAAATACCTATCCATCCATGAGACGTTTAATTAAGTCCTGGCTAAAAGCCGGTGTGATGGATAACAAGACATTCTCATCTACAGAAGAAGGTACTCCTCAAGGTGGTGTAATATCTCCACTTTTAGCGAATATAGCCCTCCACGGAATGGAAGAACGGATCAACAAATACGCCGAATCAATGCCCGGAAGCAAACGAGCAAACAAACAAGCGTTAAGCCTAATCCGTTATGCTGATGATTTTATAATCACCCATCAAGACCACAAAGTGGTAGAAGAATGTCAAAAAGTCATCAACAAATGGCTACATGACATGGGATTGGAATTAAAACCAAGTAAGACAAAAATTACTCATACATTTGATGGATTTAACTTTCTTGGATTCAATATCCGTCAATATAAAGTAGGTAAGAACCACTCAAAACAAGGTTTTAAAACCATTATAAAACCGTCTAAAGAGAAAGTTCTAGAACATTATGGACAGCTCTCAAGAGTCATCGACCGACACAGAGCCGCCCCACAGGAAGCCCTAATAAGCAACCTTAAACCCATCATACGTGGATGGTGTAATTACTACAGTTCAGTCTGTAGTAAAGAAACATTCAAAAAATTGGGATACATGTTATGGAATAAACTCAGACGATGGGGAAATCAGAGACACCCCAAGAAATCCAGAACATGGGTAACCAAGAAATATTGGGGCACCATAGGGAAAGACAACTGGATGTTCAAGACCAATGAAGATAACTATCTTCTAAAACACGCCAAAACAGAAATAGTCAGGCATGTAAAAGTCAAGGAAACCAGAAGTCCCTACGATGGAGACCTGATTTATTGGAGTACCAGAATGAGAAAGCATCCCGAGATGACCACTCAGAAAGGAAGGCTTTTAGAACGGCAACAAGGGAAATGCGCTCATTGTGGTCTTACCTTTAGAGATGGAGATTTATTGGAAAAACACCATATAATACCACGCTCCATAGGTGGAAATGACTTGGATAAAAACCTGGAATTATTACACCTACATTGCCATGATATTAAACACCGGTCGAAAATCAACACTTTCGCCGTAGGCCACCCTACGCGAACGGAGTTGGATGAAAACCCATTTTAGAGGTACCAATGACAATGGTTCCGTTTGATGAGGAGCCGTATGATGCGAAAGTGTCACGTACGGTTTTGAAGACGAGTCGGTGAGGCGACTCACCGGCTTAGTTTAATTCGGGAATCGGGAATCGGGAATCGGGAATTGGGAATTGGGAATCGGGAATCGGGAATCGGGAATCGGGAATCGGGGGAAGAGTTGCGTAGGGTGCGTGATAAGACCGGCCCGCTCTGACCACCTCGAGCGAGAGTGTTGGGACAGCCGGTCCTGTAACGCACCACCTCATATTCAAACCTTGAATTGGGAAACACCATGAGACCGATTGCCATAACTCTATGACTAATAGTCAGCCACAGGATCATCACCAACACGCTGATCATCAACAGCTATTGAAGCAGCTGGCTTGGGCAATGG
>NZ_JAAHHW010000362.1 GCF_010692325.1 Moorena sp. SIO3I8 | reverse complement strand
AATAGAATTTAATAGAATTTAATAGAATTGAGAATCGGCGAAGGTAGAATTCTAAATTCTTCATTCTTCATTCTTCATTCTTCATTCTTCATTCTTCATTCTTCATTCTTCATTTTTCATTCTTCATTCTAAATTCTACATTCCTCTGACCCCAATTAAGTAGACTTCAACAGCCATAGACTAAGTAAGCCCAGTCTGAAGATTTCTTTCCCTAATGGTCCTGTACCTGAACAGATGTCATGCCTGTAATCAGCTTGAATCTGTTCCTGAGTCAAAGCCCGACTGTAAATTCGCACACCAGCCAAAAGTCCGGAGTACTGATAGTCAAGGTTGCCTTGAATATCACGGAATTGCCCCAGCCGTAGGGGTCTACCAGGGGAAGGTGCTATCGGGTTGTCGGTCTGATTGGGAATCCGACGGATGTTGCCGTTAAAGTCTCGAACTTCTTCGATGTGGCTTTGGATGCCATTAATGTAGGTCTGCATGATAAACCTACCGGGAGCCACTTCACCAAAGGTTGCAGCCAGATGGGTCCATTGACCACCATGGACGATATCCTCACTGACTACACCACCACTGCCGCTGGTTTCGTCTGCTTCCTTCGGTAATCCTTGGGTGACATTGTTGGGGATGATAGTCAGAATCAGGTTGCGATCCGTTTGTAGAGTACTCAGGAAAAGATACCAGGAAAATGCTTTGCATATGGGCTGTGGGCAGGCTCCAAAACCAACTTCTCCATCAGGGTAAGTACCCTGGGGAGGATCGGTAAAGGCTGGGTTTGCTTTGATGTAATCAACCTTAACCCAAGTTTCGACGGTCAGGTTAGCCAGATCTGGGAAATTGGGAACCTCAACGTATTGTGCAAAGGACATTTGCGGGGATTCGCCGCTATCAGATAAGCGTCTGAGAACGTTATAGTTCAGGGATGCTGAACCAACAAACCCTGGCGGGACATCCGCTGAGGGAGCCAACGGATGGGCATCCGGATCGTGTTGGATCATACCATCAAAGGTTCCAGGATTAGCTGTGTTCCTGATCACTCCCGTGTCAGTTGGAGTTTCAAATAAATACTCAGCTACCAAATCTGTGGGATCGGGGGTAAACATTTCTGTTTTTATTCTGCTTAGACTTTGGAGAAAATTTGATGTTTTCCCTTTTGTTTCTACTCAAAACAATGGGCTAACAAATCTATTGTCAAAGGCCCCCTTAGATAGTGACAGTACCCTTTGAGGGTACTATTTTATCCAAAGTCCAAGATTAGTAGCAAAATTAGCGATTGTTTTTAAGCAACAAAAACCAGGGACTTTAGTGCAGGCAAGATTTCCCCACTGCAATAATTTGATGAATTATAGTGGATTGCTATACTACCCGTTGATGCGTTCCCGTAGCGGCTTAATGCTCGCCCATAGCGTTTTTAATGCCAATAACGCCAGTAAGGACGACCTTTCCAAAAGACCCCTAGGATTACTCCAATCACAGCATTCATGGAAAACCCAACTAACCCAAAAGGGATGGGAAGTTGGGACTTGAGCAATAAACCGACGATA
>NZ_JAAHHW010000361.1 GCF_010692325.1 Moorena sp. SIO3I8 | reverse complement strand
CCCTTTGAACAAGAAGAGGTATTAGCTAGAGTCAGGCTCCATTTGAAACTAAATTTTTTGACAAAAACCCTCGCTGAACAAAACGCCTATCTCCAAGACGCTAAACAAAAAGCAGAAGTAGCTAACCAAGCTAAAAGTGAATTCCTAGCTAACATGAGCCATGAACTCCGTACTCCCCTCAATGGTATTCTAGGATATGCTCAAATTCTCCAACGTGATGCGGCTAAAGCCGCTTCCAAAGGTGAACGAAATTTAACCCCCAAGCAACTCGAAGGCTTAAAAATTATTCAGAAAAGCGGTAGCAATCTGTTGACTTTGATCAACGATATCTTAGACTTATCCAAAATCGAAGCTGGTAAAATGGCACTCTATCCCACAGAATTTAATCTACCAACCTTCTTAGAGGAAGTTGTGGGAATCATCCGCATGCGAGCTACTGAAAAAGATATTGTGTTGAGATTTCAACAAAAAAGTAACTTGCCGACTGGTGTTAAGGCAGATGAGAAACGGCTCCGACAGGTACTGATAAACTTGTTAGACAATGCAGTAAAATTTACCGACCAAGGCAACGTAACTTTCAATGTTGGAGTGATTCAAGACCAAAACCCTACCTCCCTTGATCAGGGGAAAGATTCCAAAATCCAACATCGGACGATTCGCTTTGAGGTGATTGATACCGGGATAGGAATTAGCCCTCAACAATTAGAGAATATTTTCCAACCCTTTGAACAAACGGGGGATAGCAAATATCGGGCAGCTGGAAGCGGCTTAGGCTTAGCCATATCTCGGCAGTTGGTGGAATTGATGGGAAGCCAACTAAACGTTAAAAGCGAGTTAAGTAAGGGGTCAATGTTTTGGTTTGATGTTGCCTTACCTGTGGTTAAAGTTACCGAAGCAAAACGGAATATTGCAGGTCAAGTGATGGGTTACCACGGAAAACGACGCAAACTGCTAGTGGTGGATGATAACAAAGAAAATCGGTTGGTATTACTCAACATGCTTGAACCGTTAGGCTTTGAGGTGGTAACCGCAGACAATGGTCAGCAGGGATTGGATGTCGCCATAACCATCCGACCCGATCTGATTTTGACTGATTTATTCATGCCGGTCAAAACTGCTTTTACCATGGTGCCAGAAATTCGGGAAATACCCGATCTGAAAAATGTGCCGATCATTGCCCTTTCAGCCCGTACTTTTGACATAGTCCAGAAGCAGAGTCAGATGCTGGGCTGTGAAGGTTTTATACCGAAACCCGTTGACCAGGATCAGTTACTTGCTTTGTTGGAGCAGCTGTTGCAATTGGAGTGGGTTGATGACTGAGGTACTGTAATATCAAGTTTGGTTGAATACCCATAATTAAGGAGAAGGTGGGAAGTTGGTTCGTGTGGGAAGTGTGGGGAGATGGGGAAATGGGGAAATAGGGTAGATTTTTATTAAAGGTAATTATCCTGACATGATATGAGACCAATTTTCGTAAGCATTCAGCATATGCGCTACGCCCAGATGCTTACCTTTCCCTTTTAACCTTTAACTTTTTTGAGATTTAT
>NZ_JAAHHW010000360.1 GCF_010692325.1 Moorena sp. SIO3I8 | reverse complement strand
GTATATTGTCGTTGCCCACAAAGATAGGCTTTGCCGCTTTGGGTTCGATCTTATCTCATGGCTGTGCTCTAAATTCCAAACTAAAATACTGGTTCTCGACGAAAAGAACCTCAGCCCAGAACAAGAGATGGTTGAAGATGTTCTGGCAATTATCCACGTCTTCAGTTGTAGGCTCTACGGACTCAGGAAGTACAAGGGAAAAATCCTTGAAGACAGTGAGTTACCGAGTTTACCCAAGCAAAGAACTTGAGAAGATCTCGAATAAATGGGTTTCTGCTGTTCGCAAGGTTTATAACATATCGATCGAGCAGCTCAATCGGAACCAGGGGTACACAAAAGTCGGAAAGAAAGGAGGAAAACATGGCTTTAGAACTTGGTTGAAACAATCCGGACTTATTCCGCAGTGGTGCAGAGATTTAAACGTCTCCAAAATTTTAGATAACGCTTCAATGGAGGCTTATACGGCGTGGAAAGAGACCGCCAAACAACCGAAGTCTGTTGGGAAAGGGAAGAACCTTTTGCCAAACCCACAAGCTGGATTAAAAATAGGTAAATTTCGTAGCGTGCGAGATCATCATCTGACGATCCAGTTTGACCCTACGGCTTACAAGGCTGGCCGGTGGATGGTTTCCAAAACCAAACATCTGCCAAAACCCGAATTCAAAGGTCAGGATTTCTGTGTACTAACTGATGGTTCTACTGAACTTACTTATAACAAAGGGAGATGGTTCGCGCACTTTCCAGTAGAGTTTGACATTGAGCCTACTGAAACCAAGAAAGTGATAGCTTTAGATCCTGGAGTTAGGACGTTCATGACTGGGTTTGACGGCACGGATTTCTTGGAGTTCGCAAATAATGATTTTCAGAGAATAGCTAAACTTTGTTCCCATCTAGATAAGTTAAAAAGTGAGCATGACAAATCAAAAGGAAGCACACACAAACGTCGCCGATACAAGCTAAGGATAGCTATGGAAAGACTCAGAACTAAGATCAGAAGTCTGAGAACTGAATTGCACAAACAAGTAGCATCGTTTTTGGCAAGAAACTACGATGTGATCGTCTTACCTACCTTTGAGACGTCGCAGATGGTTGTCAAAAAGAAGCGAAAACTAAAAAGCAAGACAGCTAGGGCGATGATGACATGGGCTTTTTATCAGTTCTCTCAGATTTTAGAGCATTTGTGCAACCGTTATGGTTCCAAATTAGTGAGGATAACAGAGGAATATACCTCCAAAACTTGTACAAAGTGCGGACACATTCATCGAAAACTTGGTAGTTCTAAGAATTTTCAATGTCCACGTTGCGGATACGAAATCCCTAGAGATTTCAATGGAGCCGTCGGGATTTTCCTGTTCGCGTAGCGTCGGCTTTGCCGAAAGGCGATGTGGGATACCACCTTCCTCGAAGCAGTCGGGGATGTAGTACTCAGCTTTTCTGACTCAAATGATATCCTAGATATCCAAGATGTCAGAATTTGTCCGGGTTAAAAGTATCAGCACCAGAGTCCTTATTGAAAGAGCTAGAAACCTATCACTCCTCTACGACCCTTGCT
>NZ_JAAHHW010000036.1:3374-59820 GCF_010692325.1 Moorena sp. SIO3I8 | reverse complement strand
CCGAAAAGCAATGAGAGAAAACGAGAACGCTTCAATCGTGGTCTGTATAGAGAACGAAATCGAGTCGAACGACTTATTAATCGCCTATAGCTTAATCGACGAATTGCAACTCGTTATGAGAAATATGCCATCAATTATCAAGCGATGTTGACTATTGCCTCTATATTACTCTGGCTTTAGTTGAAATCTTCTTTCTCCTGTTGCTGGTGATATCGATCACAGTTCCATGGTGATCTTTTAACTTTGCAGACACGCCCTAAAAGTCCTAACATCGACTGTGCAACTCTTCCAGGCGTTAGATTCGACTGTGGTTTTTGCCGGAGACGAAACCTTAGAATAGTGGAGCCTTACTGCAAGAGATTTAACCCTGATACCCATAGCCGATCAACTATAAAGGCTCCACTATTCTTACGGTAACTTCAAAGGAAGATGGTATTCTTTAACTATATCTTTAGCTAGCCATAGTTGCCAGGTCATTAATGGCATCAAATCACTCCATCTTTCACATTGCTGCGGTGTACTTAGGGAGGGGAATGTCCAAGGTAATCTTTGTTTAATGAATCGATCCCAATGGTCAACAGCAAAGCGCCTTAAATATTGGCTCCATATCATTTCTATTGTCGGCATTTTTTTCCCAATAAAGACTAACCACAAAGGTTTCTGTAAAACACCTCTTTTATTGGGTTTTAGTCTCTCAACTATAATCAACTCCATCGACACAGATGAAGAGTTAAGAAAGTGTAATATTGACCATTTTCGGATTCTTAGGAGACCCAATTTTGGGTCGTTTACCTCGATAGTTTCCTTTGCTTCTGACCAAGTTGAATCATCATTTAACTTAAATTTATCACCATGCTTTTTTGGTCGTCCTCGACCACTCTACTTTCCTGGAGACCCCTATAAACAACAGTTGGAGCGAATTATTATCAAGCAATCAGCTTCAATATCTGTTGTTTTATTTACCCAAGAAGCATTGCCATATTCACGCTTCTTGTAAGGCTAAGATTGGCCGCTTTACACTGGTTGCTACTTGTTTGAGTTGCCACGCTGCCTTACTAATTGGAGTTTCAAAACTTGTGATTCTTTCTTAGAAGTTACCGTAGAATAGTGGAGCCTTTATGGGTGTTCGGTTATGCAGAAAAGGTTTAAGTCTTTTGTAATAAGGCTCCACTATTCAAGGTTTCATCCCATGTCTTAACGGCAGTGCCCAACTCCCTTTTTCTTCTGGTATCCATGCTATGGTACTATAACTGTGTCCTTTACTTACTTTTTTGAATGATGATGGGGAATGATGATACCCTCGGTCTTTCAAGGTAGGAGAATCTTCTCAGGTGCGCTTTCCGTTGGCGAATTAAATTCGCCACGGGTCGCACCTCTGGGACTCGATGTATGGTCAATCCCTATCATCACATAGGATGATTCATCTTTATCTGTTGCTACTTCTTCTATATACCTCTTCATTAACTTTTGTCGATTAGGACGACAATCTTGTAATGATTCATAGGTAGAAGACCATTCTCTTCTAAATAAAGGAGACAGATAAAAGTCAGCCAAAGAATTGGCAGTTCTTGTGGTTAAAAAAGCATCAATCAAATTGAAAGTAGCATCCCAGGCACCACCAAGTAAATTATAAGTATCAATTCTAAATTTTTGAAGTCTACTTATGCTAGTATTCATCAGTGAGGGAGTATTTTTAATTTTTTAGCTTTTCAATTTTCTCCCTTTTTACTCTTGTGTTTTTATGAATATTTGTAACGGATAAGACTCTAGAGAGTGACTCACTCCAGCCTTGAACGACTCGGTGACCCACGATTGAATGCACTTGTCGGATTAGCGCTCAGCTGGTGCTGGTGCCGTAGGCGAACGCACTTCTAGGTAAGCGCTATTCGGCGAAGCCGACGCTACGCGAACGCACTTCTGGGTTTAGGGATCGCCTTGAGTATAAATACTTAATTTTTTCATTTTTTGCCCTCGCCAAGCTACCTCAAATACGTAATCATAACGTACTACATTACGAAGTGCGGATTGTGGGTTACTAAGATCTCAGCCCAAAAAGAAGGTTGGGTTATTTTATCATAGTCTAAACTCCAGAGAATAACTACAATATTTACTAAAATAAAATTACGATCCTTTAGTTTAAAATTTAGATGCTTTTGATCTAATAAGGGTAACATTTTCAACAGATAGGTCTTATTGACAATGAAAGACCTATCTTTTTCTAGCACAGATCGTTACACTCTTGACGTATCAATCGTTTCAATCGCTATCGTCGCCCCCCCAGGATCCAAGGAACAACACTACAGATACGAAAATTAGCGCTCCGCCTATTGAGAAAAAGGTGGTAGTAAAGTCCAGCCAATTAATCATTGTTCCAGCTATTACAGGACCAGCAACCTTGCCAGCATTTGCAAATTGGCCGATTAAACCCAGAGATGATCCTAAATTATCTTTATCTACCTTTTTTGTTACTAATGCTACAGTTGATGGCGAAATTAATGCCTGGGTCACCCCCATCAGTACAAATGAAACCAGTAAGACAAAGTGGCTATGAGAATAATTAAATAGTAAGAGTGCTGTGCCTAGTACTGCCATACCCAAAGAGATCGTCAGAAGATATCCCAGTCGATCTCCTAAGCGACCTCCCATCGGTTTAAAAAGCATATGGACAGCCTCTTGAACAGCGAAAAATCCACCGATCAAAGCTGTACTTGTCCCGATGGATAGTGCATAAATTGGTAAGAATGCCTTAACTGCATACAAGGCAATATACATTGTTGTATCGACAACCCCAGTGAACCAAACAGACGGTTTACAACTACTGGTTTTTAAGGCTTGAACAATCTGCTTTGTTAAAGAAGTATGACATTCATTCAAGAAAGCTTTTGATTCCGACAATAGAAAAACTGGCAGAAAGGCTACGCTACTTAGGATGCCGATAACGGTAAAGACCGAAGCAGGAGATAAAATGAGTAGCAACCAGCCAGCAACTGTCGGACCGATGACATAGCTGGCACTGCGTGCCATGCTGAACCAGCCGAATCGCTCTGCAAGATGTTTCTGAGATTGTTCGGCGACGAAAGCCAGAGTCACTGGTCCATAGATAGCAGTTGCTAAACCATGAATAATACGCACAACAAACAGTTGTTTGGGTGTGTGAATAAACGGATAAACAAAGGGGATGAAAGAAAAAAAGCTGGTTCCCAAGAACAGCCAACTACGACGACCCCATCGGTCAGAAAAGATGCCCACAAATGGCTTAAGCAACATACCTGTAAATGTCGAGACGGAAACAATTAAGCCCAGGTAGGCATCGGTAGCTCCCAGTGAAAGAGCAAAGATAGGTAAAAGTGGAGTTTTACCTATCTGGTAGGCAGTGCGCACAATGAAATCGGCAAGTGTGATGAAGATAAAATTACGCGATCGAATCATGTAAGATATTCCTGGATCATCTCAAGTTCAAATGAATTGTTACAAAACTTAAGGCTTGAAGTGTATGAAATATCGATCTTTAATCACTCTGGAGAAATAAAAATAGAATATCACTTTTGAAACCCAAACTGAGACAGGGTTGACAGCCTAATTTTCTAACATTATGGCTGAAATCATCACTTTGACCTCAAAGCCTTATCAATTAAGAGTTTATCTTTTTTCTCTGGTGAAAGTGATTGAAGAGCGATATAGCAGGTCGTGCTGGCGTATTTACAAGTCCTGAATTGAAATCTATCGAAAATCAGTGTTCCCAATTTTTGAGTGTAACTATACCAGCGAGAAGCGCTATAACTAAGTTTCAGCCTTAGCATAAGGGACTTCCAAATAAAAAATATCCAATGACAGGGATAGTAGGGGTGCAAGCCTTGCGCCCCTCCCAGGGGAAGAAGAATCATACCAAATCCTGTTACCATACCCCCCTTATCCGCATAGCCATAGATTCCTGGCATCAAAAGATTTGATCGATTTTTATAAAGGGGTTTTGACAAAAGGATTTGGGATCAGATTGTTCTGTTGCTCGTGCCAATTGGATATTTTATTTCTTGGAGTTCCCTAAGTTCTTGTACAATTGCTGATCCTGTTGACGAACTTTACAAAAGAGAGGTCAAAGCCAATAAAATCGTTAGTGCTCTAATATATCTATGGCATTCCAAGCTTCAATGTTAAGTTAATCAACAGTATCAATTGCTACTCGCTTGCCAAAAATACAAATTTAGAACCTTGCTGATGCAATCCAAGTGCCCCAATTATTACCCGTTTCCGCATACTCGCCGTATAGATATACTTGGTTGGCGTTGCCACCATCACGACAAGCGCAGAAATAGTCTCCCCAGCGACCACCAGTGTAACTGCCTTCGCCAGCTTTAATCAGTCGACTGTTTTCGAGATTGTTAAGCGGTGCTGTAACCCTTCGTCCTGTTTGGCGTACAGAAGCATACTCAGTACTGCCAGATCGACCAAAGACAAGGTACGCATTACGCCGAAGATCAGTCTGAATTGCAGGAAAATAATAATACTTACCCGAAGCACCGTAGCCATTCTGTTGAATGACTTGTTTGCTATCAACATCAATTTCGTACCACTGAACAGCAGAGCGAGCAACTGACTCGCCAGACCAAGTAATCTTAGATGTGTGACAAGTCCAAATTCGCTTGGTGTTTCCAACATATTGAAACACCGCACTCAATAACCGTGAATCATTGGTTTCAATGCGAATGCTAGTTCCTCTCTGCTCTGCGTCAGGAGACAGATCGTAGCTCCGACAAGGAACTTTATCTTGGGAAAGCGAAGCACTACCCCCGCGCCAATAGCCGATCGGATTTTTCAGCGTCCAAAGGGTTAGCGAGTTATCTTTGGGCCAGATCGCATTGACTAGGTATGCTGGTGGGTTGCTTCCCGTACCACGAAAATGTTTGGCTGGCTGTACAGTGAATGCCTCGGAATTATCGGGATTCTTCAAATTCCAGAAGTCGTACCATTTGATGGAGTGATTTGATCCAGTTCCCCCAGCATAGAGTTCAGCTTTGTTGAGAATGCGAAGCTTAGTGTATTGGAATCCTCCGTTGAACTGAAATTGATTTGTAGTAATGTAAATTCCTTGTGTATCAAAGCCCAGCATTGGAAAGTCTGCCCAATTGTTTGTCGGTGTATTACCGTCTCTAGTTGCATCCAATGCCCAAATCCAATAGCGACCAAGGGGGTCTGTTCCTTGCGATACGCCGACCATTAGCCAAGAACCAACAGGGGTACCTCTTCGTGCAGCAACGACCACGATCCAGCGTTTTGCATAATGATCGTAAGCAATGACAGGATCGAATAAGTCAGCATTAGAGGGAAGAACATTGGAGAAAAGAACGCTTAGATTCAGTCGGCGCCGAAGCGTACCACCTTTGGTATAAACAGCATAGTCGGTGTTAACTGCAACCATCACATCATTAGGTCCGACAGCACAAGTACAGTCTGGTGGTCGAAAAGCTGTTTGCGGAATCCCCTCGAAAGAGCTACTGATCGGAGGGGCAAAGGCTCCTGGTTCAGCAGCAAATTCTTCCCCTTCCGGAGTATCCTCTTCATACTCCGCCTCTACGTCAGCATCAGCATTCGATTCATCTGTAAATGCAGCCAGAGATTCTCGATCTGCTTCTTGCGCTGCTTCTTTGAGCCTCTGAAATTCCTCCATAGATACTGGGAATCTCGTTACCATCCACGGAGGTCTTGTTGCTCTTGGAACTGTTGTCATTAGACTCATCAGCTCCTGACCTGTCAATTCCTCAACACTCTGTTTTGCACCCGCACCCGTTACTTCAACTTCACTTCCACCAGCTTCGTAATAGTCAGGCATAGTTTTTTTTCCCTGATTTATTAATAAGATTGTTTGAAGATCTTTTTTTGATTATATCTTTAATTAATATAATAATTATACTAATTATTAATTAGTATATAAGCACCTAAATAAAATTAATAAATTAATTAATTAGCCATTTCCAAATCCCGAAACTCTGATTTACCAAGGGTTGTAGCAAAAGCGAATAGGTAAATATTTCTGTGTGGGTGCTTACTATTGCAACAAAAGTTAACACAGTGCTGTTTACTTTTGTCCTGTACCAGGGTAAGCGCAAGAAAAACGAACTCATAATATGCTATGGGAACTGATGTCACAATCAAGGGATCCAATGGCTGGGGGGCGACATGAGAGCTAAAAAGTAGACTGTATAAGCTTCATAGCTCTCATCCCTCGTAAATAATTACTGGGGGGGTGACATGCAAGCTATAATCCTTACTGGGTAATATGTTCAGCCCATCTGTTACAAAAAGATACATGCTATTTTGAGCTAACCTTGGACGTAGTTATAAGGGTTTGAGCTTTCATAAAATCATTCGTAGGGTCAATTTAAGAGTTTATCTTTCCTGAGATAATTGGCATCAAAGCCTTATCTAGTAAGCTTTTCAGGGCTCATGTCACCCCCTCAAGTGTCCTGTACTGAGGTAATTGTTATGAAAAAGGTGATACAATATGGACAGATATGTAACCTGAATCTAAATATGCACATTTCCCAAGGGCGACAATATGCTTTTTTGTCTATTATTTTTGTCACTCTAATTATTGCCAATATGTTGGAGATAAGAACTATGACTGAAGAGAGTGGAACTAGCTCTGGTGGAGGTATGACTTCAGGAGGGTCGATTGATGCTAACTCTTTACCTGAAGCCTCTGCTAACTCTTTACCTGAAGCCTCTGCTAACTCTTTACCTGAAGCCTCTGCTACTTCTAAAGATGTAGTACAAGAAATTCCCCTAGGATTCCCAATGAGTTCAGAGAATTTCAGGGTACTCAAGCGAAATGCAGAACAACCTTCGCTGCATGATAAAGCTACTCAAGTTGATGAAGACGAGTAGTACAATTCTCAGATTGGAGAATTTTTTGCGGATCAACCGGGAAGATACAGTCTTTAAATTGTTGACGAGCTTCGACGGCTGAACCTTGGGGTTAACCGATATCAATAAGTGCACATGATCCTTCTCCCCGTTGCACTCCACCAATTCAGATTCCTATTTAGCAAGAGTGTCTGAAAATATTTCTATTTAGCGACTTTAATGCCCAGGGCAAACTCATCTAAATTAGATTGACAAATAAGCAAAAATGTGCTAATCAAACCCCAAGTTAAGTTGAGCACCAAATATGAGAGGCTGTTTGAAAAGTATGAGAGACACTTTTCTATAATCTGTTTACCCATGTCACCTCCCCGTTAGCGAAGCGTGTTGTTACCTGCTTCTTTTCAACTGATTGCGCCCTGGTGCCAGCAACACTGCTGCGGAGATGCCGCCCGCTCGGTGTGGCCAAGATAGGGAGTCACTTGTCTCTTCAAGGGGTGGGTTTTCACCACCATCCGCTGGATAGTTAGGATTTTTGAGGTTTTCCTCGCGAATCCCCTTACTCATACCCCTCCTGTTTCAGGAGGCTCTTAGTAAGAACGAGCCGCACTAGTTAAGTCCCCGTTTTTGATAACGATACTTAGCGACAATCGGATAAACTACATTACGGAGCCGGTTGAGAGCTCCCACAGGACGATGAACCACTAAGCCATTCCACGGGGAAAATCGCAGGTTTTCAGCAGAGTCGTATTGTTGGTCAAAATCGATGATCTGATGCTTGACAGTGAGGCGACCAACGGTAAAAAATGGTGACTTCTTCTCACTCCAACGAATTGTGACATCATCGATGGACATTTTCGGGTTGGTTTGGAATTGGATACCAAAGTCCCAGCAATAAAGAGCATCGGTTTTTGATAGTTGTTCGATCAGCTCGTCTCGATAGTAATTGTCCGGTTTGCTTCCATCCAATCCCAGAGCCTTAGCGCGATTGATGAAGGGAAGTTTGGGAATACCTGGTCGGGACTGATATCCCATCCTTTGATGGGGAGGCTGGCATGAAACAGGGGTGAAGGCGTATTTGATCACAGCGGGATAGTCAACAGGAACTAAGCCCGGTTGAGACTGATCAAAATCTGGTTTGAGTCCAAGGGCATAAGCAGAACCACTCCAATACCGTTCCGTTAATAAACTCTTTGGGGTTCGAGCTGTTACTTTAGCTAGGGCTAGCAATTGCCTGGGATGACTCCTGAGCCACTTCTGGGCAGCTTTTTCTGAGTCAACTATGGAGCCAAAAAATTCCTAATAATATTTGATGGTTTTGATAAAAAAGATCTTAGCATTTTGAACAATAATATCTTGAGTATTTGGCTCGTAGCTTTGTTCAAAGCTTTCTCCTTCCACACCAATCACTTTCACAGACATTGAGCGTGTGTCTGAGACATAGTCGTTTTCAACATTTGTTCGCCCATTGGCAAATCGCAGCTGAACAGGATATTGTTTCGGTGTCGCAAAAAGTCCTTGCTTGAGGGAAATCCCATTAAGTTGCTCTTGAGTAAGCCGAGTTCGTTTTGCCAGTTCACTCTTAATGCTCTGTTCATCAAAATCAAAAATTTCTAGGTTTCCCTCCACCGAGGCGTGGGTTTTGGCATGGGTGTCTCGCAAAGCCCGTTCCTGATCCTTGTAAAGCTTATCCATCTGAATCCTGACTTGCTCCGCTACAAGGTCGTAAGAGTTTATTTCGTCCTTTTCGGGATATTCTGTAAATAGCTTCATGGTTATTTTTTAGATAAAAATTTTGAGGAATTGGTTTTGATAAACACTCCTTGAGGATACCAGTGGGTTTGAGCGGGTACTGTCAAATTAAGTGAGCATATAGCTGGCGATTGAGACTGAAATTTTACTTAAATAAATGGTGATTTCTCAATCAGAGAGCTGGAATTTTTACTTTAATTTTTCTTTGACAATACCCGATGCCTTGCTTACGGATTGTCAAATGTTACTTTATAGCTTTTATCCGGCTGTTGAGTATTGCGGTTTACCACATCTGAGAGAGTATTTGTGTTTTGTATTACTTCCCAACCGACCGGGGAAAAGGTTTCTTCGTTGAAGATATTTTCTGCCAACAGGGGATTAGTCAATGCTTGGGAAAACGCATCAATTGCTATCAGTCGGTTAACCAGGGGAGCTACTGCTGCATTTGGTGGCACATCCTCGGCATAGAGTCCCACATAGAATTCAATATTGTTGACATCACCGTATAACCGTTTTAGTTCCCTTTGAGTATCTTCATCCGCCGTGATCTGATCGAAATCCGTCACCCGGGGAAACTTAGACATTTCCCGGTAATCATTATAGCTGGCCAATTGAGCTTGACGACCTAAGTCGATACTTGCCAATTCAACAGGTATTAGGAATTCTGGCGTGTTAAACAAACCAATTTTGGTGCCTGGTTGGGAACAGGTCTCCTCAAACAATTGTCCCAAGCCTTTATTGATCAGCATCTCATTATTCCAGAGGCTATCCACCATCGGAATTTGCTTGCTGTCATAGGTCAGAGTCTCCGGAAGGGCACTGTGCCAACGATATACCAAATTAAATTCCACTGTAAACCAATTCTGGCGATACCACTTCTGATTGGTAAACGCTGGAGGATCGACAATGAAATTGAAGTAATAGGAGGTAATATGATTAACATACTCTTCCAGCACAATTTTCATGATTACCACCATCACGATGTTTCTGGCTGTTTGGAAGAGTCGCTCGTCATCCCAATCGGGATAATGCTTAGCCAGTAAATCACACAGGCGATTGTGTTCCCTCAGACACAGAACATTAAGCATTACATAGCCAATTTGGACATTGGCTCGTTCGACACCCATAGCAAATAGTTTTGCTTTCTTGGCTGGGTCGAGTCGCTTCTCATCATTGAGCGGCTCATACAACCCGTCAAACTCTGGTTTGACCACTCCGTTTTCTGGATCGTCGTAATAGAAGAGGGGATATTCTTCACCATTGATAATCTGGCTTTTCAGTTTCCCGCCCTGATGGGATCTCAGCATGTCTGTAGATTTTCTGTTCAACCCATAGACGGGAGATAAATCGATGCCGTGGTTTGAGGTATTCTTTAATCTATTGTAGTGATCAGTGCGCAAAAAGCCATCGGTAAACCACTGCACCCAATAGGGAAACAGCAGGGTAGACTTCTCGGAATAGATGGTTTTCCCCTCTTTTTTGCGAAACAAAACAGCAAGGTCTTCGAGAGGAGGAAGGTTACCTGCTTTGTTGAATTCTGGATCGGGGGGTAAATGTCGTCCGCTCCAGGTTCGGTCTGTTAATGAGTCCCAAGAAGTATAGGGTGCGATCGCGCTTAACTTATGGGGACGAGTGGGAATTTTGTAGACGACATTGTTAATCATTGTTTTGTTGGCTTGACGTCTTAGATAGTCGTTGCTTTGAATAAACTCCCAAATCCCCTTGAACTTGTTTAAAGCAAAGTTTTATAACCGGTTCCTAAATCCGTCTCTAGATGTATTCCTTTTTTTTGTCATCGAACTAGTTCCCTTTTGGATATATAGCCTTGAGAAATAGGTCATGAAAAACTATGCCTATTTCTCATAACGACAAAAACTACTCGTAACTCTTTCCTACTCTGACATTTGCCCTGTTCGCTGTTCGCTTTTTACCTCACTCCTCTGTTTACATCTCAAATAAAAAGCCTAGAGCAGTATTACTTGTCCCAAGAGTTTTTGTCCCAAGAGTTGTTACCTTTGAAGTTACACATTTGTAATTATAGTGTTCTATCTAATTCTTATCCACAGTTTCAAAGGATTCTGAACCGAGTGGACTGGGCTTCCAGCCTTGAATATTGGCTCGCTTACCTAAAAGCGGTTGGGAGTGGACAATGGGAATGCGCACGGCTTCTTCAAATAAAATTTTATCCACTTGGCGATAGATTCTTGCCCTAGCATCCTTGTCTTGGGTCTTACGACCGGTTTCCAATAGCCGTAGGATTTGGTTATTTTTCCAACGTCCAAGGTCAGCGGTAGCATTAGGTCCGAAGTGGGAATAGTAGAAGTTATCTGGGTCGCCATATTCCCCAGTCCAACCCAATATAAACCCTTGGAAACCAGGAGACTTTTGTCGGTCTTTGAGATAATCTTTCCAGGGTTTGGTTTTTAAAGTAACCTTGATGCCAATCTTACCCAAGTCATCAGCTATGGCTTGGGCGATCGCTTTCGGATCAGGATAGTAGGGGCGGGATATTTTCATATACCAGAGTTCCAGGTCAAAGCCTTTGGGGTAGCCAGCTTCCCTCAGCAGTTGCTTGGCTAGCTGTGGATCATATTTATAGCTACCAAAATTGGGTGACTCAGACCAATCGAGGAGGGGTGGGGTGAAGTGAGCATCACTCTCTCCTAAACCCTGCCAATTTTTTTCGACAATCTTTTGGTGATTAATTCCTAATGCGATCGCAATCCGTACCTTTTGTTTAGAAAGGGGTTTGTAGTTGGTATTGAGGGATAGATATCCGACATTGAAGGAGGGACGGAAAATAGATTTGAGCTTAGCCTCACCAACTAAATTTTCTAATTGCTTAGGAACTAGGTCTGACGTGAAGTCAATCTCTCCAGATTTCAACATGGTCAGCCGCTTCGCAATATCCGGGATGAACCGCACGATTACCTTTTCTGCTTTAGGTAGGTTTGGTTTCCAGTAGTTTGGGCTCTTTTCTAGGATAATTTCCTTGCCATTACGCCACTCTTTGAATTTAAAGGGACCTGTCCCTACCGCTAGAGATGACTCACGACCATACTTAGAACCTGCTTTCTTGATGGCGGTTGGGCTAGCGATACCAAAGTAGCCTGACCCAATCATCGCTGGAAAAATGCTTAAGGGCTGTTTCAGGACAAATTGAATTGTATACTTATCTTTGATGACTATCTGTTGTAATAGGGATTTCGAGTTTCCCTTGAAGCCACCAAATAAATCAGCCCAAATTTGATACTTTCTGTCTTTATCGCGATAGCCATATTTGTTTTCCGGGTCCCACCAACGCTCGACATTGAACTTAACTGCTTCAGCATCGAAATCAGTCCCGTCATGAAACTTGACCCCTTGGCGCAGTTTAAATGTCCAAACTCTGCTATTCCGAGACGCTTCCCAATCAGTAGCTAATCCCGGTTCCAGTTCTATCGTTCCCAGCTTGTATTCCACCAGGCGATTGTAAATTTGTTTCTGGACAACTAGGGATTCCCGGTCGCTGATATTACCCGGTTCTAGGTTTTCTGGTTGTCCCACTGCTCCGTAAACGATTGTCCTTCCCTTGGAATCCTTAGAAGGTTTAGTTGGGGAAGGAGTAGGAGTAGGAGTAGGAGTAGGAGTTGGAGTTGGAGTAGGGCTGGGAGTAGGAGTAGGGCTGGGACTAGGGCTGGGAGTAGGGCTGGGAGTTGGACTCTCAGAAACAGTAGGAGTAGGACTGGGAGGGGTATTTTTCCCAATCCAATTAGAAGGGCTAACGCAGTTAGAGAGAACTATAGTTAGGACAAAAGCCACAAGCAACAGTATGGGTCGCCATCGCCTCATTGATAAAACTCCTTTATATTGCGGCTCTTGCCAGGAATTGGTAACTATTAGTCATTAGTCATTTGTGATTAGTTTTTATTGACAGGACTTACCCTTGCTTCTGTTCCTCAACCATAATTGTAGGGGAGCAATGGTTACGTCATCACTATATGTAGCGCAACTGCTTAAGTCCTTATTGATTTATGTTGATTTGAATACATCTCCGATTATAAAAATAATTTCCGAACTTTTAGGCGTTAATTGTGTTTTTTAAGTGTTTTGCGTTATCAAAAAAGTGGTCAAACCCAAATTAACCAAAAAGTTGGAAGCCAGAACTTTGAGCAGGGGGACCCTGGCTTCCCGCTACCTATCACTAAAGACACCATAACTATGGTAAAACCTATACCTGCCCCGCGTCCCCTCACTCCCTAACTAAGGCAGGGCGCTAACTGATCCAAGGTCTTGACTCTGGAGCAGTTATTATGGTTAACTGCTCACAGTTAAGTACGAGGGTAGCAGCGGGCACGGTTTGTCCTACTCCTAGACGGAGATAGGTTCATTTCTAATTTCGCTTGTAATTTGTAATAAGTCGTATGTTAGGTCTGTATGGAGTAAGCATATGGATGGTGCTTCTGGCAGCAAAAGGCTAATTGGTAATCACACCAATCAAGAGGATGCATTGAACTCAAGCGTAAACTCAAATGCGATCGCAAAATCAAGCTCTATTCTGGACTTGATTTCCTCAAATTCCGATCAAGTCAGGGTATTTGCCTTCGATATCCGAAGCCAACCCTACTATCAGGGCAAGAATACACTTGAACCTTGGGCGTCAAGAGCCCTAGCTGTAGCTGGTTCAGAGGATGTCGTGATCATTCCTGGCAATCTGGATGCAGAGTACTACGACTGGCTGAAAAATCTTGGCTTAGGACCCCAGAAAGTCTTTGCCTTCAACCGTGAAAATGAACCAGCACTGCTCTGAGAGCTGATAATGCAAAAAGCGGATGAAGTTAGAGCATTTCTTGCATCAATTGGAAAACCCTTGGTGTTTGTTCCTTATTATTCGGCAGATGTAGATAAACAGGCGGCGTCAACCATTGATGCCGTTTTTTTTTGGCTGTGATCAGTCTATTACGTTAAAGTATTTTGACAAGTCCACCTTCAAGGACCTGTGTCAGTCTCTTGGTATTCCCACAATACCAGGAACTATCCTGAGTAAATCATCAGACTCTGAGGATTTTGAGACAGAACTGCGACAGGAAATCTTAGGTTGGCTTAGGGATTATGAGACGTTAATGATCCGGGGCGCACAAGGGTGTGTAGGCTCATCACTTCATAAAGTTAACAGCAGTAACCTCGACACTGAGATGCCAAAAATGCTGGCATCGGGAGAGAGTTGTTTTTTAATTTAGCCATTCCTCAAAGTCATTACATCCCCCAATGACCAGTGGATGATTGGCAGCAATAGAGAAATTGCTCATCTGGGCATAACATGCCAGCTGTTTAATGGGTTACAACATATCGGTAACGTGAAAGGAAAACCCTATTCAAGACGGATAGAAGGGTTAATTCGCGATTACTCCTTCAAAATAGCCCAACACATGCGAGATGATGGCTATCTTGGCATCTTAGGCATCGATTATATTGTCACAGATCAAGGAATATTTCCCATCGAAAACAACGCCCGACTGAACGGATCGTCCTTTGCATTTTTCATTCTTGACAATTTGTTTGGTACTAGTGACTACGATGGATGCTGGAAGGTGTTGAGACTTAAAATCGAACCCTGTAGTTTTAGCACCCTACGGGAAAAGATTGGTTCCTTAATCTACCAGGGTAATGGTACTCCAAATTTTGTCTTTCCTTATGAATTTGACACCTTACGAACTCAAGGGTATGTCACTCTATTAATTGTAGCTGAGGATTTACATCACCTGGAATACGTTGAGAAAGAGCTATTATCTAAACTAGAAATAGCAGCTCTTAATTGAACTAAGGATTGATATAAAGCAGATACGGCAATCATCAGATTAATTTATCCATTTACAGGGTAAATGGTAAACCTAGGCATATCAATTAGGTATGTAAAGTTAACCTAGGCTTTTTCCCTTTTCTTTTTTATTCTTGATTTTACATTAATTAAATAAAACAGATGATTATAGTGATTCATAATCTAAACCAAATCAATATGCACATTATCAATAGCCCAGTTATCGAATCCAGAACCACTATGGTTAAGCTGTAGCCAGCGGAACTGAGTAGCACTAGTTATAGCATCGGTGTCAATGGTCTCAGTAATAGTTTTCCAACTGATGTAGTCTTCTGTGTCATACAAACCCAGTCTTATCCAAGAGATACCGCTATCAATGGAATATTCAAGAGCGAGATCTTCCCCAGAATCTGCATTCTCCCCTCCATTATTACTATTACCAATGATATTACCAATGATTAGGTCAAAGGAAATAGTACCGCCATGAGAAACATCTAGGGCTTGGGTAATAGCATAACGGGAGTTATCTTCTGGAGAACCGCCATCAAACCAAAGGGAGTTGCCATCGCCACCAAAGTTGGTATTAACTTGACCATTGCTAATTTATGCCCATTGGCTATTATCGCTATCCGGGTCAAAGTCATGTTCAAACAGTCAACCGTAGAATCGGCCATATCCACCACTCCTATACTCACGGTAAACGTGCCAGCTGTTGTAAACTCGTAAGTAAATGTTTTGTAGCCAGTCTGTGAATTAAAATAAGTCGTGGAGGCGACAAAGTCACTATTTGTATCTGCTAGTTCCAACAGGTCCCCTGAGGATATAGAGACAAAGGCAAAATCGTTATATAGCTATAATAAACGCTATATTTTATTTAGCCAGGATAGGATTAGGCATGTTCGGATTGGTTATTAGCATTAGTACTAATCATAGTTTAAAGTTTAGGTAAAGTAGCTGGTATAATCTTGGTATACTCAAACAAGTCAACGGTCGATAATGGGATGTCTAGAAGCCTCACTATTATCAAGCTTGGGTTTTGGTAACTTTAAAATTAGTAATTTTGATTACTCCTAAGCCATTACCCATTACCCATTACCCATTACCCATTAGTCTGTAGTAATAAGTTTTTTTATGCATGCTCTATCAATTCCAACTTGGATTATTCACATTTCCAGTGTTATCGAGTGGATTGCTGCAATTTGGTTAATCTGGACCTATGGTGAAATTACTGGCAATCGTGCATGGTGGGCATTGTCTTTTGCTATGTTACCAGCATTGGTCAGTGCTATGTGTGCTATCACCTGGCACTTTTTTGACAACCAACAATCCCTGGAGTGGATGGTAACACTCCAAGCAGCGATGACGGTTGTAGGTAACTGTACCCTTTGTGGAGCAGCTTGGTGGATTTGGCGTTCAGCGTAGGGTTGCTACCAATGCCAGGGATAAGTTTTACGGTAATCACTCAGCTTAAGCGCTACTTGAGATGCTACTTGAGGTGCTATCAGCTATCAGCTATCAGCTGACGGCTGACGGCTGACAGCTAACGGCTGACGTTTTCCGAATCATTTTGACAAGCATTTTTCCTTATCTTCAGATGATTTCTAAAGACACATTATTTGCTATTTCCCTATTTCCTTACCTAGGATTCTTATGGTTTCTCACTCGTTCTGGACAAACACCCCGTTTAGCGCTAATCGGATTTTACGTCCTCTTGGTGTTTGTTTTTGTTACCATCCCAGCTGGGATTTATTCCAAGGTAGCTTATCAGGAAGCATTAGCTGATGTGGATTGGCTACATGGTAGTGCTGAGTTTTTTTTAACCCTGTCCAATACTTTAGTAGTACTGGGCTTCCGACAAGCAATTATGGAACATATAGCAAAGGGAACAGGGAGTAGGGAGTAGGGAGTAGGGAGTAGGGAAGATGGCCTCAAAAATATCTGTTCGTAGATAGGGCAATATATTATTATAGATAAAAGACCGACTGCTGACCACGATAATGAGCTACTGTCTCAATCCCACTTGCCCCAATCCCCAAAATCGAGAAGGAACTAAATTTTGCATTGCCTGTGGCTCGAAGTTGCTGCTCAAAGAGCGATACCGAGGGATTAAACCTATAGGTCAAGGTGGATTCGGTAAAACCTTCTTGGCTGTGGACGAAGATAAACCTTCCAAACCTCCCTGCGTCATCAAGCAGTTTTTTCCCCAAGCCCAGGGAACTAACACGGTTCAAAAAGCAGCTGAGTTATTCACCCTGGAAGCGGTACGGCTGGATGAGTTGGGCAAACATCCTCAAATTCCGGAACTGCTGGCGTATTTTTGTCAAGATAGCCAACAGTATTTGGTGCAAGAGTTTATCGATGGACAAAACTTAGTCCAAGAACTGGCCAGTCGGGGTGGATTTAATGAAGCACAAATTCGGGCGCTACTGGATGATTTGCTGCCATTGCTGCAATTTGTTCATCAACATCATGTCATCCACCGGGACATCAAGCCAGAAAACATTATTCGCCGCAGGAGTTTAAGGTCTTCGGTTGTCGGGGGAGCAACCCAGGTCCCAGGTCAACTGGTTCTAGTTGATTTTGGAGCATCGAAAGCTGCTACTGGCACTAGTCTAGGCAAAACTGGGACAGCGATTGGCTCATTTGGTTATGTATCACCAGAGCAAAGTATTGGTAGAGCAGTTTTTGCCAGTGATATCTATAGTCTTGGTATCACTTGTATTCATTTGTTGACCAATAGGCACCCCTGTGATTTATTTGATGTCAGGGAGGGTGTCTGGATTTGGCGCAACGTTTTGAGTCATCCTATTAGTGATCAGCTTGGTCGCATCTTAGACAAGATGATAGCAGGGGCTATTAACCGACGTTATCAATCAGCGGCTGAGGTAAGTAAAGAGTTGCATCTTAAGACAACTCCCGCAACACCTCTAAGGCAACAAAAACCAGTTACACCTCTAAGACAACGAAAACCAGTTACACCTATCAAACCTACTGTACCATCAAAGCCTGCAGTTGGGGGATTGAATAAAAGGATTGCTCAAGAATTAGAAGAATTGAAGTCTGAAATTATGGGTAATCCGACCCCTAACTCAAAACATCCAACTCTTGGCTCTAAGGTTGCTGGTTCTAGCAGTTTACCGAAAACTAAAACTAAACTTGATCGGGAATTGGAGGAGATTCAATCTGAGTTTATTGGCTCTTCTAATCCTCAGCAAAATCCTGGTTCAGGTTGATAAAGAAGGGAGTAGGGAGTAGGGAGTAGGGAGTAGGTAAGAGGGAAGTCGGAAGAGGAAGATAACCGGGAGTTAGTAATGCAATTATCTGGAATTTATCAACAACGACTTGAAGTGGCTACTCAGCTTGGCAGACAAGAGGGACTAGTGCAGGGGAAACAAGAGGGACTAGTCCAAGGTATGCAAAATGAACGCCGTAGTATGGTCACTTACTTATTGCGATCGCGTTTTGGTGAACTAGACCAGCAACTCCTCGCCATCATTGAGCCATTGATTGCACTCTCTCCAGAAGAATTTACCCCCCTATTGCTAAAATTGTCTCGTCAAGAATTATTGGCTCGATTTTTGTAAGCTATCAGACTCAACTCTTGATGACTGGAGCAATACGGGCATCAAATCCGCTAGCTTTAAGAGCATTAACGGTTACTTGGTCATCTTGCACCCAGTATTTAGAATCAAAACGGACAAATTGATACTGCTGGGGTGTAGGAATAGTTGCCAGTACGGGTACTTTTGCCTGACGTTTTTTACCGGAATGTTTTTGCAGAATCGATTTTAATTGGTTAAGGTTGTTTGTCGTAACTTGCTTAGGGGTAAGTTCTACTACTACTGTTCGTAAAGTTTCAATTAGCTCAGCATCCTCAATAATCAGCTGAATTTTTTCATCTCGCTCATCCACCTTTGCCCAAATAATTAAACGGGAATCGGCTTGCAGTAATGAACTAATTTTTTCGTAAGTTTTCGGGAATACAACTCCTTCAGCTTGACCGGTCAGATCTTCTATCTGCACAAAGGCCATGCGTTGATTATTTGTTTTGGTGAGGTGAGGCTTAACTTCAGTGAGCATCACAATAGCACTCAAAGTTGTCCCCTTCTTTTGGTCTCCTAACTCGGCCAAACTGACAGGAGAAAGCACTTGAGCTACTGGACGGGCTGATTTTAAAGGATGGTCAGATACATAAAAGCCAAGCAATTCTTTTTCCCAATTTAATTTTTCTTGGCGTGAAAAATCAGAAACTGCTGGAGCGGTCGGAGCAGATTCCCAAGCATTATTGTTCTGATCTTGCTCAGAATTAGTGTTGCCAAACATATCAAAAATGTTCAGCTGACCACTTTCTCGGTCTTTGGCACGGTCTTGCCCCCAACTAATCACTGGGTCGAGGTCTTTGATAAGTTGCTGGCGGTTGGGCTGAATGCTATCAAAGGCACCACAGTAAATCAAAGCTTCCAAACCACGGCGGTTAAGGGTGCGCAAATCGACGCGATCGCATAAATCTGCCAAAGCCTTAAACTCACCACCAGTCTCCCGAGCCTTGAGAATACAATTAATTGCTCCGTGTCCCAAATTCCGGATTGCTGAAAACCCGAACAATATACTATTAGACATTGGGGTAAAATCAAAATCAGAACGATTAATATCCGGTGGCAAAATCTCAATCCCCATGGTTGAGCAAGTAGCAATATATTTCTGTATCTTGTCCGTGCTGTTACTACTCGCTGTCAGCAAGGCTGCCATATATTCAACTGGATAATTCGCCTTGAGATAGGCAGTTTGATAGGTTACATAGCCATAGGCGGTGGAGTGGGATTTGTTGAAGCAATTGGAAGCGACAATACCGTTTGCCAAAATAAAGTTATGGTCGCTCTTGACACCAATATCATAGACAGGTTGAGTGCCTAAGGATTTGCGGCTGATGATTTTAACCATCCCATGAATTTCTCCTTTACTCTGTAGACAATTGGAGATTTAACCTCCACACAAACTATAGTTTTTTTTGTTCAGATAAACAAGGGGTCTACTGTCAATTTTGATAACACTTTTATTTATGAATTGACGGTTGACTGTTAAGTGTTTGCTGTCCACAAATAACTGTCAACCGTCCACAAACAAGCAGTTATTTATTTACTTCTGATCTAATTCCTCCCCAGTATCAAAAATAATCACAAATTCGACATCAGGCATCAGCTGTCGGAGACTGCGCAGGTGACCCTCTGCATCTGAACGATTACGAAAGCGAGCAACAACCACTCGTTGCATTTTGGGTAATAACCGCACAATTACCCACGGACTAAGACGGTCGCGATAGGTCATAATAAAATTATCTCCTATGTTACTAGGGGTAATAGCCAGCCCCGTAGTTGTTCACTCTGAGGGGGCTGGTTTTTTACCTTATTAATTAAGGTCACTTTTATTATAGCACAAAAATATTTTTTTCGATATTTTTTTTGGAACAAATTGTAATTTACATATCACTTAATTAGTACATAATAATGGTGCATTGTTAAGGAATTTAACAGGTAAATATAAAATTGTATTTGCCATTAATACTTAATAAGTAATATAAACAATATAATAGCGATTGCTTAATTGCTGAAACAGAATTAAAAAAGTCGAGTAGTCAATGTCATGCTTGGACTATATACAATGGAAATGTTTTATTTTATTGTAAAAAAAAACTGAGGATGTCTTTCCCCTCTTGCCTCTTGCCTCTGGGTGCATCTCAATGCATGTTGTTTGACCTGGTGGGTGGAACGGGCATCTTGCCCGTTACAATCGGGCAGCAACCTAACCCGGGCATTGAGGCTGAAAATTAGGGCGAGCGCCCCTAACGCACCCTACAGAACATTTAGGTGCGCGCCCGTTCGCGCCCCGCGTCGGCTTTGCCGATAGGCGCGCTTTAATTCTTAATGGGTCAAGCGCACCTTTTCAAATATGAGATGCACCCTTGCCTCTTGCCTCTTGCCTCTTGCCTCTTGCATGCATGCCTAAAGCCCTTGCGCGTAGCGCTATAATACTTACCTACCGATTAACCAGACCTTAGCCAGATTGAGGGATGCTGGTCTCGGCTCCAAAGTTGCTAAGGCAAGCAACTCAACCAGTTTGATTGTCTACGGGATCCCATCGAGCCTGTCTGGCAACTGGCGTCCTAACCGTCGTGCCGGTTGCTATAAATGGACTTACTAGGGTTTCAGCCTGCAATGATTCCCCAAAGGCTTCGCCCCTAGGACTTTTCTTGCCGCGCTCTGAGGACAACTAGGCGTGGGTCTTCTTGCGGATTAGGCTAAAATATAAACTTTTATTACATTGTTTCTCAGAAACAGGACTAAGAGAACCTTCATTATTGTATCTTCATAGAGATATCCATAAACCTTTTGTATAAATTCAAGGACAAACAAATGTTCGATGCTTTTTCCAGAGCAGTAGTTGCATCAGACCAAAAGGGTGAATTTCTCGGTGGTGATGGCCTAAATGCTCTCAAAGAATTTGTTTCTTTGGGAAACCGCCGTCTAGATGCTGCGAGCTTCATTACTAGCAACTCTAGTTGTATCGTGTCTGATGCTGTATCTGGTATTGTGTGCGAAAACGAGGGTCTGACAGCACCTGGTGGTAGTATCTATACCAATCGTAAAATGGCTGCTTGCCTTCGGGATGGGGATATCGTTCTACGTTATATCACCTATGCTATTTTGGCAGGAGATGCTTCTGTACTCAATGACCGTTGCTTAAATGGCTTAAAAGAAACTTACTCCGCATTAGGTGTTCCTACAGGTAGTGTCAGTCGTGCTGTCAACATTATGAAAGCTGCTGCTCTTGCCTTTGTAACTAACACAGCTTCTCAGCGCAAAATGACTGTAACTCAAGGTGATTGCGCCTCATTAGCCTCAGAAATTGGTGGTTATTTCGATGCAGTAACGACAGCGATTAGCTAACCTTAGCTGGTTAGACAAGTTTTAATGCTGATTAAAGGAGTTTTAATCAAGCTGTTGTTTGAGCTGCAATTACATTAATTGAAAAATAGGAGATAATTGAGTCATGAAATCAGTGTTAACCACTACGATTGCTTCAGCAGATACCGCAGGTCGGTATCCCAGTGGATCTGATTTAGAATCTATTGCTGGTAATATTCAACGGGCTGATGCGCGTCTAGAAGCAGCAGACAAGCTAGCTTCCAACTACGCAGCCGTTGCTAAAGAAGCTGTTGATGCAGTTTATGCAGAATTTCCCGACGGAGTTAGCAAAGGTTGCACTCCTGAAGTACGCAAAGACAAATGTCTTCGCGATGTAACTACCTACCTACGCTTAATTAATTATTGCTTAGTTATTGGTGGTACTGGTCCTCTTGACGAATGGGGTATTGCGGGAGCCCGTGAAGTTTACCGCTCCCTCGGAATCAATACTGCTGCTTATGTGGCTGCCTTCACTAAAGTAAGAGATCGTATCTGCGTTCCTCGCGATATGTCTGCTCAAGCTGCCACAGAATTGACTGGTTATATCGACTATTTAATTAACTCTATGTCCTAGGGACATTGCCATCAATTTAATTTGATGAGTTAATTCTCTTTATAAAACTCTGGGCAGGATGCTTAGCTTTATTGGTTAAGTTTACTGCTCAGGGTTATTTAAATTTATCAGTTGGTTTTTGATTGGTTTTTGACAGATAATTATGAATTCTACAAATGATATTAACGAAGGACTTTTACAGGCAAGTAAAGATGGAGATCTAGAAGTCGTAAAATCCCTAGTAGCCCAAGGGGCTGATGTCAATGTTAAGGATAAAGAAAATGCCACTGCTCTAATGCGTTCTGTATCTCGTAACTATAGAGAGATTGTGGAATTTTTGATCGAGAAAGGAGCTGATGTTAATGCCATCAATGATTGGGATTATACCCCATTAAAATATGCTATCAAACTCAACTTAAAAGAAATCCAGCAAATTCTCAGGGATAGCGGAGCAAAAGAATAAATTACTATTATGATTGCTGAGATAAACGCTCAATTAATAGAGGCAGCTAAGAGCGGTGATACTAAGACTTTAAGTTTATTACTTGAAAACGTTACTAATATCGATGGAAAAGATAATCTCTTTGGTAGAACGGTATTGATGTGGGCAGCGCGGGAAGGGCAAACTAAGACCTTACAAGTTTTACTTGAAAAGGGTGCGGAGGTAAATGCGATAGATAAATATGGCGGAACCGCATTACAGGCAGCAGCATCATCGGGACATACAGAAACCGTAAAAATCTTGCTCAACTATGGAGCAGATATTAACCCTCAAGATCAACATGGTTGGACTGCACTGATGATGGCAGCAGCTCATGGTCATATAGATGCGGTAAAAACCTTGCTTAAAGTTGGGGCAGATATTAATTCCCAAGACGAATATGGTTACACAGCATTGATGATGGCTCAAAAGCAAGGTTATAGCGATATTGTCAAACTGCTCAAATCCTCAATTTAAAGATGACTAGTCCTTTTCTAAACTTATTTCCTGGTTTATCAGAAGAAAAAGCGATTGAACTTTTGGAAACACCAGTAGAAAAACTCAAAGAAAAATATCACCGTTATCTAGCAGCAGCTCATTTAGTAAACTTTCCTACGGAACGCTCAATCAAAGCACTAATCAAAGTTTTGCAAGACCCTAATCCTGCACGGGAAAATCGTCAAGCACAGCGTAAAGCCATCGAATCATTAGGACGCTTAAAGGTTAATCATGCCATCGAAGTCATGGAACCTTTCTTGGCCGATAATGATCGCTATATGGTAGAAAATACTGTTTGGGCAATCGGCGAGATTGGGACATCTAATCAGGACATTCTGGAAAAAATTGCTCAATTATTAGAGAAAGAAGGACAAATTTATCGAGTAATCATTCAAACTCTAACTAAACTCAATTATAAACCAGCATTGGCAAGAATTGCTCGATTTACGGAATCAGAAGATTCTGCCATAGCTTGTGCAGCCATAGCTGCTACCTGTAAGTTATCAGGAGATGACAATCAAGTCCATCGAATTATCAAATTCTTGAATGATAAAAACATTCACGCCCGGCGAGGAGCGATTCAAGACCTGATGGATTTAGAATACGATGGGGCTATTCCTGATATAGCTGCTGCTCCTGTTTCCCAATCTCTACGTCTTCGGGGAATGCGATTTTTAGCAGATCAGGCACAAGAAAAAGGAACCGTTGATGATTCGGTAATGGAATCGAGTTTTGATTTAGCAATTTGGGATCATCCTCAAGACCTTAAAATGGCTTATGAATATCCCCAAAAACCGAGTTTGGAAAGAGTAATTCAAGACCTCTACAATACAGATTTTGCCTATTGTTATTTGGCAAGTAAGGCGATGCTCGATTTTTACCCTAATGCTGGAGAAATATTAAAAAAATCTTTTGACGAAAACGCTCAGGAAGATTACGGAGCTCACTACCATATTATTAAACTATTTGGTTGGTTGAAATACGAACCTGCTTACGATCTCTTTGTGGATACCTTACTTAATTTGGGAGACAAATTTGTCAAATCGAGAATTGCAGCTGCTATCTCTTTAGGTAACTTAGGTAACAAGCAAGCAATTCCCCATTTAAAAGCTGGTCTTGAAAGTAAAGTTTGGAAATTAAAGTATGCTTGTTTATTAGCATTAGATTATTTGGGTGATTCAAGTGGTCGCGCTCTTTGTGCTAATGACTCTGATTGGCTGATTCAACTAAAGGGAAAAAGTTACCCCCCTCAGGGTAAGCAGGGTAGGGAGGTAGACCAGGGAGATTAAGGGACTTGATGTCCCGAAAATCCCCAAACCCCAAACTATGTTATTTAGTAAACTATGTTACATTAGTATATTTAAAGCCAGAACGAAAATCATATTTTTCTTGTTTGTCGTAAGGGGTGCAGGTTGACTGAGAGTACTCAGCTAATGACTTAAAACCTGGCGGACAAAGTGCTGGACAGATCTCGTTAATATCCTCCCTTTGAGGACAGCTGTAGACTCCTGCCCAGCGATTCCTAAATCTCCCCTTAATCTCTTCGGAGAAATTAAATCCTGCTTGTTGGGCAATACGGATAATTTCTTCGGGCTGGGCATCTTTTAATTGTGCTTTCAATGATTCATCTTTTTTGACAGCAACAATAAAGTCCATGAGTTGTTGTTTCGACATAAAAAACAAGATCTTTTGTAAGTTGTTAAGTTTATGTGTTGAGCCCGAATTTTTTAATCCTGAAACATTTATGCTGAGTTAGGTCAGCGACCAGTGTTCAATACCAGTGTTCAATACCAGCCAGTGTTAAATTATGCAATCCTGTCCCACTCTTAAAAAAAATTTAAAAAAAACCTAATCTATCTAATCTATCTAGATTAGATAGATTAGGTTTAATCATTAGTTTTAAGGTTACCTAGGACAATTGCTGGTGGTCACAGAGGAGCTTTTTAAAGTGCCTCAGTAATGCTAAGAATCTTACCTCCTACTTCATGAATATTCTGAAATGCTTTTGACATACAATCAAAGCTTACTGTTATCTGTTGTTTGCTGACTTTTTGCGCACGAGCGAAGTCGTTGGAACTAGAATAGGTAATCTTAAAACGTTTACCAGTATTGTCATAGTTCGCACCATTGCCGATAGCAAGGGGCTCGATTGGAGTAGCCATATTGGAGGCAACAGAGGTAATTAATTGAGCACTGTTATTTCTGTCGCTAGTAGGAGAACCTCTTAACAATGAAAACATGCGATTGAAGCTTTCGTTGTTGAGACCAACTTGGGAACGAATATTACGAGGATAAGGAACAATATATTCTCCAAAGTTCAAAATATATTCTTCGCTATCGATGTAGGAGTCAATCTCAGCATCATATCCTTGTTCGTAATAGATTTGAACGTGGTCTTGAATTTCTTGTTGAGATTGAGGCGCACGACCTAACAAATGTTTGAAATTCAGTTCAATAAAGCGGTATGGAGAAGAGGAATGGAAGAAAAGTGACTTATATAAATTGGATTGAGCGATTATCCTCACAAACTGACGAACAGTAATGTCATCATCCCGGAGAAGTGCTTCAGCACTTTCCAGACGTTGTTCTTCCATTAAATGCTCATTTCCCAAGACTTGCTTGTAAACAGCCCTAATGATGATTTGTAAATCCTCTTCAGTCTGATTAGGACGCATTTCTAAAGGGTTTCCTTCAAAGGCATCCAAACCGAGGGTTGCCGAACGAGCTAAATTTCCCATCCACTTTCTCCTAAATACTAAAAAAGCTTAACTTTTAAAATCGTCTTTAATTGCTTGATTAAGCAATCCATACTAAAAATAACCAATAGGTGCGATCTTGTCCTAATTTATGATAAACAAATTTACAAAAATTATTATTTGGAAAATTTGGTGGTCGATCAGCACAGTGTGCGATAGCTGATCAAGTCATGCCAACTCCAGGTTACGTCAGCTAACCCGGCCCTTTCTGCTGCAGTATTGCCCTTGCGACTATGGACCCAAATCGACTTGAAATCGCTGACCATCAACCTGACTGTGGCCTCAGTCTACTCCCAGGCTTGAGCAAATTTTTGATGACAATAAAATAATTGGTTGGTCATCCTGTACTTGATCTAGGACACTGGCTAGGTGAGCTCTGACTTGAGAAGAGGTAGTTTCTCGACTAACATCGTAGCCCTAAGCCTGACTTAATACAATAGTATTGTAAATACTGAAAATTGGAACTGGGCTAGACTGCGTTCGCGTAGCGTGACCAAAGGTCAATCGCATTCTCAAACCCGAATCCTACCAAGCTCAGATCTGGCACCTGGCCCATGCAACCTGTTGACTATACCACCCTGACCGCTGCTTGTTCTGAGCTCCGTGCTACCTGGGTACCAGGACGTACCGAACAAGTCTATCAACGCGATCGCTACACCATTGCCATCGCCCTACGCACCCTAAATGGTCGAGGTTGGCTCACCATTTGTTGGCATCCCCAAGCCGCCCGAATTTGCATAGGAGATCCACCACCAAGGGTTCCCGACACCTTCACCTTTAGTGACCAACTGAGGCACCAGTTAGGTGGCTTCGCCCTAATTGCCATCGAAACCATTGCCCCTTGGGAGAGAGTCTTAGACCTGCAATTTGCCAAACGCCCTGGAGAAGCTCCGACTTGGCATTTGTATGTAGAAATTATCGGCAAATACAGTAACCTAATCCTCACTGATGCTGACAATCTAATTGTCACCACTGCTCATCAAGTCAGTAACCAGCAATCCACCGTCCGTACTATTCAAACCGGTCAACCCTACGAACTCCCACCAGCCCTCACTGGCACCACCCCCAGTTTGACTGAACCCTACCAGAGCTGGCAAGAACGAGTCAGTTTGATACCAGGAGCAGTAGCACATCAGTTACTCAAAAGTTATCGAGGATTGAGTCCCACCCTCGCTCGCTCAATGGTACAAGCAGCTGGTTTAGACCCAAAGCAATCCACCGAAACCCTAGAAGAATCCGACTGGCAAAACCTATTTCAACGCTGGCAACAATGGTTACAAACTTTATTAAACGCCAGCAAGTTCTCTACAGACAACCGACAACCATCTAACCTTCAACCATCTAACCTTCAACCATCTAACCTTCAACCATCTAACCTTCAACCTGTTAACCTTCAACCTGCTAACCTTCAACCTGCTAACCTTCAACCTGCCAACCTTAAACCTGCTAACCTTTTTCAGCCAGGCTGGACAAACCAAGGATATACAGTAATGGATTGGGGGATAGTTAAACCAGCTGAAAATATCCAAACCTTACTCAATTCCTACTACACCAACCAGCTCAATCAACACGAGTTTGCCCGGTTGCATAACCAACTGACTCAGAAGCTAAATAATAACCTACGAAAACTACGGCAAAAAGCCTCTAGCTTTAAGGAACGTTTACAGCAATCTGACCAAGCTGATCAATCCCGAGAAAAAGCTGACTTATTAATGGCATATCTCCAGGATTGGCAACCAGGGATGAAATCGATCACCCTACCTGACTTTGAAACCAACCAGCCAGTCAAGATTCCCTTAAATCCTGAGAAAAATGCTGTCCAAAATGCCCAAGCTTTCTACAAGCGACACCAAAAACTGAAACGAACTCGCGATGCGGTTGAGCCATTACTAAAAGAAGTACAAGAGGAAATACAGTATTTAGAGCAAGTCGAGGCATCATTGACTCAGCTAAACACCTATAACACTCTAGACGACTTACAAACCCTACAGGAAATCCGCGAAGAGCTAATTGGGCAAGGATATTTAGAAGCTTCTGCTCAAAGGAGTCGTAATCTATCGGATGTTTCACAGCCCTATCGATATCAAACTCCCAGTGGCTTTGAATTATTGATTGGTCGCAACAATCGGCAAAATGACCAGCTGACATTTCGTACCGCTGGGGATTATGACCTCTGGTTTCATACCCAAGAGATTGCTGGGAGTCATGTACTACTGAGATTAGAGCCAGGAACAGTAGCTGATCCAGCAGATTTGCAATTTGCTGCTGATCTAGCCGCTTACAACAGCCGGGGGTGTCAGAGTGAACAGGTACCAGTTGTTTACACGAAACCCAAATATGTCTACAAGCCCAAAGGAGCTAAACCAGGCATGGCGATTTATAAGCACGAGCAAATCCTCTGGGGGCGTCCTGATCAAGGTCGTGATTACGTGATGAAATCTGCCTCAACCAAAAAATGTAAACTTTAATTACAAAAAAGAACGTATTCTCTGTTACGATAAATTTAAAGAAGAAATTTTTAGGCTGTCGGTTTGGGAACGCACAGCCTGGATATTCCTCGTGGAAAATGACGACGTATCTCTAATTAATGGTCTAGACCATACCAGCTGTATCCACAGCTGGTGATTTTTTTCGTATCTAGGAGTACTTTATTGATTTGGTATCAGCGTTCATCCCCTTTCCCCTTGGTTAATCAGTTGCACGCCAAGAACCTCAGCAAATTTACCACACAGATCTAAGCGTACCTGTTCCACATTAAGATCCGGAATAAACTGAGCTAGACTACCCACGGGTTTATCCGCAATGCCGCAGGGAACGATATGATTAAAACCTGCAAGGTCAGGACAGACATTCAAAGCAAAGCCATGCATGGTAATCCAGCGCTTCACCTTAATGCCAATGGCAGCAACTTTACATCCTTCTAGCCAGACACCAGTCATCCCAGTCACCCGCTCACCCTTGAGTCCATAGACAGCCAATACCTGAATCAAAACTTCCTCCAGCTGTCTGAGGTACCAGTGTAAATCTTGGCGATAATACCGGAGATTGAGAATCGGGTAGCCTACCAGCTGTCCAGGACAGTGGTAGGTCACTTCACCACCACGCTCTATCCGATGCACCTCCGAGTTAACCTGATTGGGATCGAATTTGAGAAAGTCAATACTCGACCCTTTTCCTAGGGTGTAAACCGGTGGATGCTCCAGCAACAGGAGAATATCATCCAAACTGGAATCTTGGAGCCGTTGACTAACTAGCGATCGCTGTTGCTCCCAAGCCACTGTGTAAGGGACTAAGCCTTGATGACTAATTAAACATTTACGCACAATCCTCAATTATCTCATACTCTATGCCCTATTTTATCAATGTCAACGAATGCAAAGGAATTTAAAGAGAAATCAAGAGTTGATGTTCTCTAGAATACAAAGTGATAGGGTAAGAGTATGAACCAATAGCAGATCTCCCCAACCTCCACTGCTATTGTCAAGCGCAAACGTTACGAGATGGAGTAGTCAGTATGAAGCTTGTTATCCAAGGTAAAAACATCGATATCACCGATGCAATTCGTGACTATGTACATCAAAAAATAGAAAAGGCGGTCAATCATTTTCAAAACATTACCAATCAGGTGGATATAAATCTATCGGTGGCTCGTAATCCTCGGATAAACCCGAAACAGACAGCTGAAGTAACCATTTATGCCAATAAGACAGTGATTCGTGCCCAAGAGGGGACTGAAAACTTGTATGCCAGCATTGATCTGGTGGCTGATAAGATTCATCGTCAACTGCGCAAATATAAGGAGAAGCAGCAATCCCAGAAAACCCGTAATCAGGCCAAGACAGAGGTAATACTAGAAGAAGAATCGGTGCCAGTTGATCTGATTAGCGATCGCACTCCTGAGCTACCCGAAGAAGTGGTGCGTATGAAGTATTTTGCCATGCCCCCAATGACTGTAGAGGAAGCTTTGGAACAACTAGAGCTAGTAGACCACGATTTTTATATGTTCCGGAACATTAAAAGCGGGGAGATTAATGTAATCTATGAACGCAATCATGGGGGATATGGAGTAATCCAGCCCCGTAATGGCAATGGAAAAACTCACCACACTAACGGTAAGGTGCCTCAAAGCCTTAGTGCTGCCGCAGGATTCATATAAAAACTCTGTGGAAGGTTAAAGGTTGACCGTTGACCGTTGACCGTTGACCGTTGACCAGAGTTAACAAAATCTTCTCAAAGCTCCACACCATCTTAAAAGCTTGGTGTGGGGTTGTTTGCTATCACAATTTATGCCTGACTTTATAGTGTTTCCATGGAAATTGGAATTGTGGTGGAGCTCTTAGCACAGGGTTGTTCAACTGGGTTTTGGGATAAGATTAAGAGGGAATTTTCTGGTAAGTACCTGGATATAAATAAACAGGACTTACGCCACCAACCTGGTTATTAAGGGTAATTACACCGATTTCAGCGTTTGATGTATAGCGATGCAGCGCGGTCTTGGGGGTCCCCCCCATGAGCGACTGCATCAAGACAACCAGAAACCGGGTTTTAACGGTCTTGGTGCGTAAGTCCTGATTCAGTTAACTGTGTTAAGACATGTGTAAGAATTGTGTAAGACCTGTGAAGGCATTGAATCCCCTTCTATTGCCTGATAGGCAAGTTTATCGTTCCCAAGTCTTAACAGTTAACTTTAATTTTGTCCTACTACTTACACCTACCCTATCTCCCTTAACTGCCCTCCTTGCCTCACCTCACTCTTAACGTTGTGCCTTTTTTTTTCCATGGAATTTTTGACCATATTCCTATCAGGCTTAATCACTGTGGTTTCTGGGGTGGGTTTCATCCTCGACAAGGTGATCGAAAGCAATATCCGCTCCCAGCTTTCCCAGGTCGAGCAATTGCAAGTCCGAGTTAACAACACTCCCAATTACCAAATTTTGCCAGGCAAAGTAGACCAGGTTTTAATTGCTGGTAAGGGCTTATGGCTGACGCCAGATATCCGGATTGGTGTCTTGGAACTAGAAACTGATCCGATTGACCTTGATATAGAGAACGTCCGTAAAGGTGGTAAAGACTCACTAGCGAACTCTCTGAGGCAACCGCTACAAGCTGGAGTGCGTCTAGTTTTAACCGAGTCAGATATTAACCAAGCTCTAGAGTCGCCGGAAGTTAGAGAACAATTAAACGATTTGATCAATGCTGTGATCAGTCGTGGCAGTAGGCGTTATAAACTACTGAACTCACAAGTAGACTTCCTAGATGACAACCGTATTTATTTACAAGTGACATTGCAGCAAGGAGATAATCAACCCCTAGAGATTATCTTAAACTCCGGTGTGGGCATCCTGACCGGGAAAAGCATACAGCTAATTGAACCAAAGTTGTCGGTTGATGGGAACCCACTCCCACCTCAGTTAATCAAGTTATTTGTTGGTAGTCTTAGCCAGCGCTTAAATCTCAGTAATATTGAAGATGAAGGCATCACAGCCCGAATCTTACAATTTGAGTTAAGTCCTAGTGAATTAGAATTAGCAGCATTTGTCCGGATCAAGGAGTAAACCGTGTTAAGGATGAAATATCAAAGATGAAGGATGAAATATCAAGGATGAAGTCTCAAAAATTGAATTTGGTTTCGTGCCACTAGTCCTATCTGATCATAGTAAATCAAATTACCGTAAATCAACCTTTTGATTAATCAGTTATTATGCATGACCAACAAGACGATCGTGGTATTCCTCTCGGTGTGATTGCCAGTATTTCCATCCTAGTCTTAACAGCAGGAGGTGGAGGTACCTGGTGGGCATGGCGTTCACAGCAATCTTCCCCAGAAGTGCCTGTGACAACTACACCCCAATCATCTACACCTAAGTCATCTCAGACTATACAACCCACAACTGAAAAACCCTCAACTAAGGAAAAAATTCAGGTCTATTGGCTCAATGATGTTGATAACCAAATTGTTTTAATTCCTAGTTCAATTCCCTTAAATAATAAGACCCTTAACAAAGGTCAGATATTAGAGAGCGCATTCGAGGGTTTATTGGCTGGACCGACCAATGGCACATTTACGACCACTATTCCCCAAGGTACAAAACTACGGGGTGTTTCTCTCAAAAGTGATGGTGTTCATGTAGATTTGTCCCAGGAATTTACCGTTGGTGGCGGCAGTAGCTCCATGAGCGGTCGTCTGGCGCAAGTTGTTTATACAGCCAGCAGTTTAGACCCCAATACTCAGGTATGGATTGAGGTAGATGGGAAACAACTAGAGGTTTTAGGTGGAGAAGGCTTAATGCTTGATCAACCACTGACTCGCCAAGATGTCAATCAAAACTTCCCACTCTAGAGGTTTCCCAGGTTAGACTGCTTTGAGCAGTTGCTCACTAGCGTTGGATGAAAATTTTTCAACCGACGCTGCGGCACATAAATATACGTTGGCAGACCTCTAATTCCCATGCCCAGCAAACCTATTTTCGCTTCTAGCAGCTATTATTAGCTTGACATCTGTCAAACCTATCTAAGGAGTAATCCTTAGTCAGGTTTAATCCGCATTAGTGCTTGACCATATTCTATTGGTTCTCCATTTTTTACCAAAATTTCCATTACTTGTCCACTCACTTCTGCTTCAATTTCGTTCATCAGCTTCATAGCTTCAATAATACAAACAGTTTGACCAGCACTAATGCGTTCCCCTACCTCCACAAAGGGGTCTTCATCAGGAGCAGGAGCGCGGTAAAATGTCCCAACCATGGGTGAGTTAATTTCCTCCCACTTTTGATCTACCCCTGGTGGAGGTACTGATGGGACTGTTGCTGCTGGTGTTGAGGCTACCTCTAGTACTGGTGTGGGAGCAGTGGGTATAGTGGAGCCAGAGATGGGAACCCCTACGGAGCCAGCAGCTTGATAAGGAGTGCTAGCTTCACCGGAATCACTAGTAGGGGTGATACTGACCCCTTTACGCACTGTGAGTTCAAAATCATCACTCTTGAGGGTCAGTTCTGTAATATCGGTTTGAGCAATAGCAGCTAACAGATCACGAAGTTGATTGATGTCTAATGCCACAATTTTTAAAAAGAGGTTAGGGTCTTGGGGCTAAAGGCTAAGGGTTAAGATTTTTTGGCATTATTTTGCCTTAGTAGTCAGGTGAGTCCATTATCTTGATTGCCATGATCTATTCAGGGCATCAAATCAGGGCATCAAAACAATTTACTCGCGACCAAGATAAGAATCATTACGGGTATCGATTTTAATGCGCTCTCCTATGGAAATGAATAGAGGAACCATCACCTGAGCTCCTGTTGAAACCTTGGCTGGTTTGGTACCGCCAGTAGCGGTATCACCTTTAACACCAGGATCGGTATCGACTACTTCCAACACTACAGAATTGGGCAGTTCTACTTCTAGAATCTGGTCGTTCCAGAAGAGGATGTTCACTTCCATTTCTTCATTGAGATACTTGGAGCGATCGCCAATCTGGGATTCACTTAGACTAGTTTCCTCGAAGCTTTCCATATCCATGAAGACATATTCATCGCCATCTTTGTAGGTATGCTGCATGGCACGTTTTTCCAGGTTTGCCTGGGGTACTGTTTCCCCAGCCCGGAAGGTTTTCTCTACAACATTCCCTGTCTGGACATTTTTTAGTTTGGTACGAACAAAGGCGGAACCTTTTCCAGGCTTGACGTGGAGAAATTCCACTACCCGCCATACGGATCCATCTAACTCAATAGAGACACCAGTGCGAAAGTCGTTACTAGAAATCATTAACCTGCTAACTCGGGCAGAACAATCGGCATCTTATTTTACCCTTGAGAGGTTGAAGGTTGAAAGTTGCACTTTGGAGGTTAAGGTAAAGATTTGTGCCAAAGTGTTGCGCTAAGTGACTTGCCCATCCTAAACTAAACGATACTTTTGGCTAATCACCTCAACGCTAGTTAAATCGATGGGGGGATAGGAAGCTTACAGGGGTAGGTTTTTTAATCAGGGTCGGGAGTCGGGAATCGGGAGTCGGAACCCACCCCTAACCCCTCCCAGGAGGGGAAGAGCGGGAAATGGGGAGAATTATTTCGAAAATTATTGTATATTTGGATACAGATTTTTCGGAGTTTCTAGGCATTAAAAGTAAGTACTCGCCCCAATGTTTAAAAACCTACCCTTGTGAGGGGATAGGCATAGGGGGAGAGGGCGATAACTTGGCTAGCTCAGTGGGTTATTGGTGTGATGGGCACGGACCCCAGCTGAAAGACCGAAGCTAATGGCTCAACAGTATCATAAACTACCTTGACATGGGAAGATATGAGATGAAGTTTTGATACGTTGTGGATCAGCCTTGACCCCACTGGTGTAATGCTTGGGGTAATTATTGTTTATGAAACTTTTAAAGATTTCTTTGCCAGATTGGTGGAAACCCTTGACCAAGACTACCCTCTTGGGGCTGCTGTTAATGTCCCTTTCCTTAGGTCTGAGTGGAGCTTGGTGGAACTTTAAGTTTAACTTTGGTAATCAAGAACCTGCTCGTGAAAGTCGATTACCAGGGGGTAATGCCATTACTGATGGTAGAGCTCTGTTGCGCTACGGCTTACCGATAGATAATCAGCCAGTGCGGAAAATACAAGCCAGTTTGGAGGATATTTCTCAACAAATGCGGGGCAAACGCTGGAGTCCCATCACCAGCGATATTACTAAAGCTGCTGTGGTTTTAACTAGTAGTGATCAGAAATTACTAGCGGACATTCCAGATGCCAGAAAACCCCAAGGCGAAGCCCTAATTGCCAAGATCCAAGCCGAAATTGCTAAGATTCGAGAAGCTGTGGAGGCTAAAGACAAGGAAAACGTCTTGATTGAGCGCGGGATACTCTTGGATCAAGTTGGGCAACTGGAACAATTGATGGTAGAGGAGTTTCCCTTTGAGGTACCCCCAGAGTATAGTAACTTACCTCAACTTAAGGGTCGCGCTACCGTGGAAATGACCACAAAGGAAGGTTCCTTGAAAATGGTGGTAGATGGTTACAATGCTCCAGTCACAGCCGGTAACTTTGTGGATTTGGTACAGCGGGGTTTCTATGATGGTCTAACCTTCAACCGTGCTGAAGATAACTATATCCTGCAAGCAGGGGACCCTCCAGGAAAAGCGACAGGCTTTATTGACCCGGAAACTGGTGAATATCGAGGGATTCCGATCGAAATCATGCTGAAAGGAGACTCGGAACCGGTTTATGAGTTTACCCTGGAAGAAATTGGTCGTTATCGTGAGCAACCTGTGCTGCCCTTCTCTGCTTATGGTACCCTAGCTATGGCACGTCCTGCAGAAGACCCCAATGGTGGCTCTTCTCAGTTTTTCTTCTTCTTGTTTCAACCAGAACTTACCCCAGCTGGTATCAACTTCATGGATGGGCGCTATTCTGTCTTTGGCTATGTGGTAGAAAACAAAGAGTTACTCAGACAGCTCAAACGAGGGGATGTAATTGAGTCGATGAGAGTTATTGATGGGATTGAGAATTTGGTTGAGCCCCAGGCATAGCTATCCTATAGGTTATAGCGCTACGCCCAAGGCAAGAGGCAAGAGGCATGCTAGCAATAGCTGACTATAATAGCTTTTGCTGCTTTTATAAATGTCAAACACCTTAATGCTTAGTGCTATAAGTGGTCAGCTCCTAAGCGGCTGCGGCGAAGCCAGGGATGAGCTGGACTAATTACTGATAACTAAGTTGATTCCAGTGGGAAGTATCAATAATTGCTCGTTTTCTCGTGACCCTTGAATTACTAAAAGATATTGGAGAACAAGGTCTTCTAGAACGGTTACAGCCTTTCTGTCCACCAGGGGTTGTAGGAGATGATGGAGCGGTAATTCCCCCTCCAGAGTCTGGTCAATCCTTGGTGATTACTACAGATGTTTTGGTGAATGGGGTGCATTTTAGCGATCGCTACGGTGGGGTAAGCCAATGCACTACTAGTCCAGAAGATGCTGGTTGGCGTGCTGCTGCTGCTAATTTGTCTGATTTAGCTGCTATGGGAGCATCTCCCCTAGGCATTACGGTAGGCTTAAGCCTGACAGGGGATGTAGCGGTTAGCTGGGTTGAGAGACTTTACCAAGGCATGACTCAGTGTTTGAACCAGTACAATACACCAATAGTGGGAGGAGATATCTGTCGCTCCCCGGTTATTACTATTGCTATCACTGCCTTTGGTCAAGTCTACCCCGACCAAGCTATCCGGCGTACAGGGGCCAAGGTGGGACATGCCATTGTTGTGACAGGTGTTCATGGTGCTTCCCGGGCTGGACTAGAATTACTCCTCAACCCAGATTTCGGCAAACACTTAAGTCCAGAGGAACGACTATCTCTGATTAAAGCTCACCAGCGTCCCCAACCCAGACTTGATGTGATACCTTTACTAAGGTTACAGGTTAACAGGTTACTAGAGTTACAGGTTAACAGGTTGAAGGTTGAAAGTTGTAACTTACAACCTGATAACTTTCAACCTGATAACTTACAACCTGATAACTTTCAACCTGATAACCTTCAACCAGATAACTTTCAACCTTCAACCCTTCAACCTTCAACCCTTCAACCTTCAACCCTTCAACCTTCAACCCTTAAACCTTCAACCCTTAAACCTTCAACTCTTCAACCTTCAACCCTTCAACCTTCAACCCTTCAACCTTCAACCCTTCAACCTTCAACCCTTCAACTATCCATTGCGGGTATGGATAGTAGCGATGGTTTAGCAGATGCTATTGTACAAATTTGTCGTGCCAGTGGTGTTGGTGCTGAGATTGATCCCAACCGAATTACTTTACCTCCAAGCTTGAGTAAATTGGTGTCCCGAGAGCAAGCTTTGGATTGGGCGTTGTATGGTGGTGAAGATTTTGAATTAGTGCTATGTCTGCCTACTGAAGCTGCTGAGGAATTAGTGGCACAACTGGGGGAGGGAGCAGCAGTAATTGGCAAGATTACTAGTGGTAATCAGGTTTGGTTAAAAGATAAAACTGGCACTTATGCTGATCAATTGCTGAGTTTAAATAAGGGATTTCAGCATTTTTGAAATTTTACCCTTAAAAGTTATTAATCAGATTTAATATTATTCCTTCTGTATCTGATCCAAATCATTAGTGCTCGGATATCATAACTTGAATAAATAAGCAAGATCCAGGTGCGATCAATTTTTTAGCTCAGATTCACTACAGTATCTGAGATAGTGTTAATTTTGAACAATTTGCCTTGGCCTACGATAACATCTGTAAATACTTAGCAGAAGAATATCCATCGGAGTTTTTTCACTGGCTATTGGGTGAAGAACCTCAGGATATTCAGGTACTTAAAACTGAATTAAGTGCTGAACCAATTCAAGCTGATGCTCTGAGTTTACTGCAAAGTACAAACCAAATTCTGCACCTAGAATTTCAAACCCTGCCCCAATCGGAGCCACCATTACCATTTCGGATGTTGGACTATTGGGTCAGACTACACCGCAAGTACCGATGTCCGATTGAGCAGGTGGTAATTTTTCTTAAGTCTACGACCTCACAGATGGTATTCAATAACGAGTTTAGAGATATTAATACCTGGCACCGTTATAGAATAATTCGCCTGTGGGAGCAAGACCCATTACCACTATTGGCCAATCGGGCTTTGTTACCCTTGGCAACTTTAGCCAGGAGTAATCAGCCCCTAGGATTGTTAGAGCAAGTCGTTGCTGAAATGGATAAAATTGAAGAAAAACCATTACGGGGAAATCTAGCGGCCTGTGTGGATGTACTGGCTGGTTTGCGGTTTGACAAAGATTTAGTGCGTCGATTGTTAAGGGAGGAAGTTATGGAAGAATCAGTCACCTATCAAGATATTATCCAAAAGGGAGTCCAAAAGGGACTCCAGCAGGGACTCCAGCAGGGACTCCAGCAGGGACTCCAGCGCGGCAAGCAGGAGGGAGTCCTATTAGTTGTGATGCGTTTGCTAACCCTGAGGTTAGGTTTACTTGACCCTGTGCTCCAACAGCAGATTGAGGGATTATCGATTACTCGATTGGAGGAATTGAGTGAAGCGTTGTTGAATTTTGAAACAGTAACGGATTTAGCGGTTTGGTTGGATAACTAGGGAATAGGGAATAGGAAAAAATAGGGAATAGGGAACAGGAAAAAATTCTGTTTATCCCTACTCCCGACTCCCTACTCCCTACTCCCTACTCCCTACTCCCTATTCCCTGCATCCCCTGTCAACGAAAATGCTGCCCAAAAATAAGGATGGGGATATGTTTCCCGTAAATCTTTCTGGGCTTGCTGTAATGCCTCGGCTTTGTTCATTCCCCCTTGCCAATGGCTGTAAAATTGCTTCATTAACAGTCCTGTCGCAGCATCATCCACATTCCAGAGACTTGCGATGATGGTGGGGGTTCCGGCATACAAGAAAGCACGGGTTAGTCCTACTACTTCATCACCCCGGCTCAATTCACCGATTTTGGTCTGGCAGGCGCTGAGCACAACTAAATTGGTGGTACTGGTTAAATCTAACCCGTAGACTTCATGAACTTCTAAGGAACCGTCGTGCTGGGTATCTTCTAGTAGACGGATGGCGCTGAATAGGGGGTTACGAAGGTTGTACTCCCCATGAACCGCTAGGTGTATAATTCCCGATTGTGTAGCCCTAGACCGGAGAGCGCTTTCGGTAGCCGCTTTCCCCACCAGGGCTTTGGTCTTGAAGAGCTGGGCAATGGTCTCTACTTCTTTTTGAGCATGAGTTAAGGGGGAAAGTCCGGGAATGGTGGGATCTCCCAGGGCGAGAAGACTGCCTGTGGTTGATTTGCCCTTGTCGGGTAAATAGCGCAGGATGCTAGCACTGGGGAGGGACAATAGGGCGTAGTTGTCACTGAGGTACTGCTTGCCGTCAGTGAGGGCAGCGAAGGGGAGATAGTGCAGGATACTGTGGGGAACAATGGTGATGGTGGTGGTGTTGAGATGGGGCTGGAGGGGTACAATTAGCCAGTCGTGCAGGTTTTTCAGTTCTAGGGGATGGGGTTCATCTAAGTCAGCAAAGTCTTGGAAGAGTGTCAGTTCTTCGGTCAGTTGTTGGCGAGTGACATTGAGGGGGACAGTGTGGAAGCTGTTGCGGGTGATAATGAAGGCTAGGGTGCGTTCATCCGTGACAAAGTACTCGACTAGGGTGGTATCCGCATCCAGCAAGCTTTGGATTTCAGGGAGGGAGGCAACCTCTACAGTTTTTAAGCTAGCGATTTCAGGGTTTTGGACTTTTAACTCAACCAGCAAGTCCTGGTATTTTTTTCGCAGAGCAGTTCGGTTGTTTTCGATTTCAGGAATCCTGTCGTTATCCCACTGGTTTTTGGGACCGTTGCGGAGGGTAATTAATTGCTGGCTGAGGGCATTGATTTCACCTTTGAGGTCTTGTTCCCGTTCCAGGAGTTTGGAGTCAGCCCCAGCACGAAAGTCTACTCTACCATTAGCGAGTTGGTCGAGGAAGGCTTTGGCTCTTGCCCGTTCGACATAGTTGAAGGCTGCTTCAAAGTCTTTTTGGTTCCACAGTAGGTTGATGAGATTTTCGTAGGTATTGACCTGTTGACTGGCATAAGAGGTTTTAAACTCTTCTACTTTGATGTCACCTTGGATAGATTCTTTAACCTTGATGGCTTGCTTGTAAAACTCAATCGCTTTTTGGTATTGCTCTAGGTTATCGTAAGCAAGGCCGAGATTGTTGAGGGAGTAGGCTTCTCCCTGACGGTGTTCCAGTTCCTGTGCCAGGGATAAAGACTGCTGAAGAAACTCAATCGCTTTTCGGTATTGCCCTAGTCTACGGTAAGCATTCCCGAGATTGCCCAGGGAGTAGGCTTCCCCCTGACGGTGTTCCAGTTCCCGAGCCAGGGATAAGGACTGCTGATGAAACTCAATCGCTTTTCGGTATTGCCCTAGGCTATGGTAAACAAGCCCGAGATTGTTCAGGGAGTAGGCTTCCCCCTGACGGTCTTCTAGTTCCCGCTTCAGGGATAAAGACTGCTGAAGAAACTCAATCGCTTTTCGGTATTGCCCTAGGATATCGTAAACAAGGCCGAGATTGTTGAGGGAGTAGGCTTCCCCCTGACGGTCTTCCAGTTCCCGAGATAGGGATAAAGACTGTTGATGAAACTCAATCGCTTTTCGATATTGCCCTAGTCTACGGTAAGCATTCCCGAGATTGTTGAGGGAGTTGGCTATCCCCTGACGGTCTCCCAGTTCCCGAAATAGGGATAAAGACTGCTGATGAAACTCAATCGCTTTTCGGTATTGCCCTAGGCTATCGTAAACAAGGCCGAGATTGTTGAGGGAGTAGGCTTCCCCCTGACGGTCTTCCAGTTCCCGAGATAGGGATAAAGACTGCTGATGAAACTCAATCGCTTTTGGGTATTGCCCTAGCTTACGGTAAGCAAGGCCGAGATTGTTGAGGGAGTGGGCTTCCCCCTGACGGTTTTTGAGTTCCCGCGCCAGGGTTAAGGACTGCTGATGAAACTCAATGGCTTTGCGGTATTGCCCTAGCTTACCGTAAGCAAGGCCGAGATTGCCCAGGGAGGCGGCTTCCCCTTGGTGGTATTTCAGTTCCCGAGATAGGGATAAAGACTGCTGATGAAACTCAATCGCTTTGCGGTATTGCCCTAGGTTATAGTAAGCAAGGCCGAGATTGCCCAAGGAGTTAGCTTGCCCCTGACGGTCTTCCAGTTCCCGAGATAGGGATAAAGACTGCTGATGAAACTCAATCGCTTTTCCGTATTCCCCTAGGCGATAGTAAGCAAGGCCGAGATTGTTGAGGGAGTTGGCTATCCCCTGACGGTCTTCCAGTTGTCGATAAATTCTTAGGGCTTCTTGCCAGGACTTCAGCGCAGCTTGAAATTGACTGGTCTTATCTTGTTCAATTCCCTGCTGTAACAGTTGGTCAGCTTTAGCCTTAAGTAACTCTGAGGGCGTGGCTGCTCGCCAACTCAGGGTATAGTTACCAGTTACTTGCTGATTGTAGGAGTTAGCCAAAATGACATAAGTCCCCGTGGTCGGTAGAGTAACCGTAATCCGGGCATTTTTGCCCTCACCACTGTTGTTATCCTTAGCAATCCGGTTACCGTCTGGGTCAATTAGAATCAGGGAAGGGTCAAACTCATCGCTGGTTAGTTCTATGGTAATCTGTTCGCCTGCTTTCCCCTCAAAGGTATGGCGATTGTAGTACCTGTTGTTCAGAGTCTCGCTGCTGCTATTAACGCGATCGCGAACTGTGGTACTCTTTAAAGCAATCCTTTGACCAGAAGACTTCATTAAGGGTATAGTCTCTGGAGCAGTTAGAGATTGTGCTGGAATTTCCCAAAACCTGGGGTTAGGGCGTGTCTTCAAACTCGGAGATCCCCCTAAATCCCCCTTAAAAAAGGGGGACTTTGAGAATGGCTCCCCCCTTATTAAGGGGGGCTGGGGGGGATCATAATCTTGGGGAAAACTTTGAAAACACGCCCTAGTCTCGGCTCCCAACCCTGGACAATTCCCCACTCCTAGCAACGTTGCTATGGTAAAAAATACAGACTTAAGTGGCACTGGCTTTGACTGGTAATTTCCAATAGAGAAGAACTGAATCAAATAGGAAGTTTAATGTAGGGTTTATGAAATGTTACTTTAACTCTGCCAGTCGCTTTTCTAATTCCTCTACCCGTTTGCGATCGCCAAACTTTTGATAGATTGCCTTTGCTTCTTCTAACAAACTCACTCCTTCTTGCCGATTTCCACGAGCATACTGAACCTCCCCTAATCCAGCTTTTGCTGCTGCCATTTCTTTCAAATTATCAGTTGCTTTTGCCAGTTCGACTGCCTGTAAATAAGGTACTTCTGCTTCCAAAACTAGCCCTATCCGTCGATACAAATCACCCAGTAAACGATAACTCTCTGCTATTTTTTGATCGTTTTCTAGTCCTTCCAGGATTTCAATCGCCTCAGCCGTTAAATCGGATTTAGCATAGAGTTCAGCTAGTGCCAATCCCTTGAACTGATCAGGCACATCCTGTTCCTGAATCCGCCGAGCAATCACCTGAATTTCTTTAGCTTTATCCGAATCAATCAGCTTAAATCCCAGTCCTCCAGTGCTATCTTCTGTAGAGGCGCGATTCGTATCAGCCTTGACTTCCAACTTATAACTAACTCCAGGTTGTAGTGGCTGACTCCCTGGATAAACAACCTTACAAATACCGTCTTGACAAACCTGCTCTCGACTAAATTTCTCAGTCCAATCCAATCCTCGCCCTCTGACCGTAACCATGAAACGGCTAGCATCGGTGGCATCATTCCAGCGTAGAATGGGCTTGTCCGTAAGCAAACTAGTTGCCCGTGGGCTGATAATGTAGGGCATATAGCGGTCTACCGGACGTGGTCTGACAATTGGCCTGCTACCATTTCGGGTTCGCTGTGGTGGACAAAGCGCATTAATGCCAGTTGTTATCCCGGCAGGTACAGAGCGAGTGTTACCATCCTCACAGAGTACCTTGACCCTTACCCCCGATGCTGGTTTTAGGAGATCGCCAGGAAGAAGTTCAGTTCCTTCTGAAACTGGGCGATAGCTGGAATTCTGCCGTTTTAGCTCAACTTTGCCTGTCGCTTCAACAATCCGATGAGCTGCAAGTACTTGCTTACTGAGCAGGCTTCCAGACATAATCATAACTATGGTCAAGATTGGCGCAGAGAAAATAAGCTTACTTAGTCGATTCACTACTCTTGTCCTGAGCATCTATGCGTTTACGAGCCATGCCAAACCAGGTATCCTCATCAGGGTTACGAACATCGGCATAACCTAAACACATTTCCCATTCTTTCAAGGCATTGTCCGGAGCTTTTTTTTCCATTACTTGAGCTAATAAACAGTGAGCTGCCGCCGGAGTTTGCTCAAAGGTTTTTTCTACTTCAATAGCCTCTCTGAGGTAGGTTTCGGCATCGGCATAGCGTCCTTGCTCCAACCTAGCCCAGCCCAAGTTTTTCAATAAGGCATATTGAGTTTCAGCATCTCCTTTTTGAACTATTTCTAATCCCTGCAATAGTAAAGATGCCGCTTGGTAATATTTTTTGTCTTGAATATACAACCGCCCCAATTCATTATAAGCAGCATCTAAGCCCCCCTGTGCCGCTAACCTATACTGAGTTAGCGCCTTCTTAAAATCCTGTAAATCTTCATAAAGACGACCCAAATTATAGTGAGCTTCGGCATTATCTGGATTAAGACTCAATGCTCGTTCATAATTAGACTGAGCACTTGACCAGTCCCCCTCAATATAATTTTCTAAACCCCGTTCATTAACGTAGCCCGAAATCAAGGGCAACGATGCTCGAAAGCCAATTAAGGAAATTAAAAGTACTCCCGATAGTCCCAATTTAACTTCTTGCCAAAGATATTTTTTAATCCCTAATCGTAATTGAATATCTTCAATTCCTGTACGACCAGCTTTGGTTAAAATTCCCCCAGCTGTCAACAAGGTCAATGCACTCTGGGAAATCACCGCAAAAGAACCTAGAAAACCCGGACTAGTACTCAAAAAACGGGAGGAAATATCTACCACTAGACTCACCGATGCGGTTAACAAGGCAACTGTCCCTGCATTCCAAAACCAGTCCAAATGGTCTCGTGGATGAGTAGGCGCTTCCAGAAACCACCACCAGTAGTCTTTTGGGGGATGAAAACTAATCCGCAAATCCGCTAATTGCACAGTCTGAGTAATCAAACCAGCCTGCTTTTTTAATCTGCTATCTAATTCAATCAGTTTAATCAGTTTATCTTTAGAAATGTGGGCAATATCAGCAAATTTTTCGTGAACAATATTGCGAGCAATCAGGACACGAAGAATGGCTTCAGCAGATGGTTTATTGTCAGTTTTTTCAACAGCGGTCAGGGCAGCTTCATAATGCTTGAGAGTAGAATATAACTCTAGGATGCTCATTCAGCTAATAGCAAAGGGAGTAGGGAGTAGGGAGTAGGGAGTAGGGAGTAGGGAGTAGGGAGTAGGGAGTAGGGAGTAGGGAGTAGGGAGTAGGGAACTTCGAATCAGGGAACAGGCAAGATGCCTATTCTACCAAGATGCCTATTCCACCCACCAGCTCAAACAGCTTTAATGAGATGCATCCTTCTGATTTAAATCTTATCTAAAGGTATTCTGTAAATCAGAACTACTCCGCTATCATAACTTGCATCAATAAACAAGATCCAGGTGCTATAAATTTTCTGGTTCAGATTTAATACAGTGTCTGAGATAGTGTTAATTTTGAACAATTTGCCTTGGCTTACGACAATATCTGCAAATACCTAGCAGAAGAATATCCATCGGAGTTTTTTCAGTGGCTATTGGGTAAAGAACCTCAGGATATTCAGGTACTTAAAACCGAATTAAGTGCTGAACCCATTCAAGCAGATGCTCTGAGTTTACTCCAAAGCACAAACCAAATTCTGCACCTAGAATTTCAAACCCTGCCCCAATCCGAGCCACCATTACCATTTCGGATGTTGGACTACTGGGTCAGACTACAACGGAAATATCGATGTCCGATTGAGCAGGTGGTAATTTTCCTAAAGTCTACGACCTCACAGATGGTATTCAATAACGAGTTTAGGGATACTAATACCTGGCACCGTTATCGAATAATTCGTCTGTGGGAACAAGACCCATTACCGTTGTTAGCCAATCAGGCTTTGTTACCCTTGGCGACTTTAGCTAGGAGTAATAGCCCTAATCGATTGTTAGAGCAAGTGGTTGCGGAAGTAGATAGAATTGAAGAAAAACCATTACGGGGAAACCTAGCGGCCTGTGTAGATGTACTGGCTGGTTTGCGGTTTGACAAAAATTTAGTCTGTCGATTGTTGAGGGAGGAAGTTATGGAAGAATCAGTTACCTATCAAGATATTATCCAAAAGGGAGTCCAGAAGGGACTCCAGCAGGGACTCCAGCGCGGCAAGCAGGAGGGAGTCCTATTAGTTGTGATGCGTTTGCTAACCCTGAGGTTAGGTTTACTTGACCCTGTGCTCCAACAGAAGATTGAAGGATTATCGATTACTCGATTGGAGCAATTGAGTGAAGCCTTGTTGGATTTTGAGACAGCAACGGATTTAGCGGTTTGGTTGGATCACTGCTGAGATTTAACTGTCAGTGTTCACCTTGTCAGAGGAAGTTATGGAAGAATCAGTTACCTATCAAGATATTATCCAAAAGGGAGTCCAAAAGGGACTCCAGCGCGGTAAGCAGGAGGGAGCCCTATTAGTTGTGATCCGTCAGCTAACCCTGAGGTTAGGTTTACTTGACCCTGTGCTCCAACAGCGGATTGAGGGATTATCGATTACTCGATTGGAGGAATTGAGTGAAGCGTTGTTGGATTTTGAGACAGCAACGGATTTAGCGGTTTGGTTGGATCACTAGGGAATAGGGAATAGGAAAAAATTCGGCGTTGCTGAATCAAGCAATGAATAGGAGTAGAGTGGGCATCCTGCCCGCTCGAAAATAAGTATGAAACTGGCAAGATGCCAGTTCCACAATAAGCATGAAACTGGCAAGATGCCAGTTCCACAATAAGCATGAAACTGGCAAGATGCCAGTTCCACAATAAGCATGAAACTGGCAAGATGCCAGTTCCACGCAAGATGCCCATTCCACCAACATGTCCATTCCAGAAAACTCTTAAAATCATTCCATTATTAAGCAACGCCCTAAAAAAAGCGATGCAGCGCGGTCTTGGGGAGCCAGTGCCGCCAAAGGGGGTTCCCCCCATGAGCGACTGCCGTGGTTTACCCCACTCGCTATTGCATCAAGAAAGCGATCGCATTTCCTAATCCGATCGCTTTTTGCGGTTCTTCAGTTGTGTCAATAGTTTGGTGCAGTCAAGGATTAGGATGCCAGGGCGACTTCCACGGTCTGCTGCAATTCACCATTTTGATACATCTCAATCATCACATCAGACCCACCGATAAACTCTCCGTTAATGTACACTTGAGGAATCGTTGGCCACTTGGAATATTCTTTGATTCCCTGACGGATGTCGAAATCTTGTAGTACGTCTACAGTTTCGTAGGGAACTCCTAAGTGATTCAGAATTTGGACAACATTATTGGAAAAGCCACACTGGGGCATTAGTTTGCTGCCCTTCATGAATACCAAAATTTTGTGCTCTTGTGTTAATTTATCTATTCTCTCTTTCAGTTCTGGTGTCATCGTTTTCTTAAACTCCTGGGATATCTAGATAGTTATTTTGATAGTCGATATTATATTAGTCTAGCGATCGCGAAATCCTAGACTCTTCTAATTATGACTTACGCCAGTTTACTGCTTGCCAGCCCACGCTTCAGGGGTATAGGTTTTTAGGGCTAGGGCGTGAATGGCCTCTGTTGCCAACTCTTGGCTTAGGGCACCATAAACCAACTGATGTTGTTTCACCAGGGATTTACCTTCAAACTCGGAGGAGACAACAATGGCTTGCAGATGGTTACCACCCCCTAAATCTTCTACCTTTACCTGAGCATCCGGTATCGATGCTTTAATCTTTTCTTCAACTTGCTGTGTACTAATCGGATCCATTTTTTTTGTTCTAGTTTCTAGTCGAATTTCTAAAATATACTAAAATTAAACGTAAGCATATGCGCGTAGCGCTTAAGCTGATAGCTTACAATTTAACTCCCTTTATTAGAACCAGCGGATGAGGTGGGCTGGCTATTGCCATTTCTAGGAAAGGGAGAATCGACGAATCCTAGCTCAAACAGCTGTTGGTAGGATTTTTTTCCCAATTCCCTGGTTGGATTTTGAGACCGAATAATTTGAATTAACAAGGGGACAGCTAATTCTGGCTGGTCATTGGCTCGATGGACTAGGGCTAGCCGATAGGTAGCTTCATCTCGCTTTTCAGCAGTTTCCAGGGCTTTTTGCCGTTGAGACTCGTAGACTCGGTTGTCAATGCCAGAAAAACTGGAAGCCAGCTGTTGGTAAAAGTTAGACAACTGGTTGAATATCTGACGTGCTTCTTGGAGTTTTTTGGCAGCTACGCTATAGTTCCCTGAATCAATAGCGTTAGTCGCCTCTTGCATCATCCGCTCTCCCCCCGGCATACTCAATAGGCTGTCTTCTTGAGTCAACGGTCCGGTATTGTTGGGGTCAGTGATGTCTGATTCTACTTGGATATCAGCACCTTGTGCCTGGGCTGGTGGCAGTACTACCAAAGCTGCCATGACGGGAAGAGCAACGAAACAGGCGAGCCTGACCGAATTAAGAGTGCCAGAATAAACCATACTATAGCTTTGGGAATTGGTTACCTAAAATAATAGAGTAAATCCAAACTATTGGTATAGTACCATTACCAAACTGGATCAAGGGCTTCTTGGAAAGGTAAAGCAGGTACCAGAGTTGTTGGATTTAAGGTTCAGACTGAAACTAGTCCTAAAATGTTCCGTAGGGTATGTCAGTGTGCTGATAGCTGATAGCTGTTCGCGCAGCGTGTGCGTAGCGCATAGGCTGACTACTTACAGGTTAACTAGTTACCTTTAATCTGGTTGTTGGTATGGACTGTTGTGTTTTATATCCTAGCTTGGCGTCAGATTTATCCTATTCTATTCCGTTGATTAGTCAAGGGAGTAGGGAGTAGGGAGTAGGGAGTCGGGAGTTGGGAGTTGGGAAAGAGAGGGAAGTGTGGGAGATGGGGAGATGGGGAGATGGGGAGATGGGGAGATGCTTACAAGGGTAGGTTTTTTAAAAAGGAGGTACTTTTATTACGTATAAATTAATAAAAATATGTATCAAAATACACTATAATTTCCGGGATAATTCTTCCCATTTCCCGCTTTTCCCGACTCCCTACTCCCGATTCCCGATTCCCGACTCCCTACTCCCGACTCCCGATTCCCGATTCCCGATTCCCTACTCCCAGATCCGCTGTTCCCTGTTCCCTGTATATAGATATAGCTCGTTAGTTAGATTTTTTAATTTCTTCACATTATATTCACAAGATGGTGATTTAATAAGTTATACCAGTTGAGTCAGTATAATACAAGACATGAAGCTCAAGGTAAACCCGCCCAACAATCACCCTTTACGGTTGAAAATGGTTGTTTTTTTGATTTATAGTGGCTTAGTATACTTAGGGATTGCTTCGTTATATTGGTTTGTGGTATTTCCCATAAATTTTATTGAGGGGTTTCTTGAAAAATCCCAACTCAATAAACTATTTTTTTTGGTAAATCAAGTAGAGCAAAAAGACAAAATTTTGTTTTTTATAGCTGTTGTAATAATGGCTATTGGACTAGTAATTTTGATTAAACTTTACTACTTAAACAAAGGTTTATATAACCTCTCAAAAACTGGTATAACTGTCAAGACTACTATCGGTACAGAAGACAAGCAAATAATTCAATGCTTGAATAATGCCCTGGAGTGGCTGAGTTCTGATCAGATTGCCCTACGGCTAGGTGGAATTTATGCCCTAGAACGAATTGCTAAGGTTTCTGCCCAAGACCACTGGAAAATTATGGAAATTTTATCGACATTTGTGCGATATCAGTCCCCTGGGAAGATTCATGTAGAGCAGCAAAAGCAAATAAATGACTCATCCAGTCCTCTTCCAATTACAGAAGACCAAAAACTCCCTATTGATATTCAAGGTGCCCTAACGGTTATTGCAAGGCGCGACAGCTCAAAAGAACTCGAAGATCAGAAAATTGATTTATGTAACGCCACACTGATTGGGGCAAACTTAACAGAAGCAAACCTGCAAGAGGCATACCTTAGTGGCTCCAAACTACAAGGAGCTTGTCTTAATCAGGCTAATCTAAAAGGAGCATATGTGATCGGAGCCAATCTAGAAGGGGCAGACTGTAATCAAGCTAACCTCCAAGGAGCATACTTGATAAAAGCTAACTTGACAGACGCTTGCTTATTTGATGCTAACCTAGAAGGGGCATTTCTCAGGAGAGCTAAGCTAGAAAAGGTAATCCTCTGGAACGCTAATTTACAGGGGGCATCTTTGATTCAAGCTAACTTGCAAGAGGCAAATTTAGAGGGAGCTAATCTCCAGGGTACAGATTTAAGAGAGGCTAACCTCCAAGGAGCTAAAAATCTGACCCAAAAGCAGATTGAATTGGCACAGATAGATAGCGAAACTATTTTACCAGACTACCTGATTAGGAATTAATATTAGTATAATAAATTGGCTGTATTTTTAGGAAACAGAAGACAGAAATTATATCGGGTGCATCTTATATTTATTTGTAAAAAGATCATCCCTCAAGAATTACATTTAGATAATTTTTGAGGCCATATTCCCTACTCCCTACTCCCTACTCCCTACTCCCTACCAAGAATCGATGATAGCGGTCGGGTAGGGTACGCGATCGCATAAACTAATGGAATCTATAAAATTCCATAAAAGAGAGGGTGATCCGTGGCTACGGACTACATTTTGTTTATACATGGTGTCAATACTCGCCAAGATCGAGAAACACCCCAATACGCTGACAAGCTTTTCGATCTGATTCAAAATAATGTTGAGTCATCCGTTCAACTCAAAAAGATCCCTCTGTACTGGGGTAATGTGGTAATTGAGCAGGAGAAGGACCTGGTAACAGCATTACAGGCATCGAAGGTGTGGAATGAGTTCTGGTTCAGAGAGATACTCTTAAACCGTCATTAATCGGGATAATCCGGTATAAAACGGTCAAGGTGCAATTTATTGTTGCCTGAGGGAGGAGTGGTAGTCAGCAATTGGAGTCAAGCCTCCCACTAATCTGTCTAGGCGTTCCTGGCATCTCGGCCAGGAGTTCCTTAAAAGCCTTAGTTTTGCTATGCTTGCCATTAAGGGGCGACCGATGAAGGCGCTCATAGAAGCGAAAGGGGTAAGAGCCTTTCCACGGTCAGGATTCAGGCCAAGTTCCCACCCAAAGGAGCGTATTGAGATGGATAACTCGGTGAAAACTAGGTTACTCCCGAATCAATGGGTTTCACAGCTAGAGGGTAAAGCCAAAGGAAACCAGAATGTCGAGAAGGTGAACAGAGGCAGGGAAAGAATCAAAAGGTTGACGAGTAGGAACCGTTGATATAAGGCACCGTAATAAGCAATACCTCTGCCAAAACGACAATGGAGGTAATAGCTCCAGGATTAGCCTCGCCTTGATGGGGCAATCAGAATCACAAACGGACTCGGTGTAGAGACGGCAACCTGAGATTCGTATCTTCTATGTGTGTAACCGGGTAAGCCGAGGTTGAGTCCAATATCTAGGTCGATTGATATTGGTAGCCAAATCGTAAGAGGAGGTCTAACTCTGGGCCCGGTAAAAGACTGAACCAAGCGAAAGCCAACAACCGAAAGGAAACAGGAAAGCCGGAAGGTCATAACTGGTTGGATAGAGGGAAATCCCTCAACTCGTGCAGAGTGCTGAATTTCAGAACTAATTCCGAGCCAAGGAAAAAATACGTTTTGATTCCCTAATTGTATATGGAAAAGATAGAATCGAAACCTTCGGGGGACGGTATCGTAACTGAGCAAACCACCAATTGGCACTCCATAGACTGGAAAAATGCCTACCGGATGGTTAGGAAACTTAGACGTAGAATTTTCAAAGCGACACGTGAAGGCAACTGGAAAAAGGTAAACAAGTTGCAGAGGTTAATGCTCCGCAGCTACTCCAATATCCTTACTTCCGTCAGACAGGCTACCCAGATAAATGGTGGAAAAAAAACCCCAGGGATAGATGGACAGGCAAAACTTAATCCCAAGGAAAGAGGCGAAATGGTCGATGCCCTCACCACTTACAAAGCATGGAAGCCAATCCCAACAAAACGCATCTACATACCCAAATCCAACGGAAAACAAAGGCCATTAGGAATCCCTAGCATGACGGATAGATGCCTACAGGCAATCGTCAAGAATGCATTAGAGCCTACATGGGAAGCCAGATTTGAACCCGTATCATACGGTTTCAGGCCAGGAAGAAGTGCCCATGATGCTAGACAAAGGATATTCCAAAACATATGTGGTGAAAAGAACAGGAAATGGTGGGTCTTAGACGCAGACATCTCAGGATGTTTTGATAATATCGCCCACGAACCACTCCTAGAAACCATTGGAAGCTTCCCAGCAACACATCTTATTAAAGAGTGGCTTAAAGCAGGATATGTCTACAAAGACGTATTCTACAATACAGAGGAAGGAACCCCCCAAGGTGGAATAATTAGCCCATTATTGGCCAATATAGCCCTCCACGGATTAGAAAAAGAATTGGGAATCAAATACAGATGGAGTAGAGACAAAAGGAAGAAAGATGGTGGAGGATGGTACAACGTGACACCTAGGACTTACGTCCGCTTTGCTGATGACTTCGTAATCCTAACAGAAAGCGAGGAAGATGCGGCGAACGCTAAGGAAATCACCGAAAAGTGGTTATCTGAAAGAGGACTAAAACTATCCAAGGAAAAAACCAAAATAAGCCATGTATCCACAGGATTCGACTTCCTAGGATGGACTTTCCGAAAGTATAAGACCACCAGTAGAAAAACGGGATTAATAACCCTCATCAAACCCTCCCAGAAAAGCGTAAAGAAAGTCAAGAATAAACTGAAAGAAGAATTCAAAAAACTCAAAGGGGTATCCCAGAGAGAAGTGATACATAAACTCAATCCAATAATAAGAGGATGGAGCAACTATCACAGCGGAGCAGTCTCCAAGGAAATCTTCTCACAGCTTGATAACTACGTATACTGGAAACTCCAACGGTGGGGTAGACGAAAGCACTCAAAGAAATCTCATGAATGGGTTAATAAAAAATACTTCGGTAAATTATGTCCCGGCAGAGATGACAATTGGGTATTTGGAGAAGAAGGATATCACATAAACAAATTCGCTTGGACAAGAATTGAAAGACACACTTTAGTGACTTTCGATAAATCCCCAGACGACCCAGGACTAATAGAATACTGGAAGGAAAGGGAAGTCAAGCAGAAAGAAAAAACGGCGAGGAGTAAACTTTCTAGCGGACGAGACAAAATAGCCAACAGACAGGGATATAAATGTCCCTTCTGTCAGCAAAATCTAGGTAATTACGATAAAGTGCATCTACATCATATTATGCCAAAAAGCCTAGGGGGTCTCGACAAATACGATAACCTCATCTACCTGCATAACGATTGCCATCACTCCATCCATGCCTTGGGTGCGACTAATCCCGACATACAACAAATGTTAAGAAGCGGGATGGAAAAACCCTCTAAGACCCGGAACAAAAGCCAAAAGGTACAAAACCGGAAATCGAAGAAAAGCAAGTCGCAAAAATAACGTGTTCAAAAGGAATTAGGTGCGCCGTGTACTTGGAGACTTGTTCGCACGGTGCTTAGGGGGCGAAGCGGGGGCAACCCCGCCGACCTACCCAATCCATCCAAGCTCGATGGCATCAAGTAAACTAAGTCCCATTCCTTCCAAGAAACGCGCGGTACGACGCAACAATACTGCCTGTACCTCGGTTTTAGCCATGTACCGGGTGATTTCCTGATCCGTACCTCTGTCAAGGATATTTTTGGCAGCATTATGGTCAGCCTGCAACACGACCCCATTAAATCTGGTAAAACTGTCCCCGCTTCTTTTCCCCAGAAGGGTTCCGGTCACGGAGTCAATTTGCGACGTGTAACTAGGCTGGACTTCTGTAACAACCGACCCAGTCCAATTAGCCCATTTCTGTAACGAATCCCGCATTACTCCTTTCATCCAACTATTGAGCTGGCGAGACATAGCCTTGGACTGGCGTTTATTCAATATTGGTTGTGTTAAATCTTCCGCAAAAACTAAGAGTGATTCGCCATTAAACAGCGACTTAGAAGCAGCTCCTATTATTGCTGTCAGCTCTGACTGATTCTGTCTGTAGCGCTTATTTTCTGTCTTTCGGTTTAAATTATTTTTTAGTATTCGAGCCGATTTGACTGGATCTAGTTTTTCCAGTTTTCTATGTATTGCCCAAAGCTTCCCTCGATTACGATTCTTGGCACAAATACGGTCGGACTTTTTAGTAGTCGCCTTGCCCAAGTTCAAACCATGCCCTTGGCCATCTGAGTCATAGAAAGCCTCTGTGTACCCTTTATCTATCCCAACAGGACGGCGGTTGGCGGGTACTTCTACGGTTCCATAGTCTACTAAGAAGTGAATCTCAAATCTTTGTAGGGTTTGATTGTGGATTAATCTAATCTGCCCACTTATTTTGCGATTAGATCTGACGATTATTCTGTTTCTTTTTCCTCTTCTTAATCCAGCTAGCTCTAACTGATAAGTGTTGCGGGAGAGCCTTCTGCACTTATAGCCTACTTGTTGATAAACTATCTGGTTCTTGACCCAGGAATGCCCCCGCTGAAACTCCTTTCTAATGAGTCGGTGAAGGAGTGGATTATCCAGGAAAGCTAAGGTCAGTAGTTGCGTGGCATATTCTTTTCTAGCCTTTTGGTTCTCTTTTCCGGGGAGCCTTTTATAGATTTTTTTGACAACGGCATCGGTACAGGCTGCTTGGCTCGCTGTAATGGCTTTTGCTACATCATTAATGGTCCAATCCATTAGCTTAGCAGGCAGCCCCAGGGTGTTGGGAGTCCTGAAGCTCTTTACTTCCGGGATGGCCTTTTTCCAGTCCAGTCCCCAATGGTTAATGCTTCCCAGTTTGTTGTAAGACTCAGCCCTGACGACGCCTAGTTTTTTCATTACCTGCAACAACTCAAACTCTACCGACTTACTCATCCCCACCACGGGGACAATTTGAGTCGATAGTCTCTTAGTTGCTCCTACTTTCAATGACATCGTCAACTGCTGTGTCTTCTTTCTTGATTATACTAAGGCGCTAGTAAAGTGTCAATGTCGGTTTTATACCGTTAGATACCGTTTTATACCTATTTATTGGGATTTAATTGCGCGACTTTCGTGAAAAGCAAATCTTACAATTCGTTGGAGACGGAGCTCTCTACCTCAGCAGACATGTTGGTTCTCTGGCTATTGACCAGATGAGTAGACAAGCTGATCAGGGATTGGAGGGATACCAAGATCAGGACCGTTTGCACCTAGTTACTCACAGTTGGGGAACGATTATCCTATTTGATGTGTTGTTTGCTAGTCGATGGGATGACCCAAGTATACCTGGTCATGAGAGTTTCAGGAGATTCGCAAAAGCATTTTGGGAATCGAATCTGAGCAAGACAGTGTCATTCCTCTGGCTAGTGTTCATACCATGGGTTCACCGATTGCCCTATTTACTCTGCTCCATATTGTTGGCAAAACCAGAGATGGCAGTACCCATGATATTAGTTCCAAATTAAAGGAGTTACTGGCAATTCTGACTCAACAAGGAGTGGCGTTACCCTGGCAAAACTTTCTACATCCGGGGGATCCCATTGCTTGGCCCCTAGAAGGAGTGTTGCCAAAATTAGTAGATGAGTATGACAAAGTCATCAAACTTGAAGATGTACTTACCTACGGTTCTGGATTCTTATAAAATGTCGCTAAACCGATACAATCGACATTTTTAGCATTAATCAATGGTGGCAGTGCTCACAGCAGCTACTGGACTAGTGAGAAGGTGGCTAAAAAAATTGCAGAGACCATTGACAATACAGCTAAAGGCTCCTATTTTTTGGGCCCATCCATAACGCGCTGATGGCTAAGGCTCAAGGAAAATTACGGATTACCGGTTACCGATTATCGATTACCGATTACCGATTACCGGTAAATTTCCCGTTTTAGGGATCTTGTTCATCCTCTTGATAGACTATCAAGTCCCCTGGTTGGCACTTGAGTGCTTTGCACAGAGAGTTGAGTATGTCTTCGTCAATTCTAGGTAGACGGCGATGCCGTTTTAGCCTGGAAACGGAGTTAGGATGCTTTCCAATTATCTCAGCTAGATCTTTGTTGCTGATGTTGCGCTCAGCCATTACTACTGCCAATTTCCAGTGAATTACCACTTTAGTGTTTAACCTCTTACCATACTAAACGCTCGTTACGTTTGATTGTAACCTCTCACAGCATGAATTGTTGAAAATAATACTTCTATAATTTTTTTTTAAACTCAAAGTGTTGACAAACTGGCCAAGATAGGATATACTATAAAAGTACGCAGTTACAGTGATTGGCAATTCCCTCGCCAGCACAAAGCGATCGCACATAGGTTCTACAGGCCGGGATGTGCGATCGCTGTTCCACCACCAAAGAAACAAGGTGATATATAAATGGTAAACCCACGTTCTATGCAAGAGCTCATCAAAGCTCCGATCTATGATGTCCCTCAGGGCAAAACCCCAGTCCGCCTCCTCGCCTGTGGTGTACCCAAAGGTGTTGAGAGTGTGATTAACCAATTGCACGTGCTTCGCTTTGCCGAAGTCATAGCGTGGACCCCGCCGATTCCTTCTCCTGTCGAGGGTGAGATCATCCGGATTTTGACTCGCCATGTTAATTTGAGGCGATAGGTTTAGGGTAAGCTATCAGCTATCAGCTATCAGCTGTCAGTTATTAGCTATCAGCGATTAGCTTATGGGTTAGGTCACAGGTTGGAAGCCTGTGCCACCCTGTCTTGATGCAGTCGTTAGGTCACAGGCTTCCAGCCTGTGCCACCATACTTGAGGTGCTTTTGAATAAAATAAGCTGACCCCTGAGCACTGACTGCTGACTGCTGAGTGCTGAATACTGACCACTGACCGCTGACCGCTGAATGCTTTCGCTATATGACTAATCACAATCAATGGAATGCTGATGATTATGCTAAGAATTCTTCAGCACAGCTCAATTGGGCAAAAGAACTAATTAAAAAGCTATCACTAATCGGGAACGAAACACTCCTGGATATTGGTTGTGGAGATGGAAAGATTACTGCTGAATTTGCCAGTATTATTAACAACGGTAGTGTTTTAGGAATTGATTCATCCAAGACTATGGTTGAGTTAGCTCAGAATAAATTTCCTCCAGTAGAGTATCCTAATTTAGACTTTAAACTTATGGATGCTACAGCGATTAACCTCAACCATAGCTTCGATGTTGTCTTTTCTAATGCTGTCTTACATTGGATCACTGACCATGGGTCAGTTTTAAAAGGAGTTCGTAATCACCTGAAACCTCACGGAAAATTACTGTTTCAGATGGGAGGTAAAGGTAATGCTAGGGAATTACTACTGATCATAGATGAAATTATCACTGCTCCAGACTGGAAAGAGTATTTTCTATACTTTACCTTTCCCTATTCATTTTATGGCATTGAAGAGTATCAAAGATGGTTACCAGAAAATGGGTTTAAAGCTCAACGTGTGCAGTTAATTCCTAAAGATATGCAGCATCAAGGCAAAGAAGGATTGAAAGGGTGGTTAAGAACAACCTGGTTTCCGTATACCAATAGAATTCCTCAGGAATTGACAGAAACATTTTTGAATACTGTTGTGGATAGGTACATCCAGCGTTATCCAATAGATAGTCAAGGCTTGACTCATGTCAAAATGCTTCGCTTGGAGGTTGAGGCTTATGCTATCGAGAGGTAAGCTATCAGTTATAAGCTGTCAGTTATCAGTTATCAGTTATTAGCTATCAGCGGTCAGCTATTAGTTATGAGCTATTAGTTATTAGCTTATGGGTTAGGTCACAGGCTGGAAGCCTGTGCCACTTTGAGGTGCTTTTGAATAAAATAAGCTGAGGTTAGGTCACAGGCTGGAAGCCTGTGCCACAGTGCTTTTGAATAAAATAAGCTGAGGTTAGGTCACAGGCTGGAAGCCTGTGCCACTTTGAGGTGCTTTTGAATAAAATAAGCTGAGGTTAGGTCACAGGCTGGAAGCCTGTGCCAC
>NZ_JAAHHW010000036.1:0-3364 GCF_010692325.1 Moorena sp. SIO3I8 | reverse complement strand
GTGCTTTTGAATAAAATAAGCTGAGGTTAGGTCACAGGCTGGAAGCCTGTGCCACAGTGCTTTTGAATAAAATAAGCTGAGGTTAGGTCACAGGCTGGAAGCCTGTGCCACAGTGCTTTTGAATAAAATAAGCTGACCACTGACCACTGACCACTGACTACTGACTACTGACCACTGACCACTGACCGCTTACTGGTATTGAAAATTTTCTGCATAATCCTTGGTAGTTCGCCCGATAAGTCTATAGATACTTAGAAATCGGCGTTGCTGAATTAAGGAATGAATGCGGGATCATCTGGTTTTGGTCAAGCCCCCTAAATCCCCCGAGCGAGGGATTGCTCGCTCGGGGGACTTTGAGAGTTTTGTTCCCCCCAAAATTGGGGGGTTAGGGGGGCAAAACCATACCCATAATCAGCAACGCCTAGAAATCAGCTATTAGCACGCTGAATGCTTACCTTGTAACCTTTATAATCGGGTGTTAATCGATGTCACAGAAAAACAATACCGTTACTGGTGATCAGCCGAAACAAATTATTTCTCAGACTTACCGCTATCAGTCCGAATACTACCATAGCCGTCACCCATTAACCAATCGTCAAAGGCCAACCATTAACCGTCAAGGCTCAACCATTAACCGTCACCCAATCTCCGTAAACCGTGAAGAGCAAACCATTAACCGTCAGCCATTTATAGGTGATCCTAATGTGTTTTGGTTTTCAGAAATGGGCAGTGAGTGGAGTGGGACGATTAGAGAGGCGTGCTGGGAAACAATAAAAGAACCGATTGAAGAACAGGAGGATTTGTCTGAGGATAAGAAAGGCGTTTCTACAATTATATCAGCTTTGGCTTTATTGGGGATGATTGCTCTGGCTCTTATTTAAATAATTCCTAAAAATTCTAATTGTTACCGTTACGGGATTTTCTCATCTTCTCTAGAAGAGCACTAACATCTTTATATTCCTGAGCGATGATATCATCTTCCGGAAGATTTTCGATGTCGAAGTTCTGAACTAGCCTTTGCTGAATTTCCTCCAACTTTTCAATTCCCTTACGAACTCCTGGGTCTCCGCTTCGAGCTAATACGTCTTGAGCATATCTACGGGTTAGTTCACTAAATAGCTCCTCAAATTCTTTGTTTCCTTGATAGTTATTTTTATTTTTATCAAATAGATCGAGTGCTTGTTTTAATTTTTCAGCATCTCCATTTTGATTAAATTGATTAATTGCCGATAAACCTTTAAATTCAAGTTCCGTCCATTCATTTTTTGTAATTATAGGTCTATGTCTATGTGTATCTGGAATAATTATCAATCCAATGACGATAGCATGTAGGATCGCAATACCCGATATAGCTCCGATAATCCGTTTTAATCTATCAGTTATAATTGGTATTGGAGGCTCTAGTAATTTTAGCCAGTCTGAGATTGACTTAGGTCGTTTATATGGATTGAATTGCATTCCTTTGAGAATTACTATTCTCAAGTTTTTGTTATTGACGAATTTTTTTATATCTTGTTTTTGAGGGTCTTTTCTAGATTTTATGAATTCAGTTATCCTCTCTCTGCTACTAACTGGTTGGCCTCCGGTTAACAGGAAATATAAGGTGGCGGATAAGGCATAGATATCAACTCGTGGGCCTGCTCTAAAGCGGCGTAGTTGTTGCTCGGGTGGAGCATAATATTCAGACCATTGTTGTGTTAGCTCTATTGTCCGGTCGGGAACAAATTCCCGGGCGATCCCAAAATCAATCAGGACTGCTTCTTCGGTTCCATGTCTCACCATAATATTACGATGGTTGACATCTCTATGAATCAAATTAACCTCATGCATTGCTTCGAGGGCATTGGCAACTTGCCGAATATATTTGATGGCTTGTTCTTCTGGAATTCCATTCCCTGGTTTAGTGAGTTTCTGTAGGGTCTCTCCCTCGATATATTCCATCACCAGGCAAGGACGGTTTATGGTATTGTCATAGAAGTACTCTATGAATTTAACAATATGGTTATGATTAAATTGGTTTAGTCGCTGCGCTTCATCTTGAAATTTTTCTTCTCTGTTAGTTTGTTCATTATCGTTTAATTGATCTTTTCCAATTTTTATCGCAACAATCTCTTCCTGACCATCGGGTAAGTGACGAGTAGCTTGGTAAGTCGTTCCAAAGCCCCCCGTTCCTAATTCACCTTGGATGGTATAGTCGCCGTCTTTCAGAGAATCTCCTGGTTCTAAGCTTGTCATTGGGTGATTTTTATTTAATTAATTGCTTTAGCTAATCTTCTAGCTTAGTGGATGATTAGCGGATTCTAACTTTACGATAGCCAGTTATTCGGTATAAGTTCTAAACTTGTCGTCAATGCCCTAATTGTTACCGTTACGGGATTTTCTCATCTTCTTCAGAAGAGCACTAACATCTTTATATTCCTGAGCGATGATATCATCTTCCGGTAAACTTTATATGTCAAAGTTATCCTCCAGCCTTTGCTGAATTTCCTCCAGCTTTTTAATTCCCTTACCAACTCCTGGATCTCCGCTTCGAGCTAATACGTCTTGAGCATATCTACGGGTTAGTTCACTAAATAGTTCTTCAAAGTCTTTGTTTCCTTTATAGTTGTTTTTATTTTGCTCAAATAGCTTGAGTACTTCTTTGAAGTTGTCTACATCTCCGTTTTGTTTAAGTTTATAAATTGCCGAGAAACCTTTATCTTCAAGTTGTGGCCATTCCGTGCTACTTGGGGGATCATTAATAGGTTGCTTAGGCTGATTAGATGGATTAAATATCAATGGAATAGCAACAGCACCTAATAACACCAAAACGCCTATAACTCCAATCACCCATCTCGAAATACCAGTTCGATCCATTTCTTGTGAAGGCTCTAGTAATTTTAGCCACTCTGAGATTGTCTTAGGTCTTCGCTTTGGATTTAATTCCATCCCTTTGAGAATTGCTCTTCTCAAAATTTTGTTGGTGACAAATTTTTCGGTATCTTCTTTTTGAGGGTCTTTTATATAATATATTTTGAATATATTGGGTTGATTTTCCCGGTCTTTGCTGCTAACTGGTTTTTGTCCAGTTAACAAAAAATAGAAAGTAGCCGATAGGGCATAGATATCAACTCCTGGGCTTGCTCTAAGGCGGGCTTGTTGTTGCTCGGGTGGAGCATAATATTGAGACCATTGTTGTGTTAGCTCTATTGTCCGGTCGGGAACAAATTCCCGGGCGATCCCAAAATCAATCAGTATTGCTTCTTCGGTTCCATGTCTCACCATAATATTACGATGGTTGACATCTCTATGAATCAAATTAACCTCATGCATTGCTTCGAGGGCATTGGCAACTTGCCGAATATATTTGATGGCTTGTTCTTCT
>NZ_JAAHHW010000359.1 GCF_010692325.1 Moorena sp. SIO3I8 | reverse complement strand
TGAGATAAGTTGATAGCTGGAGCTTGACACAACAGCTTTTCGGTGAAATGCATTTCTCTACACTGCTGTAATTGGTTTAGTTTGATTTCCAACTCATCTATCCTTTGGATAAGTTTATCAACCACATTAGCTACTGGATCCGGGATGTTACTGTGAGCAAGTGGACTAATCGGTTTGGCGAATTGCCTAACTATTCGTCCCGGAATCACAACGACAGTGCAGTCACTAGGAACAGAGCGTAAAACTACTGAGCCTGCTCCAATACGGCTATTGTTACCAATTTCAATGTCCCCAAGAATTTTTGCTCCTGCTCCGACGATTACATTTTTTCCCACAGTAGGATGACGTTTACCTAGTTGTTTGCCAGTGCCACCTAAAGTAACGCCTTGATAAATTAAGGTTCCATCTCCAACGATGGCGGTTTGCCCAATTACTACACCTGCACCGTGATCAATAAATATGCCCTGACCAAGGGTAGCACCTGGATGAATATCAATTCCTGTTAGCCAACGGACAATGTAGGATACGAAGCGAGACAGCCAAAATAAACGGTGGCGATATAAGATATGAGCAAAGCGATGAACCGTAACTGCCTGTAAGCCTGGATAGCAAGTTAACACCTCAAGCCAAGAGCATGCAGCAGGATCTTTCTCAAACACAGCCTCAAAATCTGCTCGAATAGAATCCCACAAGCCTAATGTAGATGAAGCTGTGGTTTGGCCATGTTTCTCCAAAGCTTCAAGAGAATGCTTCATTTCTGATTTTTGTTTCATTTTGAGTCAAAATAATATAGCAGTTAGCAGTGAGCTATCAGGCATCGGCTTTTTTGCTTTTCCTTGTCCTGTGTGTCGTTCAGGGTTTTCAGGAGTACCTGATTAAATTGCCAACTGCTATAATAAATATCGGGTCAATTTGTGAGGATTCGATATTTTGAAGCAGTAGAATGATTTGATTGATGAACTCTACTTACTTCTATGCCACTCAGTTATTCACTCAATTATTCACTCAATTTACAGCTGCCATCTGCTTAGTCATGGCTAATTTGTAGTTATTCTTCCAAAATGTATCCCAATTATGTTTGGCTTTCTGATAGCCAGCGGTTAAATCATCTACGGTAGATGGGTCGGCATCAACTATCTCATTAATGGCATCTCTGACCTTTTGACGATGGATAATATCAGCTTCACCAACATGAAAGTTCCAAAAATCCCAATCAATGGTGTGTTTGTTTTCTTGGATATATGGGTTTTTGACAAGATATTTGTACATAGTAGACAGATAAACTTGGCAAAGGCACTCTCCACCCATACCACATAATCCAATAACATAGGTGGTAGGCTTGTTTAATGTTAGTTGCTTTATTTCATCCAGCAAACTCTTATTTTCTTCGCTAAGACAGTTTTCAAATAAATCTTGATTTATACCAATACTTAACAGATAGTTATCCCATAGTTGGAGATGATTATTCTCATGATCTCCTTCACCTAACTCTTCTGCTAGTATCTCAGCCGTTAAGCTTTTAAATTTTCCATAAGGAGCTTTGGAAATTAGAAT
>NZ_JAAHHW010000358.1 GCF_010692325.1 Moorena sp. SIO3I8 | reverse complement strand
TAAATGCCGCAATTAGTGAAGTTACCACTATCCCCAGCATCCCTCGTGGCAAAAAGTCTAGCATTAGTTTGGGATACCCCAATTCCCGGTCTGCCAAATCTGGATAGATTACCATTGCGGCTAGGGCTACTAGGATCCAGGGCCAGGTCCGGATTACATAGTGAAAGATGAGGTAGGAGCCTCCGACAGGCTGATTGACGAGAAATTCGTTGACGGGAAGCGTATTAAGCAGCGCTCAAAGTTTATCGGGTGGAAATTCGCCGTTTATTTAATTTTCGAGTCGCCACAGTCTATCAAACCATGTTCTGCAAATTGCTTTAAGGCAGATAGGGTTTGAGGTAATGCTTTCTTCAATTGATTGCCAAGGATAAAATAAAAAAATAACTTGAACAGTCCAGAGAAAATCATTCTATGCGTGACAAGTGTTTGCTCTTCAAGTGGCTGGAGCAAGTGTTCAAAACGGATAGCGCAAAATACCAACCTAGATTCAGTAATAAATGACTGATTATTGGTTACTTCAACTATTCGAATTTTGACGTGCCCCCCAGTTTGAGGTTGCAAATCAATCACTGTATTTGGAGTGAAATCTCCATGAATATGAGCAGAAATTGTGTCAGGATCCCACTCTGACCAATGCTCAACATGTGAATATATATTGAAAATATTTTCTGGCTGAACATTAACAACAATCGTTGACTCAAATTGCATAAAGTAACTCCAAATTTTCAGGACAAAAAAATGAAAAAAGAGACCAGAAAGATATAATTTATGTTCAGAAAAAGAATAGGCAGATTCAAGCTAACTGTAGAATAGGAAGAGTTGCTTAGGACAACTTGAATTACTAAACCTTATCGGAAATAGTGCAGAAAACTCAAGGAATCGATTCTTGCCCTTTGGTTTGGAATTAGGAAACTAACAGGTGGTTAGTAACTTTTGTTTGACGGTGGGTGAGTCGGAAATTATGAAGCCCACAAGCTGTCTCCATCACATCATATATGTATTGGTCAACCCCTATCCGAAATTTCTGCACCACAATCTGAGATCGTTTGATACCCCCAATTTGGTGTTCCACTTCCACACGAACCTTCGTTCTTTGTCGATTCTCCTGTTTTTGTTCATCGCTCAGTTCTGCTAACGGTTGCTTCTTCTTCGGTTGCTTGATGTTGACCCCCCTTGGCGCAAATCCACCGAACCCAGTATCGTGGCCATTGGGTGCTCCCAATAGGAAACCGATAGCCCTCCTCATCTGCAATCTTCAAATCGTGCTTCAAGCCATAGTAGGTGTCGCTCAAAAATAACACCTTGCCACCCCGAACGCTCAACAGGTTATTTTTGACTGTGTGGGCTAATTTCAAGCCACTATAGTAGGTTTTGCGGTCTTCCTTATCCTTCGGTCGATTGATCAGCCTTTCTGTGCCATCAATCATGAACTCTTTATTAAAGTGAGACACTTGAAAGCGATCGCTTTCAAGTGTCTCCCGCTTAATAATGGTAACCAAGCCATAGAAGCGACCGGTAATTTGCACTGGGTCTACGGCAATAGTCAACGATGTCCTTA
>NZ_JAAHHW010000357.1 GCF_010692325.1 Moorena sp. SIO3I8 | reverse complement strand
GTTGAATTGCCTCAACTTAAGCTATCTGACCCCGATGGGAACGATTTTTATTCCCTGCGCAAATGGGAACCAATTGTTAGTAAACAAATATTACTATCCAGTCTTGAAGCAGGAGGCTTTGAAACTAAATTTATTAACCTCAGAGACGGGGATTACCAAGAGAATTACGGACGGATAGCCTGGAAAGGCATTGAACTGACTAAGAATTATGTTGGTGTTGAGATAGAGAGTGTCGATCCTGAAAGCTGTGAAGTTTGGTGCATTACAGTTAACTTCACACTATACCGGGAAATAGCAATGATGGTGCTAAAGCACCTGGCCAGTAAAGGTAAGCCAGTGGTTGTGGGTGGTTCCGATCCCTTTGCTGACCCCCAAATATACCTTCGCAACGGTGCTTCAGTAGTGGTTAAGGACAAATCCGGCGCTGCTAATTGGGCTTTATTTAATTATCTGTTAGGAAAAGGTCCCAAAGAATCACTCACTGGTGTGGTCTTAGCTGACGGGACTCAATATCCTAACAGTAATAAACCATTGCATCCCGAAGACTGGCCCTTACCATCTTTGGATGTGGCCAGACAGTGCTTGGGAACACAATATTGGATGGATCCGTTTCCCGAGCATTTAAAACCCATTGGTTCCATATTTCCAGATATAGGTTGCGATCGCCACTGTGACTTTTGTCAAACCCCCACTTATGGTACGGGGTATCGCAGAATGACTCCTAAACGGGTGCTGGAGTGGCTGGATATACAGCGTCAAGCAGGAGCAAAATCCGTAGTAAGCGTTTCCGATCAATTCCTGGGGCGGGTGATTTTCCCCGATGGGCGACAAGAAGTGCTCGATATTATGAAAGGGTTGCGGGAAATGGATTTAACCATTCTTTGGCCCAATGGTCTGGAGCTAAGGAAGATGACTCTAGGGCGTGGGCGCAACTATGACAGCACAGATTTGACCCCCGATGAAGAACTGATCAACGCCCTCTATCATTGGGATGGGCAAAAAGGAACTCTCGCTGGTGGTCTTCCTGCCGAGCGTCCTGTATTTGGACGGGAAGCTTATGCCAAGTTACTGCCCTGGCAGCAACACAAACGAATTGTGAAAACGGTTGTGCGAGCTGGTATTCCCATGATCGTATATCACATGATCATTGGGCTTCCTGATGATGACGATGAGAGTATGTTACGGCTAGAGGAAGCGCTTTGGGAAATCTATGATGAAGTCAAAGCGATTAACCCTTCAATGGTATTTCAAATCAGTCCCTTTGTGATTTCTCCGATCTTGGGAACGCCACAGGGCGAAATAATTCGTAAATCCGGTCTTCTGCGGTTTGACGACCCAGCCCTTTTTGCAGGATTCTGGACCGCGAGTGTTGACACCAAACATCTCAGCTACGAGCAAGTCTCTGATTGGCAGTTCCGCCTAGCTAGCGTTGGTGACTCGAAAAACCTGCAAGTTCCTCAACGGTTCAGAACGTTGCCGGATGAAGCCAAGAATACTGAAAAACCGGCGGTGTCAGTATAGGTACCGAGAAGCTTCCTAATCTGGAAGCCAATACCCAAG
>NZ_JAAHHW010000356.1 GCF_010692325.1 Moorena sp. SIO3I8 | reverse complement strand
GGGGTAAGGTTTGAAATTCCAAATGCAAAATAGCATCAGCAACTCGCACAAAAAACAAGGCATCTGCCCGAATTGGTTCTGTGCTTAATTCGGTGTTGAGAATTTCGATATCCTCTGCTGGTTCTTGGTTAAACAACCAACGGGTAAAGGCTTGGGGATATTGTTCAACTAAATATTTTAGGGTACTGTCGTAAGTCATTACACATCTGGTTAACTAATCGAAAGCAGTGTTTCTAGCCACAAATTCGACGACTCGAACCTATCCCAAATCATCTTCAATCAACCCAGGGAAAGGTATGTCGGAAATATCGGCTACTTAACTAACTCTTTAAATCCCAGTAAATCCCGACAATCATTAACGGTATATCGGGGGATAAAAACCAGGGAAACTTATGGCTATTGTTGGGGAATATTATTCTATTTTATCACAGTTATTAGCCATAATGTTACTTTTGATTTAGTTAATAACTTTAAGAGTTTTTTCGCTACAATCGGGAGGGATTAAATTCAGTTAAATATATAGATCCCCCCTAACCCCCCTTAAAAAAGCAATCGGGAGTGACTTACTTCAGTTAAATATATAGATCCCCCCTAACCCCCCTTAAAAAAGCAATCGGGAGTGACTTACTTCAGTTAAATATATAGATCCCCCCTAACCCCCCTTAAAAAAGGGGGGAACAAGAATTATCTGGATTTTTGGGCAATAGTAGAGTGGGTAAGGCAAATCCAAACCCACTCAATCAGATCTTGATAGCACTGCTTTTGAGTGCTACACCTAACCGGATTTTACTTATCCCTAAACTGGTTCAACCAATTGGTCAAATCCACTTCGGTTTCAAAATCTAATAAAGCTTCTCCTAAATCCTCCAACTGGTCAAAGGATAACTTCTCAATTTGATTTTGTAATTGGGGATTGATTTCACCTAGGCGACGGTTAATTTGACGGATAATTAAATTAAGCTCATTGCGCTTTCCTTTTTCTAATCCTTGTTCTAATCCTTGTTCTAATCCTTGCTCTAATCCCTGTTCTAATCCTTGGCGAATAATTCGTTGATAAACTACCGACTCTTGCATCATATCCTCCCGAAAATAGGCTTGAATTAACTGCTCATCAAATTTCACCCCAGCCAACAGTTGCACGCAAGCAGATAGGTTACGCTGCTGTTGTCTATCTTCAATCATATCGATTCTGGCTGCTACCTGGGATAGCAAGGTTTCTGGCACTTCAGTTTGTGCTAACACAGCCAAGGGTAGTAACCCCGGTGTTGTTAGTAACGGTTGTGGATCACATTCCCAAATCCGAATCACCCGATAGCGGAAGGATAGGTTTATCTCGGTAAATTGATTGACAAATACTCCGGCTAATCGGGTTGGTTTTAGGAATATTATTACCTGTTCAATATCACAGCGATACTGACGATATAACCTCACCCAATAATCCAGCATCCGCAGGGGTAAGGGAGGTTCAGATTGGGGTAAGGTTTGAAATTCCAAATGCAAAATAGCATCAGCAACTCGCACAAAAAACAAGGCATCTGCCCGAATTGGTTCTGTGCTTAATTCGGTGT
>NZ_JAAHHW010000355.1 GCF_010692325.1 Moorena sp. SIO3I8 | reverse complement strand
TTGAACGCACCCCATCCAAATCAAAGATTATGGATGGGGATTCATTCGCTCTTGAACAGCTAAATTTCTTAACGTCCCCAGGACAATTGGCGTTCTCAATGTGCCGTCAGAACTTTTGCTGTCGTACACCCTAGAAAAGTTTTTATCCCCTACTATTAAGCAATACCAATATCTAGCACCGATGTTATAACTAGCGTTTAAATCCGCGTGATATTGTTTTCCACTCTTGAATTTTGCTAGGGAATAATTTGTTTGGCTTCGTCTAACTTTTCCACTTCCATCAAAGGCTACCGCACTGGTATATTTAGGATTAACTGTCTGAACTTTTCCACCTAATTCTGTCCATTTATCTGTGATTATTTCGACAATTTTTCGGTGACACCATAAGTGAAATTTTTGTTTCATTAATGACCTTTTTTTCCCAGCTTTTGCTTTCCATCCCCAGAGATTTTCTAAGACCATTACCTTGACGCCATGCACCTTGGCGAATTGAACAATTTGTCTGGCTACTTTTCGAGAAATCTCTAGATTTTGATTAGCTGACTTGCGGTTAAGTCCACCACAAAACCCTTTCGGTAATGTTTGACCAGTTAAATTACTGGTTTGTTTAGCTTTTTTGGCTATCATCATTCGTCGTTTGTTGCGATAGTCTATGTCTCTGGCTGGATTAATAAAAGTCCTCGCCTTTACAGTACCATCCCGCCCGACGATAGCAGCCGTTGCTGCATTATTTATCCCTAAGTCAACACTACAAACATAATCGGTTTCTTCTCTTTTTACTGGTTTTATTTGAACTGGCATTGAGAGCTGACATTTAGTTTTATTCACCACTAAAGAAGGTGACTTTAATTTGTTGCCCTCAACTAAATGCCGATTATTTCCGTGATTTTTTACTCCTATATTAGTTAACCAAATCCAATCTTTTCCCGACCACACCTTGAGAGCAACAGTTTGATAATCCTTACCGTATAAAATTTGTTGACCTTTATACAAAGCCGGGTAAGTTTTACACATTGCTGTTAGTCTTGGTGCTTTAGCTGTACGTTTTTTACGATTTCCCGACTGCCAAGAACGATAACGGGTTTGAAAACTAGAAACAATGCCAATTGCTTCAGCTATGGCTGCTCTTCTTAAATAGCTGGGAAACTTACGGTGATCTGGATATTTGTTGACAATTTTCTGATAATAACTATGTTTGGGATTTGGGTTAGCTGTGGTAACATGAATCATTTTTTCCACAGCCAAAACTAATTCTAAGCTACTTAGAGGGGCTAAATTAGACCATTGTGCATTCACAATCAAAACTAAAGGTAAAAGATATTTACGGTAGCAGGTTACCGTCATCAACATCATCTCTTTCTGTTCGGGAGTAGTAACTAAACGCCACACATCTGTACGAATCAGAGGTTGAGGTTGAGATTTTTTAGTTTTTCTTTGGCTTTTTTTACCCATGGTCTAGTCACACCCCACTCTAGAGGCTATTAAATTATATTAACACAAATATGATTAATCTAGAATTGCCAAAAGAATAAGAAAAGGTAGTGTTTTTTGTTGGTCTCGCTAACCCCACCTA
>NZ_JAAHHW010000354.1 GCF_010692325.1 Moorena sp. SIO3I8 | reverse complement strand
TAGTTGACCTACTTTGCTGTTGACAGTTGACCCTTGCTTAACCGACCATGGATTGGGCTACCACCCTCTTTACCCAAAGCCAGATCTGAGCTTTTGATGGAAAGCATAAAGCCCACCACTATCATAAATAACTATCTTCCAAAAGTATCGCCATTTTGGCTGATTGTTTTTGGACGAGAAAACAGGCAATCACTTCTTTTCATTTATTTATCAGCAATGACGTACGCTCAGCACTGAGTACTGAGTACTGAGTACTGAGCACTCAGCTTCTTCTAGAATTGGGGGTTAGCTAAATCTAAAGTCAGAGTAGCTGAGATCTACTACACTCACATCTTTAAACAGAACAGTTCCACCATAATCAGAACGGAAAAGAGCACCATCTTGAGTATCAATAATCCCACGTTGGGATATTTCATTATTGAACCACCTGGAGGCATTAATATTATTACCCCAGCCTTGGAATTCAAATTTATCGACACCCACTTCAAAGTCTTTGATGACATCAAACTCACCGGTTAACAAACTCTCATTCCGTTTGAACACAAATTTATCTGCGCCACTGCCACCTACTAAGGTATCACTACCGCGACCACCAGTAATAATGTCATCTCCACCAATTATGGTATCTTTAGTACTGGGCTGATTGATCTCAATCACGCCTCGCAGATTATTATGCCAAGGATCGCGATCGCTTAAATCATTCCAGGCGCGATCGCCCCAACCCATGACGGCATAGTCTTCACCTTCTGGTTGACTTCCATAGATTGTGGAGTTGTTGGGTTCTCCTGGAGACCAATTGCGATAAGTTGCTGACTCACCACTGACCCACTTCCAATTACCTTCTCTTGAGCTGTCAGTTAAGCCAATCCAAAACAGTTCCTTAGAACCAAATTTGTTAAACAGCCATGTTTGCTCAGCAGCATCATTAATCGTTACCAGGTTACCACCTAAACGCTTTGCCTCAGCTTGAGCTTCGTCCCAGGTGCCAGCAACAGAAGTTAGGAGATATTGATGCCCACGGTAAACACTAACATTGTTGTTTTGGTGATCAGCATCCCCAGCTATGAAATCGTTACCCGAGCCACCCTGGATGGTATCATCATCAATGCCTCCATACATTGTGTCATTACCAGTGCCCCCATACATCATGTCTTGACCAGAGCCACCATACATCATGTCCTTGCCCGAGCCACCCTTAAGAGTGTCATTACCAAAGCTGCCATGGAGTTTGTCGCTACCAGAGTTCCCATATAGCTTATCATCACCTTGACCAGCTTCTAAAATGTCATTCCCATCAAATCCATAGAGGGAATCATTACCTAGGCTGCCATAAATTTTGTCATTGCTGTTAGTGCCACGGAGTTCATCATTCCAGATCGTGCCGTAGCGAACATCATTACCTAAGTTGTCAATTAAAGTATCTCCTAATAATTTAACAGCACTTTGATTAATTTCCACTAACGTCAGATTAGTATTGCGACTAAAGGTGCGCTCATAAGTGCCTGTAAGTGAAGCCTTGACGAAATCTATACCATTGTTGCCATCAATATCAAAACGTTCTTTGGGAGAGTTCACTTTGACGT
>NZ_JAAHHW010000353.1 GCF_010692325.1 Moorena sp. SIO3I8 | reverse complement strand
GACCTCACAGATGGTATTTACTAATGAGTTTAGGGATACTAACACCTGGCATCGTTATCGAGTAATTCGCTTGTGGGAGCAAGACCCATTACCACTGTTAGCGAATCGGGCTCTGTTACCCTTGGCCACCTGACTGACTGACAAAAGGCGGTCACTGTTTTGTCAAACTGTTTGTCAGATGGATGCTTGAGGGATTAAAAAAATCTGAGTGGGAGCCAGCGTTCTAAGATGCGCGATGCCACTCAAAACCATAAGAACGCTGTGAAAAAAAACTCCCGCCTCTACAATGCCCTGAATACCTGGCGTAGGTCTTGCCAGTCCCTGGGCACACAAAGCTCACCTAACGGTCTGTATATGGATGGTGGTGGCCTTGATCCATAGTGGTGAAGTTAATCTGACCCGCTGGATATCCTATCTGCCCTGCCTCCGAAAGTATGCTCACAGTAAGCACAGACGGGTTCGTCGATGGCTCAATAACCCTCGTATCAATATACATCGACTGTATAAACCATTGATCCAAGCAACGGGCGGACTGGCAACAGGAGTGTCTTTACTTGAGCTTGGATACGTCATTGTTCTGGGATGAGTATTGCCAGCTCCCTTGTGGCAGTGGTTTATCGGGGTCGTGCCTTGCCGGTGGCTTGGCGAGTGCTTCATCACAGTAGTGCGATGGTCTCATTCAAGGACTACCGAGACGTGTTGGATCAGGCAGCTCGGTGCCTACCCAAAGACGTAAAAATTGTCTTATTGGCTGATCGAGGGTTTGTCCATAAGGATTTAATTCAAGCCCTGAGTGGCGCAATGGCATTGGCATTATCGTATCCGTTTGAAAAAGGATGCTTGGATTTGGCGCACTGGCAAAGGTTGGTGTCAACTTAAACAGTTTCACTTCAAACGGGGCGAAGCACTGTGTTTTCACAACGTGGGATTGCATAAAGACCAATGGTATGGCTCGGTCCACATAGCCTTTGGGCGCAACAACATCAATGGTGAGTTTTGGGCCATCGTCAGTGATGAACCGACCACCTTACAAACATTCTATGAATACGGATTAAGATTCGATATTGAAGAGGCTTTTTTGGACGACCAGTCTAACGGCTGGAACATCCAGAAGTCTGAGATTCGCTGTGTATGTGCCCTTTCGAGACTTTGGTTCATCTTGGCATTGGCTACACTCTATGTTACGGCACAAGGCACATTGGTTGTGGAAACGGGGAAACGACGGTGGGTTGACACCCATTGGTTTCGTGGCAACAGCTATTTCCGCATCGGCTGGGATTGGGTCAAAACTGCTCTGTTAAACGGATGGCGACTGATTCGTCACGTCAGTTTCACCTCCAACCGTGATCCTGACCCTGTTATGGCATCGCGCAAACAACACGAGAAACGAATTTATAGGCTAGAGTTCAAAGTACTAACGTACCAATATGTTCCGGAATAACTTTTGTCAGTCAATCAGGTATATTGCCCACGACCTGAGTAGGATTAGGAGGGTCTACACTCCGGTAATCATTGGCACCCGACCACAGAATATAGAGGGCGTTGGGGTCAGCCATCTGATCAGATAGGATTAGGTCATTGGTAAACCCTGGGACTTGGGTGAGTAATCCCGGTAACAAC
>NZ_JAAHHW010000352.1 GCF_010692325.1 Moorena sp. SIO3I8 | reverse complement strand
CGTTTGGGGAATCCCCTCCTATGAAAACTGTCACATTAAATAAAGTGTGGCTTCTCGAAACGTTTCAAAAGCTCAGGGGTTTGGTAAATCCAGAATATGTTCTTCAGTTTCGCAATAAGATTGGTGAGTCTCCAGTTTCAATCCTACTCACTTCAAATTTCTCTGAGGCTCGTAGAATGTCTCTGGAAAATGAAATTGCTGCTTACCGTGAATTCCTGATCACTGAAGGTATAGAGCCAAACACAGTACTGGTGATAAAACCCCATCCTAGAGATGACAATGTTAAACTCCAGAAGTTGGAGGATGCCCTATCTGAATTGTTTGATAAAATAATAATATTATCAGAACCAGACCTCTTTTTTCTACCGTTTGAGGTATTTTTTGCCGAAGCTTTTATACCCCTAGATTCAAGGGTCAATAATCAACCCAGGGTGTTTGCTGTCAGTACAGCTTGTGTCTCCCTAAAGCTACTGTTTAATGTTCCCAGTATTGTTGGCTTTGGAGACCAGATTACTTCCAAGCTTTTCTATGAAAATTATGCAGCTGGTAGGTTGGAACACGAGCAGGAGTTAAGAGCAGCAATCAACAACGTTGAAGTACCTGGAATCATTACCGAGCACCATGAAAGTCCTACATATCAATCAATCTGATCTTTCTGGGGGAGCCGCGATCGCAGGCTACCGACTCCATCAAGGTTTGCTCGGTCAAGGCGCAGACTCACGCTTGTTAGTCTGGAGACCCAAAACGATTAGTGATCGTGTAGATTATGCTGCCCGTTTAGCCATTCTAGATAAACTAACTGCCCCGATTACCCAACAACTAGGACTTTACTATATTAATAAACTGGGCACCTTTACGATTCCTAAGCACAGCTTTTATAAAAACGCCGATGTACTCAATTTTCATGTGCTTCATGGTGGCAGTCGTGGATACTTTAACTATCTAGCAATCCCTTCATTAACTAAACGTAAACCTGCTGTGTTTACCTTCCATGATATGTGGAGCTTTACTGGACATTGTGCCTATAGCTATGACTGCGATCGCTGGAAACGTGGTTGTGGAAAATGTCCCGATCTAAATATTTACCCAGCTATTCCAAAAGATAATACTCATATAGAGTGGAAGCTAAAAAACTGGGCTTATAGTCACTCAAACTTAACAATTGTTACTCCCAGTCGCTGGCTTTGTGAGCAAGCTCAGCAAAGTATGCTCAACCGCTTTGGGATTCACCATATTCCAAATGGTATTAATACTGAAGTCTATCAGCCCCTCGAATCCCAACAGTGCAAATCTGTACTCAACATTCCCACGGGCAAAACAGTTCTAATGTTTGCCGCCACAAACTTAGCCGAGAAGCGCAAGGGGGGCGATTTGCTGTTGAAAGCGTTGCAAAGTCTACCCCAGTCTATCAAGGCGGAAACTATAGTGCTAACCTTTGGTAGTGGTGGCGAAACAATTGCTGAGACTGTTGGCATCCCAGCATTAAATCTTGGTTATGCCAGCAATGATCACTTTAAAGCCATTGCCTATTCTGCTGCTGATTTGTTTCTTTTCCCCACCCGTGCCGACAATCTTCCCGTGGTGCTGCAAGAGAGTATGGCTTGTGGTACACCCATGGTGTCTTTC
>NZ_JAAHHW010000351.1 GCF_010692325.1 Moorena sp. SIO3I8 | reverse complement strand
TTTGCCACTGACTCCAGTAGTGGTAAACTGATTTTCCATGCTAATCTTGAAAACGACTGCATTTAATTCTATGATGCCCTCAAGCCTGGAAGCAAGTTTTGACTAAGCTTAGTTAATTACCAGAAAAGGAGATTTTGTCACGTAATGTTGCAGATTCTTGACTCTACCCTAAGAGAAGGAGAACAAACTCCTGGTGTTTATTTTTCCCCTGAAACCAAGTTATTAATTGCTCAACTTTTAGATCGAATTGGTATTGATATTATTGAAGTAGGAAATCCTGCTGTTAGTCCTGAAATTTGTGAAGCTCTAGCCTTGGTTTCTAATGCGGGATTGAATGCTAAGATTGGTGCTCACTCTCTTTGTCGCATCGATCATGTTCAAAAAGCATTAGATTGTAAAATCGATTTTTTGGGTATCTTCCTGAGTGTTGCCAATCACCGTTTAGAGCGTGACTACCAAATTACAATCGAAAATGCCATTGAGCAAGTGGTGGAAGTTATTGGCTATGCCAAAGCACAAAACCCAAACCTATTAATTCGCTATACACCAGAAGATACGACACGTACCTCAATCGAACAAGTTATTGAAGTAGCAAGCGCTGCGGTACAAGCAGGCGCAGATATTATTAGCATCGCAGACACAACAGGATATGCTACTCCATTTAAGAACGATCGCAGTTACTCGTATTTTGTCAAAACTTTGAAGGAAAAACTAGCTGGACAACAGCTATATCCTAAAATTGCTGTTCATTGTCACAATGATAGAAGTTTAGCACTGGCTAATGCTCTTGATGCTTACCAGGCTGGAGCAGACATTATCGATGTAACTGTGATGGGGTTAGGAGAACGTGCTGGTATTGTTGATTTAGCAACATTGTTGGTCAATTTGGGCGAGATGGTTGAATCAGAATTGCCTTGGGAGTTTAACTATCTTAAGGATCTATACCATATTGTGAGTGAATATTCCCATATTTCAATTCCGCCTATTTTACCCATTATGGGAAAAAATGCGTTCACTCACTATGCTGGGGTTCACGTCAAAGCAATTGCTAAAGATCCGATGCTTTACCAAAGTTTAGATATTGCTAGTTTGACCAACAAAAATAACTTAGCTTTAGGAATGCAATCGGGCAGAGCTTCAGTTGAGTTAGCTCTGGAACAAATTGGTCAAGAGGGATTGAGCAATAATAGGGTTTTCATGAATTGCATTCTCAAGGAGGTTAAAGTGCTGGCTAAACGAGGGACTGGTATTGATATTGACAACGAATTGCCCCACATAGTTAATCAATGTTTGGCTTTTGATAATTGTGAATAATCTTTTCACTTTGAGTGAAGAATGCTTAGGTCTAGAACAGTTTACTAATAATGCCGTTAAACCAAAAACAAACTGAGTCTATAGAGTCTATAGAGTTGAGCTCTGGGATTAGATACGGATTATCAGCGGTTGATGGCTGGCTGCCGCTTGTTGAACAGCCCTTGTTTATTTTAGTTGGGTTGACGGGAGTCGGTAAAAGTACACTTATCAATGCTTTATCCGATACAGAGCTAAACTTTACGCTGTTTCCTAATCGTCGTACTTTAACTGATAAATTTATTATTCCGACGGTGATGCAGATCGATGGAGCAGA
>NZ_JAAHHW010000350.1 GCF_010692325.1 Moorena sp. SIO3I8 | reverse complement strand
TGTAGCAGCCAGGGCGTCATAGTCTGTGGGATTTTCCGGGAACACCGTCACTCCATCAGAGGAAGAGATGGTAGGTAGAAGGGGTGTGCTTGCTCCCACAATACCAATTTTATCACCATTGACGGTAATCACTGCAGTCCCTGCAACCTGTCCTGCCGGAATAGTACTGACTTCTTGACCGTTTGCCGTGATCAGGCTTGAGAGGTTAGGGTCTGTGGTAAAATCCAGGTTGGAACTGAGATAGGGAAACAGCGCCCCACGGTAAGCTCCATCTGGTTGAATGATATCCCGCACTTCCTTGCTGCCGAGATCGAAATCGTGATTCCCAAAGGTGGAAGCTTGGATACCCAGTTGATTGTGGATTTCGATATTGGCGTGACCAATACTAGCTTCTCCGACAGGGGTCTCGTTCAACCTAGGGTCGCTGCCAGCAAACAGGAACGGACTGGGAATGTAGTTGTCTCCAGAGGAGAGGACAAGGGTATTGGGGTAGTCCTCTTTGAGGGCATTCAGGACGGCGGAAAACCGAGGAGCATCTTCCAATGCGGCTAGTCCGGCCTCAAAATCTGAAGCATGGAGCAGTTGTAGAGTAAAAGGCTCTGTATCTGAGTCAACAACCTCTGGCTCCGGGTTACTGGTGCCTGTAGAGCCTATATCGGGAATGGGTCGATTCTGTTGTGCTATCACCAGGTAGGCAACGATAGCCAAAACTAGTGCGATCGCAACTGCTACCCCTATTTTCCAAATACGGTTCCAATTCATTCAATATACCTAATAGCTTTTCTGTGCCTTGTTTACCCTATCAAGTTATTGCTCTTTTTTGTGCAATAAGATGCCAAAGCAATACCAAACTTTGACATCCTATCTCTAATCCCTAGTTGTTTAATTCAACTGGCGGCCCAAACCAACGAAAAAGTTAAATATCCCTGCTGTTTCGGACCTATTGCTTGAACCGATTGATTGGCGCTAATACGTGTGAAATATAAATCACCAATCTGGGTAGCCAAAAACTCACTCTGGAACGAACCACGAGAAAGCTGAATCATTTCCATTTGGCTATAAGTCAAAAACTCAGTGAGCTCATCCACATCCGTAAAACGACAGGAAATATAGCGGTTTGCGCTTAAATAGAGTATAATATAATAACTATTATAAAACTCCAATTATGAAAGCCTATTCTGTTGATATAAGACCGAAACTTATCACAGCTTATCTAGACTGTGTTCGCGTAGCGTGGCCTTTGGCCAAGGCTCAATGACCCGTTTAGCTAAAAGGGTTAAAGTGAGTCGCAATTTTGTATTTAGAATTATTAAAAAATTCAAAGAAACTGGAAATATATCACCGGGCAAACAAGGGAATAACCGAGCATCTAAATTAGAACCATTCACGGAATTTATCAAATCTATGTTGTCAGATCATCCATCATTAACTCTCTCGGAAATGGTGGAAATACTTGAAAAAGATAAACAAATTACTGTACACCTAACTACCTTGAGTAGATTCCTGAAAAAACTCAACATAACACGAAAAAAAAAGTTTATATGCCAGTCAAGCTAAAACGGAAAGAGTAGCTAATTTAAGACTTTTATATTGGCAAACAGTTACTAGTTTTTTAGTCAAAAACCTAG
>NZ_JAAHHW010000035.1 GCF_010692325.1 Moorena sp. SIO3I8 | reverse complement strand
AACTCCTCAGTTTGATAACTGATACAATTGTTTCAACTGTAACTCCCAAACCAACTACGAACAAAGGATCTTTTCCACATCTGCTCATCCTTTTGTAAACAAATATTAATTTCGCCAGCCGTATCAATTATGGGGGACTTTAACTCAATTTCCCCCCAAAGTTGGGGGGCTAGGGGGGCGAAAATTGCTGTAAATGCACTTTGCCCACTGACAGGATTAACGTATCCAAGGATGATTGAAGTGGATAAAGTAGCTAATAAACAGAATAATAGACCCATAGCAATAAGTAAAGTAGTTTTTCAATGTTTTAGGGGGCAGGGAATCGGGAATCGGGAATCGGGAATCGGGAATCGGGAATCGGGAATCGGGAATCGTAGGAAAGAGCCATGCAGCGAGGTCTTGGGTGTCCCCTCATTAGCGACTGTATCAATAAGCTCCGAAGGGTTTTTGATGTTATGAGAAATTAGCCAGATTAGACCTCTTGCAAAAGTATTTTTATGATAGTGTTTACGTCAATTCTTGTCCACTGTTCCCTGTTCCCTATTCCCTGTTCCCAACAACTGCCGCGAAGTCTATTGTTTATGACCTATTTATAAATGCTATACAGCGTTTTTCATAACTATAAGCTATCAAGGTACACAGGATTTTTTCCCTATTCCCTATTCCCTGTTCCCTGTTCCCTGTTCCCTACTCCCTACTCCCTACTCCCTACTCCCTATTCCCTATTCCCTACCAGTTTTTTACAAAACTTTTCCAAATATGTTATAATATAAGTTTTTTTATGCTATAATATAAAAGTGGGCGCTGAGACGCCCGGAGTCAAGAGCTAGCCCAACGAGAGTGCAATATCCACGGGCTAGCTCTGGCTCCCTTACACAAGGAGATAGTTTGATTATGAGTTATTCTGAACGCCTTCACCCGTGGGTGGTCATTAGGCTGTTACCCGAAATGCAGCGGATAGTCGTTGCTCGCTTCCGAAACCGGTCGGATGCAGAGGGACATTTATGGGCCCTGAAACGATTAATGCCTGATGCCGAATTTATAATTGTTTTTGATGTCGGTAATCTAGACCTCGGTAATCCAATGGATGAGGAATCCTAGGGGTTGTGCATCGATCAGCCGTCAGCCGTCAGTGGTCAGCAGTCAGCGGTCAGTGGTCAGCAGTCAGCGGTCAGCGGTCAGCGGTCAGCGGTCAGCGGTCAGCGGTCAGCGTGGCACAGGCTTCGACGCTGTGAGTTAAGCCATAAGCTGTTCGGGTAGCGCGTGGCACAGGCTTCGACGCTGTGAGTTAACCCATAAGCTGATTACTGATTACTGATTACTGATTGCTAATTGCTGATTGCTGATTCCTGATTGCTGATTACTGATTAATGATTGCTGATTGCTAATAGCTGATTACTGATTGCTGATTGCTGATTGCTAATAGCTGATTACTGATAGCTTAGCAGCAGCAAACAACTCTGGTGTAGTATGGCACAATGAACCAGATAAATCTCTATCGCGCTACTATATTAATACTATTATGACTAAGTTTGTCTTTATTACTGGAGGCGTTGTATCCAGTATTGGCAAGGGGATTGTTGCTGCTAGCTTGGGACGTTTACTCAAATCCCGGAACTATTCCGTTTCCATTCTTAAACTAGACCCCTATATTAACGTAGATCCGGGCACCATGAGTCCCTACCAACATGGAGAAGTGTTCGTAACATCAGACGGTGCTGAGACAGATTTAGATTTAGGTCACTATGAACGCTTCACCGATACCTCCGTCTCTCGCCTCAACAGTGTCACCACTGGCTCGATTTATCAAGCCGTAATCAATAAAGAACGTCGCGGTGATTACCAGGGGGGCACAGTGCAGGTGATTCCCCACATTACCAATGAAATAAAACAGCGCATTCATCGAGTTGCCAAAAATTCCAATCCTGATGTAGTGATTACAGAAATTGGTGGCACATTGGGGGATATTGAATCCCTACCGTTTTTGGAAGCAATTCGTCAATTCCGTAAAGATGTCGGGCGCAATAACGTACTTTATATGCACCTGACCCTATTACCTTGGATTCCTGCGGCTGGAGAAATAAAAACCAAGCCAACCCAGCACTCCGTAAAGGAATTGCGTGCTATCGGGATTCAACCAGATATTTTAATTTGCCGATGCGATCGCGCTTTGCCACCCGGATTAAAAGATAAAATATCAGCATTCTGTGATGTACCAGTAGAGTCAGTTATTTCTGCACAGGACGCCAGCAGTATCTACGAAGTCCCCCTAATGCTAGAAAAAGAAGGACTGGCCCAGCAAACCCTAGAGTTATTCCAGATGGAGCAACGGGAACCAGATTTAACCCAGTGGCAGAGGTTAGTTGAGCGTCTGCATCATCCCACTCACCACCTTGAAATTGCCATTGTTGGTAAGTATATCAAACTAACCGATGCCTATCTATCCGTTGTGGAAGCTTTGGAGCATGCTGCGATCGCAAAAGATACCAAAATCAAAATACACTGGGTTAGTGCTGAGGATGTAGAAGCTTACGGTCCTGAACCCTTCCTAAACGGTTTTAACGGTATCCTTATTCCTGGAGGCTTTGGGATTCGGGGAGTAGATGGCAAAATTGAGGCAATTCGGTATGCTAGGGAAAATCAGATTCCCTTGCTGGGCTTATGTTTAGGGATGCAGTGTTCTGTAGTTGAATGGGCAAAGCACATAGCCCTCTTAGAAGATGCCCATAGTGCCGAGTTTTTCACTGATATCAAGAATCCCGTCATTCATCTATTGCCAGAGCAACAAGATGTAGTGGATTTAGGCGGTACCATGCGTTTAGGGCTATACCCATGCCGTATAGCACCTAATACTCTAGCATCTTCCCTCTACCAAGAAGAAGTCATTTATGAGCGCCACCGCCACCGGTATGAATTTAATAATGCTTATCGCAACCTATTTTTAGAAACAGGTTATGTCATTAGTGGTACTTCTCCCGATGGTCGCCTCGTGGAAATGATTGAATTGAAACAACACCCCTTCTTTATTGCCACTCAGTTCCACCCAGAATTTAGCTCCCGTCCCAGTCATCCCCATCCATTGTTTGTAGGATTTGTGCAAGCTACCATTGACAAAGGACAGGTTAAACAGTCTAGTACTAACGGCAGTACTAGCCAAAACCAGCAATCCGTTGCGGAAGTAAGCTCTTGAGTATGTGATGTCACAAATGTCGCAGATTAGGGTATTAATGACATCATGCCGGATAATTACCCTCGATCAAAACATGATTCCACAGAAATTATCCGGCTCTGAGGAATAAAGCCCTGAAATATGACTTAGCTTGATCAGCCCCTAGGCAAAAGTGAAGTACCCCAATCTACTTCGTGTCGGTTGGGGCTTCCAACTTTCGCTCAATTCAGGGACAGTCTTAAGAGAATGAAGAATTAATAATTAAGAATTAAGAATGAATAATTAAGAATGAATAATTAAGAATTAAGAATGAATAATTAAGAATTAAGAATTAAGAATCCAATTCTAAATTCTAAATTCTAAATTCTAAATTTTTCTTATCCTGGTTAACTATTTATCCTTTAATAAATAACTAGTAACCAGTAACCAGTGTTAATTAACAACAAGTAACCAGTAATCTCAATAAGAAGAGCAATCCTAAATGAATTGTGATAATTTTTGTTCCCTGTTCCCTATTCCCTGTTCCCTGTTCCCTTTGCTAAAGTGATTAACTCGAATCGTTCGCGTAGCTTGGCCTTTGGCCATCGAATTGGTAATTGCTAGTATTACCAACCCATTATTTCAATAAGGAGGTTTTGTGAGTTACTGGATAAAAGTTAATTACGATCATCGAGAATATGTCATTGATCTGGACCGACTTAGTACATTCACCCATGGTCCCAACGGAAAAATAACCTTCTGGTTACCCGATAGTACTATCCCCATTATTGTCAACCGTCAAAATGACCCAGACGGTTATCAACGAGTGGTCAACTACATTCAAAAGTTATCAGCACGATCACCTTCAGGTTTTTGGATTACATTCAATTACGAGCGTCATGATTATATCCTTGACCTCAACAAAATCAGTAGTTTTTGTCACTACCCAAATCAGAGATTAACCTTTTGGTTACCTGACAGTTCCATGCCCATCATTATTAGCGAACAAAAATATCCAGAAATTTATCATAAGATAATAGACTACATTGAACAAAAAACTGGCTACCTACTAACGTAATTATAGAATTAAGAATTAAAAATTAAGAATTAAGAATTGAGAATTGAGAATTGAGAATTGAGAATTAAGAATTGGGAATTAAGAATTAAGAATTGAGAATTGAGAATTGAGAATTGAGAATTGAGAATTGGCAATTCCGTAAGTATTCAGCTATCAGCTAATGCCCTACGCGAACAGACAGTTATCAACTTATGCACTACGGGCACGCTGTCTTGATGCAGTCGCTCATGGGGGGAACCCCCAAGACCGTAATGGTGCGTTTTCCGTAGGCGAATTAAATTCGCCACGGGTCGCACCTCTGCATCGCTACTTGAGGTGCTTTTGAATAAAATAAGCTCTTCGCGCAGCGTGAGCTTTAGGCTCACAGCTGAATGCTTACCTAATTCCCCATTCTACATTCTTAATTCTTAATTCTACATTCTTAATTCTACATTCTTAATTCTTAATTCTACATTCTTAATTCAACGTAATTACTGTAACTTCTGGTGGACAAAATAGACGACCTGGCCAATAAGTTCCTAAACCACGATTAGTATATAACTGGTTTCTACCGATCCGATGTAGACCCTCGGACCATTCCCAATGGTTAGTTACTTTTGAACATACTTTCAAATAGGGTATCCAGGGCTGCACAGATCTAGGAATATACTTCCGGATAGTTTTCAAAAATGCTGGCGCAGGTCCGATTCCTGGAATCACAATCTGACCACCATGGGTATGACCAGACAACTGCAAATCCACTCGCCAACGCTGTAATATCTCCGCAGTATCAGGGTTGTGGGATAAGACAATCCGGGGTGTTTTGGGGTCAAGTTGATTGAGCACTGGACCAGGATTGAAATCACCAGACCAAAAATCAGCAAGTCCTACTAGAGGTAATTGTGCTCCAAACGGATAAGCGATCGCATTCCACAACACCTTCACACCAATCTTAGTTAGAGCCTGAGTAATTGTTGCTTTTGAATGACGCCAGGCTAAATCATGGTTACCCAGTATAGCATAGATTCCATGGCGACTTTCCAGGTACTTCAATCGCCGCGCTAGTAGATAAATAGGAGTCGGGCTATTGGTTACGTAGTCGCCAGTTAAGACGACTAGATCAGGTTCAGCTTGATTAGCGGCTTCAATAGCGTCAGCTAAGATATTTCCTGGTAACTGCTGTCGATCATAATGTAAATCGGATAGTTGTACAAGTTTTGTGCCTCGCAATGACGTAGGTAAATCCGCGATCGCAACTGTGATTTTTTCTACCCTTAAGGGTTCTGAAAATATCCAATTCATCCAGCTAATCAAGAGGGTCATTAAACACTTGCTTCCAGCATAGCTCAGCCATACTACTATCAACTAGATGAATTAAGCTATCAGCTATCAGCTATCAGTTATCAGCTATCAGCTAAGGCTGACGGCTGACCGCTGACGGCTGACCGCTGACGGCTGACGGCTGACGGCTGACGGCTGATAGCTTAAAATCTAATTTAGAATTACGGAGAAAATCAGGATTATTTTTGACTAAGGAAAATTTTGACCTTGTCTTTTGACCAGCCTTGGGTATAACTTCTATTTTGGTAAGTTATCTGCTCGCCTTGGTTAGTTTGATCAGGTTCAGGTTTAGTTGAAAAAATTGCACAAGGAATAAATTTGCTATTGTTGGTGGAAAGTTCAGACTTACTGGCTGATGCATTCTTAACATTTATATGTTCAATTATCACTGGTGAATCAGTCTGTTGTTGTAACAGTATCCATAATGGGTATTCCCAGTCATTGTCACCTAAATACATGCCAATATCTGTACATTTATTACTTTTCAAAACATCAATAGCACCGAGGTAACCTAATCTGATTCGAGACCTACTGTTAAAATATTGCTCAGTACGGCTAGTGTTTAAAATACTGTTAGCGCCGACAAGAGGTCGTTCTCTACCAGATAATGCCCATGGTAATGATGTGATGATCAGAACCACTGCTATAACATTGGCAACTTGACGTAGCTTAATTTGGGACAATACTATTCCGACTACTGCAGAAAAAAGTAAGAAAATTGGTAAATGAAGCCGACTGTTCCACCATTGCCATTTCAACAGGAAACAAAATAGTATAAATATGCTAATAATAACAGCAAGATAACTGAGTATATAGCGTTGCTTTCGACCCTGTCGTTGGATGAAACAAGCGATGATAGAGAAAACAATTAAAACTAGATGAAGGGTGTTGCTGGTGTTGTTTTCTGTAGCATTAATTCCCAGAGTTGATAAGCCACCAGGAATCCCAAACTTTCCGGTATAGGTGGTGCGGGGGTCACTAATATCTACACTTAAAACCAGATGGAATAAATTAATTATCTTATTGGAGATAGCATTAATAATCCCAATCGGTGTTCCCAGGTGAAGACCAATATTTCTCAAAATATTGGAGACTAACACTGACGTTGTAAAAATTTCATTAGTATATCGTAGTTCTTCTGACGCCGTAGCAATTGGAGTGCCATACAAGTCGAAGTTACGGATATAGTGACCAAGATTAATTGAAATAACAATAATCCCTACCGCTAAAATTGGCTTCCACCATCGCCAACCTAGGCGCTTAATCATGATCAGTGAAAACCAGATAAATAAGGGGAATGTATAAATATAGGCTGTTGCTTTCGTCACAATAGCCATGCCCATGGTAGCACCAACCCCTACTATATTAATCCAGCTAACTCTGGATTTGAGAGTCAAAATAATAAAGTAAGCCAAACAAATCACCCAGAACGAAACCACATAATCATTCTGGGTACTTGACCCTTGTAGGATTCCCATCGGAATAGTCGCAGCGACGACAGCAGCAAAAATCTGTCCTCGTATAGTCGCTCCCAGTTGTTGAGCAATCAGAGATACCCCAATCACGCTACCAATCATACTGAACCATTGGACAAGATTAGCTAAGCGATCGCCCCCACTCAGGAGTTGAAAATGCATGATCGTAAATTCAGCCCAAGGGTTTTGGTAAAGCTGTCTGGGAATATGGGTAGGATAATGGGCAACACTGTGATGCTGCATCCAATGAAGCACACGACTCATGTGGTAAGTCATGGAATCCCAGGTGTTGGGAGGCGCAACGATAGCAGTTAAGCCTACGATAGCGACCAGAAATCCTATACCTCCAAGTAAGACCAGTAAAAAACCAGAGATTTGGTCATTCCTATCCCTTGGGTTTTGCCCGTTTGTGGAGGGTGAGCTTTGCCCAATCCCATTTTGCCCAATCCCATGTTGTGAATCTTGGGTGAGGGTGACTCGTCCTGGTTTAACAGTCCGAAAGTAGGCAAAAATCAACGTCAGACTCAGTAAACCCCAGATTCCCGCGATCCAACCCCAAGTAATTAACTTAAATAAACTTAAAACTTCAGTAATAAAGGTTAATAAGACTCCCCAAGTAATAGCTGCCCACAATAGGGAACTACGCCAGCAATAATTGTAACGATAGATGAAGAGAAATAAAACAGTGAAGGTAATCAGAGGGAGCAAAGCCAACATAGTTATTCAAAGGGAATAGGGAATAGGGAGTAGGGAGTAGGGAGTAGGGAGTAGGGAGTAGGGAGTAGGGAGTAGGGAGTAGGGAGTAGGGAGTAGGGAGTAGGGAGTAGGGAATATGGGATCAAAAATTATCACAATTCATTTAGGATTGCTATAGTTAATTAATTTATTGTTAATTTATAGTAATTTAATTAAGGGAGTAATATCAAATCTGGTGGACTACTTATCCTATCTCTTCTGGGGTAATGGGTACTTGACAATTTCCTATTATCCATTACCGTAACCCAAAAATCCAGGGACTATTTGGTAAGTGATTAGTAAGCATTCAGCTAATGCGCGTAGCCCATTAGCTGCTAGCTGATAGCACCTCAAGTAGCATCTCAAGTAGCGCTTAAGCTGATAGCTGACGGCTGAATGCTTACCTTACAACCAAACTGTTTTTGGCCACCCGAGACGCTAAAAACCGATAAGTTATTTTTTAACTACTTCCTAATGAAAAAGATTGTATTTTAAGATACAGAATATTGCCCGAAACCCATCCCTCCAGCCAATTTTTTTCCCTTCTTCGTAAGTGCGACCATAGTAAGATATTCCTACTTCATAGATGCGGCATTTCTTTTTGGCAACCTTAGCAGTAATTTCCGGTTCAAAGCCAAACCGAGATTCTTCGATTTTGATAGATTGGATAATTTCACGCCGGAATGCCTTATAGCAGGTTTCCATATCGGTAAGGTTAATATTGGTAAACATATTGGAGAGCATGGTTAAAAATTTATTGCCCACCATATGCCAGTAATACACTACCCGATGGGGACCACCGCCAGCGAAACGGGAGCCATAAACCACATCCGCTTTGCCATCAATAATCGGCTGCATTAACAAGGGATATTCCTGGGGATCGTACTCTAAATCAGCATCTTGAACGATTACGATATCTCCAGTAGCCAAGCCAAACCCAGTCCGTAACGCAGCTCCTTTACCCCGATTCTTGTGATGATAGACAACATGGTCAATTTGGGATTCCAGTGATGACTCTAAAATCTCTCTAGTGCCATCGGTTGAGTAGTCATCGACAACAATAATTTCGCACTCTTTAACCGCAGATGCTTTGACAGCGTCAATAACATTGGCAATTGTGTTGACTTCGTTAAAACAGGGTATTACAACACTTAGCTTCATAAGCTTAAACCTTAATAATAAGCAAATAATTTGATTAGCTTAAAAATTTACATAATCTTTACATAATCCCCGCCTAATTCCCCTAGCCTTTGGTTAACTAGAGAGTTTGAGGCACTAAACACATCACGAAATCTTTACATAACGTTAGTTACATAAAGTTATGGGAAGTTTCCCCGTGATTAGATGGGATTGAACCCTCAAATTCAGGGCAAGACCAGGATTGATAGACAGGTTTGAGGTTGACTACTTGACACCCTGAATAAATTAGTATAATTCTACTGTAGGATTATAAATAGATCAACTAAATAGAGCAACTACTAAACCATTACGCTCAAGCCTGATTGGGGAGTCGTTGCTCATTACTCATTAGTATTTTGGTAAGCATATGCGCTACGCGCACGCTGCTTGAGGTGCCGTCAGCGGTCAGCCGTCATACTTTGGCTGATAGCTTGTAGGGTGGGCAAAAACAGTTTGCTTATGGGTGAGTATTCTAGATTATACTACTTTGCCCACCCTACTTTAATTGGTCTGATAGCACTGATAGCTGATAGCTTGTAGGGTGGGCAAAAACAGTTTGCTTATGGGTGAGTATTCTAGATTATACTACTTTGCCCACCCTACTTTAATTGGTCTGATAGCTGATAGCTGATAGCTGATAGCTGAATGCTTACGTATTTTGACTAATGACTGATAACTAATGACTAATCACTAAACTAATGACTAATGCCATAGGCTTGATAGCACTAGGTATTAGGCGCGCTAGACATTAAGTACTAACACCATTAACCCAAAACCTAACAGCTAACATCTAACACCATTAACCAAAAAAAATCCCATCAACCAAAAGAGTATGTCTTTGGATACCAGTAATGACTACACAAAACCAGAAGAATCTGACCTTGGTGATTCTTCCTTATCCTTGGTGATTCCCACCTATAACGAGAGTAGAAACATCGGGGAGCTAATTAGAATCCTGAGCAATTTGCTCGATGAAGCAATACCAAACCAATACGAACTGATTGTAGTAGATGACGATAGTCCCGATCGTACCTGGGAAATCGCCCAGGCTCTGATGTCGGACTATCCACAGTTACAGGTAATTCGCCGTCAGCATGAAAGGGGGTTATCTACAGCAGTTATTCACGGCTGGAAAGCAGGTACTGGAAAAATTTTGGGGGTAATTGATGGGGATTTACAGCATCCACCAGAGATATTATTAAAACTTTTGCTAGCAATGGAGGATGGAGCCGATATAGCCATTGCCAGTCGTCATGTAGACGATGGAGGTGTTAGTGATTGGAGTGTAGTCAGGCGTTTCTTATCCAGAGGTGCTCAACTTTTAGGATTATCGATTTTACCAGAGGTTATCGGTCGTGTCTCTGACCCGATGAGCGGTTATTTTATGGTACGCCGTAGTGCCATTCATGAAAAAGACCTCAATCCTCTAGGGTACAAGATTCTAATTGAAGTGCTAGCTAGGGGAAAAATTGGCCGGATTGCAGAAGTTGGCTATGTATTTCAAGAGAGACTCTCAGGAGAGAGCAAAGTTACCTGGAAACAGTATGTAGACTATATTAGACACTTACTCCGGTTAAGGTTTTCTCTCGGAACCATTGGTCAACTTAGAAAACACATTCCCTTCCCTTTAAAGCGGTTTATTCGTTTTGGCTTAGTGGGATTCAGTGGCGTATTTGTGGATATGACTGTGCTTTACTTACTCCATGACCCTGCTACTTTGGGTTGGGGACTCACCCGCAGTAAAATTATTGCTGCTGAAGCGGCCATTATGAATAACTTTATTTGGAATGATGCCTGGACATTTAGGGATATAGCCAGTCAGCAGTGGGGATGGGGTAAGCGCTTGAAACGGTTTTTGAAGTTCAACCTTGTCTGTTTGATCGGTTTGTGCCTGAATGTGCTGTTGTTGAATCTGTTGTTTAATCTCCTGGGAATTAACTATCTGATTGCAAATGCTATTGCGATCGCAGCAGTTACTTTCTGGAATTTCTGGATTAATCTAAAGCTCAACTGGCGAGTGACCCAAAAATAACGATAACCGCTTGACTGTTGACTGTTGACCGTTGACTGTTGACCGTCAACAGCAAAGGGTTTTAGGGAGTAGGGAGTAGGGAGTAGGGAGTAGGGAGTAGGGAGTAGGGGTAATAAAATTGAATGTACTACATAACAATCAATATCATCTATGGTAAACCTCTATGGTAAACAAATTGCATAAAAGTCGTAGATTTACATCAACTTGGTTAGGGGTTTTAATTGTTATCCTGTTGATGCTAGGGATAGTGTTTAGATTCGTCAATCTTGACCAAAAAATATACTGGATTGATGAAACATTTACCTCCCTAAGGATTTCTGGTTATCGATTGTCAGAGATGATCCCAGAAATTTCCAAGGGGGATGCGATCGCTATTAAAGACTTACATAAGTATCAGCAGACAAATCCGGAAAAAAATCTGATTGGTACGATTAAGGGATTAGCGTTTGAAGAACCTCAACATCCCCCATTATATTACGTAATGGCGCGATTTTGGGCGCAGTTATTTGGGAATTCAGTAGCAGTGAGGAGAAGTTTTTCAGCTCTGATCAGCTTGCTGATGTTTCCTGCTATCTATTGGTTATGTCAAGAATTATTCGAGTCGTCCTTGGTGGGATGGGTAGCTATGGCCTTAGTTGCCGTTTCTCCCTTTCAGGTTTTGTATGCCCAAGCAGCAAGACAGTATGGCTTATGGAGCGTAACGATTTTGCTATCAAGTGCAGCACTGTTACGGGCAATACGGTTAACTAAACCAAGAAACACCACCAGTAAGATTAAAGACATCCTACACTTTATCTCTACCTGGGGAATTTACGCCCTCACGTTAGTGACAGGATTTTATACCTTTTTATTTTCTATCTTAGTAGCCATCAGCCATGGCATCTATGTACTGGTAACAGAAAGGTTCCGCTTCAGTAAACGTCTTGTTTACTATGGGCTATCATCGTTAATGGCTTTGATGGTATTTGTACCTTGGTTACTGGTTTCTAACAGTAACCTTTCTAAGGTATCCAGCAAAACCAAATGGGCACTCAAAGAAGTTCCTTTATCATCATTAGCCCAAACCTGGCTGATTAATATTAATCGGAGTTTCTTTGATCTCAACCAAGGCTTAAATTTCCCCAGCGTACTGGTCTCTGTAATAATCTTAATCCTAGTCGGCTATGCCATTTACTTTCTCTGTCGTCATAGTCCCAAACGAGTTAGTCTATTCATCTTGACATTAATTGGAGTTACCGCCTTAGCCCTAGTGCTACCGGATCTAATTTCCGGAGGCAAGCGTTCTAGTGTAACTCGCTATCTAATTCCCTGTTATCTTGGTATTCAGCTAGCAGTTGCTTACCTATTTACTAACAAAATAACTAACAAAGTAACTAGCATTTTTCAGGGAGTATGGCAACAGAAGCTATGGCGACTCGGAATGATTTTGCTACTGTCTGGTGGAATTCTATCCTGTGTGATCAGTTCTCAAGCGGAATTTTGGTGGAACAAGTATACTAGTGCTAACCATACCCAGGTAGCAGCAATTATTAACCAGGCTGAGCAACCCCTCTTGCTGACAAAAAGTATGGAAGTGATATCGCTATCTTATCTTCTTGACCCCAAAGTCAAGTTTTCCTGGTTAAGCCAGAAATCCGTAAAGATGCCTAATGGCGAAAAAAGCAAACAGTTAATTATCCCCAAAAATACCGATGAATTCAGTGATGTATTTTTATATAATCCATCTAGGGAGTTGCGACAAAAAATCGAGAAACAATACAACTATAAATCAGAAATTATTGGCAAATGGAACCATAAACTTGAACCAACTTACGAAATTAAAACGTTTCTGTGGAAACTAGTAAAAGAATAAACTAGTAAAGCCATAAACAGCTTTACCAACCAACTTCGTATCGATTAGCACTTACGCACTACGACCTTTAAAACCCAGTTTTTGGTGATAAATCAAAGGCTGAAATCGGTGTAGTTAGGTTAAAAAACTGGGTTTGCGGCGTAAGTCTTGTTTATAATAACCCTAGAATAACAGGAGCTTGCTCATGGCAATGATTTGCCGTAAATACGGCTTACTCTACCTGATGGCACCGCGAACTGGTTGCACAGCAGTAGAAGATGTCCTGGAAAAAAAGCTAGAAGGCGAACTAGTCCCCCCCCAAGACATCCTAGACGCCAACGGAAAATTTTTGATGCACAGAAGACATCATTCTCTACGAGAGATGTTCAGACGGAATCTTTTGACAGAGGAAGAAGCAGCATCTTATCTAAAATTTAGTTGTATTCGCAACCCCTTTGACAGTCTAGCTTCCGACTATGTAAAAAGAGCCTCAAAATACCAACACTTTATCGCTGACTCCACGTCATGGGTTCACCGTCTACCGGGTTATATAGAAGACATGGAATTTTGCAAAACCCATTCATTTAATGATTGGATTGAGAAACACTATGGCTCTATTTACGGCAATGGACTGAAACGAACCGTTCAATCCCTGGTTCGGAATACTAATCGAAACCGACTTAAACAGTTTGTAGGTCTTCCAGCTGAACCGTATACACTCTATGGAAGCTATACCAAAGGTATGGATACTGTGATGCGTTTTGAAACCCTTCAGGATGATTTTGACAGAGTCCTGGATAAAGCTGGAGTGCCCTTCAAAGTCGAAATACCAGTGATCAACAAAACCGAAGAAAGAAAGACAGACTATCGAGATTACTATAATGAGCGATCGCAAAAAATTGTGCAGTACATTTTTGACGAAGAAATAAAGCGCTACGGTTACGAATTTTGAACAAGCTAGTAGCGCTTAGGCCATGAGCTGTTACCCTTGAGCTGATCTCTAACCGTTTTAAGGCGATTAAGTATAAATTACTATGCCATCTGCTACGCTCAAATATGCCTATTTCCCCGGCTGTGTTGCTCAAGGAGCCTGTGGAGAACTATACCAATCTACGTCAGCTTTAACCCAAGCGCTAGGGATTGAACTGATTGAGTTGAAAAAAGCTGCTTGTTGTGGTTCTGGAACCTTCAAAGAAGATTCCCAACTCCTAGAAGACACTGTTAACGCTCGCAACATCGCCCTAGCTGAGGAGCTGAATCTACCCCTGTTAACCCATTGCAGCACCTGTCAGGGAGTAATTGGTCATGTAGATGAACGTTTAAAGGAATTCCAACAGACCGATACCACTTATGTGCAAAAAGTGAATGGCTTGCTGAAAAAAGAAGGCTGTTCTCCTTACAAAGGCACTACGGAAGTCAAGCATTTACTGTGGGCATTGGTGGCAGATTACGGCATGGAAGCCCTAGCAGCACAGGTCAGTCGCAAGCTCACTGGACTCAAATGTGCTGCATTCTATGGTTGTTATTTGCTGCGAGCTCAGACATCCATCCCCTACGATGACCCAGTGCATCCAGAATCCATGGAAACTGTATTTCGCACCGTAGGAGCAACACCTGTATATTACCGAGGTCGTACTCAATGTTGTGGTTGGCCAATTTCTAGTTATGCCACAGAACAATCCTTCAAGATGGCAGGGAGCCATATTCAAGAAGCCTTGGATGCTGGTGCGGACTGCATGGTGACCCCTTGTCCGTTGTGTCATCTTAATCTGGATTCCCGTCAACCGGAGGTAGAAAAGGTGATTGGGCGTCAATTAAGGTTACCAGTATTGCATTTACCCCAGTTAGTTGCCCTAGCCCTAGGGGTTAGTCCGAAGCAACTGGGTTTAGAACGGCACGTGGTTTCGACCGCACCTGTACTAAAGAAGTTGGGGCATACTTGACTAGTTATCATCTCCCTTATCGGGTAATGGGTAATTGGTAGTTAACGATTACCCATTACCCATTAGCTTTTGTCTTTGCCAGACAGAAAAGCACCCCCGAGGGGGTGCCTCATCAGTTACCATCAACAGCAGCCAACTGCTGATGGAGGGATTTCAGTCTCAACTATAAACCGTTGTATCTAAGCTGATGCTTCGGTTTCAACCGGGTAAACGCTGACTTTTTTTTGGCTTTTACCCCTTCTTTCAAAAGTGACTATGCCATCAGCTATTGCAAATAGGGTGTCATCACCACCGCGACCAACATTGGTACCAGGGTGAAACTTAGTACCTCGCTGACGTACCAAAATGTTGCCAGCCTTGACAAACTGACCACCGTAGCGCTTGACCCCTAGGCGTTTGGAATTAGAGTCACGACCGTTACGAGTACTTCCTGTTCCTTTCTTATGAGCCATAATGTTCCTTTATATTTCAGTGTTTGTACGGGAATTTTGAGGGAATTTTGCCCTATCCACAGGTCTGAAAGATAAAAATAACATACCTATCAAACTGCAGAGGATGGGAATCACGCTCCTAGGGTGTGTCTTCTTGCCTCGGAGATCCCCCGTTGGTCCCCCTTAAAAAAGGGGGACTTTGACTATGGCTCCCCCCTTTTTTAAGGGGGGCTGGGGGGGATCTAAATCTTGCGGAAAACTTTGAAAACACGCCCTAATTAGTTTCCATATTAGTTTCCATCCCTACCGCTATGGCATAGGGGGTTTCCACTGGGGAGCTGATCCAAGCATCCTTACCCATCATCTAAACTATTCCGGATTAACTATTCCGGAGCAGTTTCAGCCGTTTCCTGAGTTGCCGGTGCTTCAGTTGCTGCTGCTTCAGGGGCAGTTTCTGCTGAGACTGGTGTTTCCTCTGCTTTGGACACCGAGGCGAGCACAGAACCATTCATACTAATAGCATCAATCATCAGACGGGTTTTTTCCTGTCTGTGTCCCCGCTTCTTACGGGTTTTCTTCTTGGGCTGCATTTTGTAGACGATGATTTTGCGATCGCGAAAGTGTCGCATCACCGTTCCTTGTACGGTTGCTCCTTCAACTAAGGGCTGACCGATGCTGATTTCACCATCATGATTAACGAACAGGACTTTGTCGATGGTGACATTTTGCTCTGGTTCAACGTGCAGTAATTCGATGTCGTAAAAGCGACCCGGTTCGACTCGCAGTTGCTTGCCACCAGTTTCGATAATTGCGTAGGTCATGGATTTGTTTTTCTAGAGTTGCCGTACAGGTAGCTGGTTAGTGTTTGTTCCGATGGATAGGATTTCTTGCTTGTGCCAGCTTTTGTTATGCCTTCACCTGATCCGAGCAGGAATCGACACGTAATCTATTATTATCTTTGATTAGTTAGTCTTTGTCAAGACCATAACCGTGAATCTTGACAGCAAATCTAGCACTAGGGTAACCTTACTACTGATTAGATTTGGTGTCCAGTTTTTGGTAAGTCCTGGTAAATTTGTAAAGAAGTATTGCTAAAAGACGTTGACACTAAATCCTATTTTTTTCAATTTACCCACTTTAGCTGTAGCAGCAAACAACTCGGTTCTAACTCACCTCACCGGTATTGTTAACCAAATCTTAAATGGCATATCTAATGTACTCTTCTTTAGCATCAGTGGTATGCCACTGATTGTCTTGTGGCTAGTCTGTGGTAGCCTATTCTTCACCTTCCGGATGAACTTCATCAACATCTGGGGATTTCGACACGCCATTGATATAGCCTTAGGCAAATACGAGCAACCCAACCAAAACGGTGAAATCTCTTCCTTTCAAGCTCTATCAACTGCCCTATCCGCTGGTGTTGGACTCGGTAGCATTGGCGGTGTTGCTTTTGCCATCAGTATCGGAGGACCAGGAGCTGCGTTATGGATGACCCTTGCCGGGTTATTGGCCATGAGCAGTAAATTTGTAGAATGTACCCTGGCTCAAAAATATCGAGTGGTCAGACCAGACGGAACCATAGCTGGTGGTCCAATGTATTACCTCTCGGCTGGTTTAGCGGAAATGGGATATCAAAAACTCGGCAAAATTGTGAGCCTCGTATTCTGCATCTTTGCCATTGCTGGGTCATTTGGTGGTTCAAGCATGTTTCAAGCTAACCAATCCTTTGAAGTAATGGCCAGCGTAGTCCCCTGGCTGATTAATCGAGGCTGGGTTTATGGCTTAATTATGGTTGGCCTAGTGACATTGGTGATTATTGGTGGCATTCAACGTATTGGCTTAGTGGCTGGTACCATCGTACCCGTCATGTGTGGGATCTACATTTTGACATCCCTCTGGATTCTGATTGTCAATTTTTCCAGCATCCCATCTGCAATCGAAACTATTGTGACAGAAGCCTTGTCTCCCCAAGCCGTTGAGGGAGGTTTGATTGGGGTGTTAGTACAGGGATTAAGGCGTTCAACCTTTACTAATGAGGCAGGTATTGGTACATCTGCCATTGCTCACGCCGCTGCCAGGACTGAGGAACCAGTGCGGGAAGGCATTATAGCCCTACTCGAACCTTTTATTGTTACTGTGGTCATCTGCAATATGACTTCTTTAGTAATAGTCATCACTGGAGTATACAAAAATTCTGAGTTTGCTGAGTTCGGTGGTGCCGAAATGACCGCCGCTGCTTTTGGTAGTGTCATTAGTTGGTTTCCCATCCTCCTTGCCATATCTGTGTTCTTTTTTGCTTTCTCTACCATGATTTCATGGAGTTACTATGGTGAAATCTGTTGGGATTATTTGTTTGGTTCGAGAACTTTGATTGTCTACAAAATATTATTTTTGATCACCATCTTTATTGGAGCTGTGGCTAACCCAGAAGCAGTCATTAATTTCAGTGATAGTATGCTTCATGCTATGGGTTTACCTAATCTTTTCGGTGCCTATTTCCTCTGTAGCAAAGTAGCCACTGAACTTAAAGACTATATGGATCGCTTGAATTCTGGGAAAATAGTTCCCGTAACTCAATCTTCTTAGAAGATTAGTATTTATAATATTTTTAAAGAAGCCATAGGAGTCAATAATCTATGAGCTTATTTGCCACCGACCGTGTACTTGTACCCATTGATTTTTCTGAAACCTCCTTTGAGGCTTTAGAAAAAACAATAGACTTTGTCAAGGATGCATCTCATATATACGTTATCCATGTTCTCCCCCCTCTCAACCCTGCTGAACCGGGAGTGATGTGGCGTACAGTAGATAGCCAGACTCGTAAATCCCATGTGGAAAAGGTACTTTCTGACAGATTCAAGGAACCTCAATACGAAGGAATCCATGTCAACATCAGCATTGGCAATCCTGCCTCAAACATCATCGACTACGCCAGGGAACAAGCCATTGATCTGATTGTGATCCCATCTCATGGCTACACCGGTCTGAAACGATTTGTTTTGGGGTCAGTAGCTGAGCGAGTCGTTCGATTTGCCCACTGTCCAGTGCTTGTGCTGCGACGGGAAGTCTGACAGTGATTAAATTTTTTTAATTTGGTTTGGGTCATTCTGGGGAAAATATAGTAAATGAATTTAATACCAAGTTGCGGTCCAACCTAAAACTTTCTGTTCTCCCAATCTCCCAATCTCCCAATCTCCCAATCTCCCAATCTCCCTATCCAAGCAATCTACTATCTTTGAATGCAACTGAATGCAACTCGGTATAATATCTGTCTTAATATGTTTCTATCTTGAAAACTCTACCTTTGAATCATAATGAAGTGCTATCTTGCAGCTGCCATTCAAATGACTAGCTCCCCTGACCTAGAACAAAACCTAGTCCAGGCAGAAGAACTGATCGACCTAGCCGTGCGTCGTGGTGCTCAACTGATCAGCTTACCGGAAAACTTTTCTTTTCTTGGTACAGAGCAAGACAAAATTACCCACGCTGATGCGATCGCAGAGCAAAGTGAACAATTCCTCAAAACTATGGCGCAACGGTTCCAAGTCACTATCCTTGGTGGTGGCTTTCCGGTACCAGTGGGTACTAGTAAAGTCTACAATACAGCCCTACTCATCGGTTCGAGTGGCAATGAACTAGCTCGCTACCATAAGGCTCATCTATTTGATGTTAACCTTCCTGATGGGAATACCTATCGAGAATCAGAGACAGTTAAGGCTGGAACTGAACTACCCAAGGTCTACCCGTCCCCAGAATTCGGCAATTTGGGACTCTCTGTCTGTTATGATGTTCGATTCTCGGAACTCTACCGACACTTATCCCAGAATGGAGCGGATGTATTGTTTGTGCCTGCTGCCTTCACCGCCTACACTGGCAAAGACCATTGGCAAGTTCTGCTCCAAGCTAGAGCCATCGAAAACACCTGCTATGTGATTGCGCCAGCTCAAACTGGTCGTCACTATGCCATGCGCTACACCCATGGTCATGCGATGATAGTAGACCCTTGGGGGGTAATCTTGGCAGATGCTGGAGACACACCAGGAGTTGCGATCGCAGAAATTGACCCAAACCGCCTCCAACAAGTCCGCCAACAGATGCCTTGTCTAGAACACAGAGTCTTTGTTTGATTAGTTCTTAGTCTTAATTAACCTGAGTTCTAGATCAAGTTGGTTATGTCGAACTCAGGTCATAACTAAAAACTAACTACTAATGACTAGCAACAGCCACAGCAGATTCAGGCCAACGCCCTACGGCTTGACCGATTACCGCCCATTCTTTCACCAACTCGTCAAACCGCTCCGGTGTCAAAGATTGTGGTCCATCAGACAGGGCTTTAGCGGGGTTGGGGTGAACTTCGATCATCAACGAGTCAGTTCCAGCTGCGATCGCAGCTTTTGCCATAGCTGGAACATAATCAGACTTCCCTGTGCCGTGACTGGGGTCAATCATAATCGGCAAGTGAGTTAGGAGTCGTAAGACTGGCAGTACTGAAAGATCTAGGGTATTCCGGCTGTATTTACGGTCAAATGTCCGAATTCCCCGTTCACAAAGAATCACATTAGAATTGCCCGCTGCTAGGATATATTCAGCAGCCATCAACCACTCATCAATAGTTGCTGACATGCCCCGCTTCAGGAGTACTGGCTTATCTTGAGCCCCCACTTTTTTCAGTAGGGCAAAGTTCTGCATATTACGGGCACCAACTTGCAGCACATCTGCTACCGTACCAATTTTATCCACATCAGCCGTGTCCATCACTTCAGTAATGATGCCCAACCCAGTTTCTTCCCGTGCCTTGGCTAGCAAATCCAAGGCACTTTCCCCATGACCCTGGAAGGAATAGGGGGATGTCCGGGGTTTGTAGGCACCTCCCCGCAGGAACTTTGCTCCTGATGCCTTAACCCTGCGTGCTGTTTCGACGATCATCTCCTCGTTTTCCACGGAGCACGGACCCGCAACAATCACCAAGGGATGGTGTTCACCGAAGACCACTGGCCCATTCGGTGTTGGCACTAGCACCTCACTGGCTTCCCCGTGACGATACTGACGGCTAGCTCGTTTAAACGGTTGCTCTACCCGCAGTACCTGTTCTATCCACGGACTAATTTCCTGAATTTGTAGGGGGTCTAAAGCAGCCGTGTCACCGACTAGACCCAACACTACTTTATGCTTACCAACAATTTTTTCTGGAGTCAGCCCCCATTGGCTCAGTTCCTGGCTAAGGCGAGTCACCTCGACTTCTGGAGAGCCTACCTTCATTACTACTATCATAAAAAAAATCCTCGTGAGTTTATAAACCCCGCGTCTAATGACCGGGGATGAAAAACGAGCCGACTAAGAGCCGATTAATTTGTTGTACATCTAAACAAGGATAATTCTAAGGCTGAAACCCAAGATTTCCGTTAGAGTGTCTCATACAACTAGATTCTTAACAGCTTAGGGACTTTAGTCCCAGTCAGGGAATGTGGGTGGGAGATGGTCGAGTTCCTACCCTTTGCTGTTGACAGAGTGCTTTATTATTCTATAGAATACTTTCTTGCTCTATATATGCCTTTTTGACTTATATTTATATTTCAATAGTCGCGATATCTGCTTGAACCAAAATTTTGATCAAATTACCCTTGTAGAATCTTGGATTTAGGCGGAAGAACGCAAAAAATATAACTAATTAATATAACAATATGTTAATTAAAATAACAAATTACTTACCCAGGTTAGTTAGGAAGCGAAAAAGTGCTTCCTACCTGGTAACCTTATACCCAAACTGAGACCATAGGATCCCCCAAAAGGTTAACTTTTTGTCTTAGCAGCACGCCATGCTGATGTCAATCTGCCTAGGTTAGTGCTGAACTCTTGCCAACCAAAAAAAGTTCCTGGTATATCTTCCTCCCACGAAGCAGAAAGAACACCATAGCTCAACCCCAACACACCTAGACCAAAGCATCCCATACTCACCAGAATCACTGCCACATGGGGTAACTCTACCCCAACCTGTGTGATCAATAAATAGCTAACCACAAATGTAACTATCCCTAAGAAACTGGGAATACCGCACATTAGAGCCATCCGACGCACCATCCGTTTACTGACCACATCGGGGATTGCCATTGAGTCCTTTGAGGCTGCCCTTGGCAAATCTTGCTTCTTATCTTGTTTCTTATCTTGCTTGACAGTAGTTTGACTGGGTTTTTCCTTTGGAGTAGCTTGGGGATTTGTTGATGAATTTTGGGCTTTAGGGTTCTTTTTGCGCTTTTGACGTGGTTCAAAAGGCAATCGCTCCCGTGACGGTTCAGTAGACATAAGCTCTTTTCAACTAGGGTCCGTTCAACTAGGGTCTAACCCCGAATACCTAAGCGCTCAATCAATTTTTGATACCGTTGTTGATCGTCTTGACGAATATAGCTAAGTAAGCGCTTGCGGCGACCGATCATCTTCAATAATCCCCGTCTAGACGAGTAATCTTTTTTGTGGCTTTGTAGATGGAGACTTAATGTATTGATACGCTCAGTCAGGATAGCCACTTGCACCTCTGCCGAACCAGTGTCAGTTTCATGAACCTGGTAGCCATTAATAATTTCAGTTTTACGTTCTTGAGTTAGACTCATCGATAAAGTTTAATTAGTATAAGTCAACAGTTTTCTATTCTATCACCATCAAGAAGGGATTCAATTCCCCGAGCGCCGCCTATCTAACCACTGTTGTAGGATGATAGCAGCAGCGTGACGGTCAATCAGTCCTTTATTGTGGGTAAGCGATCGCTTACTCGCCTTGAGTCGCGATTCAGCCTCCCAAGAGGTAAGCCGTTCATCGATATACTCTACCGGCAGCTGGAGTGCTGCTGCTAATCGCCTAGCCAATTTTTGCACCTTTCGTGCCTGGAAACCCAGGGTTCCATCCATCGAATAAGGTAAACCTACCACCAGTACCTGCACTTCTCTGGTTTCAACTAACTCTCGCAGTTGGTCAACATCCCGCTGAAAGGAGGTACGCTCAATGGTAGTTAAACCAGTAGCAATCAAACCCGTCCCATCACAACCCGCCACACCAATACGTTTGCTTCCCAAATCCAATCCCAGTGCTGAAATTCTTTCCATAACTTAAGCTCCTATGCTATCCATTTTTAGTCAAAGAGCGAATTTGGGGAATGGCACATTAGGTATGGGGCATCTGTAAATTAGCTTTTATAACCCAAGTGGGGATAACTAACTACTTCTGCGGTGAAGATTTAACTGACACCCTCTCCTCTTGAGAGACTACACTGGAGGACTGGGAAACCCCAATGGAGACCTTTTTTACCTTAGCACGGTGTTTCTTCGATGGGGATTGTGACCAGGATATGCGGCTGGGGATTGGAGTTCGAGCTGGCTGTAGCCCCTGAAGCACATCAGATAACTCAAAAGTAACAGACTTGGTTTCCCGCAACTTATGCCAAACGGAACGGGACATCAGCAGAGTATGCTCAATCCGTTCTGCTCCCAGCTCAGCTAGATACTCTTCCTGCTCAGCTTGATAGTCAGCCGTTGCCAGATTTAGGGATTGGGAAGGCAGTTTTTGAGCAATCCGTGCTATCTGAGACAGTAACTCTGGATATAGGTAATTGTAGGCTGGATGAACTGTTAACTCAGCTGAGTTGGTACGGTTACCATCACGGCACAGTCGCAGCCGAAAATAGCCAACGGCGACTTTACGCTGTGGTTCAAATACATAGGCACTGATTACTTCAGTATGATTTAGCCACTGCCACAGTGAATCAATGATTTTCCGTGACATACTGGTTTGAAAATCCTGAATATGGCGGTCAAAAACCTTACGCACTATTGGTGGCATTGATGCCGTATCCAGCTGATAGAGCAACTGAGCATCTGCGTTACTGACAGGCAACAGGTTCGGCAAATCTGGTTCACGAACCGCCAATTTTTCCAGCAGTTTTGGCTCAATCGCCCAATAGGTCATCTGAGCTAGGGGCTGGAATCCGTTTTGCCGATACAGAGCCAGTGAACTTTTATGATTGATATTGACTTCCAATAACCAAGTTCGCGCTTGCCAAATTTTTTCAAAGCAATAGCGCAACAGAGCCGAGCCAATGTCTCGAGTTGCCAGGGTGTTACTTACTAGAGGAGTGTTGGCATCAACTAACACCTGCTCCACCCGCCAAGTACTACGGGTGTGATTAAATGGGGAAATTTTGATCAGTCCGCGCAGCTGTTGGAGTTGCTCAGCCACATAGATACAAAAACTGTACTGGTAGGGGTTGGGAAACCAACTCAAAAACTTCAGCAACCAATACCAGCGTCTAACTTGCTTAAGTGGCTGTTGGTCAACTGATGGGCAGATCTTACTCTGCTCATCAGTTGCCTGTTGCAGTAGCTTCTCAATTGCTGCCAAATCATGGTATTGAAATGGGCGGATCAAATTCTTCGGGTTTTCCGAGACAGGTGAAGTCATTTTGGGTACGGATGCCATGAAGCTGCTCGCTCTGTTTGACCCATGTTCTTGCGCTGTAACCTACATTGGCAAGACTAGGGTTACTGCCAATATATTAGCTATTTTCCCATCATCCCAGTTGTGACAAGACATATAATTGACACTCCTCGCCCTAAAAGGACGAGGATTCTTGAGCTAATCACAGCCCTTTTAGGTTCCCCTTACTCAGGTCTTACACGATTATGTCCTATTCCGTTGCAAACTAGAATATCACTTAATATCTAGAACCCCTGCATGTGGATAGTTCTCCAAGCTTTTACCCAAACTTCTTGGGAAGTTTCCGTATGCCCTACGGTACTTTTGCTATTGAGTTAATCATTGAATTGCTATTCTGATTGAGGAAAATCAGCCTTGTACGAATTTTGGCTCGTTTGAACTCCTAGCAAGAGCAATTACACCGTTTCTTGTTTTTCAGAAGGTTTTTAAGCTGAGTTATCACCTACAAACTCAGTTCCTCTTGGATAATTGTACCAAAAGTCCCCCTAAAAGGGGGAGGCTTTCAACCCATTTATTTCGGTAATATTAGGTGCGCTTTCCGGATTAGGTGCGCGCCTGCTAGGCCGCGAGCAATCCCTCGCGGCCTAGGGTCGCACCTATCGGCTTTCGCCGACGCGGGGCGCGAACGGGCGCGCACCTCCAGTTGTGTTTCTTGGGTTAACTCCACCAGTGGTACGGTTGAGTGTTGAGTGTTAATCGTTAACGGTGGGGTCTTGGGTCAACACTCAACATATGTAAGCATTCAGCGTGTCGCGTATCAGCGTGTCGCGTATCAGCGTGTCGCGTATCAGCGTGTCGCGTATCAGCCAACAGCCTGTGGCCACACTACTTGAGGAGCACACCGCAATTGAATCAAATAAACTGACCGCTGACTGCTGACCACTGACTTCTGAATACTTACCAACATAGTCTCAACGTAATATAGGCACGCCCCTATCTAGCTTAGTCTTGTAAGGCTTAGTCTTCATCCATTATATTCCCTTTGTCTACCCGTTCTAACTGCCACAGAATTTGATTACCTTCACGCCTGACCCTGGACACAACCCAGTTGCGCCAAGACCAGTGGTTCCCCCGACTGGTGACAGCGCTGGCGTTGACATCCATTAAATCCGCCAGTTCAGAACTACTAATCAGGTAGCCTTGGCTGGCAATTTCATCTGCGATGTGTAGAGTTTCTACCAGATTACGCAGTTGAGCAACTCTCACCTCGCGGGGTAATTCGTCAGTAGTACTAACAGAAGAAGAAATAGCTGATTCCATAATTAAAACAGAAGATGATATATATCGATGAGGTGGAAATGCTCGATTATATAGTTTACGTAAGCTAACCGATCAGTAGTATGGGAATCTGATATCCCTGTTACTATCTTTGGTGAAAGATTACCACCGAAGATAAAGGTTTAACAAAACCCTCTCTCCAGCAATCCCTCATAAGACCCCGATCTGTCTTGCCTAAAATTAAAACACTATTAGCTAAACCGTGAGAAGCCCCGCACAATACCTGATAGGGTAAGTGTCGTATGGGAAGCGCGGGGCAAGGGTCGGAACGTCGAAATGCCAATGCGATATACTACCGATAGTAGGGAAAAACAAATTAAGAGCTAACCGCCACCTACGTGCCTGTACCTTTACAACCTGGAATATGGGGTGACCTTCAGAAAAAACTTGATAGTTTGAGTTATCTGTGGATGGGTAAAATTCCAGCAGTACTTTGGTTAATGAACTTTTTTTGTATTGTTCCGGCGGGTCGGGGCATCCCGGAGGCGAAACCTTAGAAGAGGGCAGCCTTAATCATAAAGTTTTAACCCTTTACCCATAGCCGACTAACCATAAAGGCCAGAGACGCGCGCCTTAGACAGGGTCGCCTTATAACAATAGCCTTAACCCTTTTACCCATAGCCTGCCGACCATAAAGGCGACCCTGTCTTACGGTAACTTCAAACCCTCTTCTTGCGGTAACTTCTGACCGTGTCGTTAATAAAGTAACCCGTGTAACCTAAGCAGTAGCTGGTGTTGGTAAGAAGCCCGCACTGTCCAGTGCTTGGCAGCGTCGGGAGTATGTCACTAAAACACTACTAGACCAATCCGGTAAGCCCCCCACAGCAGAAAGTCGTGAGCTACGAACCCCTACATCACAAATATCGTCCCCAGAGATTTGCGGATTTAGTGGGGCAAGATGCGATCGCAAAAACCCTAACCAATGCCATCGAGAGTGAGCGCATTGCCCCTGCCTATTTGTTTACTGGCCCTAGAGGTACGGGAAAAACCTCTTCGGCACGGATTTTAGCTAAGTCTCTCAACTGTCTCAAGAGTCCTTTGCCAACTCCATTTCCTTGTGGTGAATGTCACGTCTGCCGTGAGATCGCTGGTGGTTTATCCTTGGATGTGACTGAGATGGACGCAGCTAGTCATACCGGCGTAGATAAGATCAGGGAAATCATTGAACGGGCTCAATTTGCCCCAGTCCAGTGCCGCTACAAAGTGTATGTGATCGATGAATGCCATATGCTTAGTACCGCAGCCTTCAACTCCCTTCTCAAAACCCTGGAAGAACCGCCGGAGCGGGTAGTCTTCATCTTGGCTACCACAGACCCTCAACGGGTATTACCCACCATTATTTCCCGCTGCCAACGTTTTGATTTTCGCCGCATTCCCCTAGAGGCAATGGTGTCTCATCTGAAGGCTATTGCAGTTAACGAAAATATCGCTATTACACCAGATGCCTTAACCCTAGTGGCACAAGTGGCTCAAGGGGGGCTCCGGGATGCAGAAAGTTTGCTAGATCAACTGAGTTTGTTAGATGAACAGGTCACGGTAGAGCAGGTTTGGGATTTAGTGGGGGCAGTACCTGAACAAGACTTGCTGGCATTGCTAAACGCGATCGCATCTTCTGAAGCAGTAGCAGTACTAGAACAATGTGGCTATCTGATCGATAGAGGTCGAGAGCCCCTAGTTATCCTACAAAATCTCGCTAGCTTCTACCGAGATTTGTTGATTGCTAAAACTGCTCCTGCTCGTAATAATTTATCAGCCATCACCCTTCCAACCTGGCAGAAGCTGTGTGAGTTAGCTAAACAGCTTGATGTGGAGAGTATTTTACGTGGTCAACAGCATCTAAAAGACAGTGAAGTTCAGATCAAAAACACTACCCAGCCCCGTCTCTGGTTAGAAGTAACCCTAATGGGTTTATTGCCAGCGGCTCTTGCCTCTCAATCCGTAGAAACCTCACAGTTATTCCCTAAAAATCCATCAGTCAAACCCTCAGCACCTTCGGTTAAACCTAGGCACCAGCCTAACCTAGCACCAGTTGGGAGACATCAGCTCAGAAAAGAGCGGTACAATCAACCAACCTCTTCCCCAGATCAGACTACTCCTAAACCAGAGCATCCAAGTAAACCAGCTCAGAAGCCAAAGACTCAGGAAACTGAGGAGCCTAAGCCTTCAGAAAGGTTAGGGTCTCAACCACACCCGGACACCTCTACTAATGGCATACCCAAAACCCCTGATTTAGTGACAACCTCAACACCGAATCAGGAAGTTTACCATAGCGCTAGTGTTAATCGAGACAGCGACCTTAGCAACCAGCCATACGAAATCGAGCAGGTTTGGCAACAGGTCATTCATAATATTGAACTGGATGGCTCTAGAGAAATACTGCGTAGCAACGGCTGTTTATTAGCTTTCAATGGCCGAGAGGCATCTATTGGCATCAAAAAGAAGGGTGTACAAAAGCTCATACAAGGAATGTTGCCCCAAATTCAAAAGGCATTTGCCAAAGTCCATCCAGGTCATGTGAAAGTTAATTTTCAACTAGTAGGAGCACTCCCCACCCAGACCGCTCCTCAATCAAGAGTGACCCTACCAGCAGTACCAACTCCGAAATTACCTCCACCAATCACTACCCCAGAAGCACCACAGGAATCTTCAAGCAGCAAGGGGGATTCAAAGGGGGATTCAACGGAGGCCAAACTAGTTGTGCCACCTAGCACCAGTGACTCTTCAAAGCCAGCAGTAAACCCCTCCCCCCAACCATCCCAGCCACAAAACCTTGCCCCTCCTAGCAATTCTGAAACATCTGAAGCAGTGGACACTGTATTATCCAGCCCAGTATTATCCAGGCCAGCATTATCCAGGCCACCGTATGATTTCTCTGACTTAGACTGGGATGCTGATCAAATAGAGCAAGCTTTAGGGAAAATTAAAGATTGTTTTGGCGGAGAAATTATTGATTTAAATGATGATATGAGTAATAATGAAGTCATGGCCAAAGAGCCATCAGTAGAGTCGTTTGTCAATGATACTCAGGGTAGCTTTGACCAAGAGCAACCCCAATCATCAGTAGCCGAAAATCAACCTGATCCAAGACCGTTTTATATCAAGATTCAGAATAGGCCGCAAGAGTTAGAATATGATGAAAATGGTGAACTACCTTTTTAGAGTTATGATAAATTTGGTAATTGGTAATTACTAATTGGTAATTTATAGCGTTAATCGCACTTATGAGGTACAGTCTTTTTTGACGGTGATTCCCTTAAAATCATCTTTCTTATTCCCTTTTATATTTCCCCTACTGGGAGGGGTTAGGGGTGGGTTACTTTTGCATTAAAAGCATAAGCAATGTCGCTCAAAGGTTGCTGAGAATTGCTATAAATTCTTAAGCTCATAGGCGAGGCAAAATTTCTGGTAATAGCTGACCGGGAACTTTGGAAAGGGCAAGGCTTTGTCCCGCAGGACCATTTTCCCGAGAGAATGCCCGAATAGTGTGGATCAGGTAGTTCAGAGAAATTTGGTAGGTTTCGGGTTGATCAACTGTACCCATACAAGCTTGCACATGTTGGTGTAGGGCAGCTTCTAAATGAGTTAACTTAGACCCTTTGGTTAAGGAAAATTGTGGCTGTGTGGCTAGCTGGAAATGCACTAGCCCCAAGTTGTTGTAGGTAGCTATAATATCAAAGTTAACTGGTATAGGCGATCTATTCTGGTTAAGGACTTGGTCAGACGGGTGTGGTTGATGTCCTGCGATCGCAAGAGCATTTTCATAAGCCCTTATACATTGCTTAAAGTATTCTGCTTGTGCCCCATATTCCTCCTTTAACTGGTCGGCTAAGTGCCAGTAGGCGGTACCCAGGTTATTCTGGGTTGCAGCATAGCCAGCTGGGTCAACCTCTGGTTTCCGGTATTTGAGAGCATCTTTATAAGCAAATATCCCTAGCTTCAACCAGACTGTTGGTTGTTCGTGCTGGGCAAGACTCCAGTAAGCCGTACCCAAGTTATTTTGAATCATTGCCCAATTTTGAGGATTGGCTGTGGTGTCATGATCACAGATGGCTTCTTGGTAGGCTGCGATCGCTTTCTTTAAATTAGGCACTGGTGATTGATGTTGCGCTAGATTCCAGTAAGCCGTTCCTAAGTTGTTCTGGGTTGAAGCATATTTAACCATGTCATGATCAGCACCGCTATAGCGCAAAGCTTCTTCATAGGCGCGAATAGAATTTTCCAGATTTTTAGCTAAGTCTTGGTAGTGGCCTAACTCTCCATAAGCTGTTCCCAAATTATTCTGTATCATGCTAAAAATTTCCGGAGATTGTTCCGCTAAAAAGTCAGTTAGTGCTATTTGATAGCATTTAATCCCTTGCTCTAAATAAGAGACCATCAGGTTGTCATTGTTCGGACAACGAGATAGCATCCAGTAGAAATTTCCCACATCATTGAGGATAGCGGATTCTTCTATAGGTTTGAATTTTGACCATTGCAGCGCCTGCTCATAAGCCTGGATTGCGATCACTAAGTTTTCCTCAGAGGCATCTCCCTGTTCAATCAGGTAGCGATAATGATTGCCCAATTCAAGATAGGTTTGGCCTGTAGATGGTTTTTGAGTTCCAGGTGGCAGGTGGTTTAGTTCGCAGTTATCTTGTGGTGTTTCAGTTTCAGTTTCAGTTTCAGTTGCCGGTGGCAGGTTGTTTAGTTGAAAGTTATCTTGTGGTGTTTCAGTTTCAGTTGTAGGTGGCACGTTGTTTGGTTGAAAGTTATCTTGTGGTGTTTCAACATTAAAACTTTCAACTGTCAACACCTCCTCTTGCCCTGGTAGTGTCTCCACATCTTCCTGACCAGGATCGATTACTGTTGTTGAAGGGGGTAATGTGTAGGAAGCTTGTGGTGTATCAGCCACCCCTTGGGATAGGGGTGTTGGTTCTCCTTCAAACTCAAAGAAACCAGTGTGCTGTTGCCAAAATTCTGGTACGGACTGCTGAATGGAATAAAACCAAGGTCGTGGCAACCAGAGCAAGAAAGTCAGTTCCCAGTAGCTGAGATTATGCCCAATTGCCTGTAAATGCCTAAGAAACAATCGTTGCAGTGCTGCGGGTTGCCGTGTTAAGTTTTCTATACCCAGAATCTGAAATCCCGGTATACTTTCAGAAGTATAAGATTCCTGATGGTCGGTTAACCATTGATTAATCTGAGCTAGGGGATTAGGCTCGCTCAGATTTAAATTCAAGCTGACCAACTTTGGGTAACCTTGGTGGTTCCTTGACCCGTTTGCTGCACATAAGCCTAACTCCCGGTATAATTGATCTGCTAGCTGGTTGCGCAGATTCAGGTCATCACACACTGCCAAAAAAAGCTGGCGGCGCAGACCAATACTCAAAGCGAGTTTCAAACGTTGATAGGTTTGCCGATTCCAACTGGAAATTTCTTGATTTGAGGCAATGTCCGTTACTATCATGCTGGCATAGGTGTCAGAGCAAAGGGATTACATATCAACCTTTTCCTGCTTTTGTTGCCTAAGTCAGGATTGAACTTGAATATTCTGTGATCATCGCTTAATTTATCAGTAGTTAGCACTCAGGACGATTTTAAGGGAAGTATTGTTTAATTATCATTACAAAATAAATTACCTCTTCCCATTCTCGGTAATGCTTACAAAATCATAGTTTTTATTTTGTAAAACAGGTAATTGTTATTGTGTGACTACTTACAAATGACTTAGCATTGCTATATCCGTATTTATAACGATTGTTTAAAAAACATACTATATAAAAATCATTAATTTTTACCATACCTATTACCATAAAATTAGTCAACAATAGATTAAAGTATATCGCTGTTTACTAAATTATCGTAAGCATATGCGCTACGCGCACGCTACGCGAACAGCAATCAGCCGTCAGCCGTCAGCCGTCAGCCGTTGGCGGCACCTCAAGTATCGTCGTGGCACAGGCTTCGACGCTGGGACATAGCCCATAAGCTAAATCCTTAGTTTTATATTAATTAGTTACACATATTTTTAGCTATTTACTATTTCCGATTCCCGATTCCCGATTTCCGATTCCCAATTCCCGATTCCCGATTCCCGATTCCCAATTCTAAATTCTAAATTCTAAATTCTAAATTCTAAATTCTAACTTCCCGATTCCCGTTCCCCTCCTGGGAGGGGTTAGGGGTGGGTTCCGATTCCCGATTCCCTATTCCCTAGAAATGATTAAACTCAATCAACATTTAATAACCTATTTAGGTAGCTGCGCCTTATCTGCACTGGTGCTATTTCCCGGATTAGCTAAAGCTCAGGTTCAAGTTTCTCCCTTAGTTATTGAAGAAGAAGCAGAACGAGGTCAAGCCAGAGGTATCATCAACGTCACCAATCGCAGTAATAAAGCATTTCGAGCCCGTGTCTATGCCACACCTTTCACCTACGATGAAAATGGGTTTGAGGCATTGGAATCTAGCTCTAATGATTTAACCCCTTATCTACAATTCTCCCCTCGTGAATTGGTAGTAGAACCAGGAGTAACTCGCCGCATCCGAATGATTTACCGCTTTCCTCCTAGTATGGAGAAAGGGGAATATCGGGCAGTGATTTTCACAGAAAATCTGGAACATTCCCAGAATAACCGTGGTGGTGTAAGTATGGGCATTGTACCTCGCGTTGGTGTCACTGTCTATGTACGTCATGGAGACAGGACTTACGCAAGTAAGTCCTGAACTATAAACTGTTTTGGGTGGAGGGAAGTCGTGAGGAAGTAGTTCCCATGCACAGCCACTCCGGCTCCAATACAGAATAGCGTTGACTATTTCTCCTCTGATTACTGTTCGTTTGCGACCTCGCCCTGTTACCGATTTAGCTGCAGGCAGCAGGGGTTCAATTAGAACCCACTGCTTGTCCCTAAGGTCTGTTGGATAAGCTTTGCGATTCATTCACTTCACTCACTCGCTCTTCTAATCACTTCTCATCTTCAAGTCTCACCAGCTTCTTTCTTTAATCTTTTTTTTATAGATACCCTCTAGCGGCTATTCCCAAGGCAGTTATCGTAATAATGACTAGGGATTTAATCAGTTGTTTGGACATGGTAATTGTCTGGGATAACGTTACGGTTTTATATCCGTGTTATTCCCCTGTTACCATCCAGATTATTACCAAAAATCTATAAAATTTATATAATTATTACTTTTTATTAATTACTAGTTATTAGTAGCTGATAGCTCCCATGTAGCTGAATGCTTATATAGCAGTTCTCATAAGTAATGAGGTAAACAATATTTTTTACCTACTCCCTACTCCCTACTCCCTACTCCCTACTCCCTATTCCCTACTCCCTGCTCCCTGCTCCCTGCTCCCTGCTCCCTCAAAAAATGTCCCTCAACCCATTAATTGCTATAGATATTGACAGAATAATTAGCTGATGTTAGATTATTATAAATCAACGGTTTGTTGGTAAAGTCTCCGTAGTAAAAATCTGCTCAAGCCGATTCCCACGGAGACAACTAAAAATATAGAGTTTAATTGCAGTAACATCAATTACCTAGGGGGATAGGTGGATGGCTTCCAGCCAATAGTTGAGTTTAGTTAGCTGTAGCTGTAACCGTAAACTTAAAGGCGTAATCACCGCATTTAAGGGGTAAAATTACCTCGATCAACATGTCAGCTTCAACCTCGAATTTGCTAGGAGGTAAATTTAGTGGTTATGCTGCAGGTTCTCCCATATTACGCTCGATATCGCCAGTTGTTGGACGATCAATCTCAACAAAATAAACTCCATAGTTGTAGGTCTCGGCGGTGTCTAAAAGTTCTTCAGATAGAGGATTCATCGCCATCAAGTCTCCAAGAGAGACAGTTGATGGGGTATTACAAACCATCAAACCTGTAGCAGCATCACCTGGGTTAAGAACAGCTAATACTTCGGGAGCAGGGTTTATTAGAGTACCAGGTTGAACATCTATAAAAGAACAGGTTCCCTCTACTGTGCCCTCAAATTCAAACTCCTGCTCTATAGTAGCAGAAGCAGGAGGACCAGGAGGTACCTGAGCAAAGGCACTGGTAGCACCAGCAGCAACACCTAAAGCAGTCAATGCGGAAATAAATAAGGATTTACCGAATTGGTTTCTCATGTCCTTTATCTGGTGGAAATAAACTGTTTGTTTGTAATTTTTTTGTAATTATATTGTTTCCTAATTTCATAACTGGATACATCCGGAAAGATACCGAATTTAAAAATTCAGTGAAGTTAATTAAGGTGGAGAAAAATACGGGTAATAATGGAATAGGAGTGCTACTGCAATAAACCAGATGTATCAAACCCCTTAGTTACTGTTAGATCTGACCAAATTGGAAAGTCTGTATGTAGTTTCCCTTAAAAAATTTAGTCAGCATTTAGTCAGCTCATAGGTGTTGGATGAAAATTATTTCACTAGCTTATCTAGCTGTAACAACTCTCTTGTCTTCTTTGATTACCATAACTTCCGTTGTTGCCCAAACACTAGCACCTGAAATACCAAAACCGGAAGTCGCCGCCACTACCTCTAGCCCAAGGCGAAACGATAGTGATCAATTGATTATTCTTCCTGTGGGGGTAAATCTGGGAAAACAGAATGTGATTCCTAGTACCTTAGTGCGGGGATTTGAAGATGGTTCCCAGGCAATTAATTTTGAAAAGTGGCTGATTCCCTTAGATGATGTGATTAAGGGCTTGAAATTAGATGTCAAACCCTTAGAAGATGGTCAATTAGAAGTGCGATCGCCTGGTTTAGTCACCCGCATCAATCCAGAAGAATTACCAACGGACCCAGAATTAGGATTAGTCATTCCCGTCAAAACCATCCAAACTCTTCTAGGAGTTCCGACGGAGTTTGACATGATTGAATACGCGATTAGGTTTAATCCCCCCTGGTTGAATATGCGGCCCAAAGGTCGGCGAACTCCAGAAATCCCAGTCGTACTGGAAGGATTATCTGAGATTGATGCCCCTGCCTTTAGCATATCCGCGATCAGACAACGGGTAAATATTAGTGGCAGAGGGGGTGGTAGCAGTTCCGTGTCTAATTCCACTAACTATAGTGGAGAATTTACCACCGTCGGCACCTTATTAGGAGGTAGCTGGTTTTTGAGGACTCGCCAACCGGATTTAACCGATACCGGGACGTTTCGGTTACAGGAAGCCCAGTATTTTCGCCAAACCGATGCAGCGGATTTTGTCCTAGGTTCCCAGCCCACCTTTTGGCGAAGTCAAGGAACAGGTCAATATTGGGGTGCGACCACTATCCAGCGCTGGGGATTTACCCCACCCTCATCAAGAGGTGGATTTAATCCTAGCCAACGGTTGCAAGCCAATGACATTAGACGCAGGGTTACTGGGGAAGCTGAACCGGGTACATTAGTCCAGCTGACCCAAGGTTTTAATGATGTAGTGGTGGATGAAATCCTAGTGGACTCCTCTGGGGTTTACCGCTTTGAAAATGTCATAACTGGACGAGGCGGTAGCAATACTTATCGCGTCTTTCTATACCCAGATGGACAGCTTACTGCGGAACCGGAAATTCGAGAGGCCAAATTCTCTACTCTACCGGGTCAATTGACCAAGGGAGCCTCTGCTTTAGTTGTTTCCACTGGCTTGAGTCGAGAATCGAGCCAGAATGGGAATTTCTTCGGTGAGTTTATAGACGTGCGGGGGGGAATTGCCTATCGCTTAGGAGTCACAGAAGACCTGACCTTGGGGATGGGGGTGGTTTACGACGAGTCAGTGTTGGGGTTAGGGGAACTATTCTATCAACCTGCTGGCTTTCCCTTAAAGGTAAAAGTGTCGGCTCTTTTGGGTACAGAGGATGAGGAGATAGACTATGATGCCAGTATTAACTTCCAACCCTCTCCTAAGCTGAGCTTTAACTTCAACAGTGATAGTCTAGCCCAGCGGTTTCGGGTCAACTGGCAAGTCTTTAGTGGTTTAACCTTGAGAGCCAGTGGAAACACTCGGGAAGAAGCCTTAGCTGCTGGTATGAGCATTTCCCACACTAGCCAAGATTTCTCACTCTCTGCCAGTGCTGACATCGACACCAATAATAACTTGCGCTGGAGTTTGAGGTCTAACCTGGGAAGTCTGATACTCTCCCATCGAGGCAATGAAATCACTACCAATTCAGAACTGATCTATTATTTGTCCGATAGCAGTGCCTCTAAAGGACATTCCCTGCTACTGGGTTACGAAACCCGGGATTCCAATAACCGTGATGATCACCTGGCTCGCTTAGCTTGGCGCTATCGTTCTCAACAACAGTTTAGTGATGGTCGATATCTCTGGGACTTGGATTTCGCCTATGGCTTTGGTTCTCGCGGTAATGGATTGATTGCCTCAGCTTCCAGTGCGGTGATTCCCGGATTAGTATTGCGGTTACGTTATCAAGAAATATCTACTACCTCTGATGGCAGCACCTTCAGGATTGAACTTTCTCCCAATATCAATGTCCAATCAGGGATTAGCGCTGCCGACACCCGCTTTGACCGCTTACGCAGCCGAGGGGGATTGTTAATTCAGCCTTTCTTTGACAACAATGGCAATGGTAAACGAGATACAGGGGAAGAGATTTACCTCGAAGAGCCGGATTTACTTTTACTGCTGAATAATAAATCGATTACCTCTTTTCGACCAGACATTCGCAACAATGGGATTTTTGTCAAACTCGACCCTGACACCTATCGCCTCGACCTTGACCCTGCCGGATATCCCATCGACTGGAAACCTGAGGAATCAGCTTATGCAGTGGAGGTGGTGCCCGGTAGCTATACTCCAGTTACTGTGCCAATGGTACTATCCTACACGTTTGCAGGTGTAGTCACTGATGCTGCGGGAGAAGCGGTGGAGGGGGCGAAGGTAGAAGCAGTACCAGTTGATTCAGGAAAATCGATTTTTTCGATTACCAACGGTGCTGGGGTCTTTTATTTAGAAGGCTTGCAGCAGGGTAAGTATAATTTACTGATTAATGGTGAATCGGCTCAACCGAATCAAATTGAGATTAAGCCAGATTCCGAACCTTTCCAAGAACTGAATTTATCGATACTCCTTAGTCCTTAGTCTTTAATCGTTAGTGTTTTGTAGCCAGCAAAGAGTGTACAGGAAATAGGTAATCGTCAACTACCCATTACCTATTACCTGTTACCCATTACCTATTACCCCCTAGAATACCGAGAGTTCAAGCTTCAACTTCTGCTGGTTCTGGTTTAGGAGCTGGAGATGATTCGAGTCTAATGGTCAGGTAGCGAATCACATCTTGACTTAGACGCATTGCTCGCTCAATCTTGGCCACATGGGTACCTGGTCCATTATAGTTCATTTGGATATAAATCCCTTCCCGGTACCTATCAATGGGATAGGCTAAACGACGCTTGCCACGATGCTGAATCTCGATTTGCTCTCCACCGAGTTCCTGCAACAGGTCTCGGTATTTGCCGATAGCTTGATCTACTTGTTCCTCGCCCAAATCAGGACGCAGGATATACATCATTTCGTAAGTGTTTTGCACTGGTATTAATCTCCTTATGGACAAGTTGGCTTCTTTTTATCCGATGGACAGCACTAACAATCAGCACTAACAATCAGCACTAACAATCAGCTTTCCTTGACCCTCACCGAAGGTATGGTTAAAGGTTGGGTAATTGAGTTGCTTGCTACTGGATAGTTAAAGAAGCAAGGAATTGATCTACCGCTACTCAAGCGGACAGTTACCGGATCGGTAAGTGTGTGGGGTTGTTACACTTATCTGAATACTTTTATCTCAATACTTTGATATGAATACTTGACAAGCATTACCCCTTCACCATTTTAACCCCTTGTGCAACCAATTTCAATTAAATTTCAATTAAGTGGTGCTCAAAGAAAGTACATTCGTCAAAGGGGAATAACACTAGGCACCACCAGACACTACTAGAAGATGCTATGTATGAATGCAGCTTGTTATCTATTGTACTGTTAAGGACAATCTGTTATCGGTACTCAGTACTGACGTACTGCCAACTCAGGACTAATTTAGGTAAAGTAGAAAATTTTGGTAATATTATCAAGGAACATCTATTGTTATGACACAGCGCTACGTCCGAGTTAAATCTTCTAAAGGACAGACCTACTACGGCTTGTTACAGGTGACCCGCACTATTCAGGTGCTGGATGCACCACCTTGGTTACAAGGACAACCCATAGATTTAGAGTTGGAACCAGAAAGCTATCAATTGCTGGCTCCGTGTGCACCAACTAAAATCGTGGCTGTAGGGAAAAACTATACTGAACACGCAGCGGAATTGGGAACATCAGTTCCTGAGGAACCTTTACTGTTTCTTAAACCCCCTACCGCTATAATTCCTGACTCTCAAGCCATCCAGTATCCGCCTCAGTCTCAGCGAGTAGACTATGAGGGAGAGTTAGCACTGGTAATCGGTGACTATTGCTTAGACTGCACACCAGACGAAGCTCAATCCAAAATTTGGGGTTATACGATCGCTAATGACGTAACGGCTAGGGATTTACAAAAGCGGGATGCCCAGTGGACCAGGGCTAAGGGATTTAATAGCTTTTGTCCCCTTGGACCCTGGATAGTCCGGGAGTTGAGTGCTGGGGCAAAATTGCAGACATTTCTGAATGACAACCCTGAGCCAGTTCAATCAGCTTTAATTAGTCAAATGGTATTTCCGCCAGATGTTTTGGTATCTTACATTTCCCAGGTGATGACCTTAGTACCAGGAGATGTGATCCTTACGGGTACACCCAAAGGGGTAGGACCAATGGAAATTGGCGATCGCGTCCGGGTGGAAATTGAGGGAATTGGTCAGTTGGAAAATACGGTGAGCTCACGCCCTTCACAGGTCAAGACTAGGCAAGACTAGGGGACTTGGCTGTAAACGGCTTGACTAAGGCTTGGTATTTCTGCGTAACGGCCCATCAATGATTGAATCATGGAGTAGCCGCAGGCGGCAAGGATTCCTAAAAATACTATATTATATAAGGTTTCTGTTAGCAAGTTAACCCCTAGTGCTTGGACTAAAATTGGCAACAATAGACGACCCAAAACTAAAAGAATGTCTAAAAGAATCGCTTGCATGGTGTTAAAGCGAACAAAATGGCTGATTTGTGGGTTTCTGACTACGGCTAAGAATAAAACAAAGAAAATAATTAACCCCACGAAAGGCAAACGGTAGAGTGAAATTAACGGTTCTAGTGGCAGGTAAATAATGCCCAGAATGGGAAACTGTCCTAGCATAAATTTACCAAAGGGCAAAACCTCAATTAGAGGGAGTAGGTAAGGAAGGGCTGCAAAAATCCGGTCTTTAACATCTGTTGACCCGCGCCAAGTCATGGTGCTTTCTCCTTGAAGATGTTCAGATAAGGGGTACACTAACTACTATTAAGCATAGCGCAGCACAACACTCTACCCCTGAGCGACCTGAAATGGGATTGACCTGCATGTCACGCTACGCGATCGCTTACTAGAAAAGTCAATCCATATTGACCAGACGGAAGCCCATTTCACACTCATACTGTTGAGCTTGCTTCTCACTGAGCTTCTTGAGCACATGACCACAGACCAATTTGCCTTGATGCCAGCGAGGTTGACCACTTGGGTCAGCCAGTAAACAACATTGACAGACAAGGTCGGGGGAAATTACTTGGTTGTCCGTTAGAATGACTAACATAGCACTAATCCCATTACACTATCAGGGCTGATGCCGAAGCATGATTCTTTTATTTCTTCTCAACAGCAGACTGAAGGATAGGAAACAGTGTTTACTGGTGTTTATTTGCTCACTATACCACCCATACTCATCCTGAAACTATTAACTAATCAGCTTAGTGCTTAAGTTTTGTTTATTAGTGCTGTTGATTAGAACTGTTGTTCAATGCTATTCCTATCTTATTCGATACTCTAGATGCTAGGTATTGCATTATTTAGATAATACTATAACTTTTAATAATATAATAAAAACTTTAAGTTTGGCTAAAACTTGGCTTAATCTGACTCTGAATCGTTTCAAACTCAAGCTTTCAGCTCATCCTTACCAATGAATTGTTTGACAGGACTTTTGGAAAGCTGGCGAAAAACTGGGCATTAAACGCCCATATGTAGTAGGAATAAGTAGTAGGCATAAGTAGTAGGGATAAGTAATAGGGTGCGTTAATAACCCACCCTGTAGGTAGAGTTACTGGGTAAGTCCTGTTTAAGGGTCGTGTCCAAACAAACCACCTGCCAAAAAATCTTCAGGGCGACTAAAGCTGCTATTTAGCTACCGGTAGTCGCTGATGGGATAAACCCGTGCATCAAAGCGCTACCTCAGTTTTTGATTCCCGCTCCTGCCTAGACAGGGCTTGATTGCCTCAGAGGATTTTTTGTAAGCATATACACCTTTAAGGTTGTTGTGTCAATTAGCAAACGTGATCGATCCTAGAAGTAAAGAAAGTGACTCAAACTAATTTAGATTTTCTCGCCGAAACCGATCCCACGATAGCCACCTATCTGGGAGAAGAACTCCAACGTCAACGGGAGCATCTGGAACTTATTGCTAGTGAGAACTTCACCTCCCCAGCGGTGATGGCAGCACAAAGCTCAGTGCTAACTAACAAATATGCTGAGGGATTGCCCGGAAAGCGCTACTATGGCGGCTGTGAGTTCATTGACAAAGTGGAACAAGTAGCGATTGACCGTGCTAAAGAACTCTTTGGTGCTGCTCATGCCAATGTGCAGCCCCATTCTGGCGCTCAAGCGAACTTTGCAGTATTTCTAGCCTTACTAAAACCTGGTGACAAGATTATGGGGATGGATTTGTCCCATGGCGGACACCTCACCCATGGGTCACCGGTGAATGTGTCGGGCAAATGGTTTGAGGTGTGTCACTACGGTGTCAGCCAGGAGACTGAGCAATTGGACTATGGTCAGATTCGGGAACTTGCTCTGAAAGAGCGTCCCAAACTGATTATTTGTGGCTATTCCGCCTATCCCCGAATCATTGACTTTGAAAAATTCCGGGCCATTGCTGATGAAGTGGGTGCCTACCTGATGGCGGATATGGCTCACATTGCTGGTTTAGTTGCCACTGGTCATCACCCTAACCCCCTTCCTCACTGCCATGTGGTCACTACTACCACTCACAAGACCCTGCGTGGTCCACGGGGTGGCTTGATTCTGACTAATCAATTGGATTTGGGTAAAAAGTTCGATAAGGCAGTATTTCCCGGAACTCAGGGGGGTCCGTTGGAACATGTGATTGCTGGTAAAGCTGTTGCGTTTGGAGAAGCCTTGACTCCAGCATTCAAAACCTATTCTGCCCACGTAATTGAAAATGCTAAGGCTTTGGCAAGGGCACTGCAAAACCGGGAGTTAAAGATTGTTTCTGGTGGTACAGATAACCATGTATTACTGGTAGATTTGCGCTCTATTGGTATGACAGGTAAGCGAGCTGACCAACTGGTGAGCGGTGTCAAGATTACAGCTAATAAAAATACTGTTCCCTTTGACCCAGAGTCGCCCTTTGTCACCAGTGGCTTGCGCCTAGGTTCCCCAGCCATGACTACCCGGGGCATGGGAGTCGCAGAATTTACTGAGATTGGTAATATTATTGCCGATCGCTTACTGAATCCAGAGGATGAGCAAGTGGCAACTGAATGTCGCCAGCGTGTGGGACAGTTATGCGATCGCTTTCCTCTGTATCCCCATCTCACCAGTCTTGTACCAAGTTTGGTCTAAGGGTTGAAGGTTGAGGGTTAAGCAGTAGGGTGGGCAAACTTCTTTGATCTAGAATACTCAAAACAACCAAACTGTTTTTGCCCACCCTACAAGCTGATCTCAGTAGAGTCAGTAGGGTGGGCAAACTTCTTTGATCTAGAATACTCAAAACAACCAAACTGTTTTTGCCCACCCTACAAGCTGATCTCAGTAGAGTCAGTAGGGTGGGCAAACTTCTTTGATCTAGAATACTCAAAACAACCAAACTGTTTTTGCCCACCCTACAAGCTGGTTAACGAGAAACGAGTACTACTATAGGAGAAACCTGTACCCGTTTCTTGCTAACGGGTACTCGTTAGTGGTAAATGGGTACTCCTGTGTTAAAAGTCAGTACCCGATCTAGTTTGTTGTTGACCGTTGAACGTTGACCGTTAACCAGAGACTTCGCCAATAGTGTCTTTGGTTTATCAGGGAGTCGGGAGTCGGGAGTCGGGAGTCGGGAACTTCGGATTAAAAGAGCTGTCCGCCCTAACCCACCAATAGTCAGCGATTTCAGCTGTCTTAAGATTTACTTTATAAACAGTCTCTAAGTCCTATTCTGTCAACATCAATAATCGAACAGCCCTTATTCACACATTTAAATTGTGAATAGGGGCCCTTTGGGGAGATGGGGAGATGGTCAGAGGGTAGACCGGCTTTTGCACAAGTGGATTAACCGTTGGTCACGCTACGGGAACGATTTGCCGTTGGCCACACTACGCGATTGACCGTAGGTCACGCTACTTGAGGTGGAAATTTAAATGCATCTTAGGTTACCAAGTATAGCGTTTTTATTTGAGATGTATAGGACTGCATCAAGACAGGGAACAGGGAACAGCGGATCTGGGAACAGTAGGAAAGAGCTCCGAATAGTTTTTGATGTTATGAAAAATCAGCAATATTGTTTATGACCTATTTGTAAATGCTATATCTTCTGAATTATCTCTTATCAAAGGATTTTTAATCAAAACTTTATTAAGTTCAAGATTGAGTGAAGTTTACTTTAAGTAGCTAAATTATTCCGGATTTATATGTAATAGTGTTGTTGGAAAATAAATCAGTCATCAATGTTAACTAGTTCATTGTTTTCATAGCTGCCAACCTAAAGCCGTCAAAGAAAAGACCCCCATCTGGGGATAATAATCAACAATGAACACTATCCTTAGAGCGCGCAGCTTAAGTTCCTAGGGATTTTTATCATTAGTTACATCCATGCTTAGACTAGTTGGCTTGGATGTGTCAGATCATGGTGCTTGCTTATTAAGAGGCTCTAGATTTTAGAATTAATTGATTTGAGCCCCTTGATGTTTAGATGATCTGACTTATTTAGGATTTTTTTCCAAACCCAAATAGTTCTAGCAAAGATAATAGTTCAGCGTCGGTGATATTTTTCACCCGATTTGCATCCATGAGTTACTAATTGAAGTAAAGAGCAAACTACAATCATGAGTAAGCTAAAACAGAGTTTCTTGATCGGTTTCAATTATTTCGTTCTTACAGCAATAACCATGTTTCCAGGCGAGCCGTCCTTTGCAGCTAATAACTGTCGTCGACGTGACTGCATTCACCATGAACTTGGCACTCAAGCAGTTTGTAAATTGGTAGGATCTGACAAATCGCCTCTACTACCAAAAGGCAAAGCTCAAGGATGGGATAAAGGACTCAATACTGAGATCGACAATAAGAATTTGAAGGGTGATGTTGTTGCCTATAAAATTCGTTGGTTCAATGGTTCATGGTCACGCTGGTATGTCACTGGAGTGAATGACATCGATATTAAGTTTAATACTTCGACTAACGACATGCGCCGCATGTGGAGCTATTTCACTGACCACCGACATCAATACATTATTTGCAAAGAGCCGAATTAGTGATGGTATTTTTTAGTCTGGTGAACGTAAGCATTCAGCTATCAAATCCTCAGAATTAACCTTTTGAATCAAGGAATTGAATTCTTGTAATTAGTTTCAATTAATCCTCAGCAAACCCCGCTGGTTTAAAACACTGGTGGGGTTAATTTATGATTTGTGATTTGTTTACAAATTAACCTAAATTTAAATGCAGCCATTAATTTATCCCGTCTAGCGTACAGATGAAAGCCTATAGAGGGATAACCGCTCCTACTCCCTACTCCCTACTCCCTACTCCCTACTCCCTACTCCCTACTCCCTACTCCCTACTCCAATAAAATAATCTTATCCCTGGCTTTTAGTACTTATCCTGTTTCAATAGAAGTTTTGAGGCTGTATACTTGACAAAACTTCCGGTAATCCTATACTACGGGTTTATGGCACGGTTGCTCCAACAGATATATGGTAGATATCTGCTTGTTCTGATGCGCGCCTGTGGCATTTCTCTAGAAACAGACTCCTTGGTGACAGGCGATATCCCTATACTAAGCTACCCAAAAATACTTAAGACTTGATGCTACAGGAAATCAATAATGAAATCAAATCCTTTGCCTCAAAAGCACTTGTCCTCACCTCAACCAATTCAAGAAGACATTGATCAAGGAGTTGAACAGCAACCACAAGACCCATTACCCGAACTAGAAACGGAAGCTGCCAGAGAAGCAACCAATACCCCCGCCCATCCCTCCCGCAAAAAGCGACCGATGTGGCCTTTGTTACTGCTGGGTGTCGGTATTCTAGCATTGGGTGCGATCGCTTTCAAACAGTCCCAACCTAATCCCGAGGTATCACAAAACACCATCACAGCAGCCCCAGCTGAACCTAACCGGTTACCTGTACGAGCCACCCCAGTCAAAATTTATCCACTGCAACAGTTAGTCTTTGGCAATGGTTTCGTTTCAGCAGTGCGAGGCAAACACCTGACCTTCCAAACCTCAGGAACTATCACCTATCTCAAAAAAGTTAATGGACGGGATCTGCGAGAGGGAGATTTTGTCAAAAAGGGTGAATTACTAGCAAAATTAGATGACCGCAGACTGCGAGCAGAGCTGGCACAAGCTGAAGCCCAAACTGCTGAAGCTCAGACCCAAAGGGTAACAGCACAGGCTAACTTGTCTCAAGCTCAAGCAAATGTAGAACAAACCAAAGCACAAGTAATCAGCGCCCAAGCCCAGTTTGAAGCAGCAAAAAATGATTTTGATTTAGCAATATCTGAATTCAAACGCCGTCTAGAACTTTTCGATGCCGGTGTAATCTCAGAGAGTGATGTTGATGTCTACAGAAATAGAGCCGAGGATGCTCAATCCCAAGTCAGAGCAGCACAAGCTCAAGTTAATGCTGCCTTGAGCAATGTCAAAGCGGCTGAAAGTCAGTTAGCCTCTGCCCAGTCACAATTAACTGCTACTGTTGCCCAGATTGCTTCAGCCAAGGCTGGGCAAACTCGCTCTACCATTAGTTTAGAAGATACGGAGATTATAGCACCCTTTGATGGAATTGTAGCCCACCTTAATATCCGAGAGGGAGACTTCTGGACAACCCAAATTTTAAACAGTGCAAACACTAGTAATTATCAGACTGTAGTCGATTCAGTGCCTATCATTATCAATGACCCTAGCGCTTATGAAGTCAATGTCGAACTACCCACCTTTTATGGCCCATTGGTGCAACCAGGTCAATCAGCTTATGTGGTGTTAGATCAAGACATGAGTACTGCCTCTAGTAGAGGCATGAGCCAACAGGAATTATTTCGCCTTGCTAGAGCCCGAGGCACAATTTTTTCAGTTAGTCCTTCGGTTAACCCTGGTGAGCGTTCTGTAAACGTGACCATCCGCCTGTACCAAGGAAGTAAGAATGTACTCGATGGGGAGCGAGTTTCTGTTTGGATCGCTGTGGAAGAAAACCCCACAGCCCTAAGTGTTCCTCTTAATGCAATTGTCTACCGGGACCAGAAACCCTATGTCTTTGTTGTAAATCAACAAGAAAAGGTCGTCAAACTGCGTCCGATAACAGCGGGGATTAGGGGGATTTCTATGCAAGAAATTACCAGTGGTGTTGAACCTGGGGAGTTAGTGGTTACAGAAGGACTAAATCGCTTAGTTGATGGCACACCAGTTGAAGTGATTAACTATAGCAAAGGGAACAGGGAACAGGGAGTAGGGAGTAGGGAGTAGGGAGTAGGGAATATGGCATCAAAAATTATCACAATTCATTTAAACTCCGTATAGGAATTTTGTAAGTTGGTAATTGGAGTTTTTCAGTACATTTTATGCTAAAGTTCCAGTTAAAAAAATCAGAAAGCTTTATACACAAGGAAAATTAGGCTATTCAACTAACAAAAATTACTGAATACAGCCTCTTCCCACTTTTCCCTGTTCCCGTCTTGATGCAGTCGCTCATGGGGGAAACCCCCAAGACCGCGCTGCATCGCTGTTCCCTGTTCCCTATTACAGACTGTTTATTTAGCATAACAGTTACGGTAGAGCCGTAATTGGTCAGATGACGTTTTCCTTTGGTAGGTAATTGATGAGTAGTAAGCTGGTTTCCTCCAACTCTAAACCTGAGGTTTTACAGGATAAATTACATCATAATGGGCATGATGGGCATGATGGGCATGATGTTAACCGAGCCTCAGGTTTAGCTAAATTCTTTTTCCTGAAAACAGTATTTGGTATTCTCCTGATCGTTTTGCTAACCTTGGGTGGGTTGATGGGTTATCAGTCGATGGTCAAAGAAGCCGATCCAGATGTGGAAATTCCGATGGCGATAGTGACTACTACTTGGCCAGGGGCTGACCCAGAAACCATAGAAACTCAAGTCACCGATAAAATTGAAAAAGAACTCAAATCCCTAAAGGGATTGAAGAAAGTTGAGAGTGCTTCTTTCAACGGTTTCTCGCAGATATCAGTGGAATTCCAAGCTAATGCCAATGTTCAGGAGTCGATGGCACTGCTGCGGCAAAAAGTTGATGATGCTGAACCAGAGATTAATTCAGAGGCTGAGCAACCAAATATAGAGCAAATCTCTGCCCAAGATGTTCCGATTTTCTCGATTGCTTTATATGGTAATCTCGATCCGGCGGTGGTCAGTCGGGCGGCAGAAGATATTCAAGAAAGACTCGAAAAAGTCTCGGATGTACGGGAGGTTAATTTAGCAGGACAACGTAAAGAAGTTATCAATGTCCAACTTATCCCCAGCCGCATGAGTGCTTTGGGGATTTCCCCAACCACAGTAAGTGACCGCCTCACAGTTGCTAACCAGGATATGCCCTGGGATCAGATTGAAAATGAACAGATAGGGGCCCAGGTGCGATTGTACGGTAGGTTTCGTACCTTGGAAGATTTACGTAGCTTGCCTATCACTCGTTTGGGTGGTACTGATGGCAGGGTAGTGCGCCTCGATGAAGTTGCCTTAGTACGTCGGGATTTGGAAAGGGAAAAGACTCGTGCTTTCATTAGTTGGCAGGGTTCTGAGTTTGAACCCACCGTCAGCATGGATGTAGTGAAAGTACCAGGGTCTGACTCGATTAACCTAATCGAAAAAACCTTAGAAGAACTGGAGTCTCTTAAGCAAGACCTCAATGTCTGGCCTTTTGGGATGGATTATCGGATTACCTACAGGCAGGACGAACAGATTCACGATGAGCAGAATAACGTGATCACTAATGTGATTCAGGCAGTGATTGGTGTTTTTCTGATCTTGTTCATTGCCCTGACCTGGCGAGAAGCCATAATTGCAGGGTTATCGATTCCTTTAACCTTTCTCGGAGCTATATTTCTGCTCTGGCTTAGTGGGTACACCCTTAACAATATGCTCTTATATGGGATGGTCATAGCACTAGGATTGCTGGTGGATGTATTCATCTTAATGATGGAGGGCATGCATGATGGACTGTTTGTGGAAGGCTTAACCTTTAATCAGGCAGCCCTTAAGACTGTGAGAACCTATGCAGGACCAGCGTTTTCGGGTCAGCTCACAACTATTCTAGCTATGGCACCCCTGCTGGTCATTAGTGGCACGATGGGCAAGTTTATACGCTTGATGCCCATTACAGCAATTATCTGTCTGTTGCTCAGTTATGCGATCGCTTTATTAATCGATATACCCTTGTCTCGCTTTCTGTTAGGTAATGTCAAAGGCGGGATCCAAAAAACCCGCATTGATAAATTAACCGAATCCGCCTCTGAATGGTTTAAAAACTGGAGTCTCAAGTTTACAGTACGTAACCGAGCAATAGCTGGTGCTTGGATTGTCGGCACTGTAGTTCTTTTTATGACCTCTTTGGTTGCGGTTGCGCAATTACCAGGAACGCTTTTTCCTGATGCTGACAACCGCCCGATCAGTATCAATGTGGAATTACCCCCCACAGCAACCTTGGCAAAGTCTCAACAAGTGGCAGATGATTTAGGAGAAATTTTGCGTTCCAAGGATTATTTTGAAAGTGTCACCAAATTAGTTGGTCAAAAAAGTGGTTTAGTCCAAGAGAGTGGTCTTAAGCCGACACAGGATAACTATTTACTAGGTTTCTCAGCACTATTTACCAAAAAAAACCAGCGCGACCAGTTGTCCTATGAGTATATAGATGACTTGCGAACAGAACTGAATCAGGCCATGCGTAATTATCCTGGAGCATCCCTAGTCATCAATGTTCCTGGTACTGCTGAAGGCGGAGACCCCATTGCCATTGAGCTAAAAGGCAATGACATGAACAGACTGCGGCAGATTTCCGGTGAAGTCCAATTAGCACTGCGCCAGATTGATGGGACTGAAGATGTCCGTGATGGCTTGGGAGACTTGCGCAACGATATCAAACTTCGACCCAAACGGGAAGCTATGGATTTTTATGGCATCAGTGAAAATGACCTAGCCCTGCAGGGACGCTACATTATGACCGATAACGAGATTACAGACTCTGCGATTAGAGCAGGAAAAGACGACTTAGAAATTCGCCTGAGTACTGCCTGGCCCTCCCGCAATGGCGCTGTCGGTGGTCCCACTCGTCGTGATGAGTTGAGAATGTTTCAAGTGTTTTCATCAGACCACGGAGCAATATCGGGAAATGCGATATTGGATATTGAGCAGAGCATGGCTCCCCTATCGATTACCCATACAGATACTGAACGCACAGTTACTGTTTATTCTAAAGCTAAAGGTCGCACTCCTGGAGAGATTTTGGCAGAGTTACAGCCAAAATTAGAGCAAATGAAGAAAACCTGGTCTCCAGGTTATGATTACAAATTCGGCGGAGAGGCTGAAACTCAAAGTGAGACCTTTGGTTCTGCAATTCAGATGTCCTATGTATCACTTTTCTTAGTTTTTTCGGTACTGGTGCTGCAATTTGGCTCTTTCACCCAGCCTTTCATTATTATGCTCTCTATCCCCTTTGCTTTGATTGGCACCTTTAGTGGTTTCTCTTTGCTCGGGATACCCCTTTCGTTTCCTACCATGATTGGGATTATTTCTCTAGTGGGAATTGTAGTTAATGATTCCATCGTGATCGTAGAAACCATGAACAAGCATCGCTCAAGTGGAATGAAAGTGCGACTTGCTGCAGCTCATGGTGCTTCTGACCGACTGCGCCCGGTACTGACCACCAGTATTACCACCATGGTTGGTTTGATTCCTTTAGCACTAAGTGATCCCATTTGGTTTCCTTTATGTATGGCAATTATCTTTGGTTTATGTGCCTCAACCTTGAGTGCTTTGCTGGTGATTCCTTGTTTGTATTTACAGTTGACTCCAAATCAGAGATAGGCAAGAGGCAAGAGGCAAGAGGCAAAAGTTGGTTTTAGTGTAAGCTATCAGCTATCAGTTATCAGTTATCAGCTAAAGGCTCGACTAGGTGAGGACTCTTGCCCTTTGCCTCTTGTTATTCTTCAAACTTCCTCTGGATTTACTCCCATTGCTCGTAAGCGAGCAGCGAGTTTGTCAGCCCGTTCTTGAGCGATCGCCGCTTGTTCTTGAGCGATCCCCGCTTGTTCTTGAGCGATCCCCGCTTGTTCTTGAGCGATCCCCGCTTGTTCTTGAGCGATCGCTGCATTTTCTTCAGGAGTAGGTAGCACAATTCCTTCCAAGGTAGCCCAACGCAGCCAAGTGGCCTCTACATCCTTATACAAGCCTGACCAACGCACTAAGGCTAACCCTAATCTTTCGCTAATTAGTCGCTCCTGTTCATCTTCACTTAACGGCTGATACACACCATTGTCTAAGCTAAATCCGGCAAAATCCTCTGGATTAAACGGGTCGTACCAAAAATATTCCGATACTCTGATTTGGTCTTGATAAACTAGCTTTTTGGTACTTTTATCCGTCTTGGCTGTACTCTCAGAAATTAGTTCAATGATCACATCAGGTGCTTTCCCTTCTTCCCAAACTACCCAACTGAGTCGTTCGCCTTTGGGAACCCCAAGCACTACAAAGACATCTGGACCCCGGAAGTCTTGATTTTTAAGTTGTGCTTCACTGAAATGAAGAAACATATTACCGCCCACATAGCCATCCTCCCGCTGGGCCAACCAAGGCAATAACGGATCAATCAGCAATTGCATCTGGAGTTTATGTCGTTCAGTTTCCATCGGAATACCGTCATCACAGGGAAGGTCATACTGAGTTGGCAGATAAGGAGTATTAGGCACAACAGCAGAGGTCATGGTTTTAGACATAGCGATCGCATTACCTACTCAAATTTAACGCCCACAGCTACGATATCGTTGAAATTTGGTAAAAAACCCAGCGCTTGGATCTATCTTTTTTGCTAAAAATCTGGTATAGAAGTTCAAAATTTAATTATTGTTGATAGGGTTTCTGATAGTAACGAGGTACAAGGATTTTTTACCTCTTCCCAGGGAGTGCGCTTGACCCATTAAGAATTAAATTCGCCACGGGTCGCACCGCTCCCTACTCCCTACTCCCTACTCCCTATTCCCTACTCCCTACTCCCTATTCCCTGTTCCCTGGGAACATCTCTAGCTTCTGGAAAAATTAACATCGCATCACCAAAGGAATAAAAGCGATAACTAAGAGCGATCGCATCCTGGTACAAGCTCAGTAACCGCTCCCTGCCTACCATGGCGCTAACTAACATTAATAAACTCGACCGAGGTAAGTGGAAATTGGTAATCAATCCCTCCACTACCTGCCACTGATAGCCTGGGTAGATAAATAAGTTAGTCTTACCACAATAGGGTTGTAATTCCCCATCCACAACGGCTCCCTCTAGAGCACGGACTACCGTTGTGCCTACAGCAATCACTCGACCTCCGGTTGCTCTAGTTTCCTGGATTTGTTCCACAGTTGATTGGGGGACTTCTAGCCACTCTCCGTGCATGTCGTGCTCGGTAATATCCTCCACTTCTACAGGTCGAAATGTACCAACCCCCACGTGTAGGGTGATATACCCTAGCCGAATTCCCCGTTGGCGGCAGTTTTCCATCAGCTGATTGGTGAAATGGAGTCCAGCGGTGGGAGCGGCAACAGCACCACTCTTTTGAGCATAAATGGTTTGATACTGGTCTGGGGTAGCTTGAGAGTCTTGGATATAGGGGGGTAGAGGAACCTGACCATACAACTCCAACAGGGTTTCCCAGGATACTCCCTCTGGGAAATCAAACTGCAATATCCGCCCACTGGTCGCTTCATCTGTTGCCAGAACAGTTGCTTTCAGAGGAGGTAGGGGGGTAGTTAGGTGTTTTGAGAGGGTACTATCGTTGAGCCCAAGGTCGGATGAGGGAGTAAACCAAATCTCTGCTCCTGGCTTGAGACGCCTACCTGGTTTGACTAAAGCTAGCCAACTCTGGTGTTGTCCCTGCTGTTGTCCCTGGTGTTGTCCCTGATGTTGTCGCTCTTCTAACAACAATATCTCCACAGGCACACCAGTGGATTTACGCCCATAGAGTCGAGCGGGGATAACCCTGGTGTTATTGAGGATCAATAGGTCACCCGGTTGCAATAGCTGAGGTAATTCCCTAAAGATGTGGTGGCTATGGTGAGTTGGTGAATCTACCACCAGCAGTCGTGAACCATCCCTCTCGCTCAAGGGTGTTTGGGCAATTTGCTCTTGGGGTAGTTCATAGTCATAGCTTGAGACTAATCGGTCGATTTGGTGCGTGGATGTCTGTTTGTCAATCCCTGTCATGCTGTTATTCCTAAATTGGGGAATATCCCCTATCTAAGATCGGGGGAATATCCCCTGTCCGTTAGCAATCCTGCCTTGCCAAAATAAAGATACAGCAATAGGATATCAAGCCTCAGTTGGTTACTAACTAACTCCTCTCTATGGATTACCTTTACTTTTTAGCTAATGCCAGTCTAACTCTGCGAGTCGTTGAGTATATAAAAGACTCGCCCCAGCTACCTATAAAATTTGCCACGGTGATTCATCGGATTGATGGCTGGGTGGTTAAGGTCAAGATGGACACACCCTTAACGGCTCAACAACATGGAGACTTTCGGGCTTATATGAACGAGTTGGGGATTCCCTACAGCCCAGACATTCGTGTGCAAATGGCTCTGTGGAGTCTGGAAACCGGACAGTCACCGGTAGAGGTCATGCGTCGCTACCAAGTTGCTGTGGTTTCTCATGGTAGTCCAAACCAGAGCGACATAGAAGCTTTTTGCGAACAATTCACCATGGGGTTGGGATATTGTCCAGAAACCTTGGCATGAGCAACTTCACCTAGGGTGGGCTTTGCACGTTGCTAGGCACTGCCAACCCTAGGATTAATTACAACGGTGCCAGATCTTAGTAATACCTATAATTTTGGTAAAATCGGTTATGATGCAGCATGGTAATGTAACCGAAGTCTATGCCCTTGCCAGCCAATCTAGTCACCCTAACTACGACGGAAAATCAACAGAATTTAAGCATAAATCCCCCAACATCTGGTCTATCTTTGCAGGGAGTTATAAGGATACCAGGGGATAAATCGATTTCCCATCGAGCCTTAATGTTGGGAGCGATCGCGCAAGGAGAAACTACCATTAAAGGGTTACTTTTGGGAGAAGACCCCCAAAGCACTGCTAGCTGCTTTCGTGCTTTGGGCGCAGATATCTCGGAACTTAATACTGAACAAGTGATTGTTAAGGGTATAGGACTAGGGAAACTGCAAGAACCCGTTGATGTCTTAAATGCAGGCAACTCGGGTACTACCCTACGACTGATGCTGGGACTACTCGCCTCTGCTGCTGACCGATTTTTTACTGTAACTGGTGACAAGTCTTTGCGATCGCGTCCGATGTCCCGTGTGGTGAAACCCCTACAACAAATGGGAGCAAGCATCTGGGGGCGTGAAGGTGCAACGCTCGCTCCCCTGGCCATTAAAGGCTCGGTTCTTAAACCAATTCACTACCACTCTCCCATCGCCTCAGCTCAAGTAAAATCCTGTATTCTCCTCGCTGGTTTAATGACCGAAGGACAAACAACTGTCACTGAACCAGCCCTCTCCCGTGACCACAGCGAACGGATGCTCAAAGCCTTTGGCGCTCAAATTATTACTGACCCAAAAACCAATAGTGTTACCGTCACAGGACCGGCTCAGTTGCAAGGGCAAACCGTAATTGTTCCTGGTGATATTAGCTCAGCTGCCTTTTGGTTAGTAGCCGGAGCTATTGTACCGGGTTCAGAACTGATTGTGGAAAATGTCGGTGTCAACCCTACCCGTACAGGTATTTTAGAAGCCCTATCCATGATGGGGGCTGATATTGAGCTGTTAAATCAGCGAGTTGTCGCTGGGGAGCCGGTGGCAGATTTGCGGGTACGTCACGGTAACCTCAAAGGATGCACCATTGCGGGTGACTTGATTCCCCGCCTGATTGATGAAGTGCCAATTTTAGCAGTAGCAGCAGTCTTTGCCCAAGGAACTACTATCATTCGGGATGCAGCAGAACTGCGAGTCAAGGAAAGCGATCGCTTAGCGGTGATGGCATCCCAGTTGAACCAGATGGGAGCTAAGGTCACTGAATTGCCCGATGGTCTAGAGATTATCGGTGGTACTCCCTTAACTGGTACAGAAGTGGATAGTCATACTGACCACCGCATTGCCATGAGTTTAGCGATCGCAGCCCTAAATTCCCAAGGTACAACTACCATTCACGGTGCTGAAGCGGCTGCCATCTCCTATCCAAACTTCACTACCACCTTGGAAGAGGTAATTAAGGCTTGTTGACCGCTGTTCGCGTAGCGTGAGCTTTTAGCTCACCGCTCAAAATAAATAAAGTAATGGGTAAAGGTTTCTAAAATTACCCTTTACCCATTACTCGTTACCCTTTAACCCAAATTTTTCCCCGAGCAGCTAGCCCAACTAAGTAGCTCAACTTATGAAGGCTATCACTCTATTTCAGGGATTGGAGAAGTTAACAAAGCTAGTTTACGCAGCTGCTTAGCTTTGGATAAAAACAACCTTTCGTAGGCTTTAATATCCTTATCCTTAGCAAATTCCTCATCGTAGCGCTCTTTGCTCGCTAGTTTCATTTTTTGCAGTTCATCACCATCATTTAGCAGTATCTCCAGTTTCTCGTCCAATTCTGCTTCATTTTTGAAATAGTGAGCACCGGGTCCTGCAACCCAACGATTGAAGCGATTATTGTTTGCCAGAACCGGTTGACCAGCGCTGAGGGCTTCTACTAAAGAAGGATTAGTGCCACCAACTTGATGTCCATGAATATAGAGTCGTGCGTGGAATCTCAAGGCATTAACAACTGACTTATTATAGATAGCACCAGGAAAGATAACCTCATCACTGGCTGCTTCTAGAACTTGTTTGTGATAGGGTACTTGATCAGGTAAATAGCGACCAAGCACCACCAATTTAAGACCCCGAGGTCGCCTGGAAAAGCCAGAAACAATCTCTAGAATCGAGTTTTCTGGTTCAGGTCTAGCAATTACCAAAGCATACTCCTTCGGAGCCAGATTATACGCGGTTAAAAGTTGTGAGTCTGCATTAACAACTTTCTCGGTTCCATAAGGAATTACCGTAATTTTATCAGAAGCTACTTTTCGAGTCAATAAATGACTCTTGATTTCTGGATGATCAGCAATTAAACTGTTAGCTAACCAACACCCAGCCCATTCATTGAGATATAACCAAATTTTTTCAGGAAGCCTCCATTTACTGCGTTTCCATTCCAGACCATCCATATTCATAAAATTGGTAATCCCTTTGAGGCGATACCAAATACTGAAGATGGCTGTGTTATAGCCAAGGGTAAGCACGATTCCCTTTTGCTTGAGGGCATGTAATGTAGATTTCCAGTCAAAAATGATCGATCCCAGTGCGTTGCTATAGGGAACCGGTATATGAACCAGACGAATACCATGCCAGTATTCTTCAAACATCTGATTTTTGTGCTCTTCCTGACAATAGACTGTGACTTCCCATCCCTGAGATACAAGATATTTTGACAGCCGTTCCGCGAAAGTTTCAAATCCACCATATTGAGCGGGAATGCCACGGATACCAAGAATTGATAATTTCAACATTTTAGATGCCCCAGTCTAACAGTATACAAAGGCAAAAATTTGCCTTCCCAATTCACAAGTTAGTTATACTAACTGAGTTTAATCACGAAAATTTACCGAACAGTCGATAACAAACGGCTATCAAAGGTAGATAAGGTAGATAAACCCGATAATTTTTTGGTCTACCTTGAGCTGCTTTATCAATCAAGGAGATTCCCAGGATAAGCCTAGGCCATGATTTGTCAAAACTCTGTTAGTTTGGCGCAGTTTGACAATGGACTATCACCTGCCATCACTGAGATGGTATTTATCAACAAACCCTTAAAACCATTAAGTATAATACGTTCCGGGACTAGGTTAATGTCAGACTTGATTTGATTGTAATACTGCTGGAACGCACTACCACCGAGCAGAGGGGATGTGACACGCTTCACGCTGTGTCCCCTACACATTTAGGATTTGTGTGATAAATAGTCTCTGAACTTTAGGCGGTCGTTGAAGCGGTTGTGCCAACTTGTCAAAAGTGCCATAATCTGTTAGCATGTCAGGATTTTTGATGACGAATAACTTGAACATAGATCCAATAATCACCATTAGTTTTCCAAACGGTTTAACAATGGCTTTGCTATTTAATCAGCCTTTCACACAGTATAGCAAGGGAAGTATAGTTTAGGACATAGTCTTTTGGTTGAAAGGGAGCAGGAATCCCCCCTCCCTTAGTAAGGGGGGCAGGGAGCAGGGAGCAGAAGATGTCTTAAGCTTTACTTCGACTGCTATATCTTAAAATCCCTGTCAAAAGTCGAGATTTTAAAAAAAGTTAATGTTGTCAACAGCGGTCAATCAATTGTAAATAAACGGCTACATATTATTATTGTAGTATATCCCATCCAATCAACTCAACGATGATCGACGTGGAACTGAGCGAGTTTATGGAAAAACCTCCAACAATTAAATTGAGCTGAAGCAACATCTGATTAGTGATCAGACTTTAGTGATCAGACTTGGGTAACAAGTTAATCAAACTTTGTGAAAAACTTGTGAACTCATCTATCGGGTAGGGGAAACACTTAGCTATTTTAAGGGAATAAACTACCTAGTGACGTAGATTTGATGATTAAAGTTCCAGGATTTATAGAACTTACGAAATTTAGTTGGTTTTGGCTGGCTAACCCACTAAATATGGTGGGTAGTACTCAAAAAATATACTAAGTTTGGTGGAGCAATCGGGGCAATGGGTAAGTCCTGATTGATCAAAAAAATCTCAAAAAAAATCTCAAACAGCGCGCTGAGTTCGCTCACAGGGAATCGTTTTACCCTGTTTTCAGGCTAAGTATTGAATAAATCCGGTAAAAAAAGCTATACTGTATTACTTGAATAAGTAAGGTTTGCTATATTAGTTAAGGTTTGCTGTTACATCTGAGCAATCATGGCTCCCGCAAGTAATCCCTAAGCAAGTAACGGCTAAGCAAGTAAACCAATCAGCAACGCTGGGAAATCAGGGATGTGTTAGAACCGAGTACTCGCCAACCCCAACAACTACCGAAACAATTATTGATAAACGGCCAACAGCCCAAGCTTCAGCCGGTGGCGTTTATGTTTCCAGGACAGGGAGCACAATATGTCAATATGGGGCTGGAACTAACCCATGAAATATCAACATTTCGTGATTTGATTGATCGATGCTCAGAACTCCTCAAACCCCATCTGGGCATTGACCTGCGCCATGTACTCTACCCAAAGCAGGAACAGACTAATCAGGCCACAGAGCAACTGAAACAGACTAGTATTACCCAGCCAGCCCTGTTTGTGATCGAGTACGCCCTAGCTGAGTTATGGATGTCGTGGGGAGTCCGTCCCCAAGCGATGATCGGTCACAGTATTGGTGAATATGTGGCAGCCTGTGTAGCTGGAGTCTTCTCCTTAGAGGATGCATTATCTCTGGTTGCCCTTCGAGGGCAGATGATGCAACAACTGCCTGCTGGCTCGATGCTTGCTGTTCCTTTACCGGAAGAGGAGGTGCAATCCCTGCTGGGTCAGGAACTATCCTTAGCAGTGATTAACGGGCCATCCCAATCGGTGATTTCTGGTCCTACTGATGCGATCGCATTATTACAAAACCAATTGGATCAACAAGGGGTAGAGTACCGCAGGCTACATACCTCCCATGCCTTTCATTCCAAGATGATGGAACCGATCTTGGACTCCTTCACCAACCAGGTAAAACAGGTTAGTCTCAATCCCCCACAAATTCCCTACCTATCTAATGTTACTGGCACTTGGATTACAGCCGAGGAAGCAGTCAATCCACGCTATTGGGCTCAGCATCTGCGGCAAACTGTGCGATTTTCTCAAGGTGTGCAACAGTTGTTGAAACAACCAGAGACCATCCTGCTAGAAGTAGGGCCTGGGCGAACCTTGAGCACATTAACTAAACGACACTCTCAGAAAGCGGTTGAGCAGCTGGTGCTAACCTCGGTACGTCATCCACGACAGGAGCAATCCGATCTAACCTTCTTGCTCACTACCGTAGAACAGCTCAGGGAAGCAGGGGTATCAGTAGATTGGGATGGATCCCATGGTCAGACACCTCACCAGCAAGACATCCCAAGGCACAAGGGCCAAGAAGATGATGCCCAAAAAGACAACAGTACTCTGCTAGCCCCTGACCAACCTCAGCCAGAGTCATCCAAAACCTTTGTTGCTCCCCGAGATGACTTAGAACGTCAATTGACCAAGATTTGGCAAAACGTCTTAGGAATCAAATCTATCAGTGTTACAGATAACTTCTATGACCTAGGAGGAGACTCTCTGCTAGCGGTGCGCCTGTTTGCTGAGATTGAGAAGGTTTTCCATAAGAAACTGCCCTTAGCTTCTCTGCTGATGGCTCCAACTGTAGCCCAATTAGTCAACCAGCTGCGCCAAGACCAAGGAGCAGCACCTTGGTCCTCAGTAGTACCAATTCAGAGCAATGGTTCCAAACCGCCTCTATTTTGTATTCATGGAGCCGGTGGTAACGTTCTCAGTTTTCGAGATTTGGCACGTTATTTGGGTTCGGAGCAACCCTTTTATGGACTCCAATCATTGGGTCTCGATGGCAAACAGACTCCCCTGACCACAGTTGAAGATATGGCTCGCTGCTACCTAAAGGAAATACGTACTATTCAGCCCAAGGGTCCCTATTTTTTGTCAGGATACTGCTTTGGAAGTAAGATTGCTCTGGAGATTGCTCAGCTGCTCCGCTTAGACGGTGAGACAGTGGCTCTGCTAGCTCTGCTTGAACCTAGCCCTCTTGAATTCTCGACAAGTGAAAACCAACGTCCCTATCAACGTAGCTATAGTGATCGATTAAAGGGACTGTTTCAACGATTGATTCACAGAGGTTTTCAAGACGTACTCAAGCAGCAATTCCTAAAGGTTGTTTCTAAATTATATCAGTCCTTTGGAATTTCCTTACCGCAATCTCTCCAAATCATAAAAGTCCAAGAAGCTAACACCTTCGCTTCAAAAAATTATGTGGCCAAACGCTACTATCCAAACCCAGTAACAATGTTCTTGACCAGTGAGCGGATTTCCCAGTCTCCAGAACTCCAAAAAGGCTGGATAGAGTTAGTTACTGGAAACCTGGAAATCCTGGAAATCTCTGGTAAGCACTTAGATGACCAACCAGGGAGTTTTCTCAAAGACCCCCATGTAGAGCTACTAGCTCAGAAAATTAGGGCTTCTATAGATCAGGTAATTGTTAGTTAATTGTCAATCATTTGTTAAGTTAAACTTGTCACTGGTCGTAAGCATTCAGCCGTGAGCTTTTGGCTCACGCTACGCGAACAGCCATCAGCCGTCAGCTTTTGGGCAATAGCTGAGAGCTGATAGCTGATAGCTGATAGCTGATAGCTGAGAGCTGTTCGCGTAGCGTGCGCGTAGCGCTTAAGCTTAAGAATTGATAACTTGCTGATATAAACTCAGCATTTGTTCACCAATTATTTCCCATGACCAATTCTCTGAGACTATCACTCGTCCTTTAAGTCCCATAGATATGCGTTTTTCCCCATTAGTTGCTAACTGCAACAGTGCTTGATCTAAATCATTGATCACTTGGGATAGGTTATCGACAGGCACTTTAATTCCCCAGTCTTGTTGAACCATCAACGAGGGTCCACCAATATCGAGACAAACCACAGGTCTACCAGATGCCATTGCTTCCAACACCACCGTCGGCCAATGATCATGGAAGCTCGGATGCATTAACACGTCCACCTCTGCCATCCGTTGTAAGACCTGATCACGGGAAAGCTTCCCCCAAAAACGTACAGCATCACCGCATCCAAGGTCTTTAGCTAATTTCTGTAGTCCCTCCTTTTCAGGACCATCACCAATCAGCCAGTATTCACTAGTGGGGTGTTCACGATGGAACTGGGCAAAGGCACGGATGCCCAATGCAAACCCTTTCCAACCCAAAAATCTCCCGATACTGACCACTCGAAATGGTTCTTCCTGGCGCTGGGGCAGTTGAGCTAATCTCTCAATATCTTTTTGATTAAGACCAAAGGGAGGAAAAGCCTTAACTGGTAAATTATCTGACCATTGGCTCGCTTCCCGAGATAGAATTAATTGGGCGCGAGAAGCAACAGACCACTGGGTAAAGCGACCTAGGGCATTCATCGACACCATCCGAATCCGTTCCATCATGGCCGATTTTAGGGATAATGTCTTCAAGAGTACCGACGGAATTTTATCTTTAGCGCCACCATTCCAAATCAAGGGCACACCTAGCCAGCCTATCCATGTTGGCAACCAGGAATTTTGATAGGTGACATGGTGAACCAAATCAAAGCCAATTTCGCTCTGGAGTTTTTTGGCCACAAAAAATGCTCTAATCTGCCAGGCGATATAGTACAAATAATGGGACAATCCTGAATTACGAGACCCTTCAGACATTGCTACAAAAATAAAGGTGACATTGTCTAAAGGTGAATGAGTCAATTCCTGTTCAATCTGAGATTGATCAGTTATGTTAGTGAGCACCCAACACTTATGGCTATGGTCCTTAGCTATTTGTTTTACGACATTCCAACCTATACCATATTCAGACCCTCTTACTGGGGAACAGCCATAAGCAGAAATCAGGATATTCATGATTATTTTTCCCTGATTAATTCAGCTGATAATTAGTAACATTTTAACAGACTTAGGCGTCTTAGTAGGGAGCATGTTACCCTTGTAATTAGGTAACATGCTCCCCTTCGATCACAGGATAGACGATTCTGAAGCACCATAGATAGGACTTACGAAGTTAGTTGGTTTTGCCCCCCTGCCCCCCAATTTTGGGGGGTAATGATGTCAAAGTCCCCCATAATTGATACCGTTGGCGAAATTAATATTTGTTTACACAAGAGTAGCAGATGGGTAACTTTAAGTTCATGCTCCCCCAGAATTGGGGGTTGGGGGGCTATAAAGACTGCTGTCTTCAGGCTGATATTTCTAAATGTTAAATTCGCCAGCAGTATCATAATTGGGGGATTTAGGGGGCTTTGCGTAAGTCGTGATAGACAGATCCAAGTGTGGGTTAGTGCTCACGAAAAACAGAGCTAGCCTTGATAACCTGATTGGGCTGTAATGGCTGTATGCTAGACTTGGGAACAGTCAGCGGAGATTAATCTAGGGGTGGTGGCGGCGGAGTTAAAGCAAGTGGATCGCAATTTGGTAGAAATTGATGCCACGATCGAGGGGATTTTGTGATTAGTTAGGGATGGATCGGTGCATGTCAGTTTTGTTAATCCCTGATTCAGATCCCCCATTATCCCCCTTAATAAGGGGGACTTTTCAATCTAATTCCCCCCTTTTTTAAGGGGGGTTAGGGGGGATCTATGTACCTAATTACAAAGTTGACATGCTCCCTACTCCCTACTCCCGTTCCCCTCCTGGTCGGGGTTAGGGGTGGGTTCCGACTCCCTACGGGTGCATGTCAGTTTTGTTAATCCCTGATTCAGATCCCCCATTATCCCCCTTAATAAGGGGGATTTTTCAATCTAATTCCCCCCTTTTTTAAGCTATGCTTTATAAACATATTTCTTTACAAAAAACTTGACAAAAGTAACTTTATATGATTCCTGTGATCAAAAAACTTGACGTCCCACGTTCTCGCTCAGTTTGTATAGGAAAAGCCTTTTGCCAAAAAGGAGCGAAAAATCGTGATAGGCACGAGGGGATTTTGGGGGAATCATGTTAATTTAGTTGACATTGATCAGGAGATAATTTTGATGCTCAGGGTACCCTCGGGTGTGCGTGATAGGGGTAGATATCAGGAAATTGATCCTATCTTCATATTAGAATATGAAA
>NZ_JAAHHW010000349.1 GCF_010692325.1 Moorena sp. SIO3I8 | reverse complement strand
TATCTGGATGATACAAGGCATCAACATCCCATCGATTTGACGGAACTTCAGTGATGGTATGCACCCCATGCCGCAGCAAATCCCAAAAGCTTTCTGGATTTCCAGCACTTGGAAAACGACAACCAATACCTATAATCGCGGTTGGATCCATGTAATTTGCACCTTATCTTCAGGATGACGAAACTAAATGCTTAGCCAAAAACTCTATAGTTGGGTAACTATAAAGCGCAGTAGCAGGAATATCTCGTTCTAGCCAAGCTCCCAACTCAGCAACTAGATTTGCTGCATCAGCCGATCCTAGAGCATAGCGCTCAAAAGGAAGAGTACTATTCACCTCATCTGCTTCAATGTTAAAAACTTTGGCGATGTAAGCGACTAACCAAGCTTTAATTTTTTCTTCTAGAGGCAGCTCCTTTTCTTGAGCCACTACTGGCAGTTTGGCTACTATTTGACTGTATTGCTTCATGGCCTCACTGCAACTCATGCCTTTAAGTTGATTCCAGGCTTGCCATTGAATATACTTTCTAGGTTGCAGAATCGGATCTGGCTCCTCCTCTAGACAATCCCCTTCCATTGCTTGTTTATAGAGAGTCTCAAGCTCTATTTCTTTCTTGCCTTTAGGTAGTTGAACATGACCAAAGCGAACTAAGTTGGACATGGTCTGAAATTCTAACTCTATATTGTCTAGATCATGAGAATCACGAACGACATTGATGCCATAATCATCTTGCCCTGATACCAGGATACAAAAATGTTTTTTGATATTATGAAAATTTTCGTCGATGAAATCGCCTTTTAAACGGTGTGGATAAACCTGTACGCTCGGAGGAACATAACGTCCATTAATACCTAGTCGGCGTTGTTTCTTGGAGTTATTGGGGGGAGAGGAATGCATAACTCTTTCGGTAAAAATAATAGCTTGCCCCATGCGCGCTGGTACAGCTTCCACTTCCCATTCATTGTCATCGAAGTCAAACACTACTGAGTATTTTCTCCGCCCTTGCCAAACCATTTTATGGTTTTTTATACCCGCAAACATTCCCTCCTCAGCAGGTACCTGGACTCGCCCAAATTTTTCCTTGTGTGTCCCATTAGCAAAATGTAAGCAGCCATTTTCGAGAGTAGCATCATCTAAAGCTATCCATACTGATATATTTATAATATCTTCAGTATTCGGGTAAAGCAGTGCTGGCTTTTGAGGATCATAGGCGCTGGGGTCGTAAGAATCATAAACTTGATGCCATTTGATCTCTCCTTCCCCTGGCATTTTGCAAAAAACATTACTGTTCCACAATAGTAAATTGTCCCCACCCAGCTGGTTTAGTACCCGAACAATTTTGTTGTTTTTAAACATCTCGGCTATCGGTTGATGAAACAGATGAAGGTCACGAGATGTGTTGAGGTTCAGGACATTGTTGTAGAGCATCATCATCGGCTGACCCTCTACTTCTTTAATTGAACTATTAGTTTCTATACATTTTTTTACCGATTCTACTTCTGAACTTGTAAATAGATCCAGGGGGCCTAACCATCCCTTTTCTTCAAAGTGTTGAATCTGGTTTTGTGTGAGCATATTCAGGGTTAACTCCTTTCTATTTTACTACTGTAATGGTATTCAAAACAACTTTGTTGATTAA
>NZ_JAAHHW010000348.1 GCF_010692325.1 Moorena sp. SIO3I8 | reverse complement strand
GCAGAAAAGGGTTAAATATTTGTTAATAAGGCTCCACTATCTTACGGTAACTATCGCCTTTGGCGACGCTTCGCGAACAAACCATGAGCGACTGCCGTGGTTTCCCCCACTCGCGCTTTGCATCAAGACATTGACTGGCATACAATCTTGTCAGTGTCGTAAATCTCGAATCCAAAGAAACCATATTGCTTGTGCTATTTTGGTGTGGAATTTTCTGAAAAGACTAGCTTACTTGACTAAATGTACAGTTTATAAAATTAAGCACCAAAGTTTATCTTCATAGTTAACTAAAGAACTTAAAAAACCTTCTTTAGTTATGAATTTAGTCTGATCAGAATCTACGACCTATCTGGTGTCTTTGCGTAAGTCCTGTGTAACTATGGAGTCCTATAGCATTTTATTTTAGTTGTGAACATAGGATTGATGCTAAAAGGGAACAGGGAACAGCGGATCTGGGAACAGCGGATCTGGAAACAGTAGGAAAGAGCTCCGAAGAGTTTTTGATGTTAGTGCGATCGCTCTTGTAGGGTGGGCAAATGAACATGATATTTGATCTAATTGCCAAACTCTCATTATTTGCCCACCCTACCCTACCTAAAATTTCAATCTTCTGGCTCAACACCCATTGCTCGCAATTGAGCTGCTAGACGTTCAGCTCGTTGATGTTCTCGTTCAGCTCGTTGACGTTCTTGTTCAACTAGCTGTCTTTCTTTCTCAACCGGTGTAGGAATCCAATTTTCGGCTGCATCGTACCAACGCAACCAAAGTCGGTTTAACTCTTGATAGTATCCTGACCACAATCCTAAACCTAGTTCTATTTCTGGAAGCCAGAATTTGTCACCGTTGAGAATCACTTCCCGATAGCTGTTGCGCACTAATTCAAACAAGCGCAGTTTATTGCTATTACCATTGAAGACCACGTAATAGGGAATCCGTAGCATCCGTTCGTAGACTTCCCATTTAGTTGGGGGTTGGTTGGCTTGTGGCCTAACTTCCCCTAAGTCTTCTTTCTGTGTACTAGGAGAAAGTAATTCGATGGCAATAAAAGGAGCTACTCCTTCCTGCCAGATCACGTAACTCAACCGGGATTCTCTTTGTTCGTACAAACGATCCACTCCCAAGACAGCAAACCAATCGGGACGTTTATACCAAGTAGGATGTTTCAGATTGTAGTAGATATTAAGATCGCTAGCAACGAGAATTTGGTTTCTAGGATAATTGGGGGGGAAAAACGTTTTTTCCAGTAAGTCTGCTTGCCAAATATGGTATTGATCTGGCAATCCTGAATCCTCCTTTTCTTCGCTAGGTAGATCATACATTGTCGGTAGGATTTCTTTCGGGGGTCGGGGCGGATCGCTTTGTTGATACATATGCAAAGGGAGTAGGGAATAGGGAATAGGGAATAGGGAATAGGGAATAGGGAATAGGGAGTCGGGAGTCGGGAGTCGGGAGTCGGGAGTCGGGAGTCGGGAACAGGGAACAGGGAGTACTGCGTACCCTCTTGTAGGGTGGGCAAATGGATATGATAACTGATCTAATTGCCAAACTATCAAAATTTGCCCACCCTACCCTACCGAATGCGATCGCCCTATATTTTAAAATAAGGGAAAAACCCCCTAAATCTATGGTCGAAAACCCTTGA
>NZ_JAAHHW010000347.1 GCF_010692325.1 Moorena sp. SIO3I8 | reverse complement strand
CTTGAACATCTAAGGCATTATGGTAATTTTGTACTTCTTCTGGATTCAATTTAAGGGCGTGGCTGTAATAACGAGTAGCTTCATATCCGCCTCCTGGTTGTTCTTTGTGGGCTATAGCTTCTCCTAGATTTTGGTGGTACCAAGCTGAATTGGGAGCAAGGGCGATCGCTTCTCGAAAACAGGCGATCGCTTCATCAAATTGATATTTTTTTAAGTAGACTTCTCCTAGCTTATTATGCAATTCAGCAATGCCTGGGTTAAGTTTTATAGCTTTTTGATATGAGATAATAGCTTTATCCAAACTGTTTTGTTTGACTAAAGCTTCTCCTAATAACAAAATTTGATTTATTTTGGATTGAGTAGGGTTATGTTCGCTCATGCTCTTAAAATATCAGTTATAAACATTCTTAATTCTTAATTCCGCGCAGCGGCTGTTCTTACCAGTTCATATCCTTTTCGTAGCCAGTTTTGATAAGTATATCGTCAAAGTGCTGCTTAAATTTTTCCTTGACCCGAGCAGAAAAATGTTTTTTCCACTCTCCAGCAACCCCTTTTCTTTGATGAGATGTAATATCTTCTTGACCTCGCTGACGCCCTCCTGTCATTGACTCAAAGGAGTTCTCTCTAATGATTTCATGCAAATTTTTACGGTCTATATTAATTTGGCAATGATCAATTATCTGCTCAAAAACTTTATATTGATCCGCTAGTAAATCCTCATATTTGAATAAGGCTTCATCCTTGAGCCACGACAACTGAAAATTATGATAACCCAAACGGTTAACTATTTCATCCATCAAATAGAGCAAGCCTTCTTCCTGACTAAGGCTGTTTAATGTCTTTCGCAATTTAGATATATTGTCTGTGACTAGAGCATGGCTAATTTTAAAACTAAAATAACCGGAAACAATTGTGTCTCGAAGATCGCGAATAATGATAAACTTTCTGTAAGGCTGTTGTCGCTTTTCAAAATTATACCAATTTGTAATATAACTATTAGGATAGTGTAGTAACGGCTTGCCTAGTAAATGTTTTTTATGCCAAAAATTCCCCCAAAGATTAGAGCCAAGTAGCGCTTCCAAGTCTGGTTTCGATAAATGAACAGCAGGGTAAACACCACCTAATTTAATTGGGGATTTTATATAATAGTAACCGCGAGGTATTTTTGAGACAAACCGATTTGGAGCACAAGAGTTTAGTACTGCTGTGACCCATCGCGATCCTGCTTTGTGATGAGTGATGTGAAATATTGTTGGCTGATTGTTCATTTTTTTTTCATCCATGCAAAATTATGAAATCAAACAGGTGCTAATGTAATATCTGATTAAATGTCTTTTGGTATTTTCCGGCAGTTTTCCCCTACAATGTAACATCCGATGATTATCAATAAAAAGACATTCTTTCGGTGCCAGTCTAATTTTTATCAGTTCCGTTCTTTGCTTGTGTACGACGTATTCAGAAAATTTTTCTAACAATTTAGTCTGTGCGCCGTTGTGATGATTCGATAAATTCCAAGGAACGTAAAATACCTGATAGGTTGAATTTTTCTGGGAAATCAGGGGTTGATAAACAACGTCTTCTTCATTAGTATTCGGGTTCCTAATCATATACTGGACGTTAACTCCGCTTAAAACTGAAAGCTCGGA
>NZ_JAAHHW010000346.1 GCF_010692325.1 Moorena sp. SIO3I8 | reverse complement strand
CCGTTAAGTTTACGTTTCCATTTAGCGGCAATATTAAAACTTAGGAAACCACGAGTCTTCGTGACTTTAATTCCTTTAATAAATAAAGACACTCCAGGTACTAGACCTAAATCATTTAATTTAATCCAACTATTTTTTTGATATTCAACTAACTCATTCTTTTTTAAACGCAAACAAAAATCTCTACCCAATTACTGAAGATGATTTGCTAACTTTACAGAACAAAATTCTCGTTCGCGAAGCGTGACCAAAGGTCAATCTCCCAATACACAGATTTTAGAGTTTTTTAAAATCGGGATAACTTTTGATAAAATACTTTGTTGTTCTTTTAAATTACTACTACCTAACTTGGGTAACAAGGTAAAATATAGTGGAAACGCTCTGTCTTGATGCAGTCGCTCATGGGGGGAACCCCCAAGACCGCGCTGCATCGCTTTTATCCCAAATGAGGCTAACCATGAATAAATTGATATAACACCAATTCGTTCTATCAATTGCTAAATAAATTAGTTTTTCATCGGTAAAGTATCTTTTCAAGCATTCTTCAACTATTGGAAACCACAAGTCTTCAATTGTTAACTTTGGTAACGATAAAAATCTTTAGGTGCGACCCGTGGCGAATTTAATTCGCCAACGGAAAGCGCACCTTCGGATTCTTTTTCTTCTACTTTTAAATTTAATGGGTAAAGGGAGAGCATTGGCTAATTTTTCTAAATTAACTTTTTTAATTGACTGTAATAGATTTATAAAAATTTTTAAGAAAATATATTCAGCTAGACTCAATTGACTTTTGAGATGGTTTTGGTAGAATTCTGGTAACATTGTCTATAGGTAGGTCTTGTTGCAAATTGAGAGACCTACCTTTTTATACCACAAAATCCTACAAACTTTACATACCAAGCATTTCAGACTGTTTCGTCGCCCCCCCAGCTACATTGCAACGGTTATTAATACACATTATACTTGGCTATATATAAGTAAAATGCTGTGGGATTGCTTACGGAATTTGTTATAATTATAACTAGGATTATAACAGTTTAACGATGACACTAACTACCGATCCAGAACCGAACCACAATCAATATCCAGAACCGACATTAACTGATGTAATCCGAAAACTTGATGAGCTTTCAGATGAAGTGAAAAAGTTTGATGAAAGATTTAGCAATTACCAACAAGCCACACAATGGGTGATTCAGTTAGCTTTTGGCTTAATTGCGAGTGCTACTGTTATCGTGATTGTGAGCAATGTTTTAAACTAACTCAATAGTTAATTTTTGATTTTATCGCCATTTTCAACCCTTACTGCCGAGGAATTTTACCTTAACCAAGGGGATAGCTTTCATGGAAAACGCGTTCGCGTAGCGTGGCCTACGGCCAATCGCGTAGCATCTCCCTAGGAGAATCGCGTCGCGTCTCCCGATGGAGTATCCCGTAGTTTATGTCTGGTGGGCAGTGGAGCACACAGATTTACCAAACTTACCAATCCCTTTAGCCACTGCCCACCCTACGATTCTCACTGGAGTTGGTCTTGACCGTGCGATTGCCCCTCATTAAGGTGGAATCAAAGTACAGACAAACTTCCGGTACACCTTCACAACAGGAGGTTACGGCACCACAGACGTTTTGGAGTGCATCGGTGTTGAAGCGT
>NZ_JAAHHW010000345.1 GCF_010692325.1 Moorena sp. SIO3I8 | reverse complement strand
AGCGTCAATCATTGCTGTGCCTTTGGGAATATTGGTAGGTATTTCCAAAATTGCCTTTAAAGCCTTTAACCCCTACTTCCAGCTTCTTAAACCGGTTTCTCCCCTGGCTTGGTTACCTTTGGGGCTGTATATATTCCGGAACTCAGAGATGACTGGGATTTTCATTATTACCATTGCTAGTATTTGGCCAACCCTAACCAACACAGCGTTTGGTGTGGCCAATGTTAACCCAGATTACCTTGATGTTTCTAAAATTCTGGGCGCTTCTAAATGGCGCACGATTTTTAAGGTGATTATTCCCGCTGCCCTACCTAACATCATCTCTGGTTTGAGAATTAGTATGGGGATTTCTTGGTTGGTGATTGTGGCAGCAGAAATGCTATTGGGTACGGGTTTAGGTTACTTCATTTGGAATGAGTGGAATAACCTTTACATACCCAATATTCTCGTGGCAATTTTTATTATTGGGATTGTGGGTATTGTCCTTGATCAAATATTTGCCTATTTTGAAAAACTGGTTTCTTTCGGTAAAAAATCCTCATAAACAATCATTATGAGTACTTCTTTTTCTTCCAAGGGCCGTAAGGTCATTATGGACAATGACAGTGACGCTCAAATTTCATTACGTCATATTTCAAAAACTTTCTTTGGTAAACAGGGTTGGTTTGATAAAATTACTGGGCAATCTTCTGCGGACTTTGTCGCTATCGAAGATATCAATTTAGATATTGAGCACAACACGTTTGTGTCGATCATTGGCCCGTCTGGTTGTGGTAAGTCTACCTTGCTGAATATTATCGCGGGTTTGAGTTCCGCTACCAGTGGCGAAGTGATTATCAATGGGCAACTTGTGACTCAACCAGGACCTGACCGGGGTATGGTTTTTCAAAACTATGCCCTTATGCCTTGGATGACTGTGGAAGGTAATATTAGGTTTGCGGTGGAAACTGTCTATCCTAAAATTTCTGCGAGGGAGCAAAAACGGGTTATTAAGGAAAATATCCAACTAGTGGGTTTAACCGGAGCAGAGAACAAACATCCTCACGAACTATCCGGGGGTATGCGACAACGAGTAGGTATTGCGAGAGCTTTGGCTATTAATCCCCAAATTTTGTTAATGGATGAACCGTTTGGTGCTTTAGATGCTCTGACTAGGGGCTTTTTACAGGATGAAATCGAGCGCATTTGGGAGCAGCAGCGTAAAACTGCCATTATGATTACCCATAGCATTGATGAAGCCCTCTTGTTATCCGACCGGATTGTCATGATGACCAAAGGCCCTGCGGCGCGTATTGATGAGGTGCTTGAAGTGCCTTTCCCCCGTCCACGCGATCGCACTACGGTTGAGCATCATCCTGCCTATATGGAACTGAAACAGGAAATGGAAAACCATCTATATCGGGAAACTAGAGCTGTAGAAGAAGCAAGAATTCACTAAAAATTCTTCTATTAGTGTAAAGTAAGCATTCGGGAGCATGTCAACTTTGTAATTAGGTACATAGATCCCCCCTAACCCCCCTTAAAAAAGGGGGGAATTAGATTGAAAAGTCCCCCTTATTAAGGGGGATAATGGGGGATCTCAATCAGGGGTTAACAAAATTGACATGCACCCTAAGCATTCAGCCGTCAGCGGTCAGCCGTCAGCCTTTAGCCTTC
>NZ_JAAHHW010000344.1 GCF_010692325.1 Moorena sp. SIO3I8 | reverse complement strand
GATAGCTTTACGGCTGTTGGCCAATTCCGTTGCTAGCCACTGCCCACCCTACGATTAATTTCCCTCCCCATCACCCCATCACCCCATCACCCCATCTCCCCATCCTTACAAGGGTACGTTTTTAAGATTCATCCAGAACTAAAGACATGAACTTGTGCTGGGGAGGCTGAAAAATCAGGGACAAAACTCCCGATGGGCAAAGGTTCCCCCTTAAATGCCGCCGCTAAAATTCTAATTAGTCCTCGCCGGAAACAACTGAGTTTTCGAGGTGCACTGGTCTTCAATGATTTAGGAGATGAACTTTCCTCAGACTCCGATACGAGATTGACCAGTGCTATTGTCCATAGGCTGGGCCAATTGTAAACTGCTAGCTAATAGCTTGTCGTCAGCTTTTCCGCCGACACTGACTAACCATAACGTCGCTACTGCTATCGCCAACCATACTCGTTCTGCTCGCTTGGGATCACTGATCCTGGTCAGATGCCACTGTAGTCCGCCGCGCTTGATATCTTTGAACATACACTCAATCCAACTGCGCATGCCATACCACAAGATTTCAGCTTGGTCTGGCTCTAAGTCTGTCAGAATTAACCATGGGTCGCTGTAGTCTTCATCCCACCGAGCCAAAAGGGTGCATTGGAGTGAGTTATTTTTGAAACAAGTGATCATCCCTGCCCAAGACTGACCCAGTGCAGTGATCAATCCTTTGAGTGGCACAAACCCACAGGAGAGCTTGCTCTGATAGTAACCTTGAGCATTGATGCCCATGAACGGATGCCATTGCAGGGCAACAATTGCCTCATAGAACCACCGGAGCATACAAGCGATTGTCAGTGGTGACAACCACACACCCTACTGAGGGAATCCCAGGCTGAAGATGCTCAAATAACTTCAACCAGTAAGGTGGCCAGCAACATGTGTTTTTGGCAACGATTACTTTCCACGCCACTGGTATGCCACAACCTCTATAAACCACGCAAACCACTAACAAGGTGAAGCGATCTCCCAGTGTTGAGGCATCTGCAGCTAACACGATGTTTTTGTGATCCGTTGGCCACCAACTTAAGATCCATTGCAACAATGGTGCAAAACTCGCGGTTACATCCAGTTCATTACGTTTTCTACCACCTATATCACTACGCTCCTTATACCATTCTCGTAATTGCTGTCTGACCGTGAACTCTTGCTTATCAAGCAGTTGTGCCAGAAAAGCTGATACGGTTGATAACCCACAACAATGGGTGATAGCGTACCCATTGCGACCCATACTCAACACTGCAGCTTGGGGTTTGGTTAAATGAGGCATTTTGCTGGTTACTATTCAACGCCCGTCCTTGTAAGCTATTGGGCAATCAGTCATAGCTTATATTCGATCACTATTATGATCGCAAGCCATTACCCCTTTGGTGCAATGTTGACCATCCTACTCCCTGGATTCTTGCAGCTGTTGCCCAAGCCAGGTAAGGATTTGATTTGAATCAGCCATCCCTACTCATCACAGCTTGACTCCTAGGCATGATTAATTCTCAATTTTAAGGCAGTAGCTCCAGAAATATTAAAAACGTACCCTTGTAAGGATGGGGAGATGGGGAGATGGGGAGATGGGGAGATGGGGAGAGAATCGTAGGGTGGGCAGTGGCTACGGGGGGAAATTGACAAGC
>NZ_JAAHHW010000343.1 GCF_010692325.1 Moorena sp. SIO3I8 | reverse complement strand
TGGAAAACCTATTCGGCAACCGCAGCAAGAACGAGAGGCAAAGATTGCTCAAAAAGAGTGTTCTCAAACATTTTCAGGATCTTCAAGATCCCAGAGTGGGTCGCCGTAAAGATAAACCATAGGTGTCAATAATCACAATTGCGATTTTAGCAGTGCTCTCAGGTGCAGATGGGTTTGTTGGGATCGAGACCTATGGTAAGGCTAAGCTTGAGTGGCTAGAGACGTTTTTAGAATTACCCTTCGGGATTCCGTCCCACGATACCTTTGGTCGAGTCTTTGGCCTCCTAGATCCTATGGCGCTAGAGAACAGCTTCCTGAGTTGGATAAATAGCATCACCGAAAAATTAGAGCTCAATTTGATTCATGTCGATGGCAAGACTAGCAAAGGTTCCTATGACCGAGAAGGCAAGCTGAAAGCGCTGCATAGTGTGAGTGCTTGGAGTAGTGACCATAGCTTGGTGCTGGCTCAAAAAAAAGTAGATAGCAAGTCCAATGAAATCACAGCGGTGCCGGTGATCCTGAAGTTGCTAAACCTCAAGGGAGCGGTGGTGACCCTTGATGCCATGGGCACTCAAATCGAGATTGCTCAACAAATCAAGCAGGCCGAAGGGGACTATGTCAAAGCCCTCAAAGGCAACCAGGGGAAGCTCAGCCAGCAGGTGGAGGATTGGTTTAAGCAAGCTCAAGCAATGAACTGGCAGGGAATTGACTACAGCTATCACCAGACCATCGAGAGTGGGCATCACCGGATCGAAACTCGCCAAGTCTGGGCAGTATCGGTCAGTCAACTTCCCCCTTTGCATCGGCAAGGCCAGTGGCTGGGCTTAACGACTGTGGTGATGGTTCGCACTCAACGGCAATTATGGAATAAAACGACCACAGAGGTTCGATTCTACATCAGTACTCTCGAAGCAGAAGCGCAAAGGCACAACCAGGTGATTCGCTGCCATTGGAGTATTGAAAACAGTTTGCATTGGGTGCTCGATGTCACCTTTAACGAAGATGCTAGTCGCATCCGTACTGGCTATACAGCTCAAAATCTGGGTTTATTGCGTCGCTTGAGTATTAATTTACTCAAGCGCGAACCCTCCCGCCAGAGTCTGAAGATGAAGCGCTATCAGGCTGGAATGGACAATGATTTTGTGATCAAAATCCTGGCAGCCAGTGCCCCTGAGTCAGCCCCAATGCCCACCACAGTAATCCCAAAGTGAGCCAAAGCCAGTTTAAGGAGGGGATGCTCTGACTGCAGCCAATTAGGAAAAAATCATCAGCACGGCAGTAGCACATACAGACTCAATTCTTCACCATCGAGTCTCAATTATGCACTCAAAAATTAACCCAGGTTACAACAATTTTAGAGCTCGATTAAAATGCGATTACCCTGCTTTATAGTCAGCAGGTTATGGACAAAAGGGTAAAATCTTTTTTAAGAAGGCTCCACTATCTTACGGTAACTTCAAACCAGCAGTTTGCTAGTTTTGTTAAACTCAAACGTTTTGTCAAAACACCTCGCGGACCATTAAAGAAACGAGGAGCCCTCATTATTGATCGCAAACATCGTCATCTCTCAACAGCTCGACTCTTAAAAGCCCATGTCACTCAATAGTACATCTGTACACGTTGAAAGGGCTGACAATAAAAGACTCATAGCTATCGTAGGCTTCCAGGATTGCGATCGCTATTGA
>NZ_JAAHHW010000342.1 GCF_010692325.1 Moorena sp. SIO3I8 | reverse complement strand
CTCGATCGGATTCAACAGCAGCAAGACAGACGACAAGCTATGGAAATACCTGAGATTAGTGATCCATGGTCTGTTAATTCTGAGATTAGTGATCCATGGTCTGTTAATTAAGGGAAAGGTTATTTTTTTTTATTCAAAATTTAATTCAAAATCCCAACTTATGGCTATAATGGACTTCCTTCTAGAGAATTTTGAATAAATGCCTGAAAAACTCAAGAATTTCCTGTGTCTCCCAGATTAACAAGATGGAGATATCCGGATATCCCGAAGAGTAGACTCAGAATCGCCTTTATTTCTTTGATATCCAGATAATATCACTATTGTCACGCTTTGGTAATGGGTAAGGTAATTGTGATTACCTTACCCATTACCCATTACCAAAAATAATACCAATGGTTCAGGGTTTATTAAAATGGTTTTTATGATAAATATTTAATAGCAATACGTGGATGATGTATTTGTGAATCTGAAGTACCCATCGGATAATGATCAAGAAGTTATATTAGTAGATAATTAAAAATTTTAGCCAATTTGGCGTTACAGCTAGGGGGGCATGGCTTGTAATAGATTTATACGGAAATAGTTGTGTCTATTCATGGGTTTATTCATGGGTTTATTCATGGGTCTATTCATGGATATACTCATACTTAGCCACATCCTATCTCCTATTTATCCACATCCTATTTATCTACTAGGAGTTTAAAGCCATGTTTAATATGGACAAACCAGAAGAAAATTCCCAAGCAGTTCCCTTTTTTGCCCGCTACCTAGAAGGGCAATGGTGCGAAGAGCTATCTGAAGAGGAAATGGATGATGTTAGAGGCGGTCGCGGTTTTGCGGTCACAGAGAAGTTTCCCTCTGATTATGAAGATGGTGGCGGATGCTTTACTCGGAAGTACCCCTCAGATCATGAAGATGGTGGTGGTGGTCCAGCCTTGACTAAGAAGTATCCCTCAGATCACGAAGAGGGTGGGGGTGGTCCAATCGTGACTCAGAAGTTCCCATCGGATGAAGAAGATGGTGGCGGTGGTCCAATTGCGATCACCCTGAAGTTCCCCTCTGATGCCGAAGATGCTCCCCAGAAGTAATATCGGATCGAGTTGACTATAGCGTTTCCTAATCAGCGTGAGGTACATCTATCGGAATTCTCTACTCATCAGCGACATTGCTTATCCTTTTAAGGCAAAAGGCAATAGGCATGCATGCAATAAGCAATAGTAAAGATGGTTTTACGGGAATCAGATCCTCCCTTTGATAAGTAGGGGGGATCCCTAGTCAAAAAAGACTGTACCTCACCAAATTTATAAATACTATAACACAATTAACAAAGGTCAAGAATTCGATGCAGCAGGTAATTACAGCAAAGCTGAAGTTAAACTGCACACCGGAGCAAAAAGAAAAGCTTCGTGCAGTTACTTTAGCCTATCGTGATGCCTTAAACTATACATCGAAATTGGCCTTTGAAAACGGCAAAATTTCCTATGCGGCTAAGTTACAAAAGCAGGTTTACTACGACATTCGAGAACGCTTTAGGTTACCAGCCCAAATGGCATGTAACGTACCTCGACAGGTAGCTGCAATCTATAAAAATCTCTGGATGAAAGTAGAGCGTAATGCTACTCACTTAAAATCTGGCATTACCAACAAGCGTTACAAAGGGTTAGACACCCCTCCTAAATTCATAGCTCGAACCA
>NZ_JAAHHW010000341.1 GCF_010692325.1 Moorena sp. SIO3I8 | reverse complement strand
TTCATGATACTCGCAGACACAAATATGGCCCCTTAGGCTGAACGGCTTGTAAGGCTTGGATGTGGTGGGCTGCTATGTCTTCCATCCGGGTTAATGGCTTTTCCCCCTCATCTAAACCAAGCGATCGCAAGCCATATAAAGGTTGCTCTGAATCTAGGTGTTGTGCCAAGGGATAGAGATCGAAAACATTGCCCAAGACTCCAGGGACAAAGAACAGAGGAGGTTTTGAACCATTTGGCTGAATCGATACTAAAGTAGAACGGTAAGAGTCATCCTCAACTATACCTTGTTTGATGGAGGCATTGCTTAAACTTTTTGAGTCCTCAAAGGCAAGAACTTCTTGAGCCAAATAACTAGCCAACGCTTCCGGTGTGGGATAGTCAAATAGTAAAGTAGAAGGCACAGACAAACCCAGACTCAATTGGAGAGCATTTCTCAACTCAATAGACATCAAAGAATCTAATCCTAAGTCTATGAGTTTTTGCTCTAATGTTATTCGTTGGGGAGAAATTCCCAGTACTTTGGCTACCTGCGCGCGGACGTGAGTAACCAATAATCCCTGACGCTCTCCCATAGGAGCTGTCTCTAATTGCTTACGCAAATCAACCGACGGAGATGATACTTGTTGATGCTCGTTATTTCGTTCTTTTACAGATTTAAGTTTGACCCATCGATCGATACGAGTTTGTAAATCTCCACTAGATACAATAATTTGATCGAGTTCGAGTTCCTGAGTGGATAAAACCCTTTCAAAGGCTTGGATACCCTCTTCTGGAGTTATGGCAAATTCAGCCAGCCCTGCTGCAATCTCATAATTTCGATCTTGTTTTGGGAATTCCCAAGTCTCCCAGTTTACACTCAACCAAGGAACCGAATTAACCCGGTTCTGCTGGTGAACGAAAACATCCATAAACAGATTGGCTGCCGAGTAAGCAACGTCCCCCAAACCCCCTAGCACTGATGCGATGGAGGACATTAAGATACAAAAGTCAAGGTTTTTGTTCTGCAAAACCTTTGATAAGACTATGGTTCCCTGTACTTTTCCGTGAAAGTGCTGCCAAATATCAGTTTTAGTTATTTCCTTGATGGAACACAATGCCTTGTCTCCGGTAAACATAACACTGTGGATGACTCCATTGATGTTACCAAAGCGAGCCTCTGCTTGTGCGATCGCTTCTTCCATTTGTTGTCCATTGGCTACATCAGCATTGAGTACCATCACCTCCGCTCCCATAGCCTCCATAGCCTGCAATTTCTGAATTTTGCGACTAATCCGATCCTCTGCATCGTGGGTGGCTAGCCATTGAGACCAATCATCCCTGGCCGGAAATAGGGAACGTCCCGTTAAGATCAGTTTGGCGCGTACAGTTTTTGCCAAGTGTAACCCCAGGGACAGACCAATCGCCCCTAGTCCACCGATAATGAGATAAACCCCTTTTTTTGTCAGAGGTAATGTCCCTGCTCCAGGTGTTTCTAATCCCACAGGTTCAAACTTTTGCACCCAGCGATGTTTACCCCGGTAAGCGATGGTTAAATCTTCCGACTCTGCTGTTATTTCCCCCAGTAGTTGGGTTACAAGTTTTTCCTGCTTTTGGTTTTGGGATGGGGGAAGAACAAGATCGATACTGCGACAGTTTATATTTGGATATTCTTGTCCAATAACTTTACAGGCTGCCAGCAGGGTTGCTTTCTCTG
>NZ_JAAHHW010000340.1 GCF_010692325.1 Moorena sp. SIO3I8 | reverse complement strand
TTTGGGTATTTTGCCCGTAAAAATTGAGCTTGTCGATCGAGGTCATCCCGTTGGGAGTAGGTAGAGACTCTTGCATAGCAGACAATGGGCTTAATCTGCGGAGTTTCTCCTTCGACACAGAACCGCCTTTGATTCCCTTTTGTCCTGATACTGTCGAGTCTCCCCTCTTTGTCCCACCGCCTAAGAGTTGAGATCGAGACTCCGAGGTGCTCGGCTGCCTCTTTTGGAGTGACATATTTTTTCATTGACCGTGAACCTTACTAAATCTAGTATACTTAACTTTAGTAAGGTTTGCTAAGGCTTAGTAAGATATCTGGCTAATAGTTACACCTCCTGAATAATCTCCAACGGTCCACCAAATTGGGTACCAAAGGTTGGTAAACCAGAAATCATGGATTCCAAAATTGTTAGACCAAAGGCTTCAAACAGGGCTGGCTGCACAAAAATACCATGACGGTCAGCAATCACCCGATAGACTTCACCACAGTCACTTTTTGATAAGCGGACCCCTAACCAGCGGATCTTGCCGTAGAGATTATACTCCTCAATAATCTGGTAAAGCTTGACAATTTCTGCCTTTTCTTCGCTGTCGCTGGAGTCTTCAGTGCGCAAGTTACCCGCAATTAAAATCAAGTTACAGCGTTCCTGCAACTTTCGACTCTTACCAAAGCACTCCGCTAATCCAGTCAGGTTCTTAATGCGGTCAAGACGAGCCATGGAAAAAATCGGGCGCTTGTTAGGATAATCCAGTTTGCCAAACACCTGGGCCTCGTCGTCTAGGGTAAACAGCAATTCATCCAACCGCTTAATATCACTAGCTACTCGCCCTTGAGTGCGGGTGTAGGGGAAGAAGACAGTTTCATTTACTCCCGGTGGCACTACATTAAACTTCGCAGAGAATAACTCAATGCCATTAATCACATGATACAGGTCTGGCATGGTGAAGTTCTGGTAAGACTCATACTGACCCACACTATCAGCAGTACCCACAATTTCCTGATAGGTACTGCTGATAATAAAATTAGCCGCATTCATGGCAATTAAATCAGCAGTAAATTGCAGGGAGAAGTGGTATTGCTGTTCTGAGTCTTGCCAGTACAGGTTACTAAATAGGTATTTGGACTTTTCTAGGGCATGGGCAATATTGCACTGGGTAACTTTCAACCGTCGCGCCAGCAGGAACGCTACTAGATTACCATCGGAATAGTTTCCTACAATCAGGTCGGGACGACCTTGGAATTCTCCTAGCAGTTCCTTTTCGGCATCGATGGCGTAGGTTTCTAGATACGGCCAAATCTCAAACCGAGAAATCCAATCCTGGGTAACTTTCGGATTGAACTCTCGAAACGGTACCCGTAAAATCCAGGCATTTTCTGTACCGTTAACTTTCTCTAACCGTTCATTACACCGAGTTCCATCATTGTTGGGGATTAAGCGGGTGAGAATGATCACCTTAGGCTGAATGTTTAATCCCGCCAGAGTCAGGTTTTCTTGCAACTGCTTTTCTAAACTCTTAGCTTGGTCAAGGACATATACCACTTGACCCCCTGTATCTGGACGTCCTAATACCCCTTCTTGTCCAAACCAGCCGTGAACCGATACCAGGACAATCCGGAAAATCATTGGGATGCGGGAGAGAAACTGTTCCAATGCCCCATCATCCGGTTCATCAATCAATTCATCCAGCATTGCCAAGA
>NZ_JAAHHW010000034.1 GCF_010692325.1 Moorena sp. SIO3I8 | reverse complement strand
GGGTCGGCGTATCAAGATTTCGGGGGCTCAGTGGGATGAGAGTAACGTCCCACAAGTCTTGAAGCATCGGTGTGCCTACCTCAACGGGCAATTTTCAACTTGAGTCTTACAAAACTGAGATGCACTCAAAGAAATTCTTGACTTATTTGGAGCTACTAAATTTATTTCTACAAAAAATGACAACTATGCCCAAATTGAGAAAATTGGACGGAAAATTGGCAAGATTAAGTAAATAAGCTGATCTACATTTAAATTGGCTATTCCCCGTTCCTTTATCCGCTGTTCCCTGTTACCTTTGAGCAATTTAGGTGGCGTTGCGTCAGTCTTCGCGCTGAATAGGAGTAGGGTGGGCATCCTGCCAGCCAGAAAAGATCGCCGAACAGGCAAGATGCCCATTCCACAGGTGCGACCCGTGGCGAATTTAATAATTAGATGCGGAAAGCGCACCTAAAAACTTTTAAAATCATTCCAATATTAAGCAACGCCAAATGCTGAAGAGCTTATCACTAATCACCAATGACTAAAATTCCTATCTTTGAACTCAAACAGGTATCCCAGCAATTTGGCCAGTTTCGGGCATTGACTAACCTTAACCTCAAGATTTATCCTGGGGAACGAGTTGCCCTAGTGGGGGCGAGTGGTGCAGGTAAAAGTACCTTGATGCGCCTGCTCAATGGCATCTTACTCCCCAGTCAAGGAGAAGTCTGGGTCTTAGGTCGTAATCTAGCTAGAATCTCCCCGCGCCAATTGCGTCAGGTGCAGCGTCGCCTTGGCACCGTTTACCAACAGTTCAATCTAGTCAATAACCTCCGGGTGATTCATAACGTTAATGCCGGTCATTTAGGACGCTGGTCATTGATGAAAGCTCTTATTTCTTTATTGTTTCCCCAAGAGGTAGACACTGCTCTCAAGGCTTTAGATCAGGTAGGAATTCCCGAAAAGCTTTATGCACCAACCGAGGAACTGTCTGGAGGACAGCAACAACGGGTTGCCTTAGCTAGAGTGCTGGTGCAAAATCCTGACGTGATTCTTGCTGATGAACCGATTTCTAACCTGGACAGGCAAATGAGTCGGGAAATTATGGATTTGCTAAAGGAGATAAGTGAAACCGGGGGAAAGACATTAGTAACTAGTCTGCATTCTATCGAATTCGCCTGCAGTCATTGCGATCGCTTGGTGGGATTGCAACGGGGAAAGATTGTCTTTGATGTTCCTCCAGGGGTTTTGTCTCAGAGCATGATCGACAAATTATATGCTACAGAGACTGATCTGATGAATGTATAGTTTGAAATTTTTAGGAACATTTCCGTCTAAACTTATATAGCATTCGAAGTAAAGTTTAAGACACATTAGAAATCTCCAAATAATCTTTAATCGAGTCAAATAAATAAAATTAAACGTGTGAAAAATTATCATTTTTAAAAAATAATTTTATAAACGATATTAGCGTGACCAAATTAGTTATATTAATTGCATAAATTTTGACTACAGTCAAGCTAATTTATTACATATTTACACTACCATTTATTTCGTTTGTTTCGTCTATTAACCTCTATTTTTCGGGTGTTATGGTATTATATAAATCTATATTTGTGTTCCCTGTTCCCCGTTTTATGTTCCCTGTTCCCTTGAAAGCAAAATACTATTAAAATCCGTTGCAATAACTTAGATGACTCAAAGTTTATCTCGTCCACCATTACTGAATCGCAGCCTGCTGTGGGCAATTTGTTTTGTCATTTTTATCGGGATGGCGGTTGTTAAAGCTGGTATCTTTGAGCAAGATCTTGTTAATGTGGGAGGATTTTACCAACTATTGCGATTCTTGCGGGCGAGTTGGCACCCCGAAGTGAGTCCTGAGTTTCTGCAGCTGACCCTGAAGGCTACCCTCACGACCCTAGCTTATGCCGCCTGTGGCACTTTTCTGAGTATCTTGCTCGGCGTGGTGGCAGGAGTTATCACCTCCCAGGTTTGGTGGTTGACAGTCTTGCCTCACTGGACTCTGCGACAACCCATCTGGCTGGGAATTCGGGGACTGCTGGCCTTCCCCAGAGCAATTCATGAGATGATCTGGGGCATTTTTTTTGTCAGTATCTGGGGTTTAGATCCTCTGGCGGCCATTATGGCCATCGCCATTCCCTATGGGGCAATAGTCGCGAAGGTCTTCTCAGAAATTCTGGATGAAACGCCCCGGGGTGCTTTGATGGCATTACTCAGTAGTGGCGTGTCCCCCTTGATGGCCTTTCTTTACAGTATCATTCCGCAAGCCTTTTCAAATCTCCTGTCCTACACCCTCTATCGCTTTGAGTGTTCCATTCGTTCAGCTACTGTACTGGGGCTGGTTGGGGCTGGTGGGTTGGGCTATGAGATCTTGCTGAGTTTACAGTCTCTGCGTTACGAACAACTATGGACATTTTTCTATGCCCTAGTTTTATTAAGTGCTGTAATTGACATCAGTAGTGTCATCTTGCGCCGCCGGATTAATTTGACAGTAGTTTTAATTTTAGTGGCCTTGTGCTGTTTGGGGTTTTTGTATGTCAGTCCTGATGTGAGCAAGTTTTGGTCTCCCCGAACTCAAAAACTCTTGGGTGACATTGCCCAAGCATCATTTCCCCTCGATTTTAAGGCTGTGCCCTTGTCGCAGCTGTGGAAGTTATCACTACAAACTCTAGTTATGTCTGTCCTGGCCAGTGCTGGTTCTGGTCTTGTAGGGATTGTTCTGTCTTTTCCGGCAGCCCATAATTTTTTGCTACCAGGGGGATTGCTCAATCCCAGTCCAAAAGCTTCCCGATTAGCTGCCTTACAAGGCTGGTCTATCCTAGTATTCACCAGGATCATACTAATGTTTGGCAGAGCTATTCCTGCCCCAATTTGGGCATTAGTGGTGATGTTTGTCATGTTTCCGGGAGTGTTACCTGGTGCGATCGCCCTAGGATTGCATAATCTTGGCATCCTTGGCAGGTTGATGGCAGAAATCAATGAAAATTTGGAAAAGCCTCCCTTAGAAGCCTTAAAAGCACAAGGAACTCCAGGAGCACTCTTGTTTCTCTATGGGATATTCCCGATGAATTTACCTCGTTTTCTGGCTTATATTTTCTATCGCTGGGAGGTATGTATGCGGGAGACAGTCATTGTAGGATTAGTTGGGGCTGGAGGATTAGGGGTGTTGTTGACCGAACAACTGAGCAGCTTTGATTATCGCAGTGTGGGCGTGACGCTGGTTTGTTTTGTCTTTTTGACTTTTTTCGTTGATTGGGTGAGTGCTGCCGCTAGAGAATCGATAACTCCTCATAAATCTCTAAACTATTGACACTCCCCGCTAATCGCGAGACGGGGATTCTTCACTCAATGACTCGGCTTGCTGAACCTGACCGGAATCAAGGACAGTAGAGGCCAAATCTCCTGAAGCGTTTGGATTAATAATCCAAGTTCCGACGTGCCCCGTCGTACTTATGGCTCGATTTCGGATGTTGATAGCGGCATTGTGGTCTCTATCAAGTTCACACCCACATTCACATACATGAGTCCTAGTAGATAGGGACTTTTTAACAGTTTCACCGCATTCAGAACAGTTCTGGCTAGTGTAGGCAGGATTCACTGCAACAGTCATCCTGCCAAACTTAATCCCAAAATGCTCCAACCATTTCCTAAATTGATACCAACCAGCGTCATTAATAGATTTGGCGAGACAGTGATTTTTTACCAGATTCTTAACTCTTAAATCTTCGTAGGCGACCAGATCGTTAGATCGGATTACGCAACGTGCAAGTCTCTTTGCATGTTCTTCACGCTGCCTACTTATTTTAAGGTGCTGTCTACCTAGTATATTGACCGCTTTTCTTCGGTTGGATGAGCCTTTCTTTTTTCGGGAAACCCGACGTTGATAAAATTTTAAACGTCTTTCCCCTTTTCTATAGAATTGGGGGTTAGGTTCAGAATGACCATTGGAGTCTGTATAAAACTCTTTGAGTCCTACATCCAGACCAATCATTTCACCTGTGTGCTCTACTTCCTCTTTTACGTTAACTGCAACGCAAAATTGAACATAGTACCCATCAGCTCGTTTAACTATCCGAACCCGATTAATTTGCTTCTTGTCGAAGCGCCACAAGTCCCAAGTCCCCTTTAGCTTAAGCTTTCCAATCCCTTTTTTGTCTGTGAACGTTATCGACTTTTTATCAGGAGATAACTTCCATCCTGACTTCTTGTACTCGACAGAGCGAGCACGCTTTTGGAATCTAGGAAAACCCTTTTTGCCTGGAACTTTTTTCTTGCAGTTATCGTAGAAGCGAACAATCGATGACCATGCCCTCTCAGATGCAGCCTGACGAGCGGTAGAGTTTAATTCATTAGCAAAGGTAAACTCTTTAGCTAGTATTTTAGAGTACCGGCTAAGGTCACTTTTTCCTGTCCCTTTGTTGTCTAACCACAGGCGAATACAACTATTTCGGATAAACTTAACTGTCCGGATAGCTTCGTCTATAGCTGAATATTGATACTTTTTGCCCTTGGCTTTAAACTCTAGAATGATCATTGACCTTAGATCACGCTACGCGAACGAAATTCGACCTCCTCGACCTTGACCAACGGTCACGCTACGCGAACGGTCGCGCTACGCGAACGATATGTCTTTACTCTAGCAATTTTATATAAAAGCGTCAAGTACTAGTCAAGATTTTTTTCACGGCGACTCAAGTCGCTGCTAGTCTTCATCCCGGAGACGAAACCTTAGAATAGTGGAGCCTTATTACAAAAACCTTCAAACTTTTACTCATAACCTGCCGACTATAAAGGCTCCACTATTCTTGCGGTAAATTCTAACCCGGTTTAAAAACGCGGGGCTTTCGACTTGTGCGTCCCCTCGTAATGGGATTATGCTTCTGCCTTACTGGCGTTGCACAATAACAGGATGATGTACCTATTTGCCGAAGGAAGTTTGAACTGTAGACTATAAGCCACTTTTAGTTATGTGCAAAAAATGGTAACATCCCACAATTGTGCAACGCCCCCTCACTAACCTAAAGCTTGAGCGAGATCTTCTAGTAAATCGTCAGTATGTTCAAGACCAACAGACATCCGTAACAGATTGTCTGGGGTTCTGGTACCAGGAAATTCCATCGAAGCACGATGTTCGACTAAACTCTCGACACCACCCAAGCTAGTGGCTCGTGTAAATACTTTCACCTTGCCAGTAAAGGCAAAGGCATCTTCCCTGTTTCCTTTAACTTGGAAAGAAATCATACCCCCAAACAGGTTCATCTGAGCAGCAGCAATTCCATGTCCTGGATGGTTTGTCAACCCGGGATAATGAACAGCTTCTACTTGGGAGTGTTCTTCTAAAAACCGTGCCACCTTCAAGGCATTTTCTGAATGAGCTCTCATGCGGTAGGGTAAGGTCTGAATGCTCCGCAGGAGTAACCAACAGTCGAAAGGGGCGGCTACTGAACCGCCAGCCATCTGAATTGTTTTAATTTTGTGAAAAAATTCATCCTTAACCTTAGTAATCACGGCACCTCCTAAGACATCACTGTGTCCACCGAGATACTTGGTTGTGGAGTGGATAACCAAATCTGCCCCCAACTCCAATGGACGTTGGCTAATCGGTGTTGCCCAAGTGTTATCGCAAACACAATAGACATTATGCTGATTGGCAATGTGGGCAATTTTGCTGATATCGGTAACCCTTAACATCGGATTGGAAGGGGTTTCTATCCAAATCAGCTTGGTGTTGGGTTGAACTGCCTCCATGACTGTGGTAGGATTAGCCATATCTACAAAAGTAACCTCCAAATTCCAAGGGCCGAAAATTTCTCGCAAGAGAAACCCAGTTCCTGTGTAACTATCTAGAGGTGCAACTACATGGTCTCCAGGAGACAAAGCCTGGAAGATACTCAAGGTAGCTGCTGAACCAGAAGAAAAAGCGGCGGCGGCTGCTCCCCCCTCCAATTTAGACAGGCATTTCTCCAAACTATCCCGATTCGGGTTATTGTCTCGACTGTAGTTATAACCCTGAGGGTAGCTGCCGTCTGGCTGACGTTCAAATGTAGTAGATAGATAAATTGGGGACACTACTGCCCCTGTGGCTGAGTCAATATTATGGCCAGCATGCACTGCCAGTGTCTCAATTTTCATGCAACCTTTTGCTCAAATCACTGATAATACCTTTTCATAGGGAAGACGCCACATCATCTATATATGTATATATATAGAATATAGCTTTCCTCATACTTATGAGGTACAGTCAATTTTCTCCCGCCCTTATTAAGGGGGGCAAGGGGGGATTATTACTCCCTACTCCCTACTCCCTACTCTCTACTCCCTATTCCCTAAAACCCAGGACTTTGTACCTCACCCAATTGAAAACTACTATATATACATGTTGGCCATATCATGCCGCATTAATCCGGTCTACGTTGTGTGATTGACTACATAAGACTTGCTTATCACTGACAATAAGGGTAAAACTTAATCAAAACGCATATTCACTAAGGTTTGTTGCCAAATTGCCAGTACCATAATAAAAATTTACCAATCGTTTTAATTGGGTTGAGTTACTTATAGGCTTCCCATTGCCCCGGTATGATAGGGGAGTTGTTGGTAATTATAAAAAAATTGTGAAAAAAATTACACTCTTAGGTTCCACTGGCTCAATAGGTACCCAAACTCTCGATATTGTTAATCAATACCCCGAGCAATTCCAGTTAGTGGGATTGGCAGCTGGGCGCAATGTGGAAATGTTAGCCGCTCAAATTCGGCAATTTCGACCGATAATTGCCGCAATTCGTGATCAAGAGAGATTGCCAGAACTCAAAGCAGCAATTGCTGACCTTGACCCCCAACCTATCCTCCTAGGGGGCGAAGCTGGAGTGGTAGAAGTGGCACGCTATGGTGATGCCGAAGCTGTAGTTACTGGCATTGTCGGCTGTGCGGGTTTGTTGCCTACTATTGCTGCTATTGAAGCGGGTAAAGACATTGCTTTAGTGAATAAAGAAACTCTAATTGCAGGTGGTCCAGTGGTACTACCGTTAGTCGAAAAACATGGTATTAAGCTGCTACCAGCTGACTCAGAACATTCGGCAATTTTTCAGTGTCTTCAGGGAGTGCCAGCAGGGGGATTGCGGCGGATTATCCTAACTGCATCTGGGGGGGCTTTCCGAGATTGGTCCGTGGACAAGTTAGCTTCAGTGAAGGTGGCTGATGCCCTCAAGCATCCCAACTGGTCCATGGGACGTAAAATTACTGTGGACTCTGCCACTCTGATGAATAAGGGATTGGAAGTGATTGAGGCTCACTTCCTGTTTGGCATGGATTATGACCACATCGACATTGTGATTCATCCCCAGAGTATTATTCATTCCCTGATTGAACTACAAGATACTTCAGTATTAGCTCAGTTAGGTTGGCCAGATATGCGCTTACCTTTACTCTATTCCCTGTCATGGCCGGAGCGGATCTATACCGATTGGGAACCACTAGATTTGGTGAAAGCTGGTAATTTGACTTTTAGGGAACCGGATCATCAGAAATATCCCTGTATGAACATCGCTGATGCGGCTGGTCGGGCTGGTGGGTCGATGCCAGCGGTATTGAATGCAGCGAATGAGCAGGCAGTTGCCCTATTCCTAGAGGAGAAAATTGGTTATTTGGATATTGCTCGTTGTATTGAATCTGTATGCGATCGCCACCAAGCTGATAACTGTTCCAATCCTTCTTTAGACGATATCTTGGCAGCAGATCGATGGGCAAGACAGGAAGTTTTAGCTGCTAGTAAGTTGCTCCGGGATTCGATCACTTTTCCGCAGCCTGTCGCTTCAACAAGTTGATTGGCTTCAAGACCTGCTCAAAAATCCAAAAAACGTTTTGGGAATAGTCGCCCATAGCCCCGACCTCAAGGCATAGCTCAGTCGGGGTAGTTTACGCTATGTGCTTGCCTTAAACTTGTGAGTGGACAATAAAAGAAGTTGGAGAGCTACTTATGGACGCCGCTGCACTCTGGCAACGCTATCAGGATTGGCTTTATTACCACGAAGGATTAGAGCTTTACCTCGATATCAGCCGTATGGGGTTTGATGATGCCTTTGTGGAGGCGATGCTGCCTAAGTTTGAAAAGGCATTTAAGGATATGGATGCCCTAGTCAACGGTGCGATCGCAAACCCTGATGAAAACCGCATGGTCGGTCACTACTGGCTAAGAGACCCGGACTTAGCCCCAACTCCAGAACTCCAACAAGACATTGTCAACACTCTCGAAAAAATTGAAACCTTTACCCAAAATGTCCACACGGGTACCATCCATCCCCCTAGGGCAGAAAAATTTACAGATGTTCTTTCCATTGGTATTGGGGGCTCTGCCCTTGGTCCTGAGTTTGTCGCTGAAGCCCTTGCGCTAGACTCTCCTCCTTTAGCCATTCACTTTATTGACAATACTGACCCAGCTGGCATTGATACTGTCCTGACCCGACTCCAAGACCGATTGTCTAGCACTCTGGTATTAGTCATCTCCAAATCTGGGGGAACACCAGAAACTCGTAACGGCATGGTGGAAGTTAAAACAGCCTACGAGTCTCAGAATCTAGACTTTGCTGCCCAGGCTGTTGCCATTACGGGTGTTGGCAGCAAACTAGATCAATTGGCAAAATCTGAAGGTTGGCTAGCCACCTTTCCCATGTACGATTGGGTAGGAGGACGTACCTCTGAAATGTCCGCCGTGGGACTACTTCCAGCGTCACTACAAGGGATTGATATCCGTCAGATGCTGGCTGGTGCTAAAGATATGGATAGCGCGACCGGTAGCAGCCAGCTCAAAAGCAATCCAGCCGCCTTACTTGCCCTATGCTGGTACTTTGCTGGCAATGGTAAGGGGGAGAAAGATATGGTCATGTTGCCTTACAAAGACAGTCTATTGCTATTCTCCCGCTACTTACAGCAGCTGGTAATGGAATCTCTAGGTAAGGAAAAAGACCTAGAGGGCAATACGGTTTATCAGGGCATTGCAGTTTATGGTAACAAAGGCTCAACGGATCAACATGCCTACGTACAGCAACTTCGGGAAGGTGTTCCCAATTTCTTTGTCACGTTCATTGAAGTCTTAGAAGACCGACAAGGCAAGTCTCCAGAAGTAGAACCTGGTGTAACTGCGGGAGACTATCTATCAGGTTTATTACAAGGCACTCGCCAGGCGTTGTATGACAATCAACGGGATTCCATTACCGTAAGCATTCCTCAGGTCAATGCTAGAACGGTGGGGGCATTAATTGCCCTGTATGAACGTGCTGTTGGTCTTTATGCATCCTTGGTGAATATCAATGCCTATCACCAACCTGGGGTAGAAGCGGGTAAAAAAGCCGCCGCTGCCATTCTGGATTTACAGAAACAGGTGATGGAGGTACTACACCAGGAAAGTGTTGCCATATCTATTTCAGAGTTAGCTGAGAAAGTGGGAGCCCCTGACCAAATTGAAGGGATTTACAAATTGCTGCGTCATCTGGCTTATAACCAGCGGGGTATTGTCTTAGAAGGGAATCTGGGGCAACCAAGTAGTCTAAAAGTTTCTGCTGTATAAGCTAAGACACATTTGACCTTTTTTGTTGACGGTTGACTGTTAATCCTTGACAGCCAACTGTCAAATTTAAGGCTAGTTAACAAAAAAGACGTTAGGCTTCCTAGTCAACCCAAGAAACTTGCTAGAATGGAAAGCATAAAAGAGCAAGTTTTAGGTTAGATGTAACGTTTTTTACAAAAAATTAACGTTTTTTAAAATAATTGGCATAAAGGTAGCTTAATTAAAGAGGTCAGAGGTGCAATGGCTCAGTCTGATGTAGTAACTGTCGGTCAATACCTTACTCAACGGCTGCAAGCCGCTGGTGTCAAGCATATTTTTGGCGTAGTGGGAGATTACGTCCTGGGTCTGATGGATGTCTTGCTAGAGAGTTCTGTAGAGTTAATCTACACCTGTAACGAACTCAATGCCGGATATGCAGCTGATGCCTATGCCCGCCTTAATGGTGTTGCTGGGTTGTGCGTTACCTATAATGTCGGTGGACTCAGTCTAGTCAATGCGGTGGCGGGTGCCTACGCTGAGCTAGTCCCCTTGATCGTGATTAGTGGAGCGCCTAACAGTTCCCAGCGGCAACAGAAGTTACTCCTACATCACACTGCCGGTAATTACAATCTACAGCTGGAAATTTTTGAAAAAATTACAGTGGCAGCCGTGAGGCTTACCAGCCCTAGTCAAGCGGCAAGGCAAATCGACCAGACTATTGCTGCTTGTTTGCGCCACCGGAGACCTGTATACATTGAAATTCCCTCAGACATAGTCAATCAACCTTGTCCTGTTACTGGGGAACGTGACTTACCAGAAACCCCAATTATGGATATCAACGCTTTATCAGAGGCAGTTGAAGAGGCTGTAAGTTTGCTAGAGCAATCCCAGCATCCCGTTATTGTAGCTGGGGTTGAACTCCACCGCTACGGAATAGCAGACCAACTTACCCACCTGCTGGAGCAGACAGGATATCCCTTCGCTACGACTCTGTTAGGCAAGTCAATCATCTCCGAAAGCCACCCACAATTCATTGGTAGCTATGCAGGAGCGTTTAGTCAGGAGTATGTACGCCAACGAGTTGAAACAGCAGACTGTATATTGTGCCTGGGTGCCTTCATGTCAGACATTAATCTTGGTGGTTTCACTGCCCAACTGCCCGAAGATCGATTAATTAACGCTAATTCTGACAAAGTTAAAATCAAACACCACTTTTATTCTCCAGTGTATCTAGCCGATTTTATGGCTGGTGTAACTGCCAAACTTAAGAAGAAAAAATCTGATGTCTTGGATATCAAGCCAGCTATAGAGTCTTTGTCTAAACGCTTTAAGTCACAACCTGACCAAAAGCTAACTAACGCCAGATTCTATGAGCGGATGACTCACTTTATTGATGATGACTCAATCGTGATTGCTGAAACTGGTGATGCTTTAATTGCTACTGTTGATTTGGTACTCCAAGGAGACAGCGACTACATTGGACAGGCGCTTTACACCTCTATTGGTTTCTCAGTTCCTGCCTGCCTAGGAGTCGCTTTGGCTGTTCCTAACCGTAGACCGATTGTTTTTGTTGGTGATGGTGCCTTCCAGATGACCTGTCAGGAACTTTCTACGATTATTAGGCATCAACTTAACCCGATTATCTTCTTAATTAATAATGACGGGTACACTATTGAGCGGGCTATCCATGAAGGCTCGTATAACAATATTCAACCTTGGAAATATCATCAGTTACCCCAGGTTTTTGGCAATAGCTGGAGTTGCCAAGTGCGTACTGAAGGTGAGCTAGAACAAGCTTTAGAACAAGCAAAAGTTAACCACAATAGTATCTCCTTTATCGAAGTTCATTTAGATCGCCTCGATTGCTCTGATGGTGTCAAGCGCTTGGGGAAAGCGTTAAGTGCTATGCAAGGATTATCAGAGTAGTAGCTGCTCTAGGCCAGAGGGGGGCTGAGTGACTAATTAATCACAAGGGTGCTTCTTTCAGCAAGCCTAAGCTATGTTGTTGTCTAGGTATCTATATTAATTTTACCAGGCAACTCCTATCTCCAGACAGTTCTGATTGAGCTGGCGTCGCCTTTCGGCGACGCTACGCGAACGAAGTATTTTTGGTAACCAATTGAGCACCAGATGACCTAGCTTAAGAGTAGGTTTGTTCTAAATGTCAGTACTATAGTTATCCCATGCCATTGATTATTCTGGTTGCAGATGACGACCTGGGCACTCGTCTGTCTGTAAGCGATTATCTGGAAATGTCAGGTTATTCAGTTATTACTGCTGAAAATGGTCAGCAAGCGCTGTCTATGATTGAGACTTATCACCCTCACCTTCTGGTTACAGATATTAATATGCCGCGAATAGATGGCTATGAACTGGTGAGAAAAGTGCGTCAGAAGCCCCCATTGCGGTTGTTACCTGTTGTATTTTTAACCGAACTCAATAGCACCAATCAACGCATCAAGGGTTATCAGTCGGGGTGTGATGTCTACCTACCTAAGCCCTTTGAGATGCAAGAATTAGGTGCAGTCATTCAAAGTTTGCTAGTGCGATCGCAAATGATTCATACGGAGTTACGATTCTCATCACCACAGACTACAAAAGAGCTAGTTGATAAATCGGCATCGAGATCAATCAACTCCGTAGAGATTAATCATCAATCAGGGAATAATACCCAAGCTCATGCTCTACAGCTGACCGAGCGGGAACAGCAAGTATTGAATTTACTGGCTACAGGTTTATCCAATGTCGAAATTGGTAACCAACTACACCTGAGTCCCAGGACAATCGAGAAGTACGTTAGTCGTCTGTTCAGAAAAACTGATACGAGTAACCGAGCCGAACTCTTACGATTTGCCTTAGAACACCATTTAATCAAATGAATTCATCCAGTTAACCGCCAATGGCACAAAAGCTAAGTTCACCATTGGCAATTAGTAGTAGTTGGCAGTTTTTAGTTTTGCCTAGTCTTGGTGTAATTGTCAACAACGTGTTCCAGCAGACCTTCGCAAGCGTCTAGCAGTAAATCAATCACCTTATTAAAACCCTCTGGTCCACCGTAGTATGGATCGGGGACTGAGCGCTCGGTGTGATGACGGGCAAAATCACACATTAGCCTTACTTTATCTTTATACTTCCCAGCTGGATCAAGAGAGATAATATCTTCGTAGTTTTGCTGATCCATAGCTAAAATCAGGTCAAATTCTTCCAAGTCAGACCGATTAAACTGCCGTGCTTTCCCCTGGAGTACAATCCCCCGACGTTTGGCAGCTGCTGTCATACGCCGATCCGGGGGAGAGCCAATATGATAACTGGAAGTACCAGCGGAATCGCCGACAATTTGGTCAGAAAGATTTGCTTGTGCTATCAAGTGATTCATGATGTTCTCAGCTGAGGGAGAACGGCAGATATTACCAAGGCAGACAAAGAGTAACTTGCAGGGCATGGGTATATTATTTGGTCAACTACGAGCTGCGCCGTGTTAAGTTTAGCAACGAAATTGCTCTATGGGATAGTTGAACCCATGTGGTGGGATGTCGCTTCATGGTTCAATGTCTAGCAACGCAGTGATTTAAAGACACCAACTTGTAAAGGGATACCTCCTAATTTAACGGTTATGCAAGGAAGAGATTTACTATTTAAGTCGCGCCGTAGCCTTTACCGCAAGCGCCGCCGACGGTTTAACCTACTGACGATGCTCGCAGGGATAGTTCTAAGTTTGATGATTGTGGAATTGTTGGCTCGTTTATTAGTGGCTGCGGTCGGCAAAATTAATGAGATAGCTACCTACAAGGGGGCACCCAGAGATTTCACTGTTTACCGTCCCAAGTTCCTTGACCAGACACAGCAGCTTTATGATGGATTACCAGACCTTGGTGATCTAGCTGTCCAACGGGATCTAGCTGTAGGTTACAGTTTATTAGGGAAGCAACAGAGTGATTTCTGGCGCATTAATGAGCAGGGTTTCCGGGACGACGACCCCGTTCCCTTGGTCAAACCCAAAAATGAAATTCGGATTTTTTTGTTAGGTGGCTCGACAGCCTTCGGTCAAGGGAATGCCAATAATCAAGTTACCATAGCCAGCTACTTAGAAGCTCGTCTCAATCAACGGATAAAACAGCAAAGGCGTTCCCCACAGAAATACCGGCCAATGACCTTACCCCCCTCTGAACCGGAATTAAAGCAAGCACTTGCTCTGCCGCCAAAGATTCGAAATGGTAAGTATCGTGTCATCAACGCCGCAGTACCAGGGTATACCTCTGGCAATGCACTAGCTCAGTTAGCTCTCAAAATTTTACCTTACAGCCCAGACGCAGTAATAGTGTTGGGTGGATACACAGATTTGATCACCCCCAGTGACCAAAATTTAACAGATATTCCTAACACAGAAGCCTTCTTACAAAATGCGACTGGGCATTTTTGGACTCATCTCACCCAGCAGTTGAAGCATTTAGTTACAAAAACTTATCTCGCTAAAGCAATCACATACTGGGTCTTTGATCCTCAGCCGTCAGTGAGTCAGCGGTCTCTAGTGGTGAGGGGGGAGGTTATGCCACTGAAGAAGTATCTTCCTCAGAAATCCGATGAACTGGAACGTCGATTGACGCGCTATCGCAATAACCTCAGACATATGCTGCGTTTAACAGCAGGACAGGGAATTCCTTTACTAGTTGCTGTCCAACCAGAAATAACTGGTCGTGGCAACAAAACGATCAAACCAGCAGAAAAGGAAATTTTGCAGCAGTTAGGAAAAGTTTACCAAAAACAAGTGCAAGCCAATTATCCCAAATTGGTGGTAGCGGGTCAGCAACTGGAGAAAGGCTTTCCCAAAAATATCAAGGTTCTCAACTTGTACACAATTTATCAAAACTTTCCCGAACTCGCCTTTAATGATGCCATTCACTTGACAGAAGCAGCCAATATAGAGGTGGCTAAGAGCTTATATTATGGACTTACGTCACTGCCAAAGCTACAGGTAGCTTCGTTTTACTCAAATATTGATAAATAGTCAGGCATTAATGGGATATTCGGCATGAGGTTTGGAACCATTGAGAATGATTAATTTCCTCATGCCTCTAGTTTTTTCCTACGGAATCCCGAGCGGGGATTGACCGATCAGGTTATAAACCTGGCAAATTTAACCCACTGGTAAGTTGTTCCATGCGTTCCCGCATAGTGGCTGTGGAGGTCTCATAGGCATTTTTCATGGCTGCTAACACCAGTTCAGATAAAACCTCAGCTCCTTGATTGATAGCATCCTCAGAAATCTCTACACGTAGGGGTTCCTGATTGCCACTGAGAAACACCTTCACCTTACCGTCTTCCCCTGATGTTCCCTCAATTTCCATTTGCTCCAACTGATCCTGGAGCTCTTTGGCACCCTTTTGAACTTCTTGAGCTTTTTTGAACGCTTCGGCTAGTTCTTTCATCTTGCCGAGACCGAGACCAAATCCTTTTCCTTTGTCTTGTGTCATAAAAAATCCCAGTTAAGTTTAGAAACCCCATGTCTAATGACCGGGGATGAAAAACAAACATCAAGCGCGGTTTGAACCGCTGCCCAAGTCGGCACGAAGTCCAGTCCATGGGCAACGGGTGCGCTGACATTAGAAATCCTGTGCTGATTTACCTTTATCTATTGTGTATCTATCGTGTATCTATTGTGGTGCTATTGGAATTTTCCTCACCTTAACAGCAATAGGAAATAGGGGAATAAATTCCCGGTGTCGTTATTCATACATGGGCTGAAGCGATATAGTTAACTTCCTGCCGTTCTTTTCTAGTTTAGCCAAGCACAAATATAAACTAAAAATTGATCATGTTGGTGATCAGCTTGGTGATCAGCTTGGTGATCAGCTTTGAACTGATTCCCCAACAGGATCGGTTTTGGGATATCCACTGGAACCATAGCAGGGGATAAATCCCCTCGCTAGTTTTTATCCCTGCTCTAAAGACATAGGGCTTTCAACTGCTAGTTTTTTGGTAAAATCACCTAAAATCCTCACTTCAGGCTCTAACCACAGTGACCAGTGCTTTTCTACTTGCTCCTGTATATGGTGGATCATGCGGAAGATATCGCTAGCCTTAGCATCACCACAGTTCAGTATAAAGTTGGCATGGCGTTCAGCTATTCTAGCACCACCAATTTGGTAGCCTTTTAGACCAATTTGTTCAATTAGCCAACCAGCAGCATAGGGGTCAGGGTTGCGGAACACACTGCCACAGCTAGGTAGGTGGTAAGGTTGGGTAGTGTGTCGTCTTGCCAAATGCTCCGATGTCAGTGAGCGCACCTGTTTTGGGTCAGCACCTGGTTTTAACTGAAATGTGGCCTGGGTGACTATGCGATCGCTACCTTGAAGGATTGAGGTGCGATAGCTAAAGCCTAGGTCTTCGCTACTGAGTTGCGCCATTGAGCCATCAGGAGATAGAACATCTGTATTAAACAGAAGATCAGCTGTGGAACTTTTGTGGGCACCAGCATTCATCACCACAGCACCACCAACAGTTCCAGGTATGCCCACAGCCCACTCTAGCCCTTCCCAGCCTCGTTTGGCAGCCTGCCATGCTAGACTGGCAATCGGTACACCAGCACTGGCGGTAATTCTGCCTGTATCTGCATCAAAGTGAGTATGGCGCAGATAGCGAGTACAAATTACCAAACCCGGCAAACCGATATCGCTGACTAGAAGGTTGGAACCCGCCCCTAACAGGGTTAGGGGTAATTTTTGGGAGTGAGCCCACTGGAAACTAGCTTGTAGGTCTTCTAGGCTCCGAGGGGCGACGTACCACTGAGCTGGACCTCCCACACGAAATGAGGTGAGTTTGGCTAAGGATACCTGGGACTGAAGTGGACAATTGGTTCCTGGAATATACAACTGTAACTGGGAAGGAGTTTTTTTCTGGGTTAGCACGCTAGTTATCATCAGGAAAATCAGGGTAGAGATTCGGATCTACACGCAATGAGAATAATGCCGATCCGTTTTTGGCAGTGAAATTGGCTGAAGTTGCTAGGGGGTAGAATACCTAGAAGAGTTTGTGGAAAGTTGATTCACGAATATCATCGAGACTTGAGATCATACTGACCTTCTCTTACGGTCTATAGTTAAAATTCCCTAGCTTGATTCACAATTATTGATGCTTTCGGGCTAAACTTTGGTTAACTAAGCCGTCATGCTGTTGGTAAAACCCCATTACCTTAGGAATAATCTGATTCAGATTACCGGCTCCCAAAAATAGGGCTAAGTCCCCAGGACAGAGAATTTGGTTCAGAAACTCTACCACTGATTCGAGAGTTGGTTTGTAATGTACATCCTTATGGTTAGATGCGATCGCCTGATAAAGGTTTTCCCCACTAATTTCTCCTAAATCTGGTTCCCCAGCACTGTATATATCACTGATAACCACCAAGTCAGCGTTACTAAAGGAAACACTAAACTCGGGGAGAAACCTCAGGGTACGACTATATCGGTGGGGTTGGAAAATTGCAATTATTCGCTGATCAGCGTTGACCTGGATTCTTGCGGCAGCTAGGGTTGCCTTAATTTCACTGGGGTGGTGAGCATAGTCATCCACAAAACTAATATCATTGCACCTGCCCCGCAGCTCAAATCGGCGTTTGGCTCCCTCAAAGCTAGCGATCCCCAAGGCAATTGCCTCAAACTCCAACCCCAAATTTCGTCCTACTGCTACTGCGGCTAGGGCATTGCTGAGATTATGTTTGCCTAGCAATTTCAGCTCCAACCGACCTAAAACCTGATTGCCTTCCCAAACTCTGGCGGTAGTGCCATTAGCTTCATAAGTTACATCATCAACGCTATAGTCGGCCCCCATATCTCGCCGTAGACTATAGCTGATATTCGGTTTTAGTTGCGATCGCACTGTCTCGCAATCAATACATCCCACTAACTTCTTACAGCGCTTGGCGAAAGCCTGGAATATTTCAACAACCTCCTCTAACTTCTGGTAATGGTCTGGATGATCCAGCTCAATATTGGTTACTACACCAATCTCGGCGGAGAGCTTAACCAACGAACCATCGGATTCATCAGCCTCAGCAACCAGTAATGGTCCATTTCCCAGCCTGGCATTACCACCGATAGCATCCACCTCACCACCGATAATCATGGTGGGGTCACAACCGGCTTGCCACAATAGATACCCGATCAAACTACTGGTTGTAGTTTTCCCATGAGTTCCAGCGACTGCTATACTGTAATAGTCTTCAATCAACGCCGCTAGTAAATCTGAGCGATGGAAAATTGGGCAACCTAGCTTTTTTGCTGCCTGGTACTCAGAGTTCAATGGGTTAATTGCTGTGGAACAGATAACTTGAGGCAAGCCTAAACAGGGGTCAGCTACAGATATAGTCGGACTTGATTGTGAGATTTCTGTGAGCGCTTTTGGATTCAAACTCGTGCTAACCCTTTTAGCTGCTACGTCTTCACAAGCTGGTGCGTTCCTGGATTGGAAAAATTCTAAGTTGGCGGCACACTGCTGTTTGAAGATATGAGCACCTACTGCTTGCAAACTTTGCGTGATATGCGTTGTCCGAGTATCTGAGCCGGATACTCGGAATTGGCGTTTTGCTAGGATGTAGGCAAGAGCTGACATCCCAATTCCGCCAATACCAATGAAATGAAATGGTTTATTACTGAAATCAACAGTCTTTGGCATTTTAACTCCTTACACACCACACCGCACACGCCTAATTTGCCAATAACACGCGCTATCATATCAGGAAAAATAGAGATCGAGGAATAATTTTTGATAAATAAGTACATCTGTACTGTCAAACAGGACAATAATACCTTAAGTTTGATAACGTAACTGTTACATAACTGATTTTTGAGTACCTAGATTATTGTCGTATATATTACACGTCAACCAGACTTCTCAATCCGGAAAAACGTCCCAAGACCCATAAACACCCAGAAAATAGCAGTAGAGCAGAGCTAGTGGTAATTTTTTGACTTATCTCTATCACTGCCTCCTTTGGGGGTAATGGACCTACATACCAAACTAATCGGTTGAGACTGGTTAGGGGAGAGGGGTTTGGGGATGGTGTGAGTAAAATCAGGTTGCCGAGGCAATATCAGATCTGTGCCATCCCCAGAGCGGACTCTCCTGCCAAAACTTCCAGCTTTAGGGTAAAGTATACCCATCTGGTTTAAAAACGAGTACATCAAACCACATAAGTTCAGTAAAAGTTTCAAATTGTTTCAGCCTTTGCGATATTATTGGGATCATTAAGAAAATATTTACTTTGAATTACAGAGGGCAAGAAGTAGTGATTAGAGTAGCGATCAATGGTTTTGGACGCATCGGACGCAACTTTATGAGATGCTGGCTGACTCGGGAGAATAGCCAGTTAGATATAGTGGGAATCAATGATACCTCTGATCCCAAGACAAATGCCCATCTGCTCAAATACGACTCAATGTTGGGCAAACTTGATGCAGATATCAGTTGTGATGAAAATTCCATAACAGCTAATGGAAAAACTGTCAAGTGTGTATCCGACCGGAACCCCTTGAACTTGCCCTGGGACTCTTGGGGTGTTGACCTAGTTATCGAAGCTACTGGTGTCTTCCGAGATCAGGATGGAGCTGGCAAGCATATAGCTGCTGGTGCTAAGAAAGTGCTAATCACTGCTCCTGGCAAAGGAGACGTCCCCACCTACGTCATGGGTGTTAATCATGAAGACTACATCCACGAAGGAAATGACGTGATTAGCAATGCTAGCTGTACTACCAACTGTCTAGCTCCCTTTGCCAAAGTACTGCATCAACAGTTTGGCATTATCAAAGGAACAATGACCACAACCCACAGCTACACTGGTGACCAGCGGCTTCTTGATGCGAGTCACCGGGATGTACGTCGGGCTCGGGCAGCAGCGCTCAACATTGTCCCTACCTCTACTGGTGCGGCCAAAGCGGTAGCCCTAGTGATTCCTGAACTGAAAGGGAAACTCAACGGTATTGCTCTGCGGGTGCCAACTCCCAATGTGTCTATCGTTGACTTGGTAGTTCAAGTGGAGAAAAGTACCATTGCTGAGCAGGTCAATCAAGTGCTCAAAGAAGCAGCTGAAGGCCCACTCAACGGAATTTTGGCTTACGGCGACGAACCTCTTGTTTCCTGTGATTACAGGGGTCATGATGCTTCGTCAATTGTGGATTCTAGCTTAACTATGGTCATGGGTGGCGATATGGTTAAGGTTGTTGCCTGGTATGACAATGAGTGGGGCTACTCTCAGCGGGTTGTAGATTTGGCTGAGTTAGTTGCCCAAAAATGGTCGAATTAGTTGTTAGAGCCTAGTTCGTAAAGCAAGAGACTGGGGAAGAGTGTTGATTCGTGATGGTTCATTGTTTATTGAACCAATACGTTGAACTTATTCCCCTCTCTCGCTCATCGGTCTCCCAATGTTGTGGTAGGTCTGTTTGATAGAATAATTTTCGTGCCTAGTTATCGAACAATTTAAGGTTTTGTTAGTCGTTTCAGTTGATTGAACCAGGCTAATTAGTCTGGTTTCAAAGAGTATATTGGCTTAGTTTTAATTAAATTTAGTTGTATTTCCTCGATTCCCCAAAATCACTAACTTATTGCATTTTGAAACAGCCCTGCTCCCAATGTCAGGGCTGTTTCATTTTCGTGGATTAGAAGTTGGTTGGGGTAAGGGTGACAAATATAGCACTACGGGCAAGGCAAGAGGCAAAAGGCAAAAGACATATGGTGTATGGGCCAGAAGCCTAAATTACCGACTCTAGCAGTTAAAATCAGGAGTAAGGTAGAAAACTACTATGTTAGACCTAAATCTTGAGAGTGACCAATGCCCTCACTTAGACGCTTGAAGCAAAAACAAGAAGACTTTGAAGAAATTTATGAAATATTAAGCGAAAAGTTGAGTAGGCTCAGGAGAAGGTACAATATTGAGACTGATACAGCAGTGAAGTTTAAGCTAAAGGAGGAAATTAAAGAATGTAAAGAAGAGATAGAGGAAATAGAAGAAAAACTTGATGATATAGAGGAAAAAATCGATAACTATCAGAAAGGCAATCATTCTCAGGCTATAGACAAACCTCAAAACGTTGATACCTTACATAAAGTTTTGCTCAAGTTGGGGTATTGGCAGCAACAACAGCTATTTGAAAAAATTGTCAGAACCCATCAACAATCTCACGGTGCATTTCTCATTCATGGTAAGTCTCGTGACTATGGTCAACGATGGTTAGCGAATCGATTAGCCTTTAATGCTGCCCGAAACTTGGCAGGGAAAACTATCCTTATTGATCTAAACCGAAGAACCTTAAGGACTGATATGTCCAGTATTTGGGAAGAATTTGCTGGTAGAATTAGTTTAGCAGAAGAAAGCTCTGCTGGTGAGATTGTGACTGGACTGTTAAAGTTATGGCAATCCCAGCATGTTTTGATCTGTTTTAATAATGTCGATGAATCCATTGAAGATAATTTGAGAGATTTAATTGATAATTTATGGACTGGGCTAGTTCAAAGGATATCCCAACATCAACCAAGTCAATTTAAGTTGTTAATCTTTTTTCTAGATTATCAAGGATTGGTAAAGTCATGGAATATTGGTTTTGTCACTGATTACCAACCTGATTTTAAAACTAGACTTCCCTTTGAATTACCAGAAATTATCCCCTTTTGTCGCGAAACCATTAGAACTTGGCTCGATTACCAAGAAGACTATTTACCAGAGACTCTTTCCCTTGATAAAGAGCAAACTGTTAAAATACTGTTGGCAAAGAAAGGCATTCCAGAGCCTACGTTTCGTAAAATTTGTGAGCTCTGCGGCTGTAATTGGTATGACCAGGAGGAAAAATGGTTTCGCCTGTAAATAAAGATTATCCTAAATACACCGGTCGAGTTCAACCCAAAAAGTCTGGAGAAACCTATCAGGGCAAACTCATTTATCCCTATCTTCCTAGCAAAGAATTAATAGACGCAGTGAATTTAGCGATTTACTTAAAGCGTCCACTACTGCTAAGGGGTGAGCCTGGATGTGGTAAAACCAAATTAGCGATCGCAGTAGCCTATGAGTTAGGACTGCCTTTCGAGGCTTGGTATATCAAATCCACTAGCCGAGCCAAAGATGGACTCTATACCTATGATACCGTGGGCAGGTTGCGGGATGCTCAATTGGCGGCATCTGGTTCCTTGACACAGGCAGAAAAGCAACGATTTGATCACCCAACCTCCTATGTGCGTCTGGGACCACTGGGACGAGCCTTTAATAATGACCAACGTACAGTAGTATTGATTGATGAAATTGATAAAGCTGATATAGATTTCCCCAATGACTTGCTTCTCGAACTTGAGGAACAAATTATTAAAGTTGAAGAAGTTAGAGTCGATGATCAAGAAATGGAAATCAGTGCCAAAGCCGCACCGATTATCTTGATAACTAGTAATGATGAGAAAGATTTACCGGATGCTTTCCTACGCCGGTGTTTATTCCACTACGTTAAATTTCCTAAATACCAGCAGATTGTGGAGATTGTCAAAGCTCGGTTTCCAGATATTGCCGATGACCTGACCCAAAAATCCGTTTCCCGATTTTTAGAATTGCGTGAATTAATGGCAGAGGAAACCGGACGATCTGCTAAAAAAGTAAGTACCAGTGAATTATTGGATTGGATTCAAGCCCTAAAGCAAGATACTCTGGAAGAGGCATTACGAAAATTATCCCAGAAACCGCTTCCCTATTTAGAAGTATTGCTAAAGAGTTGGGAAGCACATATTAGTTATCTCAGGCTAAGTGAGGATACGGAATGAATGAGCCAGCACTGCTAGAGTTATTCAATCGTCTCCGAGAAGCAGGACTACCCTTAGGGTTAGAGGAATATCACCTGTTGCTCCAAGCAGTGGATGGTGGTTTCGGTAAGGATGACCGCAATGCTTTAGCTCAACTTTGTTCCACCCTTTGGGTTAAATCTGATCAGGAGCAACTCATATTCCAAGAGTATTTTGACCAGTTCATCCCCGAAGATACTAGACAACAGATTTTACCAAGTACTACGGAAACAAGTCGATATCAAGAAAAGATTGTAGATAGATCAGAAGCTGATGATGCCAATACCAAAAAGCGTAAACATGTTCGAGGGATTCGATACATTATTTTGGGAGTTATTGCTTTATTAGTAACAGGTATCACTACCCCTTTCCTATGGCCAAAACCACTGCCAGACAATCCTGGAACCTTAAGCTTTTTTGATACTGATCCCTTGTCTAAATCCCTTGGCGATATACAAGAGAATGACAAAAATTCAAAAATTATGATTGCCCGCACTGGTGGCAGTAGAGGTGAGGTCAGTGCAACAATTATTATTGATGAAACAGATGATTATTATCTAGAAAAATTAGTTAATTATTGTAAATATAGGATATATAAAACAGATGATGATTGCATAAAATCAATAGACTCATTTAAGGACTTCAAAAAAACGTCTATCACTGTGACTTTTAATGATGGTAAATCTGGAGTGCAGGAAGTACCTCTTCCTATCTTAGATGACACAATTTTCGAGGGTGATGAGAAAATCACTCTGCGATTAACTAACCCTCAAAGGCAAGTCATAATAAGTCCAAAAGACACTGCAACTTTGACTATTAATGATCCAGAAGATAGAAGATCAACTGCTTGGTTTTATGATTTAGGAGAACGATTTGGTGCTTGGTGGGCTTGGTGGGAAAGTTATCTGATTACAATTGCAGGATTTTTGATCATACTGATTTTTGTGAAAATTGTTGTGAAAATGAGAAGTCTATGCCAAATAATTAGTGCTTCTGATCACGAAGATACTAAGGAGCCCATGAATCTACCCATAGGTAAACTTTCCCCTAATGTTATTCAGACCCTATTTGACGAAATACAAGTTGCCAAAGCAATCAAACAGCCTGACAGTCAGCTGGGAGAGACTTTCCTGATTATCAATAACGATCTTCCGGTTACCTATCGGCAAATGAAGCAAGGGTGGCGCTATCTGCGACATTTGATGGGAGAGGGGGTACCAAGGGAACTAGACCTGGAAGCAACCGTAGAGCAAATTGGACAACAGGGTATTCTACTCAATCCGGTACTAAAGCCTCGTCGCATTAATAAGATAGAGCTTTTATTGCTGATCGATCAAGATGGCTCGATGGTGCCTTTTCATCACCTTTCACAAGCACTGGTCGATACAGCCTCAAGAGGTGGACGTTTTAATCAAGTCAGGGTGTATTATTTCCATAACTGTCCCAGTGACTATCTTTACCAAGATCCATACCACTTAGAAGCAGTACCAATTGAAGATTGTCTGTCACAACTGCCAAAAACACGAGTAGTTTGCTTAATATTTAGTGATGCCGGGGCTGCTCGTGGACAGTTTAGTTCTAGGCGTCGTCGTCGCACCAAATTTTTTCTGAAGGAGTTAAAACACTATGTACCTCCCATTGCTTGGCTTAATCCTTTTCCCCGTCACCGTTGGGAATCCACCACTGCTGAGGAAATTGCCAAGCTAGTTCCTATGTTTGAAGTTAATCGTCAGGAATTTTATCAAGCTATAGAGACATTACGTGGACGGGATCGAAAATTCTACAACTAAAACTACTTCACCAGACATTATCCAAAGAATTCAATCCTTTAGGGATAAATTTGGTGAACCACATTTGTATTTTGCCTATCATGCGGCATTTCCCATTGCTCTGATGCCTGATTTGCTCTATTGTCTGTGGGCTAACTTTCAGCAAGATATACGAAACGAAAATTTAAAGATTCCCTGGATAGCGGTGGCAGATTTACTACTATCCCCTCTGTGTCATGAAGTGGGACGTGAATTATACGAGCTTGAGCCGGAGATGCGAAATGTATTGCTAGAGCAACTCAACAGTAATCCTCTATTTAACCAACATAATCATCAGCGCATTAAAACCCTAGCTTATTTCCTGCTGGCTTATATAAAACCACAACTCAATAGTCCCAAGAATTCTGTTCGGACTATTGCTCAAGCTCAACGGTGGACTGCCCTAGCATATATTGACCCTGAAGCAGCAGCTCGTGACTTAGCATTACAACTGACCCAATTAAGTCTAGCTCAAAAAACAGAGTGGGTGCGAATGTCTAAGCTAGCAGAAACACTGGCTATTCCCCTCAGGGAAGGGCAATTTCAGCCTTTGTTGACCTACCTTGAAGGGATGCGGGATTTGGCTCGTGGCCATGAACAAGCAGCAGCATCTAAGTTTGACCAGTTGCCAAACCCAAATAATCGCCTAGTCATAGCAGGAGTTATTTTACCTATTCCAGAATTTGAGGAGTCAGTTTGGACTATTAATACTGTTAAAGTCCCTCCTCCTTCCTTACATCCATTGGAGTTTGAAAGGGCTGAACTGATTAAACAACCTAGATTTATAGGATCGAGTTCAGAATGGGTGATCAATCGTGACCGGGGTCAGGCAGAGGTTTTTTATGAACAACTGGGAGAGAATACTGTATTGGAAATGGTGCAGATTCCAGGAGGAGAATTTCAAATGGGCTCACCAGATAAGGAGGGAGACTATCGAGAACAACCTCAACATTTAGTTAACGTTGCTCCCTTCTTTCTGAGTAGGTTTCCTGTGACTCAAGCCCAGTGGAAAGCTATTGCCAGGACAGATAAAATTAGGATTGACTTACCGTCTGCTCCCTCACGCTTCCCAGATAAAAACCTGCCAGTAGAAGGGGTTACCTGGTTCGAGGCAATTGAGTTCTGTGAGCGCTTGCAACTACAAACAGGTAGACCCTATCGCTTACCCAGTGAAGCAGAATGGGAATATGCCTGTCGTGCTGGCACAGCTACTCCTTTTCACTTTGGTGAAACCATTTCTCCCAAAGTAGCGACTTATGACGGTACTCAAAAATACCGTTCTGGACCAAAGGGTAAATTGAGTCAACAGACAACTGAAGTTGGCTCTCATCAAGCAGCTAATGGCTTTGGACTAGAGGACCTCCATGGTAATGTCTGGGAGTGGTGTGCTGACCACTGGTATGACAACTATCTTAATGCACCCGTAGACGGAACCGCTAGAATAACTAATGATAGAGTATCCCATCGAGTGATCAGAGGTGGGTCTTGGCTTGACAGTCCAAACGTGTGTCGTTCTGGCTATCGCAATGGCGTTCCCCCTGGCAATAAAATTATCACCATTGGATTTCGAATTGCTTTTTCCATACAAGCATAAAATTGAGATTAAATCCCATATAATTTAACCTTGTTTCTTGTAACAATAACCTTTTGTGTATCAATCAATATGAGTATTCTCTATGAACTTCAAAGTCGGAAACTCGGATTAATAGAATTAATGTCAATGAGTTTGTATGTTTATCTTAAGAACTTGAAACCTATGCTACTATTGTTTTCGACAATATGGTTACCTTTAATAGTAATTGAATCAGCTGTGTTATTTTATTTTAAAAATAATTTTTCAGGATTGTCATTGGAATTATTGGAGCTTGGTTTATGGGTTTTTTGGTTTTTGATAATAGAGATATATTTTATAGCCACATCAGTTATTATAGAAAATTATGTTTACGGAAGAAATACTAACTATCATAGTGTAGTCAAAAAAATATTTGCGAGCATATTTCCTTTAGTATTCCTATATTTTCGATTGGTTATTAACTCTTCTATACGAATTATGCTACTTATCATACCAGGTATAATTTATCTAATCAATAATCGATACTATCGGCTTGCTTTTATTCTCAGAAACCAAAGAGGAAAAGCCGCTTTTGCTTACAGTTGCTCTATAGTTAAAGGCAATTGGTGGATAGTATTCTTCTTTCAATATTTATTTAGTTTTGTTGCCTTGGTATTACAAACAATCTTTAGTAAATTATTGAATACTATTCCTTTTATCAATGATTTATGGGTTTACATTATTTCACAAACTTTACCCAGTTTTATCATAATTTGGTTTTCCCTTAGTACTCTAATTCTATTTCTTAACTTGGATTTTAATAAATAAAAATTTGGCCAGCTAATTACATCATAATCTACATGATTTAACCAAGCTTTTCTTCAATTTCCTCAATCTGCAACTCAAGTTTATCAAGTTCACCTTGTTCTTTTTCTATATCCATATCTAACTTATATTCAGTACTCGGGTCATTGGCAATAGCACGTTCATTACGCAATCTACGGAGTTTCTCTCTCGCTCTATCATAAGACTGTTGTAAATCTTCCAATTTTTGCTGAAGGCGACGACGCTTTCCAGATGTTAACCGTTGAGAATTAGTCAAAATTTCCCCCAATTGCCGTAATTCAGACCAAGATTGATTCAAAACCTGAGTAGGAACTAAAAATCCGGCTTTAACATTCTCTCTGCGCTTCTCTGCTGCTACTGCCATCCCCACCACTCCTGCTAACTCCTCATCCCACACAGGAGCACCGCTAAATCCTGGCTCAACTTGATACCCAGGCACTTTAATATCTTCTATCTGTAGCCAGCCTTTGGCATTTTTGTCTCGCAATACTGCCGATGCCCATACCCCATGATCATGCCCTTTGGGAAAGCCAAAAACTCTAATCAAATGGTTCCACAAATTCTCTGCTGTCACTAACTGCACTGGTTGAGCGGAGTCAGGTAATTTACTATTGAGCCTTAAGCCAGCAATATCTTCAATTACTTCAGTCTCGGAAACCGATTTCCAAAACACCACACTAGCGGTTAGTTTCTGACCGGGAGCAATGAAAGGAAAATCTAAGTGAATTGGTTCAGTAGGAGCGTCTTGAGTAGTTTGTAAAATTCCTAAGGCTTCAGTAATCACATGAGCACAGGTTAGCAAATAGCCGTTAGAGACTAAAAACCCTGCTCCCACAACTGCGCCATTACTATGATAAATTCTAACAATAGAGGTTTTAAACCCTTCAAAGGAATTAGTGTTATGGTTCGCCATTGACTTACAGTGGTTTGTAATTTCGGTGAGGTACTTTCGTTCTGGGTTTTAGGGAGCAGGGAGCAGGGAGTAGGGAGCAGGGAAGAAGCAAGAGGCAATAGGCAAGAGGCAAGAGGGAAAAAAGAAAAAATCCTGTATACCTCATGGTTATTAAAAACTCTGTATTGAGATTTACGGCGGTTTGCATAACTATCAGGTACACAGGATTGTTTTCCCTCTTACCTCTTTTCCCCTCCTGGGAGGGGTTAGGGGTGGGTTTCTGCTCCCTGCTCCCTGCTCCGAAGTCCCTAAAAACCCAAAACTTTGTACCTAATTGAATGGCAAACCGCTGTATCTTATTTAGATTTATCTTGGGACCATTTCAGAGTAATTTCGTAGCTAACCTCACCACCAACAGAGGTAAAGATTGCCCCAGCATCAGCCGTGAGCGTCAACCCAAATTTCACCTCTACTTGATCAGCAGGAGTATCAAGGTCACGCAATTTAGAAATAATCGTAGACGCCACAGGTTTAACCTTTTCCAATGCTTCTTCAAAGGACTGTTGAGCTTTGAGCACATACTTCCCGGAGGGTAAAGCTACCCGTTCAATGGCGTTGCTTTCTGGTTCTTCTACCTCCACCAGGAACGTAGTGCCATCGGACAATAAAAATTCAGCCAGCTGTTTTTCTTTCATTAAGCTATAAATAACTCTAAATAACTATATAGAATTCTACGACTTGTGAGGTACAAATTTCGGGTTTTTAGGGAGCAGGGAGCAGGGAGCAGGGAGCAGGTAAGAGGCAATAGGCATGCTAGCAATAGGCAATAGGCAAGAGGAAAAAAATCTTGTATACCTCATTAGACTAAAAAGCGCGATCAATAACTCTAACTAACTCTAAATAACTCTACTAGTAGGGTACGTTATTAACTCACCCTACTAGTTATCACATGCCTTATCACATGCCTTAAGACATCTTCTTGTCCCTGCTCCCTGCTCCCTGCTCCCTGCTCCCTACTTCTGCAAGAAGTCTACTATACTTCTCTTGCGATAAGTAACCACTCCCTTCACCCCTGACAACCTACCGTCACCAGTCAAGTCAACCAGCAAAATCAAAGTTTTATTGCGCAGAATAATTTTTGAAACCAAAATGCTTGATAATGAACTTCACGAATTTAACAGACTTAACTCAAGTTCACATCTACTACCGGATTCACTATGTCCTTACCCAACTTGATTGACAAGTCAATAGCTTCCGACCAACTCCAATTAACCCATCGGCCTCGACGTCTGCGCCGTACAGCAGCCTTTCGTCGGATGGTTCAAGAGAATCAACTGACGGTTAATGACCTGATTTATCCAGTATTTGTGATGGAAGGTCAAGGTCTAAAACCAGAGGTTAAGTCCATGCCAGGCTGTTACCGCTATTCTCTGGACTTATTGCTCAAAGAAGTAACCGAGGCATTTGAACTGGGGATTAATGCGATCGCACTTTTCCCTCTGATTCCCCAAGACTTGAAAGATGCTACCGGTACTGAAAGCTACAACCCGGATGGATTAATCCAACGCACCATCAGAGCAATTAAGCAAGAAGTGCCAGAGCTAGTGGTGATTACCGATGTTGCCCTTGATCCCTTTTCCAGTGATGGTCATGATGGCATTGTCACCGAAGATGGCACTATCCTAAATGACGCCACCGTGGAAGTATTGATAAAAATGGCCCTATCTCAAGCTGCAGCAGGGGCAGATATGGTAGCGCCTTCCGACATGATGGATGGACGCATTGGTGCAATTCGCAAAGCTCTAGATAGTGAAGGCTACACTGATGTCGGAATTTTGGCCTATTCCGCTAAATACGCCTCCGCTTATTATGGTCCATTCCGGGATGCCCTAGATTCAGCTCCTAAATTTGGTGACAAGAAGACTTACCAAATGGATCCCGCTAACGCCCTTGAAGCCCTCAAAGAAATCGACTTGGATATCTCAGAAGGGGCAGACATGGTCATGGTTAAACCCGCTTTAGCCTATATGGATGTTATCCACCGGGTTAGACAGCATACTAATTTACCCGTTGCTGCATACAATGTTAGTGGTGAGTACGCCATGATTAAAGCAGCCGGTCAGAATGGTTGGATTGATGAGAAAAAAGTCATGATGGAAACCCTGACTAGCATGAAGCGGGCTGGTGCTGACTTAATTTTGACCTATTTTGCCAAAGAAGTAGCTAAAATCCTGCAGTAAGGCATTGAACCGTAGTTAGCGCTCAGCGGTCAGTTATCAGCAGTCAGCAGTCAGCAGTCAGCAGTCAGCGGTCAGCCGTTGGCCTTTGGTTGATAGCTGATACGCGACACACTGATAGCTTGTAACTGATCGCTGATAGCTGATCGCTGACCGCTGAATGCTTACCTAGGCTGTAGTCTGTAGACTATAGGGAACAACACAAGCAAGCCTAGAGTTGATAGTCTAGAGTCGAGAAAGGAAAAGTCGCTAGGTTACACATAATATGGTGGTGAAGCAAAATGAGCTAGAGCAATGCTATAGAGTTCTTGAACTGGAGCCTGGAGCATCACCGGAAGAAGTGAACCAGGCTTACAAGGATTTGGCATTTATTTGGCATCCCGATCGTGTGCCTGAGGATAATCCTCGCCTCAAGCAAAAAGCTGAAGAAAAACTTAAGTTACTGAATCAGGCACGAGAAAAATTGCGATCGCATCATAAATCACCCACTGCTTCACAAAAGCAAGCTAGGGCAAGAACACCGTATCGGGATTATCGCAATCCAAATCCAAGACCAAAACCACCACCATCAGCCCAGCCAAACCCACCAAACTATTACAAATACAAACAACCAGAACGATCTAGAGCCCAAGCATCCACGACCGCTCAATCTCGGACCCCCAAGACCCCTGCTAACGCTAGAGCCCAACCATACACTCCCGCCCAACCTCGCACTCCCAAGACTCCTGCTAACGCTAGAGCCCAACCATACACTCCCGCCCAACCTCGCACTCCCAAGACCCCTGCTGAATCAAGAGCCCAACCATACACTCCCGCCCAACCTCGCACTCCCAAGACCCCTGGTGACTCTAGAGCCCAACCATACACTCCCGCCCAACCTCAGAATCCCAAGCCCCCTGCTGAATCAAGAGCCCAACCATCCACGACCGCCCAAACTCGGACTACTCAAGCCCAAGCTCGGACTGCCCAGCCCCCCGGTAACTCTAGAACCCAGCCATCCACTCCCGCTCAAACTCGGGCTCCCAAAGCCCCTCCTGACTTGAGTGGTGCTGATTTTAGGGGAGCAGACCTCAAAGAAAGAGACTTCTCAAATCGGAATCTCCAATCCGCTAACTTAAGTCAGGCTAACCTAAAAGACTGCTTTCTCCATCGGGTCAATCTTGCTGAGGCTAACCTCGAAGGTGCTAATCTATTTAGAGCCAATTTATTTCAAGCTAACCTCAGTAAGGCTAACTTACGAGAGGCTAATCTGATTGGAGCTGATTTGAGTGGAGCTGATTTGAGTGGAGCTGACATGAGTGGAGCTAAAGTGGGTTCTAATGGTAAGCTCTTAGTGAAACTGACAGGGGCAAACCTAAGGGGGGCAGTTTTGCCCGATGGCAGTATCCACGACTAATACCAACTCTGTAGTAGATCGATAGCAAACATAACAGCAAATTTCAATTATTGATCATCCCTTTCCAAATCTGGGAAGGGGAGAACAGGCAATCTCTGCCCTCGAAACACTTCCTCACTACTAATACCTGTGGTTTCTAACCATGAACCCATAGCTTTTATTGAGAGTATACCTAAGAGCATTGGAGCAGTCCCTAGACTTACAAAGAATTTTGTGGGCATTTCTAAATTAAAGAAGTCAGCAGACCTGATTTCTGGTATTTCTGGTTGAGAAGAAGACATCTGGGTTAATTTTAGTACAAATGAACTAAACAAAGCCGAAAATTTAACATCAGTTCCCTTGAGCAGAAGTTAGGCAGCAATGGGCTGCTACCTGAGTAGTATTGACTTGGGAACCGATTGTCATGTAGTCCTGTGAGTGAGGATTTCAACCTCTATTGTCAGCTAAATTAATTTTATTTGCCCAACAAATAAGTAGTCTTCAGAAAATTGTGCTTAAATCAAGGCGAGCATCTAAGATATGAAGAAATCATTCGTCCGTTACCAGTCCAGTTAATCAATTTGTGATGTTGGATGTCGATCAGCGTCTCCCAAAAGCTCCTCCCTCCTCCCTTGCCAAGTGGGCTTATTGTGCCATTAGGCAACCCGGGTTATCCATACGAATCCGTTTGCGAGGGAACAATTTGCACATTCTCTGTGAACACCCTCAGGGAGTAGAAGCCAATAAGGTGATCAACCCCCTGATCAAAGCCCTGAAACTGCAACAGGGAGAAGTTCAGTTTCCCCTAGACTTAGCAAACCCGATCTATCAAATAATTGTTTATGGGCGTCGAGTGGGGCAGAAACGTCCAGACTGGATTAAGCAAATCGCTATCAAACTACCGACCGATGATGCCACTAATGCTTATAACCAATCTTCCCAGACGTCTTTCGATGCCATAACCACTGATGCGGAATTAACTGTCTCAAACGAAAGTCTTGCCCGTTCTGGTTCTCCAGATGCGATCGCTCGTTATCTGAGTGAATCCCTCAGTTACCTAGGTGTCAGTGTTAAAGTCCGGATCCAAAACCAAGATTCCAAAGCTAGAAGATTTTCCGGGGCAAGTTCTAACCTTAAACAAACTAACCTTCACCCTTCACCCCCTAACCGACGGCTCTGGATAATTTGTAATTCTAACTACAGCCCCGATCCATCCTTACTATCTGAGTCCATCATCGACCGGTTACATTCCTTGCAACTCCAAGGGTTTCGAGATGCCGTGATTTGCTTTCAGGTAAGTGGCGAAGCCACTCCTGATTGGAAGCTGCGAGTAGATTTGACCCCTCCAGAAGAAGTCCTCAAGGAATGGGCTCGTTGGGGAGATGTAGAAGCAATCCAGCGGTTATTAAATCAGGGGTTAGCAGCGGTGGGAATAACCGTTCGGGCTATTCTTAAAGAAAGCACCCTACATGTATTTTGTAGCGTCATCCACCGCCGGAAAACTATTGCCCCAGAAAAAGAAACTGTAGTCAGTGCCATTGCCTCAGTACTGGATTTAATCGCTCCTCAAGGAATCCAGGGTGCAACTATTTATGGTGTAGACTCAAGTCAGTTCCCTAGTCAAACGTTACTGTCTCAGGAAGCTGAGTCTCTCCAATCCCCCTTTGGAAACAATGGTCAAGTTGCCAAAAATTCCTTACTGCCAGAAACCGAATCCCCAGCCTGGATTCACTGGCTCAACTTACCAGCAGCAGACCACCAGAGTTTAGGAGAATCCACCTATTCCTTAGCCCAAACAGGGCATCACAATGCCTTGACCTTTTTGTTGGAGCGCTTACTTAATCCCGACATTGACCAACGATTGGTAACAGGTGGAGTAAGGGTAAAAATTCGCCGTAAACAAGACTTGTTGCACATCATGAGCGAGGCAACGGTCTGTCCTCGAAAATCTCAGGTCACTCGAAAAATTACCCGCTTCCTAGAGCAGCTGGCTATGTCAGAAATTACTGGGTTACGGCTCTATGGACGTCGGGCTGGTGCTACCTCCCCCTCCTGGAACTATGGAGTTGATTTTGTTCATCGACAGCGTCTAGTCCCAGAAGCTACCCCAGAGTTTGCTGCCTCAGATGCGTACCTGAGTGATTTGGTAACTCCCACTGGGGAACCAGTACTGCGTCGTGATTTAACCCACGACGATCTCAACCAGGGTTTAAAAGGAGCAGTTGATGGTGTAGCTTACATACTCCAGCGTTTACTATGCTACTCTCAGCTATTTGTACCCACTGTAGAAAACCAAAACATGGCAGCCTTCTCAGACAAGAGACAGGCCAAGGGGAAATTATCTATCCAAGGCGTAGGAGTAGCCATGGTATGGGGCGTAGCAGGATTACTACTAACACTGATCACAGATTGGCGTTTTAGTGAGCTCCTACAGTCTCAAGCCTCACCGTCAGCGGAAGTAAAGGCAGTGACTAACTCATCACCCAAACCCATTGCTTTGCCCCAACTATCTTTGCAAAAAGGGGCGGGTCTTGGGACTAAAAACTTCAACACCTCTGGGTTTACTGCTCCTGGGGATACCATGGTGATTGTGAATGAAAACGGCAATGCCACCATGGCAGCCATGCTGGCTGCAGCGCGATCGCCCAATCCTTCATTCAATAACCAGATGTTAGATGAAAAGCTAGCTCTGTACCAACAACGCCTGCTTCAGAGTGGTATCCCTGATGTCCTGATTATGGGGAGTTCCAGGGCCATGCGGGGAATCGATCCCATTGCCCTGCAAGATGCCTTAGAAGAACAGGGCTATCCTGACATTGACGTGTTTAACTTTGGGGTTAATGGTGCCACAGCTCAGGTAGTAGACTTCATGGTTCGGCGCGTCTTAACTCCAGAGCAACTGCCTAAATTGATAATTTGGGCTGATGGGGTCAGAGCCTTTAACAATGGTCGAGTTGATGCTACCTACAACTCGATTATCGCATCACCAGGCTACGAAGCTCTAATGGCAGGAGTTTTTCCGAACCGCACTAAAGAACCGCCATTACCGACAGATACCACAGACCAACCTCTAGAGGTTTTGAATGATGGATATCAGTTCATCAGTGGCTGGCTAAATCAGTCAATAGCCAAAATTTCGTTAACTTATCCTCACCGAAGCCAGCTCAAATCCCTGTTACAGGAAAAGTTGGTTGACCTAGAAAAGTTCCTGCAACCAGACACAACCGAGACTGCCAAAAAGCCTCAAAATACATTATCCCCAACCTGGAAAATTGACTTTGATGGATTCCTTCCCCTGTCAACTCGTTTTAACACCGCTACCTACTACCAAAAACATCCTAAAGTTCCCGGTATTTATGATGGTGATTACCGGTATTTTCAGCTAGGAGGTCAGCAAGACAAAGCCCTAAGAAATTTGATGGAATTTGCCCAGAAGCATGACCTTAGTATCGTTATGGTCAACCTACCCCTGACTAAAGAATATTTAGATCCAGTGCGGACTAAATATGAAAAACAGTTTCAGCGATACATGTACAATTTTGATTTAGAAGGGGGATTAATTTTCAGAGATTTCAATAAAATGTTGCTAACTAAACATGACTACTTTTCCGACCCCAGCCATCTCAACCGGTATGGTGCTTACCAAGTTTCTAACCAGTTGGCTAAAGATCCAATGATGCCTTGGTCATTAGTGATTAGTGATTAGTGATTAGTGATTAATCATTAATCACTAATCAGTTTTAAATTGACGAACACCCAATAATTAGGTGTTGCTTAATAATGGAATGATTTTAATAGACAGTTGCGTAGGGTGCGTGATAAGACGGGACCGCTCTGACCGCCTCTTCGCGCCTTGTTAGGTTGCTGCCCGTAACGCACCACCTTATATTCATTCGAAGATTCAGCAATGCCAATAAGTATATAGCGGTTTGCCAACTTTATTAATTACAATTCTCTTGTTGCGCTTTCACGCTTGTCGGGAAACCCGACCGGGGTCGCACCGCTACGCAAACCGCTATAAGTATTCAAACCGAAACGATATTAACCCTTCAGCCTACCCTACCGTAACGGTATCAGGGGAACATCCTTCATCCTTTATCTTTATGTCATTTATTTCGATTACCTACAGCTGTTTCTTGTTAGCAGTTTTGGGAATCTACTGGTTGGTGCAACGTTCTACAGCTGCCACAGGTTCTCCGAAACTAAAACTTTTGCTTTTATTAATTAGCAGTCTAATATTTTATGCTTCACTACAAATCCAGTACATTCCCCTGTTGGTATTGATTACCTTAATTAATTTTTACTTTGGACAAGCACTAGGTACGAATACAGTTTCTGGTTCCCATGCTACTAATTATCATCTTTCCAATGAAGAATGGCTAGTGGCTGATAGTTTTTGGAATAACCGACGTTCAAGACTACTGAGCCTAGGTATTTTAATAAATGTTATCTTTTTGCTTGGCTTCAAGTATATTCCTTTTATATTGTCCAATTTAGCAGTAATTCTCAACTTAACAATTGCTCAAGATGGGGCTAATTGGATTAGGGATAACTTAATTGTTACTCTAGGAATATCGTTTTTTATATTTGAGGGCATTGCTTATATCATTGATGTCTATCGTGGGGCTCCAGCAACTCGTAATCTCCTCCAGTTTGCTGCTTATAAGTTGTTTTTTCCTAAACTTATTTCTGGTCCAATTACTCGTTATCATCCGTTTGCTATTGAACTGAAAACCTTACAATTTCCAAGTTTTGACCGAGCAACAGAAGGACTTTGGTTGATTACATCTGGTGCGATTAAAAAGGCACTGTTAGCGGACCACATTGGTATTTTTGTTGATTTGTGTTTTGGCAATATAGAACGGGCTGGTAGTGGAGATTTATGGTTAGCTATCTTTGCCTACGGTTTACAACTCTATTTCGATTTCAGCGGCTATGTAGACATTGCCCGTGGTAGTGCAGTGTTACTGGGCATTAATCTTCCAGAAAACTTTGATTTTCCCTATTTCAGTATCAGCATTGCGGATTTCTGGCGTCGCTGGCACATCACTCTAGGGGATTGGATCCGTAACTATCTCTACTTTCCCTTGGGCGGTTCCCGTAAAGGGGTTGCTCGTACCTGCCTTAACCTATTCATTGTAATGGTCATTATTGGTATCTGGCATGGAGCAGCTTGGGGATTTGTAGCCTGGGGTGGCTTGCATGGTCTAGCCTTAGTTATCCATCGCTTGACCGAAGCTTTCTGTGAAAATAGAGATGGGATAAAACGTTGGTGGCAAAGTTGGTCAGGGGTCTTGGTAAGCTGGTTTTTGACCCAATTTATGGTGTTTACTGCCTGGATTTTTTTCCGCATCCCCAATCTCACACAAGCCAGTTTAGTCATTCAGAATCTATGGGGTCACCCAGCTGATATCCAATTTGCTCAAAAAGTCTACTTAACCGCTATTGGTATGGAACGCTTCTGGGTGGTTCTCCTGTTAGTTAGCTTAGCAGCCTCAATGGCTGGGGTTTACACTATCCGAAGGGGTCTGAAATTACAACTCAACTGGCCGGTGAAGTTGTTGTTGGTACCAGTAGGTCTCTACGTAGTTTGGTTGTTTGCTCCTCAGAGTGGTCTCCCTTACATTTATTTCGATTTTTGACTTGCGCGTAGGGCTATAACGCACTAGAACTCTATCAAAAGGGGCAGATCGAAGGGATAGGATAGTAGTAATGCTGCAATAATATAAGCTTTATACAAGACTTGAGAGAGAACGCTGTATGGATCTGGTTACACTCCAGAACAAATTAGATAATATTGCCTTTTTCGTCCTTTTTGTGACGATGTTAATTTACTGGGTAGGAGCCGCTTTTCCTAAAATCCCTTATTTGTCAGCCTTAGGAACATCAGGCATGGCAACCGCCAACCTTTGCACTGCTACCTTACTCGGAGCAAGATGGCTAGAGGCAGGCTATTTCCCGATCAGTAATCTCTATGAATCCCTGTTTTTCCTAACCTGGGGAATTACCACAGTTCATCTAATTGCTGAAAACATGAGTCGCAGCCGATTGGTAGGGGTGGCTACTGCACCAGTCGCCATGGGAATTACCGCGTTTGCGGCTCTATCCCTACCACCAGACATGCAGGAAAGTGCTCCATTGGTACCTGCTCTGAAATCCAATTGGTTAATGATGCATGTTAGCATCATGATGCTCAGTTACGCCACCCTGATGGTGGGTTCCCTGGTAGCGATCGCATTTTTAGTGATTACTCGTGGTCAGAACGTGGAACTGCGAGGAAGTTCTGTCGGGACTGGTGGCTATCGCAGCAAGACTAACTTACCGAATAACTTACCAGGGAATTCCAATTTTAAACTACAGCGCACCGGTAAACAAGCAATTTCTCAGCCTCTAGTTACCTCTGATACCTCATCCCCTTTAGCTGAAGTCGGAGAGATTAATGCAGCTAGTACTACAGCAGTGCTAGATTTAGTCACTACCCCCGACTCACCCGTACCATCGGTATCCACAGCACCCACCCTCTCACCCCAGAGGCTAAATATTGCCGACACTCTCGATAATATCAGCTATCGTATTATTGGGCTGGGATTTCCTCTGCTCACCATTGGGATTATTGCCGGTGCCGTTTGGGCAAACGAGGCTTGGGGTTCATACTGGAGTTGGGACCCAAAAGAAACCTGGGCATTAATTACCTGGCTAGTGTTTGCTGCCTATCTCCATGCCCGCATTACCCGTGGCTGGCAAGGACGCCGACCAGCAATTTTGGCAGGAACAGGACTTCTAGTTGTCTGGGTTTGCTATCTAGGAGTCAATCTATTGGGTAAAGGCTTACATTCCTACGGCTGGTTCTTCTAAGAACTATATATTTCCGTGATTGAGTGCATGCCCTAAATTGCTTCTACTTAAAACCCGCTTTAATGCCTAGAGGCATCGGGGAATTAACCCTAGGAAACCGACCTTTGGCTCAAAGGAATATTTGGCTCCATGGTTGGGCAATGAAACTCCTGCCCTCTAGGCATGGAAGCTTATCGAAAAGTTTGATCGGGGAAAATAGTCGTGGATAATCAGTTCAAGCCACTCGCTGTTGGTGAAGTACTATCAGTGGATGAATCTGCTCAAATCTTTATTGGTAACCGTACCTTTAGGGTCGGTGAATTCTTAGTTGCTATCAAAAAGAAATTGGTAGAAGTTTTAGGGGATGAATGGACTCCAGAACAGGAAAGTTGGTTTAGGGAATCGGGTATTCCCTGTGAAGTGTTGCAATTTGCTGCTAATGACTGGCAGCAAGGCAAGGTAAGACTTAATCTAGAATTTTGCCTTGTCGAGACTCAGGATAAAGTTGATGATATATCAGCTATTGGTGGTAAAACATTGCAAAGCACATCAACCCAGGTAGCAGAACAGCCAGACCTTGCAGAGCCAGAAACTAGCAATGATTCTGGATTCGACCTTGGAGTTGGAGCAGCCACAGCCGCTGTGACTGCTACTGGAATATCAGTAGCTGAAGCACTAGAGGAAGATACCTCAACTACTATCTCGGATGAGATCACACTGAAACCTACACTTGATGCAGATGAAGACATTGCTCTCGAACAAACCCCAAGCAGTCAAGAAGATGACTTTGATTTAGGAGACTTTTCCGATAGTGCGGAAAGTCAGGAAGATATTGGTTTCGAACAAAACCCAAGCAGTCAAGAAGAAGATGACTTTGATTTAGGAGACTTTTCCGATAGTGAGGAAGATATTGGTTTTGAACAAACCCCAACCAGTCAAGAAGAAGATGAGTTTGATTTAGGAGACTTTTCCGATAGTGAGGAAGATATTGGTTTTGAACAAACCCCAACCAGTCAAGAAGAAGATGAGTTTGATTTAGGAGAACTTTCCGAAAGTGACGAAGATATAGAGTTCCTAGAATCACCGACAGCAGCGGAAGAAGATTTGCTGGATTTGTCAGCAGTATCAACAGACAGTAGTAATGATTTTGATCTGGGTGAAATGTCTGATGATAGTGATGAAGACATGTTTCAACTGGACGATATTTCCTTTGATGAGGAATCAGAAAACGGTGATGATAATTCCCTAATGGATGATGTCTGGCAAGAAATGAATGAGCTTAAATAAGCTTAAATAATAGTCTATTGCTAAATGTTGTGGTAAATGTTGACATGGGAGCATCGTAGTGAACATGCCGATTTCAAAGCTTTCAAGAACCTTGAGGGTTTAGGATTTATAGGATTGTTAGCTGTCCGGTAAAAGAAGCCCCACGTCTCAATCCGTAAGGATGAGCGTGGGATGAATTTTACACAGAGTATGCACGGAACAGGGAAACGAGCTATCAAACTCCTAAGTAACTCGGAGCAAGTCATTCCTCTGCGATTGACCGTAGGTCACGCTACGCGAACAGCTTCTTGCTTAAGTTGCTTTTTTTCAAAACTAGTCAATCTAATCATTAAGTTTTTATATTTAATTTTGCATTGACATATGTAAAGACTTTGGTTATCCTGATGATAGGTCGAAAAACAGAATGTGACAACAATGAGAGCAGCGTATCAATATCGATTAAGGTTGACCAAGAATCAAGAACGTGAAGTAGAAAGATGGTTGGACATGCTCCGACATCAATACAACTACCTACTTGCCGACAGGTTTAACTGGTACGAACAGAATCGCTGCTCTATCAACTCTTGTCCTATTGTCTGCTATTTACCAGATCTAAGGAATAATCCCGACTATTTTTCCCAAAAGAAAACTCTTCCTCAGTTAAAAAAGGATAGACCTTGGTACAAGGTGGTTCAATCACAAGTCCTGCAAGACTGTGTCAAAAGAGTCGATTTAGCTTTTAAGGGGTTCCTAAAAGGGGATAGCAATGGGAAGAAGAGTGGGAGACCTAGATTTAAAAGTAAAGATAGATACAAATCTTTTACATTTCCATCTCTTAGCAAAGACCCTATAAATGGCAATATTTTGACTCTTCCTAAGTTTGGGAAAGTCAAAATGATCTATCACCGACCTATTCCAGAAGGATTTAAAATAAAAACAGCTACTATAACTCGAAAATCTGATGGTTATTACGTCACGCTGTCCATCCAGGATGAGTTTGTCCCGAATATCATCCCAGTAGACAGTGCAACCAATCCTATTGGGGTAGACATGGGTCTTAAGTCATTTTTGATTAAGTCCGATGGTTCAGAGGTACCAATTCCTCAATACTATCGAAAAGCTCAAAAACGGCTAAAAAAAATCCAAAAAGCTGTCAGTAGATCAAAGAAAGGTAGCAACAACAGGAAGAAGGCTGTCAGTAGACTAGGCAAAGCTCACAAAAAAGTTGCTGACACTCGAAAAGACTTTCATTTTAAAACTGCAAAGGGCTTACTAGATAATCATGATCTAGTTGCTCACGAGAAGTTAAATATTAAAGGTTTGGCCAAAACTAAAATGGCTAAATCGATATTAGACGCTGGTTGGGGGCAATTTCTGTCAATACTATCAACCAAAGCCGTTCGCGTAGCGTGGCCTACGGCCTTAAATGCTGGGTTGGTCACAGTTGCAGTGAACCCTCGAAACACCAGTCAAAACTGTTCTAATTGTGGGACAAAAGTACCTAAAAAATTAAAAGACCGTATTCATTCTTGTCCTCACTGCGGGTACACAGAAGATAGAGATGTAAATGCGGCGATCAATATATTAAAGTTGGCGGTGGGGCATCCCGTCGGTAATAAAGCTTTCCGAGTATCCGAACCAGTAGGTGGAGTTGGAAAGAAGCCCACACTCAACCTGAAAAGGTGAGTGTGGGAGTATGTCACGGTATCTATGACCTACAAAATTCAAAATGTCAAAGTTTTGGATAACTATTCATAACAACTCTAATGTCTGAGATACCGAGTTGGACACCTCTTCATGCACGGCTACATAGAACCCTGCGGCAAAAGAAGCTACTACCCAAGAATCAGCAGGTCTTAGTAGCCGTATCCGGTGGGCAAGATTCCCTTTGCCTAACCAAACTACTCCTAGATTTACAGCCCAAGTGGAAATGGCAGCTAGGAATCGCCCACTGTGACCACCGTTGGCCCTATGATGAGGGAATTTCCCTTCATGTACAGCAAATTGCTCAAAGTTGGGGACTTCCATTTCATCTACGAACCGCCCCTGAAGTGACAAAGAGCGAATCAGCAGCGCGGCAGTGGCGTTATCAAGCCCTGATTGACATTGCCCAAACTCAAGGTTATCCCACTGTTGTCACTGGTCACACAAAAAGCGATCGCGCTGAAACAGTCCTCTATAACCTGATCAGAGGTTCAGGGACTGATGGCTTGCAAGCTTTGACCTGGGAACGACCTCTTGCTCCTGGAGTACATCTGGTGCGTCCCTTACTTGACACATCCCGTAGCGAAACTCTCCAGTTTTGCGAGCAGCAGCAACTTTCCATTTGGGTGGATGCTTACAATCAAGACCTTAACTATGCCCGTAACCGCATCCGCCAAGAGCTAATACCCTATATAAAAACCCATTTCAACCCACAAGTTGAGACAGCCTTGTCCCAAATTGCTGAAATCTTGCGAGCAGACGTGGAATATCTCGAAAACACTGCTGAGCAAATCCAAAAGCAAGCCATGGCAGTACCTACGGTCGAGGAAGATCCTGCTAGCAATAGCCCTCCACGATTGAATCGTCTGGTATTACAGCAAGCTCCCCTAGCTCTGCAACGTCGTGTGATTCGGAAGTTCCTTCAGGAAAACCAAACCAAAGCCCTCAGCTTTGAGCAAATCGAAGCGGTGACTGGTTTAATTGCTGCTCCCAACCGCTCTCGAACGTCATCCTTTCCTGGTGGAGTAACAGCCTTGGTAGAAGAGGAATGGATTATTCTTAATACTGAAGTATGAAGTATTAAGTATTAAGTATGAAACACTTCTATCTCTTAGTTTCCGAGAAATTTTTCTCCTTCAACCTACCCTACAACGAATACGGGGCGAACTACATTCAACCTTTAACATTCAACCTACCCTACACCGAATACGGGGCGAACAACATTTAATATTAAACCTTAAACCTAAGAAGCTGCCAACTCTGGAGATTGGCTTAAGCTACTGATGATTTGAGATATTTGAGCGATCGCTTGTTGTTGAGAACCACCTGTTTTCTGGATGTGATTCAGAGCATTTGCGATCGCATCCAGCTTTTGTCGAAGTTCATTGACACCATCTTGCAATGGCTGTAGGGTTTCTTCATAGAGATGAAGTTTGCCCCAAAGTTGAGCGACCTTCACCTGATTGGAGAGCCAACTTTCCTCCCAATTTTTTACCTGAGCCAGCTTAGCATCCTTTTCTTGGGTTTGTTGATTGATCAATTCTTCAGCTTGGCTAACCCTAAGGCGCATCTGTTCAATTTCTCGTTCTAGTTGTTGCAATTGATCTGACTGTTTTTTGCACTGTGCTTCTAGTTCGAGCAAAATTGGTCCTAAGTCAATTTTCTGGTTTTGTTGACCATTACTATCCACAATTCCTTGCCGCAGTCGTAACACTCGTAGATGCTGATTTATAATTTCTTCTCGTTCCCATAGAGTCCGGCGTTGACCCACCAAGGTTCTGTCCAGCATCTGGTAACGGTCTTGCTCATCTGCTAACTGGGTTTCTAGACTAATACGATCGTACTCACTAGCGACCCTAATCTGTTCTTGTAGTTCTTCAATCCCTTGGTGTTGGAGTGTTAGTTCTTCTTCTTGGTCATTGACGAAGCGTACAACTTTTTCCAAATCCTGCTGCAAATTCTGAACTATATCCTGTAACTCACCCAAGGGCATTTTTTCTAGTGCTGCAATATCCACCATTTGGCTAATTTTGACATCCCCTGATGTTGTTGCCATTCGAGCCAGTTCTTGGTATAATTTTTCCTGAGTTTGGAGTTGCAGACTCACCATCCTAGCTGATTCGAGCTTGATCTCTAGATTAGTTTGCTGCACTTGCCTTTCCCGGTTTGCCTGTTCACAGGATGCTTGTAATTGTTGTAACTTTCGGGTTTGATGTTGGACTTCCTGCCCTTGACCCTCAACCTCTGCTTCCAATTTTTGAGCTAATAGACGTTGTTCATTTAACTTCTTCCAGTGATTATCCAACACCGAATGCTGATGCTTGACTACTTCCAAGGCTTGATTCAGTGGTTCCCAGACAGATTGTGTTGATTCTGCTCCTCCTGATAAGCGATTGAGCAATTGCTGAATCACACCAGCCTGCTGAGCATCTAAACCAGCAGAGTACTGACCCTCTGAAACTTGCTCTTGTAAGCGTAGCTGCTGTCCCCGGAGTTGTTCCCAAGCACCTTCGAGCTCCTTACTTTTACGCTCCAATTCTTGTCTGAGTTTAGCAGTTTCTGCCTCAGTAGTTTCCAGTTCTTGGCGTTGTTGCTCTATTCTGGAAAAATCCTCCTCCATCGTTTGCATCTGCTCAAGCCGCGCTTCCATTTCCATCTCGCGACGGTTGAGTTCTTGACTTTGATAGGTCAAAGATTGCTTCCACTGCTCAATTTCTTCTTCCTGGTTTTTTGACTTTTCTAGCAAGCGAGAGAAATTTTGCAATAGATTGACTAACCTTCCCCCCGCTGCCTCGATTGTCCCCTGTATTTGTCGATTCCCACTCAGGTTAACAATCACCAACGCACCATCACCAAAGTTATTGGCTTGTTCTGTCGGAAGCACTTCCTCCCCAGACACCTTATTCCAACTCTGGTCAGTCCGCTGAAAAGCCAGCAGTTTGAGTTCGGCCTGAGCTCTACCCATAAACCCAGTTTTCTGCTTTCTTACCTCTGCGAGATACAGCACACTGATCGTCCTCTTTTAATTGTATTGTGCCCAATTCTTAATTAACACATTTGAACGCTTAACCCCTTTGGGGTTGCAGGGTGGTAATTTTCGGAGATGATTGGTCAACCGATTTTGTTTTGATCCTTAAGGCTATTAGTCCTTTAAAGGATGACGGTATTCAGTATATTTAGACACTAAAGGTATTTTAAGGTATTTCCCAGACTTGATCTGCCAGTCAATCAAGGTTAGCAGAATAAAAATAGATTTATGAGGATAGTCTTAGGAATCTTCCCACAGGGGGGGTCTAGTTTCCCCAATCTGTCTAGTTTCCCCAAGCATAGATTTTATCAACCCTAGTGGTCGATTTTTCTAGCTAGATTGAACATAACATCTTACCCCATCACTTTCTTACCTTGTGTCTAATCCCTATTCAAATAAATATACTTAATTTATATGCTTATATGCTATCCAATGGTGTTTAAAGTCCTAACCTAGAACCTTGGACATCTTAGCTTAATTTTCCAGTAACCGTCAAAATCCCACTCTTACCCCTAATCAGTTACTTCGCTCATGGTTAGCTGTCTGCAGCCATGGTAAGCTTCCACCAGTTGGCTTACAGAAGCGATTCCTTACCAACTATACTAGCCTCACCCAATTTTTTGGGATATTTTCAGTTTACAGTTAAGCGGTTTCTTGAGCAAAGATAGATCAGTACCAGTTTATGGGCATCCTTAAACTCAATGACAGGTCATAATCTCAGATTCATCAACAGGTTGTTAGGAGCACATTGTCTTTAAATGCAGGGAACTTTGAGTGAAATTGATATCCGTAGCATCCTGCAACTGATCGAGCTAGGTCAGCGAACCGGGGAACTCTTAGTCGAGGCATACAGCTCTCACCCTAGTAGCAAGGCTAGCAATAGTGGCAGTCATCGTTTTGCCTCAGGTAGACTTTACCAGCAGCCAAAACTACCAAGTCCCGGTCCTTATTGGTTTGTCTTCTTCCTGAATGGCCAGATTGCCTATGCTGCTGACAGCGATGGGAGCTTGTCGCGCCTGCATGATTATCTGCGCCGCTATAAAGCCAATGATGCTCTCAAGGAATTGGAAAGTCTGTCCATTGCCGCTACCAATGCTCTAGAGTATGGTTATCTTTGGGCTTTGTTAGAAAAGCATGTGATCACACCAAACCAAGGGCGAAGCATTATTCAAAGCATGGTTAATGAAACCCTTTTTGATTTGCTGAGCTTTCACCATGGCTACTTTGTATTTGAAATTGGTCCGGCATTAGCACCGCAACTTACTACCTTAGAAATAGGACCATTGGTCACAGAGATTATGAAGCAGGTGCAGGAGTGGAAGCAATTGTGCCCTCATATCCAATCTCCCCATCAGTGTCCAATGATTACTGCCCATGACCAGTTACAGGCTACACTGCCCGAAAAATCCTTTAGACTCATCAGCAGTTGGGTAGATGGCAAAACTTCTCTACGCCAGTTGTCCCGTTATCTCCATCGCGACCTGATCACCGTAGCTCGGGCTATTTATCCCTATGTACAACAGGGGTCAATCCAAATGGTGACCCCCAAAGAAGCAGATACGCCAGCCATTGAAGAGCAATGGGAGTTGAAGAAAGTTACACGATCTGTTGTCTGTGTTGATGATGATCTCGCAGTTGGAAAAGCTGTGGAATATACCCTAGAAGCCAAAGGTTATAAAGTCACAGCAATACAGAAGCCCCTAAAGGCTCTGAGTGAGGTTTTTCAACTCCAACCCGATCTCATCCTCTGTGACCTAGTAATGCCCGACCTAGATGGTTATGAGCTTTGTGGCATGTTACGCCAATCCACAGCATTTCGGCAAACCCCCATCATCATGCTCACAGGCAAAGATGGCTTTATCGATCGCGTCAGAGCCCGGATGGTAGGCGCAACTGACTACTTAACGAAGCCCTTCGGAGATCATGAGTTATTGATGCTTTTGGAAAAATACATTTGGTCCAGGTGATCTAGAACAATGCCAAGATAGTCATACCCTGACCAAAGAATTAGATCAAGGGGAGAATCTTGCTCTGTCAGCCTTTAACTTATTAATAGAGGCGTCTAACCCATCAGTTAATTAACCAACACTATCCTAATTAAACCCACTGGTCAAGCTAGAAGCTTCCACAAATTCAATAAAAATCTAGTCTTTCTTGGTATCACCACCAATAGATGAGCGATACTGTAATCATGATTTAATTTATAGACCCAAATCGGGCTGTAGTTTAATTTCACTACTATTTCCCGAGGGTCGAGCTAGGAGTTATGAGTAAAGTTTTAGTTGTAGAAGACAGCCTTGCTCAACGGCAGATGATCTCAGACCTCCTCAAAGGTAGTGGTTTGAAGGTGGATGTTGCCAGTGATGGTGTTGAGGCTTTAGAACATATTCTAGAGTCTTGTCCAGATGTAGTGGTCTTGGATATAGTGATGCCACGCATGAATGGCTATGAGGTCTGTCGCCGTCTTAAGGCTGACCCTAAAACTCAGAATGTGCCAGTGGTTATGTGTTCTTCAAAAGGTGAAGAATTTGACCGCTATTGGGGCATGAAGCAAGGTGCAGATGCATACATTGCGAAGCCTTTTCAGCCAACGGAGTTGATTGGAACAGTTAGACAGCTACTTAGAACATAAATATATTGGTATTTGACGGGAATGGTTGCTAATCCGGACTTTGTAACTGACTCTGCTCTTGAACAAGCCCCAGAATTGCAGGAATTGGAAAGTCCTGAAGGCGAACTATACCTGCGGTTTTATCTGCGATCTGGTGATGAATTTGCTCTGCCGGCTACTGGTATCAAAGAGGTAATTGACCCCTGCCCTGAACAAATTACTCCTATTCCTAATGCTTCCCCTTTATTGTTGGGGACTTTCAATCGACGTGGACGGGTAATTTGGGTCTCAGATCTAGGTCAGTTTCTGGGGGATAAAACGGTTTTAAATACAGACCGTATGGAAATCCCTGTTATTGTTATTGAAGATCAAGACACTATGCTGGGGTTGGCAGTTCAAGAAATTGTCTGTACAGACTGGCTGGATGTGGAAAAGTTACATATGCCTACCAATGTTGCCGATAGTATGGCTCCTTTCTTACGCGGTGAGTGGTTGCTAGAGATTGAGTCTAATCAAGTTCTGCGACTACTTGATCATGTGGCGATTATACGCTCAGCCAGGTGGGCAGCCTAAAACTAATTATTAAAAATTGAACATTAAAAATTAGTTGGATTAATTATTATTGGCTCTACCGAAATTGCTGTGTAAAAATGTTATGAAATAATTATTATAATCATCATGTGGCGGGAGTTTCAGTTTTTAATAGAATGATTTTTTATAAAAAAAACGTCCAATCAGACCTAGTCGGCAATAAGCGCGGTTTTATACACACTATGTCCGGTAGAGCCTTATTATTAAACATTAAATGAATTTTTAATGCTTCGGGAGGAGGTAAATGGCATCCAGTATAAATTACCCCCAGCTGTATGGGGAAGCCGAAAAAGCCTATATGCAGGGCAAATACCAAGAAGCGGCAACAATTGTTGATCGTTTGATTGAGGATTTCCCTAATGAACCCAGTGCGCTGCTACTGCGGGGTCATATTTACTGCTATGGTCTACAGCAGTACGATGTGGCTCGCCAACAGTATGAATCAGTACTCAATCTGACCTCTGAGCCAGATTTTGTGAATTATGCCAACAACGGTCTAGAGTACGCCCAGCAATCTACAAATGGTCATCAGGAGGCTGGGTTATCACCTGATGATGATGTCAATACATCACAGGTAAAACTAGATGATACTGAGGAGTTGAGTGCAGAACCCACAGCAGGAAATTGGCAAGACTTCGCTGATTTTAATGATATCAGTGAATTTGACCCGGAAAGCTTAAGTTTGGATAACACAGGGGTTGATGATTTTGCTTCAGAATCAACCTCACCCTTTAACGATTATTTTCAAGATTCCACTAGTGATGAAGGAGCCATAGAGTTACAGTCTGCTTCTAATCTAGACCCTTTTAGTATGGTCAGTGACTTAGAAGAAGACAGTGAGGATTTAGAGAGTTGGGAAATTGCCTCTGAGGATTTAGAACTCGATGTTAATGCTGTCAGTAGTCAGACTTCTTACAATGGCACAGAAGGACACTTTCCTGAACTCTCTCAAGAGGAGGGTCTACAAACATTTATGGTGTCTCCGGAGGTGAATTTAGACGAAGATCACTCTTTAGGTTCAGAACAGTTAACTAGTGAATCGAGCACAGTTGAGTTTAACATCCTGGGTGAAGAAGAATTAGAATCTCTGCCGGATTACGAGTTTAGCGATCTTGAGGAGCAATCAAAGAATTCCTTTGTTGAAGCCGCAACCCTGTTAATGAATTCAGAAGAGCTTGAGGGGCATTTTTACCCGACTCCAAGTTCTTATCCTACCCCTCCCAGCGAGCAGCCTTTGGAACCTGAGAAACCAACTTCTGGGGATACTCAAGCCTATGCTGACAATCAAGAGGACTTAGAATATCTCAATGATGAGGCGGCTGACTCTACTGAACCCTATTTAGGGGGAAACTATCGCTCGGATGAGCAACTTTTGGACTCAGCTTACGATCACAATGGGTTCAACTCTCCAAGCCCAGACCAAATTAATTTGGAATCCTTTGATGATGATTCTTGGACAATGGATGATGTAACGGAATCAGAAGAGGAAATATTGTCAGGAATTGAAGCACATCAAGGGGTAAAAGAGGGGTTTTTAGATGAGTTTGACCTATTTGATGATGATTTAGATTCAATCCCTGATTTCTCTGTTGATGATCAGCAAGCACTGTCCAATCAGAGTGATGACAATAGTGGTTTTGATGTATTAAGCACTACTGGCTCAACACTGGGAAGTACTGGGTCAATGGAGATGAACACCAGTGGTATTAGTGCTGTAGCCAGTCATGATTATCCGTCAGCCACTGGGAATGAGGAGCTATTTAGCCTTAGTAGTGCCACCGAGCCAATCCCAATTTATAATCCCACTAAAGACATTGACAAAGAGCTGGTTGTTAGTATTGACCAAGGTCCACTAGCTGCCATAGAAAACGCTCCTGTCAACCAGAAGAATTGGATGACTGCCTTGATTACTGGCGCGGTCTCAATGGTGGTGGTAGCGGCGGTTAGTGCTGGAGCACAATACATGGTTCGAGATGAGCCATCCTTCAAAAACCACCTGCGAAATACTAGTATTATAATGACCCTAGCCGCTGGTGTTGCCAGTTTTGGTACTACTCTGGCTGTGGGTAATATTACAGCTAGGCAGATTAGACGTAGTACCGAAAACCTGAAAACCCAGTTTGAAGGAGTCTCTCAGGGTAATCTCAATGCCCATGCTACGGTTTATTACCAGGACGAATTGGGTCAGCTAGCCCATAGTTTCAACCAAATGGCTAGAGTCATCTTGACAACGATGACTGAAGCACAACGAAAGGCAGAAGAGCAAGAACAGGCAAAAGAAGACCTCCAACGCCAGGTAATTCGATTGCTTGATGATGTGGAAGGGGCAGCACGAGGGGATTTAACGGTACAAGCAGAGGTAACTGCTGATGTTTTGGGGGCAGTTGCTGATTCCTTCAACCTGACCATTCAAAACCTACGGGAAATTGTACAACAAGTCAAGCAGGCAGTCCGTCAGGTGACCAAATCTTCCACCGATAGTGAGTCCTTTGCCCGTTGCTTGTCTTCTGATGCTTTACGGCAAGCTGAGGAACTGGCGGTGACCCTGAACTCTGTACAGGTGATGACCGATGCTATTCAGCGGGTGGCAGAGAGTGCACGAGAAGCTGAGGAAGTTGCTCGCTCAGCCTCGGCTACTGCTCTCAAAGGTGGTGAGGCTGTGGAGCGCACTGTGGCAGGAATTTTGCAAATTCGTGAAACTGTAGCAGAAACGACTCGTAAAGTCAAGCGTTTGGCCGAATCTTCCCAGGAAATAGGTAAAATTGTTACATCGATTTCTACCATTGCCTCCCGAACGAATTTGTTAGCGCTCAATGCTAGTATTGAGGCGGCAAGAGCTGGAGAAGCTGGTCGAGGCTTTGCTGTTGTTGCCGATGAGGTACGACAGCTCGCTGATAAGTCAGCCAAGGCACTCAAGGATATTGAACATATTGTGTTGCAAATCCAGAGTGAAACCGGTTTAGTTATGACAGCTATGGAAGAAGGCACCCAACAGGTGATTGAAGGTACTAAACGAGCAGAACAAGCCAAGCAATCCCTAGAAGATATTGTGCAAGTGGCAAACCGGATCGATGCTTTAGTACGTGCCATCACTGCGGATACTATCGAGCAAACTGAAACATCCCGTGCTGTTGCCCAAGTGATGCAATCCGTTGAGTTAACCGCTCAAGAAACCTCCCAAGAAGCCCAAAGGGTTTCTGGAGCTTTGCAAAACCTGGTCGGTGTGGCGGGAGAGTTGCGGACATTTGTTGAGCGTTTCCGTGTGGAAGCGAATGATGGGAAATGATTGATTAATGGCTAAAACTTCCAGCCTCGGGTTATGGAGTCAGCGTTTACTGGCTGCGATTTTCTTAGCTGGGCAAGTGATACTTCATCTACTAACTGGGAAGATTCACCGCCGCAATACTATCGAGCAAATGGTAACTGTTGGACCAGAGTCTCTGATAATTGCTCTGCTCACTGCTACTGTAATCGGTATGGTGTTTACCATTCAGGTAACACGAGAGTTCATTAATTTTGGTGCCACCAATGCCATTGGGGGAGTCTTGGCTCTAGCTTTGGCTAGGGAATTGGCTCCGGTGTTGACTGCTGTGGTTTTAGCAGGACGAGTTGGTTCGGCATTTGCTGCTGAAATTGGTACGATGCGCGTTTCAGAGCAAATTGATGCTTTGTATATGCTCAAGACTGACCCAATTGATTACTTAGTGATTCCTCGGGTTATTGCTTGTTGTCTGATGCTGCCAGTGTTGACCATTCTCGCCATTGTGACTGGTATGGTAGGAGGATTGGTGCTGGCTCAAAATCTTTATGGTATTCCCCAGTCTTTGTTTCTTGATTCGGCTCGTAACTTCTTAGGAATTTGGGACTTGTTCTCTGCTGCTATTAAATCTGTAGTGTTTGGGCTGTTGATTGCTGTGATTGGTTGTAGCTGGGGGTTAACCACGACAGGAGGGGCTAAAGGTGTCGGTCAATCTACCACCACTGCTGTGGTTACTGCTTTGCTAGCAATTTTTATTATCAACTTTTTCTTATCATGGTTGATGTTCCAAGGGATGGGTAGTGCGGTGATCAGCTAAATAGCTTGATGATGAGTTAACTTAAAATATATCAATCGACCGCTACAGGAAGGGTGACTCTTTTTCCTTTCGGAAACTTCCCATAGCTCCACTTAACTCTATTGTCCACACTTTTCAGTTATACAACTTCACTAATGTCCCAGTCGTATTTTGATACCGAAAGCAAAACTCACAAATCGTTTGAATTACCTGGTGCTAAACCCCAATACAATCCTGACCGCCCAGGACAAGTGGAGCATATTTTCCTGGATTTAACTCTGGATATCCCCCTCCAAAGCGTTAGCGGTACCTGCACTATCACCCTCAACCCAATACGCGGCATTAAACAGCTAGTAATTGATGCGGTCAACTTGACTATCGCTTCAGTGCAGGTTGACCAAATCCCCCAACCCTTTGACTATGATGGGGAACAACTAAAGATTCAGCTACTTAACCCGGTTGTTGTTGGAAAAGCGATTAAGATTGCGATCGCATACAGTGTAGACAACCCCCAGCGGGGTATTTACTTCATTCATCCAAACCAACACTACCCCAACAAACCCACCCAAGTTTGGACCCAAGGAGAAGATGAAGACTCTCGCTACTGGTTCCCTTGTTTCGATTATCCTGGTCAACTTGCTACCTCCGAAATCCGCGTTAGAGTGCCAAAACCCCTGATTGCTATCTCCAACGGGGAACTAATTGCTACAGAAGAAGACGGGGATGAAACCATATACCACTGGCGGCAACAGGAAGTTCATCCCACTTACCTGATGACTCTAGCAGTAGCCGACTTTGCGGAAATTCGGGATGAATGGCAGGGCAAACCAGTCAACTACTACGTCGAGAAGGGGCGAGAGCAGGATGCTCGCCGCAGCATGGGCAAAACCCCTGGAATGATAGAGTTCTTGAGTGAAACCTTTGGCTATCCCTACCCCTATCCGAAATACGCCCAAGTCTGTGTAGAAGACTTCATCTTTGGTGGTATGGAAAACACCTCCACCACTCTGTTAACAGACCGTTGCTTGCTTGATGAACGAGCAGCTATCGATAACCAACGGACTGAAAGCCTTGTGGTTCACGAACTTGCTCATCAGTGGTTTGGGGACTTAGTGGTGATTAAACACTGGTCCCATGCCTGGCTTAAGGAAGGCATGGCATCCTACACAGAAGTGTTTTGGACCGAACATGAGTATGGTAAAGATGATGCTGCCTACTACCTACTCAATGAAGCACGTAGCTATATCTCAGAAGATAGTTCTCGTTACCGCCGCCCCATGGTGACCCATGTCTATCGAGAAGCTATGGAACTCTACGATAGGCACCTTTATGAAAAAGGTGCTTGCGTCTATCATATGATTCGGGCAGAGTTAGGGGAAGACTTGTTCTGGAAAGCCATCCAAACCTTTGTTAAAGATAATGCTCACAAAACCGTAGAAACCATTGACCTGCTAAGGGCGATTGAAAAAGCTACCGGTCGTAATCTGTTATTCCTATTTGACCAGTACGTCTTCCGGGGGGGTCATCCTGAATACAAAGTTGCCTATTCCTGGGATGGGGATAGCCAGTTGGCTAAAGTTACAGTAACCCAAACTCAGGCAAAAGATAGTAACACGGGTAGCGATAGTGAGCTATTTGACCTCAAAATCCCGATTGCCTTTGGTTACACCCAGCTCGAAGACGATTCTCCTGTGGAAACGTCTAATGAAACGTGCCTACAGACATTTACGGTCAGGGTTCATGAACGGGAACAAAGTTTCTATTTCCCACTGGGGAAAAAACCTAACTTGATTAGTTTCGACCACGGGAATAATTACCTGAAAACCGTTTCCCTAGAATACCCCATAGCCGAGCTCAAAGCCCAGCTGAAATTTGACCCAGACCCCATCTCCCGTATCTATGCAGGGAAAGCCTTGGCGAAAAAGGGAGGATTAGAAGCAGTAAAAGCATTGTCTGATGCCCTAAAGAGTGAATCATTCTGGGGTGTTCGTTTAGAAGTAGCCAAACAATTAGCTAAGGTAAAACTAGATCAAGCCGAAGCCGCCTTAATTGCTGGCTTGTCCGATCAAAATCTCCGTGTGCGTCGTGCCGTTGTGCAAGCCTTGGGTGAAGTGAAGACTCCAGAAAGCTACAATGCTCTCAAGCAATTACTAGAAAAAGGGGATGCCAGCTACTACGTAGAAGCCTCAGCAGCTAGGTCACTTGGGGGAATGGTTTCGGCAAGCCTTAAGGATAGGGAAGATGAAGTAATCCAATTGCTGACAAAAGTACTCCAAGAACGGAGTGGTTGGAATGAAGTAGTACGTAGCGGTGCCATTGGTGGCTTAAGTCAAATTAAATCCTCACCCATTGCCCTAGACGTAATTTTAGAATATACCACTCCTGGCATACCTCAACCCCTTCGTCTAGCAGCGATTCGAGCTTTAGGAGACATTTCTAAAGGTCAGACTCCCAATAAAATAGAGTCGATCCTGGAGCAATTAGAAGAACTGTCCCGTGAAACCTTCTATTTGACTCAAGTCACCATAGTTGGGGCTCTAGGAAAAATGGAAACCCCGAAAGCTATGGATATTTTGCGATCGCTTTTAGAGAATACGCCTGATGGGCGAATTCGTCGGATTGCAGAAGAAGCCATTCAGAAAGTCCAGAAAAACATTGGCTCTGACAAAGCCCTTAAACAGCTACGGGACGAACTTGACAAACTGAAAAAAGATAATCAGGAACTCAAAAGCCGCCTCGAAAACCTGGAAGCCAAATCTAATTAAGTATGAAGTCTTTCTTTTACAGCTTCTAATTAAATTTCGTAAGCATTCAGCTCTCAGCTTTCAGCTCTCAGCTCTCAGCTCTCAGCCATTCGCGTAGCGTGGCCAACGGCCAAGGCTAAGGCTGACGGCTGACGGCTGACGGCTGAATGCTTACAATTTATACTTAAATTTCTACAGTGAACACTGACCCCGATGGTTGATTATTTTCTACGAATATTCTACCACCATGGGCTTCAACTGCCATTTTACAGAATGTTAATCCCAGACCAGTTTGATAAATTCCAGTCATTAAATTTCCCACATCGTACTTATCAAAAATACGTTTTCGCAATTCTTCATTAATCCCAGGTCCAGAATCAGCAATGCGAATTATAGCTTTGGTTTCCCGATCTACTGGATAATCTACTTGCAGTATAACTTTACTTTGTGAAGGAGAAAATTTGATGGCATTTGAGAGTAAGTTATCTAAGACACGGCGGATTAAATTAGCATCAATTAAAAGAGTCTTACTGGATTCTGGTAGATCGCTAACTAGCTGAATGTTTTTCTCGTGAGCAATGGCTTGGAAATCTAAGACTACCTCTTGTTCGAGTGCATTGATATCCACCAAGTCTCGATTAAGGGTAAGTTTTCCCGATTGTAACTTCGCCATCATCAATAAGTTATCCGTCATTGAGCGCAGCTGGAGAGCTAATTTCAAGATTTGTTCAGTCTTTCTTTGCTGTTTTTTTTGAAGTTCAGTTTGCTGCCAAATATCAAAATATATCATAATATTAGCCAAAGGATGTCTCAAATCATGCACGATCATATGACACATAAGTAGTCGGACAAAAGTAAAATTAACTGTTGAAATAGGGAGCAGGGACTGAGGCCGTGGGCCACGCGGGGCGCGTTCGGAGCTGGGAGCAGAGGGGCTTTTGGCAACTTTACAGAAGTTAATACAGCGATGCAGCTTCGGAACAGGGGGTTTCCCCCACTCGCGCTTTGCATCAAGAAGTGAGGTTTATTTTTGTCCAGGTACTTAGTGCCGATTTGGTTCGGGCAATCACGGAAACAGCATAGTGTAGATAAATCAACGTCGATAAATCAACGTCGATAAATCAACAGATTGCCCATGCTGCTTCGCTACGATACCAGCGGAATCGATATGACACCATTGTTGCTTTGTTGATTTAGCCCCGTCATGGAGGATTCTGCTGAAGTTTTAATTTAAAGACTGTCGGTGATAACACGCAAATCAGAGCTGAAATCCGAAGCTAGAGCCTCGGTTAATGTAATAATGGAAGTTGACAATTTTACCGATATATGCATCAAGAGGTGGGACCCGTGGGGAATTTAATTCTTAATGGGTCAAGCGCACCTAGAAAAAATCTATGACACAGGACTAGTAAACCTTGGCAGAAATTTGTGACCAGTTCCTCTGAAGATGACCAGATCAGGGAATGAGGGGATGAGGGGGTGATTTTGACTGGTCAGTTATTTTGAGCGTAATCTACTCAATTGACCATAATTGACTATCGGAAGTTCAGGAAATGGGCAAGTTTCTGGTGTAGGTTTCTATGGGACTCTCAATTGTCCTGGTAGCAAAACCTGCCCTAAACCTTCGATTGGACTTAAACTGAGATCTTGCACCATTGTCATTAATCGTAGGGTGGGCAGTGCCTACCAAAGTGGTTTGCAAGCTTCATTATCTGTCTGATGCACTGCCCACCCTACATGAACTATTGGACTTAAACACCGAATTATAGTATATGTACAAGTGTATACTTATTTAATAAAACGCAAAAGATAGATAAAAAACTATAAATTTCTTAGAGAGGCCTATACTCAGCGTGAGTCAGCATCAACTTGTATCTCCTGAACAGCGGTCTAATGAACCCCAAAGGTACTATGATCCACAAGCGATCGCCCGCTACTATCGTTCCAGACCTTGGGTAGTGATTTGGCGTTGCCTGAGGATTGTCTGGGGTTTCGCTAGCTTTGTTTTTAGTATTAAGTTAGACCAATGGCGCAACCGGACTGAGCAGAATAAGTTAAAACGAGCGACACAGCTGCGGGAACTTCTGACTAACCTCGGTCCAACCTTTATTAAAGTCGGACAAGCTCTTTCCACCCGCCCTGACTTGATTCGGCAAGATTTTTTAGATGAACTGATCAAACTACAAGACCAGCTGCCTCCCTTTGACAATGCGATCGCATTGTCCATAATCGAGCAAGAGTTAGGGCGCTCCATCCAAAAACTCTTTAGCCAAATTTCCCCAAGACCTGTAGCAGCCGCTAGTCTTGGTCAAGTCTATCGGGCTAAACTTCACACCGGTGAAGAGGTCGCGGTTAAGGTACAACGTCCTAACTTACGCCCTATCCTCACCCTAGATCTTTATTTGATGCGGTGGGCAGCTAGCTGGATTGCCCCCTGGTTACCACTCAATCTCGGTCATGACCTAACTTTGATTGTAGATGAATTTGGTACTAAGCTCTTTGAGGAAATTAATTATCTCAATGAAGGTCGCAATGCCGAACGATTTGCTCTAAACTTCCAAGACGACCCCACTGTGAAGGTTCCAGCAATATACTGGCGCTACAGCAGTATCCGTGTCCTCACCCTAGAGTGGATTGATGGGTTCAAGTTAACCGATACAGAACGTATTGAAGCCTTAGGACTAGACACCGCAAGCTTGATTAAAACCGGTGTCACCTCTGGTTTGCGTCAGTTGTTAGAGCATGGCTTTTTCCATGCTGATCCTCATCCAGGTAACTTATTTGCCCTTCCGGATGGACGCATGGGCTATATTGACTTTGGTATGATGGATCAGTTAGATCAAGACACCAAAGAAACCATTGTCAGCTGTGTCGTTGATCTAATTAATAAAGATTATCAATCATTAGCCCAGGCTTTTGTTAAATTAGGTTTCTTAGCACCCAACACAGATATCCAGCCGATTATCCCAGCCTTAGAAGCTGTGTTGGGAGAAGCAATTGGTGAAAGTGTCGGGGATTTCAACTTCAAGACGATCACAGATCAGTTCTCAGAGTTGATGTACGATTATCCTTTCCGGGTACCAGCCAAGTTTTCCTTAATTATCCGTTCTCTGGTCACTCAGGAAGGACTGGCACTGAGCTTAGATCGGAATTTCAAAATTGTCGAGGTTTCCTACCCCTATGTAGCTCAGCGTCTGCTTACCGGTGAAACCCCACAAATGCGGCGGCGTTTGATTGAGGTGTTGTTCAAAGACGGTAAATTCCAGTGGGAACGACTGGAAAATATGATTGCGATCGCTCGCTCTGATCAGAACTTTGATTTGCTACCAACCGCTCAACTTGGTTTGCAGTATCTCTTGTCTGAGGAAGGTCAGTTTCTGCGACGTGAACTGTTGTTAGCGTTAACCGAAGATGACCAACTCCATGGAGCAGAAATTCAGAGTCTGTGGAACTTAGTCAAAGATGATTTACCACCAGAACGTTTATTCAATGTAGCTTTGAATGCACTAAGTACTATTTCCAGTGATGGGATTGGGGCTATTTTACCCAAAGCTCCTGCTGTGAGTAGCAAATAGTATGTCAGACCAACTCCTAGTCAAAGCCTAGGCAATTCCCGGCAATTCCCGGAAATCGCCAACTAGGATGCAGACTGAGAATTAATTTTCTACGTTGGTTTGGTCATGACACCCAAGAGTAACCTCCAGCTCTTGGCTCTGTCGCTAATCATTAAGGTGAAGGCAAAAAGTGTGATTAGCAAAACACAAGCCATTCCAACATTGTCGTTCGCGTAGCGGGACGAAGTCCGGAACACTTTACCAAATTGAGATGCACTAATCATGCAGAATTATGTATTTGTCATTGACGCAAGCAAACAACCATTAAACCCCATTCACCCAAAGAAAGCTCGCCGACTGCTTGATATTGGCAAAGCTGCGGTTTTTAGAATGTATCCATTTACGATCATCCTTAAGACTGCGATCAATAATCCAACTATCTCACCTTGTAAAATTAAAATAGATCCGGGGAGTAAAACTACTGGGTTTGCCATAGTTCAAAACGACCAAGTCATCTGGGGAATGGAACTAGAACACAGAGGAGGATTAATCAAGAAAAAATTAGAGTATAGAAGAGCTGTAAGACACCGAAGGCGTAACCGTAACACCAGGTACAGGAAGCCCAGATTCCTTAACCGTAAGCGTCCAGAAGGATGGCTGCCTCCCAGTTTGGAGCACAGAATATTGACTACTGAGACTTGGGTTAAACGCTTGATTAAATTCTGTCCAGTCAACGAAATTTGGGTCGAAAGAGTCAAGTTTGATACCCAAAAGATGCAGAACCCTGAAATCAATGGTACTGAATACCAGCAAGGGGAACTAGCTGGCTACGAAGTCAGAGAGTATTTACTCGAAAAATGGGGAAGAAAATGCACTTATTGTGGCAAGCAAAATACCCCCCTACAGATTGAGCATATTCATCCAAAATCAAAAGGAGGAAGCAATAGAGTAAGTAATCTTTGTTTAGCCTGCGATAAATGCAATCAACGAAAAGGAAACAAGCCTGTAGAAGACTTCCTGAGAAAGAAACCAAGTCTGCTACAAAAAATAAAAACTAAGGCCAAACAACCATTATCAGATGCAGCAGCGGTAAATACGACTAGGAATAAGATCGTGAAAGTACTTAAAGGAATAAAACCTGTGGTTACTGGTACGGGTGCTCAGACTAAATACAACCGAATTAATTTCGGATTGCCTAAACAGCATTGGATTGATGCTGCTTGTGTTGGAGACGTTGAAGCTTTGGTATTGAAAACCTCTCAACCTCTACTAGTCACCTGTATTGGACCCGGAGGCAGGCAGAAAGCTGCACTCAATAAGTATGGCTACCCGATCAGGCACAATCCACTTAAACCTATTAAGGGCTGGATTACTGGGGACATTGCCAAACATCAGAAGTTGGGTATAGGTAAGGTAACCCCCAGAAGTAAGGGAAGTTTTGGATTTACTCCTCTAGGAGAGAAGGGTTATAAAAGCTGTAGACCTCAAGACATATCAGCGGTACACAGAAAAGATGGATATATCTACAGGTTCTGCCAGAGCCTACCAGGAACTGCCTGGAAATGATGCTCCTAGATTTTCCTGGCCTACAACGATATTCCTGATCATGACTACTTACTCCTGACTATTGACTACTTGTTGTTATTGTAATTAGCGCCGGTTCCCAAACGTTATAGCATTTGGTGGGTTACAGCCCGAAAAAAAATCAATGCTTCGCTTAACCCACCCTAGTAAATTAGAAAATTATAGTCACCACAACTACCGGATCGCATTCGCCGCTTTAGCAATCCGTGTCGGAATTGTGATAATTTCTGATACCATCTTCCCTACTCCCTGCTCCCTGCTCCCTGCTCCCTGTTCCCTATTCCCTATTCCCTATTCCCTATTCCCTATTCCCTATTCCCTATTCCCTTTGCTATCATTTTTTGTAATAATCTTCACAGGCACTAAAAGCATGAAGATTAGGAGTTATTTGTGTATAATTTTTGGCCAGACCCACCCTATTTTTTGTTAATTTTTGGTTTGTTTGCTGGGATTACCTGTGGGCTAGCTTTTGAAGCTACACTCAAAGAAAAAGTACAGGAATGGTATAAGACCAAATCCAGTGAAACCCTGGCTGAAATTAAAGGAATCCAGTTACTGTTCCCATTTGTGGGAATTGGTATTGGGATTTGCCTGTTTCTAGCCTCTGGGTTAGGAATTTTTGCCTTGCCCTATTGGTTGTGTTACTCAATTTCCATACCTATGACGTTGTTTATTAGTGGGCTAGTTTGGTCACAACTCGGTAACGTATTGATTCAGTTAGAGCGAGGTGGTTCCAAAGCTCTAGATTTAGATTCGTGGGAATAACTATAAACTGACTAATTTGTCATTAGTGATTGGGAGTTTTTTCCCATACTATCGGTCAGCTACTAGTGGGTAATCGGTAATCGGTAATCGGTAATCGGTAATTTGCCTTTTGCCCATTACCTACTCCCTACTCCCTACTCCCTACTCCCTACTCCCTAAAACTTAATAATCCTCATATTTACTATCCATTAAAAAATCCATAGAATAATGTTTAACATTACTAATACAAGCAACAGTAAGCCATTTATGATTAAATCATGACGACTTTCGTTGAGCTTTTTACCTAAAATTATGCTCCCGTGCTCAAGAAAGTATTTTTTCATAAACCCTGGAACTTTTTCATAGTATGGCTTGTACTTGAGCAGATTAATGATTAGCTGTATTAAGCCATAGGTAGTCAGAATAAATACGGTAATTCGGTATAAGGAATAGAGGTTAATCATGTCTGACTTAGGATATATTTGACCAAAATAGCGAGAATGGCTGCTGCAATGCTGCCGATTAAACTGATTCTGACAATCCGATTGTACTTGCGGACTTCTATCTCCGCTATCTTTTCTGCCTGTCTTTCCATATAATTTTCTAGTTCCTGAGCTAGGGTGGAAACTACGGCAATGATCAAGGCTGCATCATCGGCTAATCCAACTACGGGAATTACGTCTGGTACGGCATCAAAGGGGGATATTAAATAGATTAAGGCTGCGATCGCTAACGCTTTTCCCTTCCAAGCCGCATTAGGATCCCGGACCATTTTAGCTAAAGCTTGAATTTTCGGCCAAATTTCTTTAATTGCTCCCCGGTTCATCCGTTCTAAGTTCTTGTCAATTTTTTGGATGTCTTCTGGCTTGGTATTTTGGAGCAATTTGTGAAATATTTCTTTTATCCTCCCCCGGTTCATCTGATCCAGGCTCTGGTCAATTTTCTGGATGTCATTGGGGGAGATGTTTTTTTGTAATTTGTCCAGTAGTGTTCTAATCTTACCAGGGTTGCTTGGTGCTGAGTTTTCCGACCGTTGGGGGATGTCTTGTTCAGTGGTAGATTTTTGAAATTTGCTGAGTATCCCTCTAATCTTGCCTCTAATTTTGTCAGTATTGCTTGGTGCTGAGTTTTGGGACAGTTGGGGGATTTCTTGGTCAGTGGTAGATTTTTGAAATTTGCTGAGTATCCCTCTAATGTTACCTCTAACTTTGTCAGTATTGCTTGGTTCTGGATTGCTTACCGTTACTGAGGTGTCCTTAGGAGTTCCTGGTTTGGGTAATTTGCTCAGTAGTGACTGAATTCGCCCAGGGGGTTTTTGTTCTAAGGTCTGGTCGAGGGATTGGATATCCTCTGGTTTTTCCTCTGGTTTTTCCTGTTTTTGAAATCGCCGAAGTAGTCTTTCCCGTAAACCCATTACTATTAACCTTGTTATATCCGAGGATTTATCTGTTTTAGTTGTTATAGCAATTCTCTTTTCCATGAGGGACAAATGGATCCCCCTAAATCCCCCTTAAAAAGGGGGACTTTGAGCTTGATAAGCGTACCTCATAAATGCAATAAACACTATAACTAGTATAATGATATTTATGGTAAGCTTATTGCTAAATGGCTAGGGCGTGTCTTCAAACTCGGAGATACCCCATTATCCCCCTTAAAAAAGGGGGACGAGCGAGTATGGCTCCCCCTCGGAGATACCCCATTATCCCCCTTAAAAAAGGGGGACGAGCGAGTATGGCTCCCCCTCGGAGATACCCCATTATCCCCCTTAAAAAAGGGGGACGAGCGAGTATGGCTCCCCCTCGGAGATACCC
>NZ_JAAHHW010000339.1 GCF_010692325.1 Moorena sp. SIO3I8 | reverse complement strand
TTCAAACCTAAGTAAGCGCAATAGTTTTACTTCTGACTTCTGACTTCTGACTTCTGACTTCTGCTATACTTTGCCCACCCTACTTGAATTGGTATTTTTTTTTACACGCAAGTCCCTTAGTTGTTCATATGACGGTGTCTTACCTACTGAGTCGCCTAGTTTGTAATATGTGTGTAATACAATAAAGTTGTGAAAATTTAATCAATAAAGTTGTGATCTTATCAACTTGTTGAGGTCACTTAAACGGCGGTACGTTAAGCATAGTAAAGCGATGCAGCGCCTTCATGCGGGGGTTTCCCCCATGAGCGACTGCATCAAGAAGCGTTGATAGACTTTGGTACTATCTCAAATATAATTCCTTAAAATTAAATTTTTCAAGAAAACTAAATTTTGACAATAAAATAGGTTTGGCTATATGGTATTTAAGGCTCACATTGTTTAAAATTATCATTGGCTTGACAACAGTATAAGATTAGTGTTATAGACATTAATTAAACTTGTGATAACAAGTTTTTACTCAGATTTACTTATGTTGTATTAGGGAAAAAAATTCTCTATATAAAGAAAATTTAATCATGGAAATTTCTATTAAAAAACAATATATTTTGTGAGTATTTCTGACAATCCTCTGGACGTTGAGCCAATGGATATCATTGATATCAAGGTGCAGGAAACTATTTTCCGAGGCAAGACTATTTTCCCAGTTGACTAACCAAAGTAATTTAAACTATGCTCAATTGCAACAGATTAGGTTGTTTGTGCCAGACCAGCGTATCTCTGGGTAAGGTTCAGCGGTTGAAGAGGGTGATTGTATTAATCACAATCTTTGCTTTACTCGAAATGGTTGTCGGCTTTGTTAGCCACAGTTTAACTCTCAAAGCTGATTCGGCTCACATGCTGGCAGATATTGTAGCAATGAGTATTGCTTTGCTTGCTGCATGGCTGGCTCAAGGCTCCTCGAAGTCTCGAAAGCAAATGAGCAATCAACCGATTGAGGTTTTGGCTGGTCTGATCAATAGTATCGGTCTAGTGGCTATGTCTGTATGGATTGGGCGAGAAGCGATCGCCCATCTGCAAGGGACACCTGAGGAAGTCCTCAGTTTGCCGATGCTAGTCACTGCGTTAATTGGCGTAGTGATCAACAGCATTAACCTCTATTGGCTAGGGGAAAATACTGAGCAAGACCTCAATCTGCGTGGTGCATTTTTGCATGTACTGGCAGACGTAGTTGGCTCAATCGGCACTATAATAGCTGCTTTGGCGGTTGGAATTTTCAACTGGCCTCAGGCGGATGCGATCATCAGCTTTAGTGTAGCTATTTTAATTGGCTTAAGTAATCTTCCGCTGCTGGGGCAAACCCTGCAACTAACTAGGACGAGGGCGATAGAAAAACCCCCTCATGAGTTAGGCTGGCTAGAGTTAGGAAAGACCGATTTAGTGTCTTTGATAAAACTCAAAGAGGATTGAAAATTACTGGAGAGCTATTGATTTTGAAATGATAGTTTTCGGTAATTTTTAGGTAACCATTTAGTGGTCAGCGGTCAGCGGTCAGCGGTCAGCGGTCAGCTAATGATACAACCACTACTAAACCAGAGTGCGATCGCATAAATTATGCCATCGAAGTCCCGATAGTTGGATAATCCTGCTAAATTCCTGATCCAATCGGGAGTGCTTGGGGTAGTACCACTATCCACGGTAA
>NZ_JAAHHW010000338.1 GCF_010692325.1 Moorena sp. SIO3I8 | reverse complement strand
TTTGATTTTCGACCGGTGTTTAATATCATGGCAATGTAGGTGTAATAATTCCAGGTTTTTATCCAAGTCATTTCCACCTATGGAGCGTGGTATTATATGGTGTTTTTCCAATAAATCCTGGGGGGGCGACGAAATAAGCTAAAACCCAGACTCTATAAGCGATATAGCCCTTAGACCTCGTTGATAATACTTTCGTTTATTAGGATTTAGTCTCATTAATTCGGTTACTAATTCTATACAAATATCTTTGAAATTAACCCAGGTTTGACCATATAAACCAACGTAAAAACTGCTATTTCTGCGCTCTATTCTATCAGGTTCTTTGACACGAGCCACATAGGTTTGTATTCCTTGACGTTTAATATGCTGACCTTTAATAGTTGCAGAAGTGTAAGCTATAGCTATCAATAAAACTAAAGAAATAAACCGTTCACCTTCAACTTTAGTATTCTCTAAATGATAACCACCAGTCTTGAAGTCTCTAAACATTTCCTCTATATTAAATCTTTTTTTGTAAGCTGAAATTGCCAGCTCTAAGCTATCAAAGTTTGTCAGAATAAACCATCCTTCCTTAGGAGCTATACCTTTGAGTTTACGTTGCCACTTACAAGCTACATTAAAACTTGTAAATCCCCGAGTCTTAGTCACTTTTACTCCTTGTATAAATAAAGACACTCCAGGTATTAAACCTAAATCATTGAGTGCCACCCAATTATCTTTTTTATATTCAACAAACTCATTCTTTTTTAAACGTAAACAAAAGTATACACCCAAGCTCTGAAGATACTTAGCTAGTTTAACAGAGCAAAATTCTCTATCTCCTAATACACACACTTTATAGTTTTTAATAATCGGGACAATCTTTGATAAAATACTTTGTTGTTCTGTTAAATTACTACTCCCTAACTTGGGCAACAAAGTAAAATATATTGGAAACGCTCTTTTATCCCAAATAAGGCTAACCATGAATAAATTAATGCGACCCCAATTTGTTCTATCAATTGCTAGATAAATTAGGGTTTCTGAAGTAAAGTATGTTTTCAATAATTCTTCAAATATTGGAAACCAAATTTTTTCAATTGTTAGGTTTGGTAAGGATAAAAATCTTTGTAGTCTTTTTCTTCTACTTTCAAATTTAATTGGTAAAGGGAGAGTATTGGCTAATTTTTATAAGTTAACTTTTTTAATTGACTGTAAGAGATTGATCAGAATTTTTAAAAAAATCTATTCAGTTAGACTAAGTTGACTTTTTAGGTGGTTTTGGTAGAATGCTGGTAACATTGTTAATAAGTAGGTCTTGTTGCAAATTAGAGACCTACCTTTTTTTACCACAAAATGCTACTAACTTTACATAGCAAGCATTTCAGCCTGTTTCGTCGCCCCCCCAGAAGGAGTTTACAATGCCGTGCCAGATTTCCTATCAGGACGATACTGTTGAATTAGAAACCGCAGAGGAATTATTCGTTGCCCTAGAACTCACTCCCATAGAAGCCGATAAGGAGATTTTGTCCCAAATTGGTGAGGGAATGTTAGAGCTAGTTACAACTGATGAACAGTTTCTGCTAATTCTCGAAAAAGTGTTAGATACGCGAGGGGCTAGCAAACAACCCTATCTCACGTGTTTTAGCACATAATTAAGTCAAGTAGTCACTAAGGAAAGTACCTTTCTCAAGGGATTATCCCTAATGGCGAATGAAGCGGATCA
>NZ_JAAHHW010000337.1 GCF_010692325.1 Moorena sp. SIO3I8 | reverse complement strand
TGCGAGTCTTTTTTAAACTTGGAAGAGTCTTTTTTTGACTGTAGTAATCGGGATTATCCCTTAATTCCGGGAGGTAACATACAAGCGGACAAGTATTAATTGAACAGGGCTATTTCATTCTAAAAAGTGCCAAAATATGCTTAAGCCCAAATTGGCATTTTCTTTGTGCCTGAGCCATGTTGTCAAACCCTGCATCTCGATAAAGATTCAGAGCTAAATTACGAGCGATCGCCCAAATTTGTACCAGAGGAGTTGTCCTGATACGAGATTTATCAACACCGCTGAGTGACATCTGAGACATAATGAACTTTGTTCTAATCGCCCCAATAGCCTCGAATCCGCTTGGGCTTTTGTTCAGCCGTTTCTTTCAAGTCAGAGATATAGTATCGGATCTGGGTCAGAAAGCGTGTTTGTAGTAATCCGTCGGGACTGAACTTGAATCACGGTAGCTAATCTTTGCCTTGAAGGCAAACCTTGGGTAACGTGGGCTTATACTAACACTTCGTTTTTCTATTCGACCGTGTCCAATATTTATCTGTTCAAAAGATTGCTGAGGAACGAACTGCTGCTGGGCGGCTGCAACTCGTTTTGGTTGGTTCCCTTTGAGGGCTGCATTAGAGTGATTCCCACTATCGATGATCAGCTGACAAGTTTTTTTTGGGTGTTTATAGCATCAAAGGCAAAAACCACGCCTTTGAGCGAAGCGTGCTTTAATAAACTCTGGCACTGCCTTAATCTCATTCGTTTTTTTGTCTACCTGATCTCGCTTGAGAATTAATCCTCTCTCTACCAAGTAGGCACTCACGCTCCATAATTGCGGGATGGCGATCGCAATGTGGATTGTCTTGTTCGACCATAAATGACCCTCTCAAAACTTTCCCATCTACCCCATTAGTCTCTCCCGCTTCCGGAGTGTACTCGAAAAAGCAAGCTAGCCTTGCTGAATAATCGGAAGTTACCATGTTCAGTAACACTCGGCGGATTGTGCTGTATGATGGCAGTCTGTTGACTTGAAACAATTGGCTCAACTCCTCACGATTGTTTCAATCCAATCAGCGATCGCGCTTTAATCCAATATTGCCCTGCAGCGACTGCGCTGGGTAAAGATAGCCAGACATATAGCCACTGAGTGTCTTCTTCCCTGGCCTCTACGAGCATCTGGTAAATAAGAATTGGCTTCTAAAATAGCAATTTGACCCATCGATGTTGATTCTCTTGTGCCCTTGTGCCGGGAGCAGGTCTTGCGTTGCACAACAAATGAACTATGTACCATCACAGCAAGCTTAAACCCATGAGGGGGCATAAGATTTAGTACAAATGTTCTGCATAAGGGACATGCTCCCTCTTGTGCCTTAGCATCTTATCTTACCATCTAGAATGAAATAGCCCTGCCATTATCCCCCTTAAAAAAGGGGGACTTTGACTATGGCTCCCCCCTTTTTTAAGGGGGGCTGGGGGGGATCTAAATCTTGCGGAAAACTTTGAAAACACGCCCTAGGGAATCGGGAGTCGGGAGTCGGGAATCGGGAATCGGGGAGAGTTTGCCATCAATGTTATGGATATTTCCATTGAGTTCTCAGATAAAGCGATAATCTCGTTTTTAGCCCTGCCAATGCTGTTGTCTAATTCTTCTCACCCATTCGCTACTATTTTGAGTATCTTGTCGATCACGCCACATGCCAATAAAAGGTTGATTATCTAATTCC
>NZ_JAAHHW010000336.1 GCF_010692325.1 Moorena sp. SIO3I8 | reverse complement strand
AGTGCTCCGTGAGCCATTACCCATTACCCATTATCCTTGGGTATTTCACTGAGCTAACCTTGGGCAATAGGCCACGCGATCGCTCTTCAGCGGGACGAAGTCCATCGCGTTCAACCAGCTAACCTTGGCCAAAAGGCCACGCTACGCGAACAACCACCTAACCTTCAACCACCTAACCTTCAACCACCTAACCTTGGCCTATGGGCCACGCTTCGCGAACAACATTGAGCAACCCATGTGTTGTCTTAGCTATGTATCTTACAACATCTGAAATCGATACGGAACGAGTAGCACTGACGGCTTACGATTTGTGGAAATCTTATGGGGATCGCACTGTCGTTAGTGGAGTTAGTTTTACCCTAAATCCTGGGGAAGTTTTGGGTTTACTTGGACCGAATGGTGCGGGTAAAACCACTACGGTGGGAATGCTCTACGGCGCAGTTGTTCCTAGTCGTGGCTTTGTGCAGTTGGGTCAATATCAGGTACATTCTCAAGGGCGACAGGTTCGTTTTTCGATGGGGATTGTTACTCAAGAGGATAATCTTGACCCGGACTTCACCGTATTTGAAAATTTGGTTATCTTTGCCCACCACTACCGGATTACCGGTAAGTCAGCTCGGAAACGGGCAGGGGAGTTACTGGAGCTGGTGGGGCTACAGGATTATGCTCAGCGGCGGATTGATGAGCTGTCTGGTGGCTTGAAGCGGCGTTTGGTATTGGCACGGGCCTTGATTAATCATCCCCAAGTCGTGTTCTTAGATGAGCCTACCACAGGACTTGACCCGGATGCACGGCAGGATTTTTGGAAGCTGGTGATTCACCTGAAACATCAGGGGTGTGGGGTGTTGTTGACTACTCACTATATGGATGAAGCACAACGATTATGCGATCGCTTAATCTTACTTCAGCAGGGTAAAGTAATTGACGAAGGTACCCCCGATCAGCTAATTGAGCGCACTGTTGGTAAAGAGCTAGTGGAGATTGAGGGTATCTCCGAAGATATCCTGCAACAATTAGCGACTCAGTACGGAACTTGGTATCGCACCTTTGGCAGTAACTACCTGATAGCATTACCTATCGACAATCCCCAAGCTCTCTGGAAAGAGCTCAATACAATTCCATCTGTTAGTCTAAGCCGCCGCCGCACCAACTTGGAAGATGTATTTTTACGACTGACCGGAACATCATTGGATTGATTAAGTTAGACAGGTTTACTATCAAAATAATGAAAGGAATTTCTGTAACATTTTGGGGCATCTACTCGGTCTGGTATCGTCATGCCAAAGTGTATCAAAAAACTTGGCTAGTCAATAGTTTACTTCCAATTTCTGAACCTGTAATCTATCTGATTGCTTTTGGCTATGGTTTAACTCCCCTAGTGGGAGATGTTTATTACCATGGTCAAAACACATCTTATTTGAACTTTATAGCTCCTGGAATGATCGGAATTGGGGTACTGTTTCAGTCCTTTTCTGAAGGAGCATATGGGAGTTTTGTCCGCTTGAGTATTCAAAAAACTTGGCATGCACTGCTGACAGCACCGTTGACTTTCATGGAAGTATTTCTGGGAGAGTGGCTATGGGCAGCTACAAAGGGAACTATAACTGGTATCATCACAGGATTAGTAGTGGTGATCTGGGGACTTTACTCTGGCTGGCAATTGCTGGTATCTTTGCCTGTAATTATTTTGGGCAGTATGCTGTTTGGTGCTATTGGGCA
>NZ_JAAHHW010000335.1 GCF_010692325.1 Moorena sp. SIO3I8 | reverse complement strand
TCTTAGACGGATTTTTAATCGAGCTGGCATTATCCGCTTGGTATTTTTTAACTACTTTTCTATTTTACACTTAATTACGCCCACCTACTTAATTGTAATAATATCAATTAATTTATGTAGTTTGCTTCGGTAAACTCTGGGATCTTTTAAATCACTAAAATGCTCATAAATCGTAGTTTTTGGTCTGAGTTTCATTGCTGAGTATTTCTAAAAATTATGCTTTGATTTTCCTTCATAAAGACCTAATTTAAATCTTAATTTTAGGGTCTAAATCTTAACTAGTATTAAGGAAATTGAATTATTGTAAATAATAAGCTCGTTACCATTCTAGGCCACGGGGAATGCCAATAGAGCAGATCTGCATATAAAGCAGGGTAATCGCATCTAAAATTGAGTGGAAGTATGTATAAAATGTGTGTAGAGAATTGATGTTTAACCCAGGTCACCAGCTCACAGAGCCAGAGGGATACCAGCTATTCATCCCAGCAGTAAGGCGAAGAAGGGCTAGTATGTTCGGGTTGTCTGTCCACCTGTAGTCTTAATCCTAAAGTGAATCTGAGTCCATCGAGGGTTTTCAAGTCATTGGTTCGCACTGGCTGCAAGTATCTCGAGCAAGAAATCATTATCAATGGCAGCTCGGTAACGCTTCATCTTCAAACTCTGCGAAAGAAGGTTCCTGTTTGAGTAAACTCACACTCTTTGCGTCGCAATAATCCTAGATTTTGAGCCCCATGACCCTGACGAAATCGACTGGCATCGGAGTTGAAGGTGACATCGAGCAACCCTTTGGAGACTGTTTTCAATGCTCCAATGGCAACGAATAACTTGGTTGTGCCTTGGGGCATTAGCTTCGAGACTACTGATATAGAACTGAGGAAGTTGTGTTGTACCATTCCATAATTCTCTGCGACGTTTGACCATCACAACGGTGGTCAGACCTAACCACTGATCTTGCCTATGCAACGGGGGAAGTTGGCTGACAGAAACAGTCCACACCTGACGGACTTCGATACGGTGATGTCCACTCTCTATGGTTTGGTCATAGTCGTAGTCAATGCCTTGCCATTGCTGGGCTTGGGCTTGTTCGAACCAACTCGACCCTTGCTGACGAAACTTACCTTGATTACCTTTGAGTGCCAAAACATAGTCTCCTTCCGCCAGCTTGAAATGCCTGTGCAACTTCGATTTGAGTTCCCATCGCATCGAGGGTTACCACCGTTCGTTTTAAGTTGAGCAATTTCAGCAACTTTGGTACTGCACTAATCTCATTGGACTTGTGATCCACCTTTTGTTGGGCTAGCACCAGTCCATGCTCACTGCTCCAGGCGCTTACACTATGCAGAGCTTTGAGCTTCCCTTTTCGGTCATAGGAACCTCTCTTGGTCTTCCCATCGATAGGTCGCAGCTGTAATCCACACCTGCTGGGTTAGCTCTGCAACCCAACTGAGAAATCCCAACTCCCGTGGTCAAGTCGGTCCAACAAACCTAAAACTCTTCCAATCGTGTCATGGGACGGTATGCCATTGGGCAACTCTAAAAACCTTTCCAACCACGATTGCAACGCTAATCCGTAAGTCTCTATCGCAACACATCCATCGGCACCACATAATACTGCTAACAGGGACACAGTGACCATATCGACTAAGTTATGCTGTCGTGTTCTTTCCACTCGGGGGTCTTCTAGGTGTTTAAAATTTTTCAGCACACTACGCTTGAGCAGCTTTGCC
>NZ_JAAHHW010000334.1 GCF_010692325.1 Moorena sp. SIO3I8 | reverse complement strand
CGCGTACGACCGATATTTGCAAACAAAAATGCCTACTAATTATAGCCTATAATGGTGGGCACTTGTGTTTGGAAATCTAGGATTTTAACAAAGATTATCGCACAAGTGCCCACCCTACAATCTACTTTGAGCATATGTGATTAACCAGATATATTCCCCTTCATGTACTCACCATTAATCATCACGGCTAATAGGGCGATATTGATTCAACCAACGAACTTGCCCTAAGCAATCTTCTGATTGAGTCTCTAAAAGAAAACGCTCGAGTGCCAAAATCCGTTCGGAATAGTTCCATCTGCTTTGAGCCGCCAGAATAATGCCATGATGTTCTGGGTATTGTATGGCTAAAGCGGAGAAATCTTTGATGTTGAATGTAAAAATACATCGCCCTTGAGCCGTTGCCTTCAAAAGTTGGGTTTCATCACTTGCATCTTTGGCTATCCATTCATTGGGAGTCCGAGTAACATCATGACCACGAACGGTTAGGGCTGATTGTAAGGCTTTGATGGACGTGTCCGCATCTTTGGTGTTGCCGAAGTTTAGACATTGGCTACTTCGCTCTCTTGTTCAGCTACAATCGCGCTGTCAATTTCGGTTTGATGTGCGCTGTAAAACCCTAGTGCGTCGTTAATTTGAGTTTCAGTTAACCCATATTCCTCGGCCAGCTGCTTGGCAGACATTCCCCATTGGTGGGTGGCGATCGCAATTGTCTGGACTCGAATCCCTGTCCCACGAATGACTGAGACGGGGTGACCACTGGCTCCTTGACGATAAGTGATGTGGGGAAAGCTTGGGTCATGGAATTGATGCTTGAGAACAGCAACTTTTTCAGCCACTGCCCATAAAATAAAGTCGTCGAGGGAAATGCCTTGACGCAAAGCACATTGTTCTACTTCTTCTTGAAGTTGAAGCGGCAAGTTAAGGGAGTAGGATGCCATTTTTAAGGTAAGGTCTGCATTGTCGGTTAATTTACCTTCTGATCCTAACGGATGCTCTTAGTATAACACGATCGCACAGGATTAGTCGTAATACATAAATTACCAAAGACATTAGACACTCTATGCTTGAGAATGTTAGGCAGAGGCAGGGTCCAACAACAGGCCATTGATGAATTAGAAGCACTGCCAGAAACAAATCAATTTCGGTAAAATACGTTATTGTTGTTATCTTCTGAGCGTAGTAACTTAGAAGTAAGTACAGAATTATAAGAGCAAGACAGAGAGAAAATTGATGCGCTTATCACCACTTTTATTAGAAAAATTAGAAGCTGCTACTCAGTCAGGCATACAACAGGGTATACAACAAGGTATGCAGCAGGGTCTGAGGATGGAGCGCACTGCGATTATCGAAAACTTGTTGAGAGTGAGGTTTAATTCTCTTGATGACCAACTGAGAGGTATTATTGAACCAATGCTGTCCTTATCTAATCAATAATTTTCCGCTTTAATATTACAGTTATCTCAGCTATACCGTGAGGAATTATTAGCAAGATTCAGTGATTAATTCAAAGTTCAAAATTAAAAATTAAAAATGAATGAAGCCCAGTAAGGGATGGTGCGTTCGGTGATATTCTGTCAATAAATGTCTTGATAGATCTTGTGTTATCGAACCCACCCTACAAGAGCGTACGCAGTACCAGACGACTTGATCGCGCTGCAAGCCAAAGTTCAAGACATTGTAACCAGCATAGTGTTAGAATTATTCCATTATGCCAACAATTTTACGGATCGGTCCAAATCG
>NZ_JAAHHW010000333.1 GCF_010692325.1 Moorena sp. SIO3I8 | reverse complement strand
CCCTGTTCCCTGTTCCCTGTTCCCTGTTCCCTGTTCCCTGTTCCCTGTTCCCTGTTCCCTGTTCCCTAAAACCAAAAAATTTGTACCTCACCAGACAAAAAACCGCTATACTCTATTTAAGCGCAAACCGCTATAAATCCCAGTCAATTGTCGCAAGATTGGTAAAACTAAGGTAATGGGGGTTTGCTCTTCAATGGTGACTTGTACTGTTACAGTGGTTCCTGAAGTCACTGTCAACGACGGTCCTTGAGAAGAAGACCAAGCATAACCACTAGGAGTCGAGGAGTCAGCCTGTAACTTCCCATGGATTTCAATAACAGGTCTGACTTTAGATGCCAAATTTTCAGCTATTGTAGAGTTTCCTATCAGTTTAGTTGCTCCTTGTTGAGTAATAGGAAAAGGAGATACTTCCGAGACAGTACCAATAATACTACCAAATTTTTCTCGGCGAACTGTATCAGGTGTAACATAGATTTTCATACCAGGTTTGATCTTTTTACCCTGCCCAACAGGAAAGTAAGCAACGGTTGAGAGACTGTCTGATGAACTCTGTCTTTGAATCACTCCTAAAGAAAACCCTTTATCAATAACAGACCCTTTACTAGCAGTTATGTTCAGAAAACAACCCGAATAAGGACTTTTGATAGCTTTATTATCATTATACTGTTTAGAAAGTTGGGCTAGATCGTACTTAACCTGTTGAATTTGATTTTCTCTTTTGCTAGAATCTTCTAAGTTTTGCTGTTCAAGTTTTTTTCTTTCTGTAGCTAAGGTTTTTAGATCTGTTTTTTGTTGAGCAACTTGATTCATATTTTTCAAGTATTTCTCTCTAGTTTCAGTTCCCTTAACTGTCAATTCTCTTAATTCAGCTTGATGCTTGCTAATGGTACTTAAGTTATCTAAATATTGCTGTTCGACTTCAGCTTCTTTAACATCTAGCTGTTTGAGTTCAGCCTCTAGTTTAGATATATTTTGCAGATTTTGTTTATAAGATTGTTCTGCTTCTAATATTTTATCTAAAGAGATTGCTCCTGCTTGAACTAGTTCACGACGTTTTTCTACCCTATCTTTTAAGCTAGAACTGAGTTCCTTAAAATCTTTCAGTTGTTTAAAGATACTAACTCTTTGTTCTTTGATGGAGTTAAGTCCTTTTTCTCTAAGTGTTGGAGTAATAGTTTGAAGATCCGTTATTTTTTGCTGAATGCTTTCTTTTTGCTGCTTTATAGCCTCTATTGCTTGATTATTGAGAACCAAATTTAAGCTTTCACTATTTTGTAGAGACTGTTCTAATGCCTCTTGTTTTTGCTGAAGGGACAACACTTCTAAATTAGTTCGCTGTACCTGAAGAGTATTCGCTAATTGACTTTGTGATTGTAGTTGTGCTAATTTTTCTTTCTGTTGCTGAAGTTTCTGCTGAATATCAGACGGTTCAATTGTTGCTAACACGAAACCTCGGTCAACGCAGTCGCCTTCCTTGATATTGATCTGTTCTAACTGACCACTAACAGGAGACTGAACTTCAACTACTTTGTGTGGATGAATTAGCACCCCTTTACTTTTAATAGTTAAGGGAAGTTTACCGACAATACTCCAAATAATGGTCAAGAACACTATTCCTGCCAAAGTAGATAAAGGAAGCCAGTCTTGACGGGAGACAACTTCCATAGCTTGGTCTAATTTTTCTGGGGAAGTTAAGTGTTCCACAGATTCTTCTCGGAATAGATTAGATTTTTTTTTTTGGTTT
>NZ_JAAHHW010000332.1 GCF_010692325.1 Moorena sp. SIO3I8 | reverse complement strand
AATGTTTGAATCGAATCAGCTCCCCCCCTGATTAAGGGAATGTTTGAATCGAATCAAGTTCCCCCCTTATTAAGGCAGGGCTGTTTCATTCTAACAAAACCCAAAGCCTAGACCACTTGTTACGAAGCCATCTTTGGGCTTGGGTAATTGAGTCGAAGCCCAAAATTCGGAAAAGATTCAGAGCTACTGTGTTGAGAATAGAAAAGTTAGTAGTAGCTTGAGTGTCATTAAAAGAACAATGATCTTCCTGTAAAATCACATCTTTAATCCAATGCAATTTATTTTCGATTGCCCAGTGTCCTTTAATTTTATCAGCAAATACTTTAGCCGTTTCTGACAAGCTACTGATATAATAAGCAATATGATAATAATTAGCATTTCCTCTTTTTCCTTGTCTAACTACTTTTATAAAACTCTTTACATCCCACCAATCTAAGCAAAAATAAGCCGGAGGCTCAAACACGTAAGTAGTGCGCTCAATTTCTCGGCCATGACTCTTGTCAATAGTGCAATTAACTGTAATTGGTGTTTGATGATTACTAACATATTCTAGAGACTTATAGAGTGTTTTTTGATTTTTTTTAACGGCAATAGTATAATGATTATTTGAGTCAATAATAGCTTGAGTGGTTGCTTTTTGACAGTGGAGAGCATCGAGAGTAAATACTTGATTCTGAAGGGGAAAAGTTCTTATAGCTCCTTGGACTTGGTGAATTTCTGAACTTTTCTTATTTTCAAAATTAGTCAAATTTAAAACTACCCCTGACTTCTGACTAAACAAAGAAACGATTACCACAAAATTTTGATAATGATTGTTATAATTTTCAACAGTACTTCTTAAATTTTTTCCATCAATAGCTATCCAATCTCTTAAGGATTTATCAAAAGCAAATTGACTTGCCCACTGATTAAAAATATCCAATAAATTTGAACAATCTACTCCTAACATCACTCGTCGAATGGTTGAATAAGAAGGAACTCTCTCCGGGACAATATTTAAGGTATTCAATAATAAGTCTTGATTAAATCTAGCAAAATCTCCTAAAGCTCTATACCCAGTATATCCTTGCATGAGTCCGAGAATAATAATTAATAAAACCCTCCATAAAGGATGTCGTTGTCCTTGGAGTTTACGAAAGTCCTTGACTTTTTTGAGAGCTTGAATTAGGCTATTCATAGATAAACTTTTTATAATTAAATAGCGTTCGCTTTTATTTTACAGTATCGGCGTTCGCTTTTTTTTGTTGATATCATTCGGTTTTTTATTCCGTTGCCCAAGCTTTTTGCGCTTAGAGAATTTAAGACTTTTTTAGGTTAAAATACTTAAATCTTAAAAAAAAGGGTGAACCCATTACTCCAAGGCGGTTTCAAAACCTCAGAAAAAATTTTGACATCGACAATGAAACAGCCCTGCCTTTGATAAGGGGGGAGCAATGAAATAGCCCGACTCCCCACTCCTAACTGAATAATTACGCTTGTTATCAGCTAACAGCTGACGGTTGATAGCTTACGTTTAATCTCGTCTAGCCAGGTCAAGTTTACTAGTATTTTCCAAACTAGCACCAGTAAGATTAGCCTTTCTTAAATCTGTACTTTTGAGGGTAGCTCCGGTAAAGTCAGCATCGGTTAGGTCAGCGTTGTAAAAACTAGTACCCCCTGTAGCCGCAAATGCGATCGCAGTAGTGCGAATCCAGGCATCTCGGGGGTCCCCTTTTAGAGCACGCCAGCCCTGGTAAGCACCAAGTAATACT
>NZ_JAAHHW010000331.1 GCF_010692325.1 Moorena sp. SIO3I8 | reverse complement strand
GCATATTTCCCTTTTGTTACCAAAAGGTATTGAGTCCAACCTAAAAGGTTGTTTTACGTGAGGGTAGGTGGTGTAAATTACCCTGGGGAGTCGGCTCCCCGCTTTACTTGACCAGTTCAGGTCGCGCGCTTTCACCTCATACGGCTCCTAGATATCCTCTCCTGTAGGAGTGCTCCAGTGTATCTGCTGGTGGCAGCTCTGGTGAACTGCTAGCAAGTTCTTCGTTTTCCAGTTGTCGTGGTTTTCATCAATGTGATGAAGATGTACGAACTCGTCTTCTAGGAACTTCAATCCGCAGTGTCCACAGGAATGGTTTTGCCTTTTCAATGCGTCAGATGTAGCATCAGAGTAGAGTCTTGAGTTTCTCTTGCTCCAATAGACTAGGTCGCCGTCGTAGGGTGACTTAGTCCCCTTTACGTTCACGTGTTGGTTTTGTTTGTAACCAACCTTTGGGAAGGCTTTTTTACATAGTTCATTGGCTTTATACCGGTTTATTTTCTTTTCCTTGCGGAATTTACGATTTGCGGTTTTCTTCATGAACCAGAGGCTATCCCTTGAGCTGCTCATATCGCAGCTAGAATGGTAGTTACGCCATCCGCGAACGATGGGGGCTAGTTTCTTGGCTTTTACTTCTGCACCATAATTCGAGCTGTTGACTACGGCTTTAATTTTCTGACGAATTGTTCTGTGGTTATCCTCTGAGGGAATGCACGAGAATTTTCCGTCTTTTCTAACGCGGAATTTCCACCCTAGGAAATCAAATCCGTCTGTCGCTCTTGTTAGCTTGGTCTTTTCTTCACTGATTTCCATTCCTCTCTCCGCCAAGAATGTCTTGACTTTTGAGAGGATTTTCTCGGCATCGTCTTTAGGCTTAAGGATGAATACCATATCGTCTGCGTAACGCAGGCTTGTGTGTATGTCCTCTATACCGTTTAAAGCCACGTTTGCCAATAAGGGGCTGACCACACCACCTTGGGGTGTTCCTTGCTCTGGGAATTCCGGATTGATGCCTGCTTTTAGGCACCTGTAAATCCCCTGTTTTAGGTGCGCAGGAGCTATCAATCTATCCATGATTGAGCTGTGTGTGATGCGGTCAAAGCATTTCTTGATGTCTAGCTCTATGATTCGCTTTTTGATGCCATTACAGTTTGAGTTCAGTTGATTGAACAGTCCTTTCTGTGCATCCTGGGCACTTCTTCCAGTCCTAAACCCGTAACTCCGAGCGTGAAAGGTAGCTTCGTGTGCTGGTTCCAGTGCGAATTTTGCTAAGCATTGCCATGCTCGGTCTGCGATGGTAGGTATCTTCAACATTCGGGTTTTCCCATTCTTTTTCTTAATGGGGTGTTCCCGTAGTCCATTATGGTGCCAGTCGCATCCATATTGGTTCAGTGTTTCAACCAGTTTCATGCGTTCCCTGTAGTTGAGGGATGACTTCCCGTCTACTCCAGCTGTTTTTTTACCCTTATTGAGTTGTGTGACCTGACGTACAGCTAGAAGCTGTGCTGCGCGAGATTTCAGAATCAATTTCTGTAGTGACCTAGCTTTCTTGAGGTCTCCAGCTTGAACTGCTTTATACACTCTTTTCTGTAGGCGGAATAGGCTTTGGCGGAGTTTCTTCCATTTCTGCTTTTGTTACGGTCGATGTCCCCTATTAAGGGGAGCACCTCCGCTTCAGAACTGGGCGTGAGACTTTCACCTCACCCAGCTCCTGGGTAAACTCGGTCTATGACCGGCCTTTCGGCTTGCTCCAGTGTAT
>NZ_JAAHHW010000330.1 GCF_010692325.1 Moorena sp. SIO3I8 | reverse complement strand
TATTGTTATAGATGAAACTATCAAGTCACTCAATTCATTGATTTGTTGACATAAAATTATCCTATTGGATGCCTGATATCAAGTCCGGTTACAACGAACTAGATATAACTTATAGCAATTTCTTACCTAACCTGAAGATATGATGAAAATTCTCATGCTATCTGCCACCTTTCCTTATCCCCCCACTAGGGGAGGAACTCAGGTACGGACATTTAATTTACTAAAACATCTTAAGTTAAGTCATGATATCACCATGATTACTCAACGTTCAGAAGATGTCACGGATCAGGAAGTGGAAAAACTCGGGAAATGGGTAGATGAATTGGTGGTTTTCCCCCAACCAAAGCCTTCTGAACCCTCAGGAGGAATCTGGGGCAAAGTAAAGCGATTTAGTAATTTTTTAAGCCAGGGAATTCCCCCCAGTGTGCTACATCTCTACTCCCGGGACATTCAACAATGGGTGGATAAAGCTGTGGCGGCTGGACGGTTTGACATTATTACCTGTGAACATAGTGTAAATGAAATATATGTACGACCAGAATGGCGACAGCAGCTGGGAACGGTGGTGAATATTCACAGTTCTGTGTATGGTACCTTCCGTAACCAGTTGGAAACAGGAACCTCGGAAAATCAGCTCAGAGACCAGTTAAATTTACCCCTGTTGCGCCGCTACGAGGAACGATACTGTGCCAAATTTAATGGCCTTGTGGTCACAACACCGGAGGATCAAAGCCAGATAGCTGCCTACAAGCCATCGGGTAAAATTGTGGTGATTCCCAATGGGGTGGATTTGACTCAATTTCCCCAACGCACTGCTGACCCAGGGGGACATCGCATAGTGTTTATTGGAGCTATGGATAACCGAGCCAACATTGATGCTGTAAGCTTTTTAAGCTTGGAGGTATTTCCAGCAATTAAAGAACGTTATCGAGATGCTAAGCTGCAACTGGTAGGAGCAAGACCAGTACCTTCGGTGTTGGAGTTGGCAGAATTGTCGGGAATTACGGTCACCGGTCGTGTGCCATCAATGGTAGAGTATCTCCATCAAGCAACTATCTGTGTGGTACCGATGCGGACTGGCTTTGGCATTAAAAACAAGACCCTCGAAGCAATGGCGGCTGGGGTACCTGTAGTAGGAAGCGATCGCGGTTTGGAGGGACTAGCGGTTGATGGTGCCAATACACCTCTGCGAGCATTGCGGGCAAATCATGTTAAGGAGTATATTAGTGCCATCACTCGTTTGTTTGAAGACCCACAACTGCGAGCAAAGTTGTCCCAAAACGGGCGCTCATTGATCGAGGATGAATACACCTGGGATCGCGCTGGTCAATGCTACGAACAAGCCTTAACCCAGTCAGTGGTTAGAGGTTAGTGGAATACAGTAGTTTGGGGACTGAACCCCTTGACTCGTCTTCCCTCTGTTCCTCCTGTTCCCATTGTTTGCCCTCTTACTCCCTACACAACCAATTCTATTCCAGAACCGTGGCAAACCCCTCTAAATCACCGTCACTGGAAGTCATAGAGAGATTAGGCTACCTGGTGTTTGGTAAATCGGTAAATTTGAATTTTTAACTATATTTTCTAGAGGAAAATTCACAATTAGTATAAATGTATTGGTATGAAGATATAATACATCTAAGTACAGGACAAAAAATGGAGAGAGTTAAGAAAAGCTGGGAACTGGTGGTCAAGATTGGTGAAAATTGAGCGCAGATAATCAAATCCCAAACGAAATAGGCTCTTGGCTCGTCGTTGATGGGAT
>NZ_JAAHHW010000033.1:38395-62135 GCF_010692325.1 Moorena sp. SIO3I8 | reverse complement strand
TGGGATTATCACTTATCTTATTGTTAGTGCTGCTATCGGTATAGTTAAGATTAATCCCTGATGATATCGATGATTGTTGGTAATTAGGGCTAATGGGATTATCACTTATCTTCTTGCTGCTGCTGCTCTCGGTATAGTTAGGAGTAATCTCTGATGATAGCTTCGATTGCTGGTAATTAGGGCTAGTGGGATTATCACTTATCTTGTTGCTACTGCTCTCGGTATAGTTAGGAGTAATCTCTGATGATAGCTTCGATTGCTGATAATTAGCTCTATCTGTCTGATTATTTATCTTATCGTTAATGCTGCTCTCGATTTCAGCAGCAATTGGTGCTATCAAAGATTGTTGGTAATTAGGGCTAATGGGATTATCACTTATCTTATTGTTGCTACTGCTATCGGTATAGTTAGGAGTAATCTCTGGTGATAGCAAAGATTGCTGATAATTATCCCTAGTTGGATTATCACTTATTTTATTGTCAGTGCTGCTATCGGTATAGTTAAGATTAATCCCTGATGATAGCAAGGATTCGGAGTAGTTAGGGCTAGTGAGATGATTACTTATCTGGTTAGTTATCTTATTTATCGGTTGCTCATCCTCAGCCAAAGGTATTTCCCTTAGCTGGTCTTGCTGTTGAGGATAGGATGCTTCTAAATTAGCTTGCCCCTCTGGCAGACTCTGTTCAACTAACTCTGCCGATGACTCCAACAGTGAAACTTCCCTATTGCCTATTGCCTGTTCCCCTTCTCTGTTCCCTGTTGCCTGTTCCCTTAGTGATTCAGATTCCTGTTCCCAAACTGAAGAATAGTCAGCAGCCATCATTAAATTGTTAGCATTGTTGGCAAACACCGAAGCAATCATCGGTTGCACCACTGGAGTTAACCCTAAAGTACGCCTAGCCAGGCCAGTAAGAAAGTCAGCCATTAGTCAATCAAGTCCAAATAAAACTGTCGTCGTACTGTACTCATAGATAGGATATCTGCCTCTCGCCACCCATAGAAACGAGCCAGTCGATGCACCTGTCTGAGTAAGCGCTTGGCCTGAGCACTAAGTTCGATCCAGAAAAAGGAAACGATATCAAACAAAACCTGCCAGCCGTGACCACAAGCAGGACAATTGAGGTTTAACAACATTTCCCCCTGGGGGTCACATTCAGCTATTTGCTCTGCCAGTTGAGTCACTACTGACCTAGGCAAATCCTCATAGGCAACCCTCATCCCATCATAGCTAGCCTCTAGCAAACAGCGCTTTCCCAGAAATTTCGAGGCAGTAGTCTCATCGGTATAGTTTACAATCGTTGCTAAATCCCAACTGTTGGGCAAACGAAATTGTAACCTATACCCATTCACTGTAGTTTGATACTCTTGCTGCTTTGATTCAAAAGGGTCAACCAAGCGCATATCTCCTACATTCATCGTGAATTCCAGACGCTCACGACAATTGGGACATTCGGCAAAACTATTGAGTTTCGGTCCAAAGGTAATTTCCCTTAAACTCAACAGATATCCATCCCGTTGTCCAATACTAAGGGAAGCTAGCTCAACCGCCGACTTGTCGGGAAAAGCAAATCTTAGCAAGGTCAGCGCCCGGTCTAGAGGATGCTGAACTTGTCCAATTTCCCAACATTTTATAATCTTATCAGCGGATAGCGATCGCATAGAATTAAGAATTAAGAATTAAGAATTTAGAATTTAGAATTTAGAATTTAGAATTTAGTGCGTAGGGTGCGTTAGGGGCGGGCTCGCCCTGATGTTTAACCCCGAGGGCCAGTATTGGGATAGCCCGCACCGTAACGCACCACCAAGTTGAATTAAGAATTAAGAATTAAGAATTAAGAATTAAGAATTAAGAATTAAGAATTAAGAATTAAGAATTTTTGATACTGACGTAGTTTATAGTTACTATTATAGTACAGCATAGCGGAAATCAATATACCATTCAAAACGAGCAAAACTGTTATATATTAAACATGTAATAATTTTGAACTTTGAATTTTGAATTTTGAATTCCGCACAGCAGTACTAGTTAAATAAAAAAAACGCCAAAGGCGAACAATCAGCTAACCTTTAAGATTAGCTAGGTTCAGTGAAAGTAGGCTCTTCTGGCTCAGTCACTTCATAGTCACGTTCCCAACCCTCATTTTGCAGGGTAATGTTTTGAATGGCTACGGCATTGTCGTTAGCATCTAGGTCAGGCAGTGCCTCATATTCTGAGACCCAGCAACGATAAACTTTGTATGCGATCGCTACTTGTCCTGCCTCATTCATCAATTCGATGATAATGTCTTTGCGAAAGTCCTTCAGAGAGACTTCAGCACCTAAGCCAGAGCCATAGTTCCAAACCTTGTTGGCCCATTTCTCAAACTCTGGGTCGTGGGTAACACCACGTTCTAGGGTAATCGCTTCATAATTAGTTTGTCCTGGTGACATGCGTTGGCTACTGGGGTCACCACCCTCACGGTGTTGAATCACTTCAGTGCTGCGTCTGAGAGCACCTACTCTGCTGACACCAGCTACATATCTGCCATCCCACTTGACCCGGAATTTGAAGGTTTTATAGGGGTCAAAACGCTGGGCATTAACACTAAATTGAGCCATATTTCCTCCTAATTATGCTTATACCAAATTGCTTTGATACTTGGTATTAACTGTCTTAAATCAATTAATTCCAGGGATGTCTTCGGAGATGTCCAGAGCAGAGCCTATAAATCTCCTGATCTCCCCGTCTTTTGATCACAATTTGGTATTAGGCACCACTTTGTCCAGCTAGCTGCTGGAACTTAATAATTACAAATTCCGCTGGTTTCAAGGGAGCAAAACCCACCATGATATTCACAATTCCCAGATTGATATCATCCTGGGTAGTAGTTTCCTTATCACATTTGACGAAATAGGCTTCCGCAGGGGACTTACCTTGGAAGGCTCCCTGACGAAATAGATTGTTCATAAACGCGCCTAGATTTAGTCGAATCTGAGACCAAAGGGGTTCATCGTTCGGTTCAAATACTACCCATTGGGTACCACGGTAAAGGCTTTCTTGTAGGTAAAGGGCTAGCCTGCGCACGGGGATATACTTCCACTCCGAAGCCAGACGGTCATCACCAACCCGTGTCCGTGAGCCCCAGATTACCCGACCTGCTGCTGGCATTGTGCGCAAACAGTTAATCCCAAGCTGGTTCAACTCACCATTTTCCGCATCAGTTAGGGAAACACTCAACTGTGGCACTCCCACTAAGGTTGCTTCCAAACCTGCGGGTGCTTTCCAAATCCCTCGGTCACCATCTGTACGAGAAAAGACCCCGGCCACGGTGCCACAGGGCACAAACTCTTCCACTTGATTATCTTTAAGGGGGTTCGCCTGTTTCAGACGTGGGAAGAAAATGGCTGCATTTTCACTGGTACTGCCTACCTCTGATTTAATCCCAGTTTTGGCTTTATCCTTATCAGTCCAAGTGCTAGGAGGATCAATCAACAGCATCGCCCGTCGTTTTTGACAATAAGCGATCGCTGCATCAATCAAGCTGGCATCCACATCATTAGTGCTGTTGTAGGGAGGGATGCAAAGCAAGCTAAACAGGTCTGCTTGTTCAAGGGCATACAATCCTGTTTTGTTGGCTTCAGTGCCTGAGCCAGTAAAGTTAGCCTCCGTCAGAGCCTGACCATCCGTTGCTTTGTCAGCATCAGCTACCCCAGTTGACCGCTGAGCACTCTCGAAGGGGTCCTTTTTCAATTCTGCTTCAGCAGTTGCTTGTGCCTGTTTCTCAGCATCAGTTGCCCCAGGGGCGCTTCCCGTGGCAATAGCTTGATTGAGGGCAGCATCACTATCATCCGGTCGTTCCGCTGGCAGAGCACCAGATACCCGCACCAACTTAGATTGGTTTTTCAGAACGTTATCCACTTGGCGAGCATGTCCAGGCATCACCGAAACGTTGCGGAATGTTTCAATCTCACCGGTGCTGGTATCCTGAACCGATAGATTAAACAATTTTTCGCTTATTGCCTGTGCGTCACTCACCGCCAAGTCATGGTCAATCCTGGCTCGTAAATTATTCCCCCAGGCACCTTCGGAGGCAGCTTCTAGGGTCAGAGTATTGGGAGCACTACCTAGGGTCAAAGTTGCTAGTGATTTGGCCGGGTCAGCATCTGGTTGGTAAAGGCGCACAATCACCGCTTGGCTACCGCCATTGAGGTAGAAATCCCGTACAGCGAAACCGAGGGTACTATCTACCCACAATCCACCAAACCTACGCTCAAAATCTCCGTAGCTGTTGATTAGCACAGCTTCATCCACAGGTCCTCTAAGAGCACGACCTATGAACGCCGTAATCGAAGTCGCAATTCCAGTGATTGTCCGGACTCCACTGGGAATTTCTTCGATGTAAACACCTGGATAAGTCGGTGTGATCGGCATGGTAACTTTTTCCTCTGAGTAATTACATCTGCCAGCTAATGCCACCCTAGAGGCGGTAGGGCGACACTCCTTTTTAGCTAATTAATGGATAGTGTGTCAAACTCCCACAGAAACAAATTATGCGATCGCATTAGGGAGTAGGGAGTAGGGAGTAGGGAGTAGGGAGTAGGGAAATCAGAAGACGAACAGGTAAATGCGATTGACCGTAGGTCACGTTACGCGATCGCATTAGGGAGTAGGGAGTAGGGAGTAGGGAGTAGGGAGTAGGGAAATCAGAAGACGAACAGGTAAATGCGATTGACCGTAGGTCACGTTACGCGATCGCTTTTCCTAATTGAGTAATCAATCCCTAGTCAACTGTACTGCCACAATGGCAAACTAATTAAGTCAATCAAGTCTGACATTGTACCAAGCTGGGTATCGTTGATCATATAGCCATTGGCAGCAGATGATGTAACAAGGAAAATTCGATAACCTTAACCTTAATTGGCAATAATCAATAGCTTAGGTTAAAAGCCAACTATTCTACTCCCGACTCCCGACTCCCGACTCCCGACTCCCGACTCCCGACTCCCTACTCCCTACTCCCTATTCCCTATTCCCTACTCCCTACTCCCTGTTCTGTTTCCTATATGTCTATTGTTATTGTCGAAAACCTCAGCAAAATCTACCCAGTAGCAATTAAACAACCAGGGCTAAAAGGTACCTTAAACCATTTCTTCCGCCGTACCTACCGTTCAGTCAAAGCTGTCCAAGACGTTTCCTTTGAAATTGGCTTTGGAGAAGTAGTGGGATTCTTAGGGCCCAATGGTGCTGGCAAAACCACTACTCTCAAGATGCTCACTGGACTGATTCATCCGTCTCAGGGTCGAGTCAGAGTTGTGGATTACATTCCCAAACGACGTCAACCAGGCTTTTTGAAAAAAATTACCCTAGTTATGGGGCAGAAGCAACAGTTGCTTTGGGACTTACCAGCCCTAGATTCCCTGAGAATCAATGCCGCTGTCTATGGTATTTCTGATACTGACTATAAGTATCGAGTTGGGGAACTTACCGAGATGCTGTCCCTAGAAGGGAAACTGACTCAGCCAGTAAGAAAACTCTCCCTAGGAGAGCGCATGAAAGCGGAACTACTAGCAGCACTACTACACCAGCCCCAAGTCCTATTTTTAGATGAACCTACTTTGGGATTAGATGTCAATGCTCAATTGGCCGTACGGGATTTCTTACGGGAGTACAACCAACACACAGGAGCAACAATACTTTTAACCAGTCATTACATGGCTGATATCACTGCTCTTTGTGAACGGGTGCTATTAATCCATCAAGGTAGGCTGATTTACGATGGGTCTCTAGACGGATTACTTGGCCGCTTTGCTCCCTATCGTGACATCACGGTAGAACTTGCCCAGCCGTTACCTGAGGTAAAGACTGGGGAGGAAACCTCTTTACAGCGCTATGGTGAACTCAAAGAAGTGGATGGTCACCACGTGCGTTTCCTAGTGCGTCGGGAAGTGCTTACCGAGACTGTGGCTCGGATTCTCGCTGAGCTGGAGGTGATAGATTTAAGCGTAACTGACCCCCCCATTGAAGAAGTTATTGGTCGTGTTTTCCAGGCAGGAGTAGTAGAGTGAACTTCGCTGCAGCAGAATTAAGAATTAAGAATTAAGAATTAAGAATTAAGAATTAAGAATTAAGAATTAAGAATTGAGAATTAAGAATTAAGAATTGAGAATTAAGAATTGAGAATTAAGAATTGAGAATTTTTGGAGTATAAATTTACTACTCCCTGTTCCCTGTTCCCTGTTCCCTGTTCCCTGTTCCCTGTTCCCTGTTCCCTACTCCCTACTCCCTACTCCCTACTCCCTACTCCCTACTCCCTACCCTCAAAAATAAATGAAGCGTGCGATAAAAATCATTAAAACCTTCCTCAGTGTTTATTACGCCCATATGATGGAGTATCGGGCAGAAATATTTTTTTGGGTACTGTCGAATCTGTTACCTCTGATTCTAATGGGGATTTGGACCAAGGCATCCCAAGAAGCAGAATTTGGTCTGAATTCTATAGAATTTGCCCGTTACTTTATCTCAGTGTTTTTTATCCGCCAGTTCAACTTGGTATGGGTGATTTTCGAATTTCAAGAACAAGTGTTGCAAGGGAAGCTTTCCCCACGATTACTACAGCCAATTGATCCAGTGTGGCATCAGGTAGCCGCTCACTTAGCAGAACGATTTATCCGTATGCCGTTTAACCTAGGGCTAATCGGTTTGTTTTTCCTGCTGTATCCCGAAGCAGCTTGGGTACCGAATCTTGGCAATCTGTTACTCGGTTGCCTGGTGGTGGCAATGAGCTTTGCCCTACGCTTTTTGATGCAGTATACCTTTGCCATGTTCGCCTTTTGGACAGAACGGGCTAGTGCTATTGAAGAATTATCATTTTTGCTCTACTTATTCCTTTCTGGGTTAATTGCTCCGTTGGAAGTCTTTCCTCCTTTGGTCAGGGAAATTGCCCAGTGGACACCCTACCCTTATCTGATTCACTTCCCAGCAGCACTGTTCATTGGTTTACCTGTGAATGTGGTGGGGGGAATGTTGGTGATTCTAGGTTGGAGTTTAATATTTTTCCTAGTCAACCGCTGGTTATGGCGTAAGGGGTTAAAGCATTATTCTGGGATGGGAGCGTGAACTACCTACACTGACCCGTTGGGTACAGTGTAGGCTTCCAGTTTCACCGAAGAATGCCTTAGCTTGGACGGACGCCCTCGCTTTGGTCTTACTTCTTCTCCACTGGCGTTGACCTCCCCTGTTCCAGAGGAGGATAGCATTCTGATACCTTCTGCTCTAATATTCTTTGCCGCATTACCATCTCTATCGTGATGAGTGCTACAGCTTGGACAAATCCAAGACCTTACATCTAGCGGTAACTCTTTGATTCGGTAATGACAATTAGAGCAGGTTTTAGAACTGGGAAACCATCGATCTATCTCGACCAGGACTTTTCCTTCTTTTTCGCATTTATAAGAAAGAAAATTTACAAAGGTTCCCCAACTCAGATCAGATATTGCTTTAGCTAATTTGTGGTTACGTTCGCGAAGCGTGCGCGTAGCGCACAGCATGCCCTTGACGTTTAGGTTTTCGACTACCACTACCTGGTTCTGATCTACGATCTTCCTAGATAGCTTATGCAAGTAGTCTTGGCGGACATTTCCAATGCGTTCATATACCTTAGCTACAATCTTACGCGCTTTTTTGCTTCCATTGCTACCCTTCTTTTTTCGGGCTGCAATGCGTTGTTTTTTGGCTAGTTTTTTTTGGTATCTATTTATAGGCTTGGGATTGCCAAATTTAGAGGTTTTTTCGCCGTCGTAGGTAATAGCAAAATCCTTGATACCCAAGTCAATCCCAATCACATTCCCGTTCGTTGATGGTTTCGGTTCATCAGATTCGTATTCCATTAAGACGGAAGCATAGTATTTTCCAGAAGGGTCTTTACTGACTGTTACAGTTTTGATTGTCCCATCTAATGGGCGGTGAATTACTGCCTTGACAACTCCCAATTTTCCGGGAAATTTAAGACAGTCACCCACTTGCTTGACTTTCTGGGGGTACTGAATTGATTGGCGATGATGATATGACTTGAATCTAGGATATTTGGCTCTACCTTGAAAAAAGTTCTGATATGCACGACTAAGATTTAAGCTCACAGATTGCAGCACCTGGGAGTAACAATCTTTTAGCCATTCAGTCTCTTTCTCTTTTTTGAGTTTTGGCAGCATAGAGTTGAGTGCAGATTGCTTTAGCCCCTTGCCAGTCTCCTTGTAAGTTTCTATACACTGAAAAGCACGCATAATTCCACCACCAGCGAGAACATCCAAAATGTTGGGCTAATATTTGAACTTGCTCTTGTGTTGGATAAATTCTGACTTTGACGGCTTTATGTTTCATTGCACTTAACCTTGTTGGAGATGAAACCTTAGAATAAAGAAGCCTTTATGGTTAGTCGGCTATGCATAAAAGGGTTAAATCTTTGTGATTAAGGCTTCTTTATTCTTACGGTAACTTCAAAATCGACCTTAGTTACTATTATATATATTTAACCTTAACGTGTCAAGAGATCGGTGATTTTTCTTAAATCCTGTCCGTGCTTTCAACAAACACGCTATACCCGTAGGGTTAGCGTGGGACTTCCCGCACGGCTAGTTAATCATAATATTGCATTTATCAATCAACGCTCTAGCCCAAGAATGACCCTAAAACTTTTGCCCCCAAATCATCCCCCTAATGTACCAGAACCACGTAACTTTAACGGGCCAATGTTATGGTTGGCAATGGTTTTGGCATCTATTGTCATTCATCTATGCTTCTTGTGGATAGTGTCTATGCTCTTGATGGGGCGCTTCGAGAGTTCGCAACCCAGTCAGGATTTGATTGCCATTGATCTGATTGATATCATTCCGGAAGATATAGCTGAGCAAGAGACATCACCAGAAGACCCATCAACAGCTCTAATCGATCAAACCATTGATTTAGCTCTCACCAGTCCTAGGTCAGATCGGAATCTTAATCACCAAACTGTCTCTAACTCTACCATTGAGGCCACTGAGGGTGAGGTAAAGCCAACACCGACAGAGGATATCTTACCAGTTAAAGACTTAGCACCGCCAACAGATTATCAATTAACTATACCTGTCCCCCCACCTGAACCAACAACTCCGATCACTCCTGTTAAGCCGATTCCAGTAATCCCAACGCCCCTACCTTCACCCTTACCTCTGGCACCACCGATTCAGCCACCGGCTTCCAGCATCCCGGAAGAGTCGGCATCAAAAGATAGCTTTGTGGCTAAGATGAGTAACTTTGGTCTGACTAATCCGAATCGGGATATTCCAGACCAATTGGCTCTACCTCTACCAGCTAACAAATCCGAATTTTCCGCTAAGGAGCTGAATTTGACAGGTATTGATTTATCGGAAGAGTTAGTGTTGAAGGTGGTGCTATTAATTGATTCCAATGGGAAACCGGAACTGCTAGCGGACTATATTCAAGTGCAGCAAGGCAAGATTAGTAGTGATCAGGCTCAGCAACTAGCTCAGCAGGTGATTCGGGATTGGTTGTTTGCCCCTACTGACATGGCAGGTCAAGCAGTTGTGCAAGCGTATCGCTTCCAACTCACTATTAGTGATTAGTGATTTATACTAGTTTTGACACTCCCCGCCCTATAAGAGCGGGGATTCTTAGTTCATCGACATGCCTTAAAATTAGTTATCCAGGAAAGGCAATATTTAAGCCCAATATCCGTTTAAAAACCAAATACCTAGCCTAATTTAACTAACCCCAGTGGGCTTATCTCCCTAAGCGTTGAGTTTTCTCAGTTTCCGTGTGCCCCACGGTACGTTTGTATTTCAATTTGCTATTTTACTGGTTTTCGGTATCCGTGGCAGATCCATGCGTTTTGGCGAGGTTTTTCGCTCCTCGTGTACTAGTATCGCTTTACGTCGTTGTTTTTAAATTGGCAGTACCGACGAATCCTACCTGTACTAGGCTACATGTTTATTATAACATACTCTACTTAAAAGCCGTCCTAGAAGGACGGGGCTTGAGACCCAAAATTTTTGGTCATTTTTTTAGGGAGCAGGGAGCAGCGGATCCCCCCTAACCCCCCGCCCGTAAGGGGGGAAGGGAGCAGGGAACAGCGGATCTCGGAAGAGTCCAGAATTTTGAACTAAAAAATGTTGCACTTTGATTTTGTTATGTTATGATGCAAGAAGTACACGAAACAATGCGGATGTAGTTTAGTGGTAAAACCTCAGCCTTCCAAGCTGATGATGGGGGTTCGATTCCCCCCATCCGCTCTAGATATAAAAATATATTATTGGTAGTTTAATGCGATCGCACTTCTGCAACTAGCATGACCGTTTGCGATCGCATGAGTCTTGAGAATTAAGAATTGAGAATTAAGAATTGAGAATTAAGAATTCGGAGGCTGGATTTCACTGCACACTTCGTAGAAAGATGTGGTGGGAGCTTTGGTAAACAAGTGAGACATTTGGTTTAAGATCGCCTGATAAGCCTCACTTTGATTATCTTCCATATCCGCTATACTTTCCCAAAATATCACGGCAATCCCCCGATCGGTTCCAGGTTCTTGCAGTAGGTAAGCTCCTTTGAACCCTTGGATATAGGTAGATACAGCTTTCTCGTAAAGATCCTGAGCTTCTTGAAATTTGCCTGGCTTGAATTCACCAACGGCAACATAAGCATACTTGTGCTTAAGAAAATCTAGAAATTCGGTCAACTTTCCCTCCCCTGGGATTTTCTGGGTTAGTTCCCGATCGTAACAGCTAATGGTTGAGCTGCACAGATTCCCATAGCTGCATCTTTGTAAGCATATGCGCTACTTGAGGTGCTACGCGAACAGTCAGTAGTAGGGTGGGCAAAGTTCTCTAATCTAGAATACTCAAAAAAACCAAACTATTTTTGCCCACCCTACAAGCAAGACTTAAACTAAAATGGCGGAAAGCGCTATTCGCTCCCGCCCTTAGTCATTAGTCAGTAGTAGGGTGGGCAAAGTTCTCTAATCTAGAATACTCAAAAAAACCAAACTATTTTTGCCCACCCTACAAGCAAAACTTAAACTAAAATGGCGGAAAGCGCTATTCGCTCCCGCCCTTAGCAAAAATTTTTGGTAAGAATCATTAGTAGGAATTAGAGAGTATCAAGAATCTACTCTACACTCGACATTGAAATTGAATTCATCGGCACTACCACCAATGCCAATGCCAGTTTCAAATATCTCGGCATCAGTTAAGGTAATGTTGTTCATGACAGCTCCAGACACATCGGTGTCGTAAAGCTTGGCTGCTGTCAAATTCACTTGGTTGAGATTAGCACAGTTTAAACTGGCATTGGTGACAAAGGCTTGGGTTAAGTTAGCCCCGTTTAAGTTGGCACCAGTCAGGTCAGCACCTTCTAGGTTGGCTTCGATTAAGTTTGCTCCTTGCAGGTTAGCATTCCTCAAATCAGCGCCTAGTAGATGTGCACCCGATAGATCCGCTCCTTTTAAATTACATCCTTCACATGCACCAGTTAAGAGCAACTGTTGCACCTGGTCTGGGTTCTCAGCTACTGCTGAACCAGTGAAGAACAGAGAAGCGACTAAAGTTAACGTTGCCAAAATATTGAATTTCATTTTTGGCCTCCCTAGAAGTTATATCATTAGGATGTATTTCTTCATCCCAATTCCATTATAACCCATTAGTGGTGCGGGATTCTAATGATTTGTTAAGGTGATTTGTTAAGGTTAGTTAGGGAGTTGATATAGTGCTACGGGCAAGGCAAGAGGAATCCCCCCTAACCCCCCGCGCGTAAGGGGGGGAGGCAATAGGCAATAGGCAAATAATTTTATTCCCGACTCCCGACTCCCGACTCCCGACTCCCGACTCCCTGCTCCGAGGCTCCCTGCTCCCTTTTATTGTAAATTTTAATTAAATTTTTTTTAAAGAATTTGTAAATCAATCAAGCTGAAGTAAATTTTATGAAATAATCCGAAAACTCGGTAGCTTATTGATTACTATGAAACCTCGGATTTCCCCACTGGTGCCAGCAACTAGCGTGTTGCTGTATTCTCTACTAGCTGCAACTACGGCATTAGGGCAAATTACCCCAGATAATACCCTGGGGAATGAAAGCTCTGTGGTAACCAATCTCAATATTAACGGAATTGTAATAGATTTAATTGAAGGTGGGGCGATTAGAGACAGTAATCTATTCCACAGCTTTTCAGATTTTAATGTAGCCGAGCTCGCAGGAGCTTATTTTGATAATCCTGCTGGAGTTGCCAACATCCTGAGTCGGGTAACCGGAGGTAATGTTTCCAATATTTTGGGGACTCTAGGAGTATTGGGAAATGCTAATTTATTTTTGATCAATCCCAACGGTATTGTCTTTGGTCCCAATAGCAGACTGGATGTGGGAGGTTCATTTTTTGGGAGTACTGCTGAGAGTGTTTTGTTTGAAGATGGTAAAGTTTTCAGCACTAAAAATCCCAATGATAAACCGTTGTTGACTATTAATATACCATCTGGGTTGCAATATGGATCAAATCCAGGGACTATTACTAATCAATCTAGTCTGTTTCGGGTACCAAATGGTCAAACCTTAGGGCTGATTGGTGGTGAGGTTAATCTTCCTGGTGCTGTTCTAGCTGCATTGGATGGACGGATTGAGCTGGGGAGTGTTGGTGCATTTGGTGTGGTGAACTTGACCCCAACCGATACGAGTTTGGTGTTGGATTATTCAGCAGTTCAAGAGTTTCAGGATATTAGTTTGTCCGATCGTGATTTTGTCATTACCAGTGGCGAAAGTGGTGGGAGTATCCAGGTGCAGGGGGCTAATGTGAGTTTACGCGATCGCTCTTTTATGTTTGCGGATACCGAAGGGAGTGGCAGTGGCGGTGGGATAGAGGTTCGAGCTTCACAGTTCAGTCTTGAGGGTGGTTCTCTAATAACTACGGATGTATTTAGCTCAGGACAGGGTGGAGATGTGAGTATTACCACTGGGGAGTTAATTGTTTCTGATGGAGCATTTGTTTCAGCTAGCACTTTTGGTGAAGGGGATAGCGGAGATTTGACTTTGAATGTCTCCTCTACTGTTAAAGTGATTGGTATCTCAGCCGATGAGACGTTTCCCAGTGGCTTGTTTGCTGAAACTTTTGGGTCAGGAAATGCGCAAAATTTGAGTATTACCACTGGGGAGTTAATTGTCTCTGATGGAGCATTTGTTTCAGCTAGCACAATCGGTGAAGGGGACAGCGGAACTTTGACTGTTAATGCCGACTCGACTCAACTGATTGGTACCTCAGCTGATGGTCGGTTTGCCAGCGGTTTGTTTACTCGAACTCTAGGGAGAGGAAATGGGGGAGAGTTGAAGATTACCACTGGGGAGTTAATCGTCTCTGATGGAGCACTTGTTTCAGCTAGCACTTTTGGTGAAGGGGACGGAGCAGATTTGACTGTGGATGCCGACTCTACTGTTCAACTGATTGGTAGCTCAGCCAATGGTCGGTTTTTCAGCGGCTTGTTTACTCAAACTTTTGGGAGAGGAAATGGGGGAGAGTTGAAGATTACCACTGGGGAGTTAATCGTCTCTGATGGAGCATTTGTTTCAGCTAGGACTCTTGGTGAAGGGGACGGGGGAGATTTGATTGTGGATGCTTCTTCTAAGATTAAACTGATTGGTACTTCAGCTGATGCTCGGTTTATCAGCGGCTTGTTTACTCAAACTGAAGGGACAAAAAATGCGGGAGATTTGAAGATTACCACTGGGGAGTTAATTGTCTCTGATGGAGCAGCTGTTTCAGCTAGGACTCTTGGTCAAGGGGACGGGGGAAATTTGACTGTAGATGCTTCTTCTACGGTTAAACTGATTGGTACCTCAGCGGATGGTCGGTCTCGCAGCGGCTTATTTATTCAAGCTAATCGAGAAGCAACAGGAAATGCCGGAAGGTTTTTGAATATTACCACTGACAAGTTAATCATCTCTGATGGAGCAGAAGTTAGTGCTAGAAGTTTTGAACAGGGCAGTTCAGCAGGCGAGGTAAAGATTAATGCCAACTCCATCTTCCTTGACAACAATAGCAGGATCACAGCAGAAACAGCAGGAGGAGACGACAGCAATATTAAACTCTTTTCCCGTGACATCCGACTCCTCAACCGAAGCTTGATTCTAACTGACGCTCAGAATACAACAACTGGGGGAAATATAGAAATTGATACTGATACCCTAGTCGGTCTGGGAAATAGCGACATCACCGCCGATGCTGAAGAAGGTCGAGGAGGTAGTGTTACCATTAATGCCAAAGGCATCTTTGGTTTAGAGTTTCGAGACCGTCTCACTCCAGACAATGACATCACTGCCACGTCTGAACTTGGCCCATCCTTCAACGGTGAAGTCATACTCAACATCTTACAGGTAGACCCCACCTCAGGCTTAAACGAATTGCCAGGAATCCTGGTCGATGCAGAAGCTATCCTGGCTAATGACATTTGTGCGTTTGAAAATAATCGGATTGCTGGGGGCAGTTCCTTTATTATTACTGGCAAAGGCGGTTTACCACCAACTCCAGAAGATCCAGTGATTAATGCCCACAGAACAGTCAGGTGGCGAACTCGTCCTGGCTTACCCAGCACTAGAAAACCATTACCACAGCAACCCAAGGCCTTTGGCCACGCTACGCGAACAGTCACACCCCCTCAAGACAAAAAAGTGATTATCGAAGCCCAAGGCTGGGTAATAGCAAAGGATGGCACGATTATTCTGACTGCGCAACCGTTTAACGGAACTCCTGTGGAGCAGATATTGCCCAATCTTGATTGTCATGTGGGAATAGGGAGTAGGGAGCAGGGAGTAGGGAGTAGGGAGTAGGGAGTAGGGATATGAAAAAACTATCATTTCTAATTGCGATGCTCTTTCAGAGCCACTGCGTGAACGCATTAATAACCTGCTTCCTGCCATCCGGCAAAGCATTATCAAATTCTGTTGTCATCACACCCGATTCCCTTCCCCCCTTATTAAGGGGGGTTAGGGGGGATTCCGATTCCCTTCCCCCCTTATTAAGGGGGGTTAGGGGGGATTCCGATTCCCTTCCCCCCTTATTAAGGGCTAGGGGGGATTCCGATTCCCTAGACCAACAAGCCCAACACCTCTATGAAACAGGTCAATACCAAGAGGCTATCCCGTTGTTGGAGCAAATGATTAGTAACTACAGCAACAGTGGCGACTTTATTGGTGAAATTAATTCCTTAGTCAATCTCGCTTTAGTTTATCAAACCTTGGGAGACCTAGACCAAGCGAAAGAAACAATATCCCAGAGTTTAACCAAACTATACAAACTTGATAATACTACAGAACATCAACAATTACAAGCCCAAATATTAGAAGTTCAAGGACAAGTCTACTTATCTCTAGGTCAGGGGGAGAAAGCCTTATCCACTTGGCAGCAAACGAGTGCTATCTACCAAGATATCGGAGACTTAACTAAATTAACATAAAGTCAGATTTACCAAGTCCAAGCATTACGAGTATTAGGGTTGTATAATCAAGCTACTAAAACCTTAACTCAAATCCAGGAAACTATCCAAGACCAACCGGATAGCCAACTCAAAAGTACCGCCCTCCAATACCTAGGTGATGTGCTGCGCCGAGTGGGTAAATTCAAGGAATCTCAAGCAATTTTACAACAAAGTTTAGCCATAGCGGAAAACTTACGAGATCAGACCTTGATTGCTGACAATCTGCTCAGTTTAGGAAATACCGCTAGATTAAAAGGAGACACAGCAGAGGCAATAGATTTCTATCAACGGGTTGTCCTTGAATCTCCCTTACCGGATAGTAAGATTCAAGGACAATTAAATCAACTGAGTATAGTAATAGCTCAACAAGAGTGGTCACAAGCCAGAGAGTTATTGCCAGCTATCGAAAATACCTTAACTAAATTATCTCCCAGTAAGACCGCTATCAATGCTAGAATTAATCTAGCCAAAACCCTATTAAAACCGACAACATCACAACTCACATCTCCCAAGGAACTAGCTACTTATCTCGCCGATGCTATTAAGCTAGCTAGGAATTTAGGAGATAAACGAGCCGAAGCTGAAGCCATCGGTAACTTGGGAACCTTATACGAATACAATCAACGTCTTGATGAAGCCCAAGACTTGACGGAAAAAGCCTTACTGATTGCTCAAGAAATCCAGGCTCCGGATTTAGCTTATCAATGGCAATGGCAACTGGGCAGAATTCTGAATCTAAAACAGGATAAAAAAAACGCGATGTTCCGAAGGAACCGCTACGCGAACGCGGCCTATGCTCAATCGGTGCAAACCCTTAAATCTATCCGTAGTGACCTAGTCGCGATTAGTAGCGATCTTCAGTTTGAGTTTCGCGAAAGCGTCGAACCAGTCTACCGAGAATTAGTAGGACTACTCCTAGAACCCAATGCATCTCAAGAAAACCTCAAACAAGCACGAGATGTGATTGAATCCCTACAACTCGCAGAACTAGATAACTTCTTTCGGGATGCTTGTTTAGATGCTAAACCCGTTAATATCGACGAAATAGATCCTAACGCTGCTATCTTCTATACCATTATCTTGCCAGACCGCTTGGAAGTAATTGTAACTTTGCCCGGACAACCCCTGCGCCAGATTACTACTAACTTACCTCAAACAGAAATAGAACAACAACTGGCTTCGGTAAAGATAAATATTACTAGCCCTTGGCGAGTCCTGAGAAAGGACAACTGACAAACAATACACGACTGGTTAATCGGCTCCATTGAAACCGAACTAGCCAAGAGTAACATCCGCACTCTAGTATTTATACCAGATGGGGCTCTGCGTGATCTTCCCATGTCTGTGCTTTATGACGGGGAAGACCATTTGATCGAGAAATATAGTATTGCGGTAGCACCTAGTTTACAACTAATCGACTCTCAAGCCAATGTCAGACAAAACGTTTCGGTTCTGAGTGCTGGAGTGACGGAAGTTCGTCCCCATCGTCCCCAATTAGGAGCACTTCCTGGAGTGAAGGTGGAATTAGAGAATATCAAGGCTCAAGTTCCCTCATTGATTTTACTCAATGAATCCTTTACTGAATCCAACTTCAATACAGAAGTTAATACCTCTAGTTACAAAGTGGTTCATCTAGCAACTCATGGTGAATTTAGTTCAGTAGCTGAAGAAACGTTTCTGCTGACCTGGGATGACGTGATCAATCTCAATGAATTAAATAGTCTGATCAGAACCGATCAAAAGCAAGAAAATCCGATTGAATTACTCGTCCTCAGTGCTTGTCAGACAGCCAAAGGAGACTCCCGAGCCGCTTTGGGATTGGCTGGTATCGCCGTGCGTGGGGGGGCACGCAGTACCCTTGCCAGTCTATGGACTGTGGACGATCTTGCCACTACAGAGTTAATGACTCGCTTCTATCAGAGGTTAGCCACAGGCAAGGTTACCAAGGCTGAAGCTCTGCGTCTTGCTCAACAGGAGCTGTTGCAGAGCGAGGCATTTGAGCACCCCTTTTACTGGTCGGCTTTTATTTTGCTGGGAAATTGGTTGTGAGGAGCTTCGGAGTAGGGTGTAGGGAGTAGGGAGTAGGGAATCGGGAATCGGGAATCGGGAATCGGGAATCGGGAAGAAATCTTGTGTACCTTATAGTGCGATGCTCTTTTAGAGCCGCTACGCGATCGCAATATTGTAATGCGTTCGCGATCTTGTAGTAAAAAAAATACCAATTAAAGTAGGGTGGGCAAAGTAATATTATCTAGAATACTCTTTTGAACCAAACTGTTTTTGCCCACCCTACAAGCTAAATGAATTGTGATAATTTTTGTTCCCTGTTCCCTGTTCCCTGTTCCCTGTTCCCTTTGCGATAGTATATCAATAGCTATCACTTCGGCTTTGTGAGCATCACGCGCCAAAAAACAAAAGCAATTAAGGATGCATAACCTAATACTGTTAGCCACTCCTGCAAAGTGCCCATACCAAATAAAACTGTGTTATCCATAAATACAAAAGTATTGACTAGAAAATTTAGCGCAACTCTCTGCCGAAGGGAAATAGAGACAAGGGAATTAATTTAAAATGCTGTTGGGCAAAGGGAAGGCCAATAATCGTAATCGCTAAAATTAGCCCTGAGACCAAATGAGCAACGGCAATCTCCCAGCCAAAGACGAGCAGCCAGATAATGTTAAAAATCATATTGAGGAGGCTACCAGCGTCTGACGTTTCCTCAATCGTTCTGCCAAATGGTGCCAGAGTAGCGATGCCCAGCTTGATAGCCTGTATTCCAAACGGGATGCCAATAATAGTCAGACAAATCCCTAATCCACCGATAATGTAACCGGCACCAACCACTAAACCGCCAAAGATTAACCAGATAATGTTTCCTAAAAGGCTCATGACTCTCCTTTATTAATCCCCTTGGTACTACTTAATTATACCAGCTAAATTGGGTGAATTACTTTTTCCTAGGGAGTAGGGAGTAGGGAGTAGGGAGTAGGGAGTGGGGGTAATAAAATTTAATGGTCTAATCCTGAACCATCAGAGCAAAAAGCTGACAGCAACAAGTCATCCCTCAAAGTCAGAGGGCTTTTGCTGTTGCTCTTCCAAAAACAGCTCTACAGCCCGATTAAACTCTTCCGGCTCTACTAAAAAAGGCCAATGATTGCCAGGAACTTGACGGATAGTTAGATTTTTGAGATAAGTTTTATAGGGTTTTAGCTGCCAATCCGAGCGATTAAGACCTTTTTCTGGTACTATCAATACCGTAGGAATAGCAATGATTTCCGTTAGTCCTGCTACGCGCATCACGTCTTCAAAAATCTCATTTCTCGCCTGAACCACAAATTTACTGCCCCAACTGCCATCAGGTTTAGGTTCAATGCTGGCTTGAAAGACATTTTGCTGAAAGGGACTCCAACCCCGGTATTGTTTTAATTGTTTAGCTTGTGCTTCCGCTTGCTCATAACTGACAAAGGGGCCCATAGCTTTTACAAAAGGCAAGACACGGAACAGTAGGGGAAACATAACCTTAAACCACATCGGAATTTTGCCGATGAAAAAGGGATCCACCAAAATTAGGCTGCGCAATCGGGATGGATTTTGCTTAGCCCAGATTGGAACTAATTTACCAGTCCAGGAGTGACCGAGGATATCAGCACTAGACCATCCTAGGTGATCCATTAACGCTTCTAAATCGGCGATGTGATCATCAAAGGTATAGCCTTGATCCGGCTTGCTACTTTCCCCATGACCGCGCAGATCTGGAGCAACAATATGATACTTTGGGGCAAGGTAATCCCCGAGGCTAGACCACACTAGGCCATGGTCCGCTAAGCCATGTAAGAGTAACAAGGGAGTTTGGCCTTGGTTCCATTCTAGGTAAGACAGTTGGATGTCTGGTAAGTCTAAGGTTTGACGTATGGGCATGATGGGATGATTGCGCTTAAGTCATAGTATAGGCTTTATTCTTCGCTTCTTGTTCCGCTTTTAATTTTCGTAATCGAACTATCCCTGGAGGAGGGTTGAGTTCTTGAGCTTTGTGTTGCTGATGACTCCATTCCAGCCAGTCAGAGATATATTCGCTGACAACTTCTTTGTTGTTTAAGTAGTAAAGAATTGTGCCATAAACTTGTTCCAAGGTAATGGTGTAAAAAGCGATGCAGCAAGGGAACAGGGGGTTTCCCCCACTCGCTATTGCATCAAGACACAGTTAAGAATTTCTTCTGGAGTACGATTACGATAAATGTACTCATACAGAACATTCTCAATGCCTACTCGCGTTCCTTTGATGCGAATATCATCAGGAGCAATAAAATCAAAAGCGATGCAGCAAGGGAACAGGGGGTTTCCCCCACTCGCTATTGCATCAAGACATAGTCTTCTATTTTCATCAGCTACCTGTAGGGTGGGCAAAACCTTGCCCACCCTACCCATGGAGTCTGTGCGTAAGTCCTGACCTAAAAAAGCTCAAATACTCCGATCAGAGTCCCAGACCCAAACATAGGAAAGCAGATGAAGATGAACAAGAAAAATTTAAACAAACTTTACCTTTAAAGGTCAAAAAAATAGAACAAAAATATCCCCTGGCTGATCTAGATGTCTGGTTTTTCGATGAACATAGAGTGGGATTAAAACCAATTTTAAGGAAAGTGTGGAGTCCCATAGGGGAAAGACCAACGGCAATAGTTATATCAAGTCAGGTTGAATACCCATAATTAGAGGGAGGGTGGGGAGATGGGGAGATGGGGAGATGGGGAGATGGGGAGATGGGGAGATGGGGAGATGGGGAGATGGGGAGATTTTTATTAAGGGTAATTATCCCGACATGATATTAGCCATCGCTATGAATGGTTATCTGTCTATGGATTTGTCAAACTAAAAACTGGATAAACTTTGTGGTATCTAATCCCTAGAGTCAACACATTATGGTTGAATCTAGTGTATCAAAACTTGGCCGTTGATGCTGGTATTTCTGAAAAAAAAAGTTTTATTGATAGAAGATAATGCGGGATGGCATCGCAGTAAAAAAGCGATGCAGCAAGGGAACAGGGGGTTTCCCCCACTCGCTATTGCATCAAGACAGTTAATCTTCCCTCAGGCATGATGGTGGAATACTTACCAGCTTACTCCCCAGAGTTACAACCAGCCGAAAGACTATGGTGTGCACGTAGATGAGCCCTTGGTCAATGAGCACTTTGAAACCATTGATGAAGCGGTGCGACCCCGGTCGGGTTTCCCGACCTAGGGAATGCGCACCAAGAGAATGGAAAAAACTTTGGTTTCCCGTTGTAATATTCTCAGTGGAATCAAAGAAGAAATTAGAAATTTGACTGATTATCATTGGCTAGAGTTTCTTTAATTTATTAAGGGGGTATGGCAACCGGATTTGGTATAAGATGCGTTTACCCTGAGATAGAAACTTGAGATATGCAAATTTTAATTTGTGGTGCCGGTAGCGGTGCTCATGCTTTAGCCGGGATTTTTTCTCAAAAATCCAATGTGAATGTTCGGGTTTTTATTAATGATTCAAATAAAGTCCAACGTTGGAACGAACACTTGAACAATCACTCATTAACTGTTACCTTCCGTGAAGAAAAAAATAAAGACTGGTCTAAATTACAGTCTCAACCTTTTTTGGTTACTGACGATCCTGCTCAGGCAGCCTGTAACAGTGACATAATTATTTTTGTACTTCCAGCTTTCCTACACTTAAAGTACCTAAAACTGCTATTTCCCTACATTGAAGAAGGCTGTATACTTATTGGTATGCCCGGGCAAAATGGCTTTGAGTTTGATGTTAGGTATGCTCTAAGAAGAAAATTAAATTCTTGTATTGTTATCAATTTTGAATCCCTACCTTGGGTTTGTGGCAATCGCGAATTTGGCAAATCGGTAGAGATTATGAGTATCAAAACACAATTAGTAGGAGCATTACAAGGCAATCCTTCTAATGCTAGGATACCTAAATTTATTGTAGAGTTACAAAAACTTTTAGGGAATCTACCAAAACTTATTATCTCAGGTCATTTATTGGGAATGACCTTAGTTTCTCCGAATGCCTATAGTCATCCTCCTATTATCTATGGGCGTTGGAAAAATTGGGATGGGCAACCTTTAGATTACAAACCGTTATTCTATCATGGTATAGATGAGTATACAGCAGAACTTCTAGGTAAACTTAGTGAAGAAATCCTTACTATTAGTCGTCAGATTGGCCAAGAATATCCCCAAATAGATTTGTCTGAAGTGATTTTCGTTTATGATTGGGATATGAATCATTACAGTGAATATATTGCCGATAAAACAAATATACATACTGTTTTTCTAACCAATGGTGCTTATAACGGGATTGTACACCCCATGCTACAAATGCCGAATGGGACTTATCTTCCCAACTTTAATCACCGCTATTTGACAGAAGATATTCCTTTTGGTTTAGTGGTTATTCGTGGTATTGCAGCAATTGCTGGGGTCAAAACTCCTTATATCGATTTAGTATTGTCTTGGTGTCAAAATAAGTTAAGAAAAGAGTATTTAATAGGCTCTGAGTTGATTGGCAAAGATATAGGAGAAACTCGCTGTCCGCAGCGATACGGGTTAACTACTTTACCAGAAATTTTAGGACTTGATTGGTAATCTAGCAATTCTCTAACTGGTGAGGTACAAATATCTAGGTTTTAGGGCAGGGTAATCGCATTTAAATAAGCTAGACTGAATGTCCAAAAACTTGTCCGAGTTTGCCCAAAAACGTCTGATACCAAATCCTGTTCCCATACCCCCCTTATCTGCATAGCCCTAAATTCCTAGCATAAAAAGATTTGGTCGATTTTTATAAAGGGGTTTTGGCAAGCGGATTTGGTATGAGACCAAATGAGCAACGGCAATCTCCCAGCCAAAGACGAGCAGCCAGATAATGTTAAAAATCATATTGAGGAGGCTACCAGCGTCTGACGTTTCCTCAATTGTTCTGCCAAATGGTGCCAGAGTAGCGATGCCCAGCTTGATAGCCTGTATTCCAAAGGGGATGCCAATAATAGTCAGACAAATCCCTAATCCACCGATAATGTAACCGGTACCAACCACTAAACCGCCAAAGATTAACCAGATAATGTTTCCTAAAAGGCTCATGACTCTCCTTTATTAATCCCCTTGGTACTACTTAATTATACCAGCTAAATTGGGTGAATTACTTTTTCCTAGGGAGTAGGGAGTAGGGAGTAGGGAGTAGGGAGTGGGGGTAATAAAATTTAATGGTCTAATCCTGAACCATCAGAGCAAAAAGCTGACAGCAACAAGTCATCCCTCAAAGTCAGAGGGCTTTTGCTGTTGCTCTTCCAAAAACAGCTCTACAGCCCGATTAAACTCTTCCGGCTCTACTAAAAAAGGCCAATGATTGCCAGGAACTTGACGGATAGTTAGATTTTTGAGATAAGTTTTATAGGGTTTTAGCTGCCAATCCGAGCGATTAAGACCTTTTTCTGGTACTATCAATACCGTAGGAATAGCAATGATTTCCGTTAGTCCTGCTACGCGCATCACGTCTTCAAAAATCTCATTTCTCGCCTGAACCACAAATTTACTGCCCCAACTGCCATCAGGTTTAGGTTCAATGCTGGCTTGAAAGACATTTTGCTGAAAGGGACTCCAACCCCGGTATTGTTTTAATTGTTTAGCTTGTGCTTCCGCTTGCTCATAACTGACAAAGGGGCCCATAGCTTTTACAAAAGGCAAGACACGGAACAGTAGGGGAAACATAACCTTAAACCACATCGGAATTTTGCCGATGAAAAAGGGATCCACCAAAATTAGGCTGCGCAATCGGGATGGATTTTGCTTAGCCCAGATTGGAACTAATTTACCAGTCCAGGAGTGACCGAGGATATCAGCACTAGACCATCCTAGGTGATCCATTAACGCTTCTAAATCGGCGATGTGATCATCAAAGGTATAGCCTTGATCCGGCTTGCTACTTTCCCCATGACCGCGCAGATCTGGAGCAACAATATGATACTTTGGGGCAAGGTAATCCCCGAGGCTAGACCACACTAGGCCATGGTCCGCTAAGCCATGTAAGAGTAACAAGGGAGTTTGGCCTTGGTTCCATTCTAGGTAAGACAGTTGGATGTCTGGTAAGTCTAAGGTTTGACGTATGGGCATGATGGGATGATTGCGCTTAAGTCATAGTATAGGCTTTATTCTTCGCTTCTTGTTCCGCTTTTAATTTTCGTAATCGAACTATCCCTGGAGGAGGGTTGAGTTCTTGAGCTTT
>NZ_JAAHHW010000033.1:30428-38295 GCF_010692325.1 Moorena sp. SIO3I8 | reverse complement strand
TTGACGTATGGGCATGATGGGATGATTGCGCTTAAGTCATAGTATAGGCTTTATTCTTCGCTTCTTGTTCCGCTTTTAATTTTCGTAATCGAACTATCCCTGGAGGAGGGTTGAGTTCTTGAGCTTTTTGTTGCTGATGACTCCATTCCAGCCAGTCAGAGATATATTCGCTGACAACTTCTTTGTTGTTTAAGTAGTAAAGGATTGTAGCATAAACTTGATCCAAGGTAATGGTGTAAAAACAGTTAAGAATTTCTTCTGGAGTACGATTACGATAAATGTACTCATACAGAACATTCTCAATGCCCACTCGCGTTCCTTTGATGCGAATATCATCAGGAGCAATAAAATCAAAATAGTCTTCTATTTTCATCAGTTCAAGAATTGATAATTGATAATTTTAAAAGCACTGTTGATCCGGATTCCCCTCAAAGCACTGACAGGGTTCGCAATCGATTCAGCGCTGCTGCTAATTCCAAGGGGCGGAATTGGACTAAATCCCCTTCAGGAAGGAACGTTAGTACATCCAATCCTTCTTCTTCAATATCTTTCATCACCAGATCCAAAATTTCGGATAGGGTCAATCGTTCATCGATATACTTCTCTTTAGCATAAACAAGAGCTTTGGAAATTCCTCTTAACTGACCTACTTCTACAATCTGCTCAACAGCAGATAAATCAATATTTTCTGTGCCAAACCCTACTTCATCTACATCTCGGACTTTCAATTTTACGGCTTTGCGTCCACGACTGGGGTCAATCCCATCGGCTAATGGTACCCGTGGGGTAATAGTGCCAAAGTGTTTCCCGCCTTCAGCGGTGCGTTCGGTAAAGTATTTTTCGGCAATTAACTGAGCCTTTTCGGTGACATCCTGGGGTTGGAAGTTTTCCATGGCAATGACGGTATCGGCTACATCAAAGTAATCTCCACTGCCTCCCATGACTAATATAGTAGAGACACCATACTCGGTATAGAGCTGTTGGACTTTATCAATAAATGGTGTAATCGGTTCTTTATCTTTAGCAATCAGCTCCTGCATACGGCGATCGCGAATCATAAAGTTAGTTGCTGCTGTGTCTTCGTCTACCAACAGTAACTTGGTACCGGCCTCAAGTGCTTCGATAATATTTGCGGCCTGGGAGGTGCTACCACTAGCATTGGTGGTGGAAAATTTTTCAGTAGAGCGACCTTGAGGTAATTGATTAATAAATGGGGAAATATCTACACCAGCAATCCCCCGACCATCTTCAGCCCGAATCTTGACAGCGGTGGGATTGGTGACTACTAATTCCCGTCCATCTCCAGGAATATGATTGTAAACGCCTAATTCAATGGCTTTGAGCACTGTGGATTTGCCATGATAGCCACCTCCTACAATCAAGGTGATCCCTTCTGGGATTCCCATACCGGTAATTAATCCTCGATTGGGACAAGTGAATGCTACTTGAAGTGTCTGGGGAGATTGAAATGCGATCGCATCCTCTTGTAATGGTTTGTCATCCACCCCACTCGACCGTGGCAAAATGGCACCGTTAGGAATAAAAGCAACTAATTCACGGCTTGCCAGCTGTTGACGCAGCCAATCGGCATCTTCCACTGTTTCTACATGATGCTTAATAGCAGCTGGATCGAGGACTTCATACTTAATGGATTGGTCTATAATATCAGGGATATCTTGGCATAGCATTTCTGCGGCCTGACGCCCAGAAATCCGACGACCACGAGCTGGTAATCCTACCACAAACCGGATTTCTACCCCTTCATCACTCACCAAAGCGGAGGTGCGCTCCAGTACTGATTGCCCGACACGGGTAATGGCAATCAAGCCACTATTCCCGGTACCCCGCCGACAGCTCATTTCCCGAGCTACCCAATCAAATGAGCGAGTTAGATAATCCTCTAGGGCGATGGCTCGGCTGTCAGTGCGATACAGCTCACTGGGGAAACCAGCCACTGACTGGGGTAAGTAAACGCGCACTTGGCTAGGAGAGGCAAAGGGGTCTCCCTGAACCCTGTCAATGACTAGAGTGAAATCTGGAAACTGATAGCTACCCTTGATATCTCTGTAGGATTTGTAGCTGCGATCATCGAGTTGTAGGAGTAACGACTCCAATTGATTGCTAGTGGCCATAATTGCAAGCAGAAAATTGCTTGTTAATTGTCAATGGTTACTATACCAAAGGGAACAGGGAACAGGGAACAGGGAGTAGGGAAAAGGGAACAAAAATTCTCACAATTCCTACACGGATTAGTATAGCCAATTGTCAATTAACAAGGGATTGATGACTTTTGAGTGTTGACTACCCTTATGACTATTGAGTAATGACTTAAGCTATCAGCTATCAGCTTATGGGCTACTTCACAGGCTAGAAGCCTGTGCCACCCAGGCTACTTGAGGTGCTTTTGAATAAAACAGCTAACCATTTGTTTAATCTTAGTGAAGTCACAGGCTGGAAGCCTGTGCCACGAAGCTGACCGCTGACCGCTGACCGCTGACCGCTGAATGCTGACCGCTTAAGTTTACTGACTTGACTGCTCTGATAGATTAACTAGACTTAATTCTTGCAGTGATTTTTCCAGAGCAGCGGTTTCCCAATAGAGCTTAATTGCTCCATGAAAGTTAGGATTTACTGTAATATCATCTATAGTATAGACGTTAACAAATCCAAATTGAATTGCTTTGATTACAGCCTTTCTGGGAATCAATTCAACATATTTTTTCAAGTAACCAGCACTTAGATTCAGCGATACATCAATGCGATGATAATTCCCGACATTCACAAACCCAAACATCTTAATATCAATTTCAGATTGTTCATGGAAAACGGCTTGTTGTAGGGTTAAAGCACCAGCTTCAATCAGTTCTTCTATTTGACCGGCGTCTGCCAAGTTTTGCCTAAATAATCCCAGCAGCTTCCCTAAGGTAGCCTCATCTTGATCCTTAAGTACTACTTCTAAGTCTATTCCCAGCTTCTCTTCATTCACAGAGTTTTTGATCAATGCGATCGCACCTTCTCTGAACCCCTGGTCTTGTGGTGGCGTATTCTGGTTGAACAGTAAGCTAGGTTGATCACTGCTTTGCTCACTTCTATCATATCTATCAATTAAGCCAAACTTAAGTAATAGTTTGTCAATACCTAAAATTTGCTTTTGGGCAGCTTGCCATAGCACTGTTCTGAGGTTAGTCCGAAATTCCCCGATTGGATTTAATAACCACCAAGCTTTACGAGACAGAGACTTTTTAGAGAGATGATTACCCTTATTCCATTGATTTTTCAGCTCCTGATCGCTAAGGTAACGGGACTGAAACGGTAAGGAAGAGTCAGGAATAGAGATTAGTAGTTTCCCGGCCTCATAGGTTAAGCCAGGGGTAAAAATTTTATCTATTTTAATTTCAATCTCATGGAGTTGGAAGATACTGGTGGGTTGACCGAGGATGCTTATTTGAAAATATTGGAGAAATTCCCCTACTGCCTCCATTTGTTGTAAGGCTAATTTTTTTACTGACTTAAAGGGAATATTTTTACCGATTTTTACAGATATCTTGTAAACCTGTTCCAATGGTATAATGTTGCTAATCGAAATTTTTCGACGTTGCAATGACTCTATTACTTCCAGGTCATGGTGTTTAAAAATATTGGCAGCATTCTCCTGAAAAAAAAATCGATATTCTTCGTTGTTTGCTGTTATAGTGCGGTTAGGAGTCATATCAAATCCTGGTGCCTTAACGACTTGTTAATTGAAATTTGACGATTGAGACTGGTGAATTGAGACTTGTTAATTGAAATTTGACCAACCCCGAAGACTAATACGTATTACAACCGACAATATTTTACCTATTACAAGTGATATTATAATTGATAATTTGATAATTGATAATTTTTGGTTAACGGTTGACAGTTGACGATACTATAGACTCAACTGTGAACAAAAAAGAGTTGCATCAAGACATGGTGATAGTTAAATCGGTATGGGCTTAAAACTGGACACTGAGCATCAACTGGCAATTCAAAACCACGCAGAGAGCACCTATCCTGAAGAGTGCTGCGGTTTACTATTGGGTAAGCACCGGGGTGAGGTGAAAACTCTGGTTGAAGTATTACCCACACCGAACAACTGGGATAGTGAAGCAGCTGATGCCTATGCTACGGTTGAGGGCAAACCTCAGGGAGATTATAGCAGACAGCGCCGATTTAGCATTGCACCTGAGGTGCTACTGCGGGCACAAAAAGACGCACGCGATCGCAATCTGGATATAATCGGGATCTATCACTCTCATCCAGATCACCCAGCGGTACCTTCAGAATTTGATCGTGCGATCGCTTGGCAGCAATACTCGTATATTATTGTTGCCGTTGAGGAAGGTAAAGCGTGTGACTTCAGAAGTTGGAGCCTGGATGAACACCACCAGTTCCAGCCAGAAGAAACTATCATTATCAAAGGTTAACTGCTGAGTCTTACCGCTTCCAACCCAACATGCCATGTTAAATCCCAATCTAGATGAAATCCAATTAAGTAAAGACGAATACGAACGTTACTCCCGACACCTGATTTTGCCAGAAGTTGGGTTAGATGGACAAAAACGCCTCAAAGCTGCCAGTGTCCTATGTATAGGTAGTGGTGGATTAGGTTCACCCCTATTGCTCTATCTTGCTGCTGCTGGAATTGGAAACCTAGGTCTAGTCGATTTCGATGTTGTAGATAGTTCTAACCTCCAACGTCAGGTAATTCACGGGACGTCGTGGGTCGGTAAACCGAAAATTCAGTCGGCCAAAGAGCGGATTCTAGAAATCAACCCTCACTGTCAGGTAGACCTCTACGAAACCCTGCTGAATTCCGAGAATGCCTTGGAAATCATGGCACCCTATGACATTATCGTCGATGGTACCGATAACTTTCCCACCCGTTACCTAGTCAATGATGCGTGTGTACTTCTGAATAAGCCAAATGTCTATGGCTCTATTTTCCGGTTTGAGGGACAGGCGACAGTGTTTAATTACGAAGGTGGTCCCAACTACCGCGACTTGTTCCCTGAGCCCCCACCACCAGGAATGGTACCTTCCTGTGCAGAAGGAGGGGTTTTGGGCATTCTGCCAGGAATTATTGGCGTGATCCAAGCAACGGAAACGGTCAAAATTATTTTAGGCAAGGGGGATACCCTCAGTGGACGTTTGTTGCTATACAACTCTTTAAATATGACTTTCCGGGAATTGAAACTGGGACTCAATCCAGAACGACCGGTCATTGAGAAGTTGATTGACTATCAACAATTCTGTGGCATTCCCCAAGCTAAAGAAGAGGAAGCCAAACGCCAGATGGATATCAAAGAGATGAATGTCCAGGAGCTCAAGGAACTCATGGATAGTGGTGCGGATGATTTTGTTTTAATTGATGTCCGCAATCCCCATGAGTATGAGATTGCTAAGATTTCTGGCTCAGTTCTAGTGCCATTACCGGATATTGAACAGGGTTCTGGTGTAGCAAAAGTTAAGGAGCTGGTTAATGGTCATCGCTTGATTGCCCATTGCAAGAAGGGAGGTCGCTCAGCGAAAGCCTTGGGAATTTTGAAAGAGGCTGGTATTGAAGGGATTAATGTCAAAGGAGGTATTACTGCCTGGAGTCAGGAAATTGATTCATCAGTACCGCAATACTAACTAAATATATAGCAATTATGGTGAACCAGTCAGGGACATTGCTTATCCTTTTAAGGCAAAAGGCAAAAGGCAAAAGGCAAAAGGCAAAAGGCAAAAGGCAATAGTCAAGAAGGTTTTAACCAGGGAACAGAACTATGTCTTAACCTTGTCTTGGACTGCTATAGGAACTGGATCTGGCCACGGTAACGGGAATTCCATTAGTTGTATTTGGTGCGATCGCAGATGAGTTTGCGATCGCTATTTTATTTACTGGTCACCAATGCTGCTAATTCTGTAGATACTGTCTGATCTCAAAGTATAGTTCAGCACTGATCTCAAAGTTGATCCCTGTCTTGATGCAGTCGCTCATGGGGGAAACCCCCAAGACCGCGCTGCATCGCTGCTCCCTACTCCCTGCTCCCTACTCCCTAAAACCCAGGAATTTATACCTTACCCCATTGAAAAGTGCTATGAATGCTCGATGCGAGTACCCAAAACCTTGAGGAATTCTGCTAGCCACCGGGGATGAGCAGGCCAAGCGGGAGCTGTTACTAAATTACCGTCTACTATTGCTTGATCTACTGGAATGTCAGCATAGGTTCCACCAGCACGGGTAACATCGGGACCACAGGCTGGATAAGCGGAACATTTTTTACCTTGGATTACATCTGCTGCTGCCAACAATTGAGCACCATGACAAATTGCTGCGATTGGTTTGTTGGCTTGGGCAAAGTGCTGCACGATTTTGATCACATCTTGATTGAGGCGGATGTATTCTGGTGCTCGCCCCCCTGGAATCACTAGGGCGTCATAATCTTCAGGATTGATGGCATCAAAGGTGGCATTGAGGGTGAAGTTGTGACCAGGCTTCTCCGTGTAGGTCTGGTCTCCTTCAAAGTCATGAACCGCTGTGCGAACAATGTCCCCAGCTTTTTTGTCAGGACAGACAGCATCAACGGTATGTCCTACCATCTGCAACCCTTGGAAGGGAACCATCACTTCGTAGTCTTCTACAAAGTCACCTACGAGCATTAAGATTTGCTTTCCTGCCATGTTATCACTCCTGTGGTTTGAATCGGAATAGCTCTTGAGCAATCCTAATCTATCAAGGTTCTGAGGTTGTTTGCGTAGCGTGGCCTTTTGGCCAAGGTTGTCTGTCAGAATGAAGAATGAAGAATGAAGAATGAAGAATGAAGAATGCAGAATGAAGAATGTAGAATGAAGAATGCAGAATGCAGAATCTATAATTCTAAATTCTAAATTCTAAATTCTAAATTCTAAATTCTAAATTCTAAATTCTAAATTCTAAATTCTAAATTCTTAATTCTAAATTCTAAATTCTTAATTCAAAAATTGGGATTTAGTGCTCCAACCAAACTGCTAAATCCGTTGCGGTATTAAAATCCAACAACGCTTCACTCAATTCCTCTAATCGAGTAATCGATAATCCCTCAATCTGTTGTTGGAGCACAGGGTCAAGTAAACCTAACCTCAGGGTTAGCAAACGCATCACAATTAATACCGCTTCCTCCTGCTTTCCTCGGTCGAGTCCCTGCTGGAGTCCCTGCTGGATTCCCTGTTGGATTCCCTTTTGGACTCCCTTTTGGATAATATCTTGATAGGTGACTGATTCTTCCATAATTTCCTCCCTCAATAATCGACGGACTAACTCTTTATCAAACCGCAAACCAGCCAGCACATCCACACAAGCTGCTAGGTTTCCCCGTAATGGTTTTTCTTCAATTCTATCCACTTCGGCAACCACTTGCTCTAACAATCGATTAGGGTTATTGCTCCTAGCTAGAGTTGCCAAGGGTAACAGAGCTCGATTGGCTAACAGTGGTTGAGGGTCTTGCTCCCACAGACGAATTATTCGATAACGGTGCCAGGTATTAGTATCCCTAAACTCGTTATTGAATACCAGATCTGAGGTCGTAGATTTTAGGAAAATCACGACCTGGTCAATGGGACATCGGTATTTACGTTGTAATCTGACCCAATAGTCTAACATCCGAAATGGTAGTGGTGGCTCGGATTGGGGTAGGGTTTGAAATTCTAGGTGCAGAATTTGGTTAGTACTTTGCAGTAGACTCAGAGCATCAGCTTGAATTGGTTCAGCACTTAATTCGGTTTTAAGTACCTGAATATCGCGAGGTTCTTCACCCAATAGCCAATGAAAAAACTCCGATGGGTATTCTTCGGCTAAGTATTTACAGATATTATCGTAAGCCAA
>NZ_JAAHHW010000033.1:0-29926 GCF_010692325.1 Moorena sp. SIO3I8 | reverse complement strand
TCAAACCGTAAACCAGCCAGTACATCCACACAGGCTGCTAGGTTTCCCCGTAATGGTTTTTCTTCAATTTTATCCACTTGGGCAACCACTTGCTCTAACAATCGATTAGGGCTATTACTCCTAGCTAGAGTTGCCAAGGGTAACAGAGCTCGATTGGCTAACAGTGGTTGAGGGTCTTGCTCCCACAGACGAATTACTCGATAACGATGCCAGGTGTTAGTATCCCTAAACTCATTAGTAAATACCATCTGTGAGGTCGTAGATTTTAGGAAAATCACGACCTGGTCAATGGGACATCGGTATTTACGTTGTAATCTGACCCAATAGTCTAACATCCGAAATGGTAGTGGTGGCTCGGATTGGGGTAGGGTTTGAAATTCTAGGTGCAGAATTTGGTTAGTACTTTGCAGTAGACTCAGAGCATCAGCGTGAATTGGTTCAGCACTTAATTCGGTTTTAAGTACCTGAATATCGCGAGGTTCTTCACCCAATAGCCAATGAAAAAACTCCGATGGGTATTCTTCGGCTAAGTATTTAGCGATGCAGCGCGGTCTTGGGGGTTTCCCCCATGAGCGACTGCATCAAGACACAGATATTATCGTAAGCCAAGGCAAATTGTTCAAAGTTAACACTATCTCAGATAGTGTAGTGAATCTGAACTAGAAAATTGATCGCACCTGGATCTTGTTTATTGAGTCAAGTTATGATACATTACTAGCTTTTAATTAGAGTTCTGTTGGAGCCAGTTGAGTAAGTCTTCCCTGGTCTGGAAATCCCAGATGGCTTCTGATAAACGCTCTAGCTCTTGATTCGTCAAGGCTTCGATTAATGCGATCGCATTACTGGATAGTTGGCCAAAACGGCGCTCAAGCTGTCGCACTATTACCCTTCTTTCCCCTTGTACTCGTCCCTGTATTATTCCCTGTTCTATTCCCTGTATTATTCCCTGTTCTATTCCTTCCCGTTGAGCTAGACTCAATGCACCTCGCGTGTCCTCCAAGACCATCTCCTGCTTGCGGAGTTTTTCCAATTCTGACACACTCAACCCCGCTTGATTCGCTATAGTTAAGGCTTTTTCTAGCTGTGGGATTTCCCTGAGATTCTCAGGAATAATTTCTAAACTGGGAGCTTCTTTGATAAAATATATCCACTTATCTATCACACTTTCTAACTCTTCCAGCTGCTTAGTGAATTTGGGAAGTTCCACAAACACCATCGCTAATTCATTTTCCTGATAAGGCAAGTGCTCTTCTTTTTCTTGAAAGTAAAAACAGCTAATTACTTTTTCGGTTGATGGGAATAACTTAAAATCCGTGATGGTTAACGCAATGACTGGATTGAGATCGAAATATCCCTGTCCCGACTTTAGTTGATTCCCATAGGTTTTGCACAAGTTATAGACCACTCGCTTCTCGAAAGCCTCCACATTCCAGATTTGCATTTCAATCAGCACAGTTGTTTGATCCTCTAATACTGCCTTAACATCCAGATAGCGATGCAGCGCGGTCTTGGGGGTTTCCCCCATGAGCGACTGCATCAAGACAGTGTCTTTTAACTCCACTACATCCCCGGCACTATAGGGGTCAAGGATTTCTAAATCCTGGATTACCGACTCCCCGGAGTAGATCATGGCATTGAGGAAGGAAATCAGAATATCCTTACTTTGATCTGAGCCAAAGATTTTCTTGAAAGCAAAGTCAGTTTTGGGACTAATGAATCTCATGGTTTTCGCAGTTTACGAGGTAGAGTGGTTAGTCAATGTCTTTCCTAGGGAATCTCACGGACATCGTTTCAGTAATCATCCTAGCAAAATCCGTTGATATTCTGGTGTATAACCGGTCAGCATTTCTCTAAGCTTAAAAGGAATCAACGGAAGAAAAGCAGGATGATTGTTCAAAATACTAGTAATAATACTAATACTAATCAATCCAGTAATCATCAATGGGATGATGTTCGTGCAGCCTTGAAACGATTCTGGGGTTACGAGGATTTTCGACCTCCCCAAGGTGAGATTATTCGGATGATTTTAGAACAACGGGATGCTTTAATTGTTTTGCCTACTGGTGGTGGTAAGTCGATTTGTTTTCAACTACCAGCGTTACTACAAACTGGATTAACATTAGTGATTTCTCCACTGGTAGCATTGATGGAAAATCAGGTGCAGGAATTGCGCGATCGCAAATTACCTGCTGCTCTGTTACATAGTGAATTACCTCGCTCCCAACGGCAACAAACCCTTCAAGCTCTAGAAAAGCAGCAACTGCGATTGCTCTACTTATCCCCAGAAACCCTACTCAGTGCAGCAGTGTGGAAACGATTGTGTCAGCCACAGCTTCAGATTAATGGATTGATTTTAGATGAAGCCCATTGTTTGGTTCAATGGGGTGATACCTTTAGACCTGCTTATCGCCGTTTGGGTGCAGTAAGACCAGCACTGCTTAAGTGTAAGCCCAAGGGAACAAAAATTGCGATCGCATCCTTTACTGCTACCGCTGACCCCAAGGCTCAACAAACCATCCGCAAAGTCTTGCAACTGCGACAACCTCAAACATTTTTAATTAGCCCCTATCGAGACAATCTTAACCTCCAGGTCCAAACCGTCTGGACTCCCAAAGGACGTCGCCAACGAGTATTGAACTATATTAAAGCCAGACCTAAACAAGCTGGGTTAGTCTATGTCCGTTCCCGAAAAGATAGTGAAGTGTTAGCGCAATGGTTTACTTCCTTGGGGTATTCCACCGCAGCTTACCACGCTGGCTTGGGTGCTCAGGAGCGTCGGAAAATTGAAGCCAGCTGGATTAGTGGTCAGACCCAATTTGTGGTATGTACCTGTGCCTTTGGCATGGGGATTAATAAGCCAGATGTACGCTGGGTCGTGCATTTCCAAGCACCTTTACTCTTATCGGAATATATTCAGGAAGTAGGTCGTGGGGGCAGGGATGGTAAACCAGCGGATGCTTTGACCTTAGTCAGTGAACCAACGGGATGGTTAAATCCAGAGGATAAGCAACGACAAGAGTTTTTTGCCCATCAAATGCGATCGCAATACCAACAAGCTCAACAGTTAGCAAAGCAATTACCAGCCCAGGGAGAAGTAGCCAAAGTAGCCAAAGAGTTTCCCAATGGTGCCATAGCTTTAGCACTCCTCGATAGTGCTGGTCAACTAGAATGGATTGATCCATTCCATTACCGACAACACCGGTCTCGAAAATCTTCCTCCCTAGCACAGGTTAGTACTATCCAACAGCAAGCCCAGTCTCAGATGAATCAATACCTGAAAACTCGCCAGTGTCGTTGGCAATTTTTACTACAGGCATTTGGTTTTACTCAAGAAGCGGTTGGCTTTAGATGCGATCGCTGTGATAATTGTTTATCCCATTGATCAATTGGATTAGCTACTTCGTCTTAGGTTTTAGGGAGTAGGGAGTAGGGAGTAGGGAGTAGGGCAAGAGAGGGAAGGGTGGGGAGATGGGGAGATGGGGAGATGGGGAGTAATTGTGCTTGTTTTAGGCTACCTTAAAATAAGCTGTCGCGCATTTAAACGACCTTGTCTTGATGCAGCCCCTCCCCATGAGCGACTGCATCAAGACACAGCTTATTCAATTTTTAGTTTTGAGATTCAAGACTTTAAATAATTATTTAGTCTAAACAGACTATATATTCCTAGGGCTGTACCAATTGGTAAACTCAACAGATTCACGCATGCCGCAATCCAGTTAGCAGTATTTGGCTTGGTGCGCTGATAGAAGAATCCTGCCATTATATTAACAGTTCCAAACCCAAGGATAAATATATGCATGGCGATAGTGAATAAAATTATCCAACTATCACATGCATCTCCTCGGAAAGGTTCATTAATACATAATGAAGGACGCATCTGGATTATATATCTCGAAAAATCGAAATATATACGAAATGGCAACAATCCAAAGAAGAAATAAATGCCGCCCCAAATATAGTGAAAGATACTGAGCCACTTGAAACGTTTCATAGAGTGCTCTCCATTTTTTGTTTAAGTTCCAGCTATAGTAATTAATATAGGTAGATTACACCGGAGATCTCTCTTAAAGCGCACCTAAGAGGTCTTGGAGGAAACCCCTATGAGCGATCGCATCAAGACACGGTTTATCTTCTAACTGAATAATATCTAATTTAAATGCACAACAGCTTAACACCAAAAACTTCTCGGATATCTTGACTACTGCTCGAAAGTTTCCGATTCCCGATTCTAAATTCGCGCATTCTACTTGGTGGTGCGTTACGGGGCGGGCTATCCTAATACTGGCGCTCGAAGTGGAAAATGAGGGCAAGCCCGCCCCTAACGCACCCTACATTCTTAATTCTCAATTCTTAATTCTCAATTCTTAATTCTCAATTCTTAATTCTTAATTCTTAATTCTAAAAAACCTTCTATCTGTTGCCAAACTTTATCCAACAAATCAGGAGAATCAGCATCAAACCATTCAATCTCAGGATAAGCCTTAAACCAAGTGCGTTGACGTTTAGCAAATTGGCGAGTGTGGACAACAGTTAACTCTCTGGCCTGATCAAGGGATAAGTTACCAGCAAGATAATCTTTAATTTCCCGATATCCCAACGTATCCAGTAACGGTAAATTCCATCCATACTTCTGAGCAATAGTTTCCACCTCAGCCACAAATCCTGCTGCTAACATTTGGTCAGTACGCTGAGCAATCCGCTGGGTAATAGTTTCAGAATCCTGACATTCCAAGCCAATCTGGAGAATTGGATAATTAGGAGGATTTTCTCCCTGCTGCTGTGATATCGGAATTCCAGTTACATAAAATACTTCCAATGCTCGCAATGTCCGCACTTGGTCATTGGGATGAATCTTCTGAGCAGCAACAGGGTCAATCTGTTGGAGGAAATTATACAGCTGAGCTTGACCAAGAGCAGCTAGTTGCGATCGCAAATCTTCCTGAGGCGCAACCCGAGGAATTTTTAACCCCCGCACTATCGATTTGATATATAAACCAGTACCACCAACTAGGAAAAGAGGGTTATTGTTTAAATCTGCTTGATCTAGCTGGTATTGCTTTTGTTTCCTGTGTTCGCTAGCTATAATTTCCTGAGCTTGCTGTTGATAATCAGCTACAGTTAAGGTTTCTGTTGGATCACAGATGTCGATGAGATAATGGGGTACCTGCTGTTGTTGAGCCAGTGTCGGCTTAGCGGTTCCAATATCAAATTCCCGGTAAACCTGACGAGAATCAGCATTAATAATTATCGAACTAACTCGCTGTGCTAATGCTATCCCTAGACTCGACTTACCTGTAGCTGTGGCACCGCAAATTACTATGACTGCTGAGTGCTCAGTGCTGAGTGTTGAGTTTTGAGGGGAGGGCTGTTTCATCTTCGATTGCGGCATTCGGGACTAACTTGAGCACTGACCCACTGACACCATCATACCCTATATAGTGAATCCCCTATAGAAATAACCTATGAAAATGGGCTGTGGTCGCCTATAAGGCTTTTGTGTTACAATCTTTGGGTGTTTTATCATTTTTGATAAATCATAGCCTTTCAAAGCTTTTAACGGAAAACCCCGAAAGATTATGACGAGTAGTTACAGTGCCGATCAGATTCAAGTTCTAGAAGGTCTCGAACCGGTGCGGAAACGCCCAGGGATGTACATCGGGACAACTGGACCTAGGGGTCTCCATCATCTAGTCTACGAAGTTGTAGACAATTCCATCGATGAAGCGCTGGCTGGGTATTGTACTCACATCGAAGTTGATATCAATAGCGATGGTTCCGTAACCGTTACCGATGACGGACGAGGAGTTCCTACGGACACCCACCCTACCACAGGGAAATCAGCACTGGAAACCGTAATGACCGTACTTCATGCCGGTGGTAAGTTTGGTGGTGGCGGCTATAAAGTCTCTGGAGGATTGCACGGTGTTGGTGTTTCCGTAGTCAATGCTCTGTCTGAGTGGGTAGATGTAACGGTGTGGCGGGAGAAAAAAGAACATACCCAGCGCTATGAGCGGGGTGTGCCCATGACTGAACTACTCGTCAAGCCCTATAAAAAGGCCCACACTGGTACCTCAGTAAACTTCAAGCCAGATACCGAAATCTTTACTGGCGGTATTGAGTTTGATTATACTACCTTATCCGGACGTCTCCGAGAACTGGCTTACCTGAATGCTGGTGTTAAAATTACCTTCTCAGACCATCGCCTGGAAGAACCCAGAGTAGAAACCTATCACTACGAAGGAGGGATCCAGGAATATGTCGCTTACATGAACCGAGAAAAGCACTCCCTACACGAGGAGATTATCTATATACAAGGGGAACGCAAAAGTATCCAAGTGGAAGTGGCACTACAATGGTGCATTGATGCCTATAGTGATAATTTGCTGGGTTTTGCTAACAATATTCGCACTATTGATGGTGGTACCCACTTGGAGGGGCTCAAGACAGTCTTGACCCGAACCATGAATGCGATCGCACGCAAGCGCAATAAACTCAAAGAAAGTGAGTCTAACCTAGGTGGTGAGAATATCCGAGAAGGATTAACTGGGGTGATTTCTGTCAAAGTCCCAGAGCCAGAATTTGAAGGTCAAACCAAAACTAAACTGGGAAATACAGAAGTAAGGGGGATTGTAGATTCCCTAGTTGGGGAAGTCTTGACTGAATACCTGGATTTTCATCCCCAAGTCGTCGATACTATCTTAGAAAAAGCGATTCAAGCCTATAAAGCCGCAGAAGCTGCTCGTCGTGCTCGTGAATTAGTGCGGCGGAAATCAGTACTAGAGTCTTCTCCCTTACCCGGTAAGTTAGCCGATTGTAGTTCTCGGGACCCAGGGGAATCAGAGATATTTATCGTTGAGGGGGATAGTGCAGGGGGATGTTTTTCTGGAGAGACACAGGTTGCCCTGGCTGATGGACGGTCTTTGAGCTTCAAGGAACTTGTAGCTGAACAAGCTATGGGTAAAGAGCATTTTTGCTACACCATTACCAATAACGGCAGCATCGGAATAGAACGGATTATCAATCCTAGGATGACCAAAGCCAATGCTAAAGTCATCAAACTTACCTTAGATAACTCAGAAACCATTATTTGCACTCCCGATCACCTGTTCATGTTGCAAGATGGTAGTTATAAGCCAGCAGTATCTCTGACTCCTGATGATTTGCTAATGCCTCTATACCGGCCACTGGCAGAAATCAGGAAACAGGCAAAGGTCAAAACCCAACACAAAGAAGCCTATTCCGCTGTTGCTGGTAATCAGACACAGGTTTGTGAAGCTGTTGCTAACTATAACTACCAAGTTGTTTCCATTGAATCCCTAGAACAATTGGTAGATGTCTATGATATCGAAGTGCCTCATACCCATAATTTCGCTTTAGAGAGTGGGGTGTTTGTTCACAACAGTGCTAAACAAGGACGCGATCGCCAATTCCAAGCCATTCTCCCCCTCCGTGGTAAAATCCTCAACATTGAGAAAACTGATGATGCCAAAATTTACAAGAACACAGAAATCCAATCCCTAATTACAGCCCTAGGGCTAGGGATAAAAGGAGACGAATTCGACCCGTCCAATTTACGCTACCACCGCATTGTAATTATGACTGATGCTGATGTGGATGGCGCTCACATCCGTACTTTATTACTAACCTTCTTCTACCGCTATCAACGAGCCCTTGTAGACCAAGGCTACATCTACATTGCTTGTCCTCCCTTATATAAACTAGAACGAGGTCGCAACCATAACTATTGTTATAGCGATCGCGAACTACAAGAGCGGATTAGCCAATTTCCTGAAAACGCTAACTATAACATCCAACGATTCAAAGGATTAGGTGAAATGATGCCACAGCAGTTGTGGGACACCACCATGAATCCAGAAACTCGCACCATGAAGCAAATCGAAATCGAAGATGCTGCTGAAGCTGACAGAATCTTTACTGTACTCATGGGAGACCGGGTTGCTCCTCGCCGCCAATTCATTGAAACCTATGGCGCTCGACTCAATCTCACCGATTTAGATATTTAGAGTCTACCTTACTCACAAATTAGTACTAGTGTAAGCTATCAGCTGTCAGCTGTCAGCTGTCAGCTTATTTTATTCAAAAGCACCTCAAGTAGAGTGGCACAGGCTTCTAGCCTGTGATTCAAGGAATAAGCTGATAACTGATAGCTGATAGCTTACCTTAGGACATTGATAAAAGCTGAAAAGCTTTTTTAGTGAACTATTCCCTATTCCCTATTCCCTATTCCCTATTCCCTGTTCCCTGTTCCCTGTTCCCTATTCCCTGCTCCCTGCTCCCTACTCCCTTATAGTAAATCAAGCCATGGTTACCGCAATTCCAGCTAACCAGATTACCCTCTACGATTTAAGAATAAAATTTGGCTTAGAGCGCACCGATGATGAGCAATTCTTTCAGGAGTGGCAAGATGATTTACCAGAACTAACAGAATTAGAAAAAAAAGAGCTAAAGGAAATAAAGAAAGACTATCTCCACTTATCAGAGCGTCCAATGGTGGAAACCATCGTCAAAATGGTAGTACTTTCCCCATTATTGAAACTAGCTGGTTTTTATCGTTCTCCCTTTTATATTACTGCTGAAAAAGTCGTAGAAATTACTTCCGAAGATCAAGAAACAATTATTACAGGACGACTTGACTTACTCATCTATACTCCTGAATTTTGGGTTTTAGTGATCGAAGCCAAACGAGCCGATTACTCCCTGGAAGTTGGCATCCCCCAAGCACTAAGTTATATGCTAGGAAATATTGAATCAGAAAGACCTGCTTTTGGATTTATCACCAATGGGCCAGATTTTATTTTCCTAAAACTGAGCAAGCAAGATAAACCAAATTATGCTGAGTCGGATTCATTTTCCCTTCGGAATAAGACAGGCTTGGAGCACGTTCTCAAAATCCTAAAGCGGTTTAATGAATTAGTGAGGCAATAATCAAGTATTAATATCAAGTCCGATTAATTGTTTACGATCCCAACCATGAGGTTATTAACCAATGGATAAATTAGATCAATATCGTCAGATTACCTGCGAATTTTTAGAAAGCTTTGCCAGTTATGATCTCAATGCTCAACTTATCTTTGATAGAGAACGGGATTGTTATCTGGTTTTCCACAACGAATGGCGTAATGAGTACCGGATCTATGGCTGTGCCATGCATCTTGAGCTGATCGAAGGTCAAATCTGGATACAGCACAACAGTACTGAGATTTATATCGATAGTGAATTGATTGAGCGGGGTGTTTCTCCCAAAGATATTATACTGGGATTTCGCTCTCCCAGCGTCCGCAAACTTATTGCTGCTGCGATGGAAGACAAGTAAATGCGCAACCTAACCGGATTTTAACTAACAGTGAGGGGTAGTAGGGTGGGCAAATAATCAAAGTCAGTAGGGGTTTGGTGGGCAAAGCCTACCATTTATAACCGTTACGGAGTCCCCAATTTAGCCATGCTTTGATCATTTCTTGAGTATTCCCCTGATGTTCTTCTTGAACAGGATCTTCTCTAGTAATGGATTTTAAAGCCCAAAACCACCGTCCAGATTTTTGTTCAAGTTCCCTTAATAATAACGGAATTGCTTCTTTTCCCATGCCAATAATTTGTTGATAAGCAGGATGCATAGCTGCTTGAGTGGTTGATGAAATTCCTCTGGTTTCTTCCCGCCACTGGTGAACGAGTTGCCTAAACGTTTGTTCGATATCTTCTTGAATTAGGGACATTTTCTCTCCATTTTGTGGTTGTAAGTAGGGGTAGGGTGGGCAAATAATCAACCATTAACCAATTGATCATCAATCATGTGCCCTTCCGAAAATTGCCACAGGCTGGAAGCCTGTTCCACGCAACCTAACCGGATTTTAACTAACAGCAAACTCAGTAAATTTGCGAACATCTGGAGGATGAAAAGCTAAAACAATATCACTTTTTGGAATACCTGCTGCCACTAAATCATTAGCAATGCCGTCTTCAGTATTGTCACATTGAATCCAGATTTTATAATTACTAATTTCCACATGAATCAAACAACTATGAAGATGTTCTTGGTTATTCCATCCTTCAGAAACAATTAAATATTGGTCTGTTTCTCGGTCAAATGCTGCATGGTTACGGATGTTAACATTAGAGTAATCAATGTTAATATAAGGGGTTAAGGTTTTACGAATAATTTTGCGATAGTTTTCTAATTTATCCATTTTATAATCACCTCCTCTTCCGGGTCAAAAACAATAATTTTAAGCGTGTTATCTTCTAATAACATCTGTCCGATTTCTTCGGTAAATAAGCGGTTAAATATTACTTTTCTAATAGCTAAATAAAGAAGACGTTCTGAAAGTTGACGTTTAAGAACTTTATCGTATAATATATATTGCCCTAAGGCGTTTTTTAGATCTTCTATTTCTGATGAACTAACAAAAATTTTAACTTCTACAGCAATTTTTTGTCCTTGTTTTTCAGCTACTAATAATTTTTAAGCAGCTAGGTCAATATAGATGTCTTTTTTACCTATTTTAAGGCTTAAAGGGTCATTGGTAATTGTCCATCCATCTTTTATTAGAGCATTTTTTACTGTGTCATGATAAATATCTTTGGCTGGCATTTTCAAAATTATTAAGTGTGGGTGCCAAAATAAAAGCCTATCTTAATTATAGTCGGAACGATCTGTAATTTCGTGACAGCCGTAGGGTGCTTGATAAGACGCGATCGCACTCATGTTCCCCCTGGTAGTGTTGGAATAGCCCGGCCCGTAACGCACCGCTAGTGTTGGAACCACCCTTCCGAAAATTGCCACAGGCTGGAAGCCTGTTCCACGCCTGATGCCCATTCCACCCACCCGCTCAAACAGCATGGATTGAGATGCACCCCAATAGGCAATAGGGGCAACAGCTGCATAGTTTTTTAGTAAAATCAAAGAGATGCACCCCAATAGGCAATAGGGAGATAGACGAAATTAAAGCTAATAAAAATACCTTTTGATTAATCTGAATTTTTGATATGGTTTTCCCCTTGCCAGATAAATACATTGATCTGCTCACGGATTTCGGCTTTAAGCGCGTCTTTGGCACTGAGCCAAATAAGGCACTGTTGATCGACTTCTTAAATACGCTGTTGCCTCCCCACCATCAGATTCAGGATGTCACTATTAAGAATCCAGAGTTCTTGGGTAAGACCTTAGTGGATAGAAGAGCGATTTTTGATATTTATTGTCAGAGCACAAGCGGTGAACGTTTCATTGTGGAAATGCAAAAGGCAAAACAAACGTTCTTCAAAGACCGCAGTGTCTACTATGCCACTTTCCCCATCCAAGAACAGGCGCAACAGGGAAATTGGAATTATCAGCTAACGGCAGTCTACACCGTCGGTATTCTGGATTTTAGTTTTGATGACCATAAGCAGGATTCAGAACTGTTGCATGTGGTAGAGCTAAAAAATCAGCGGTGTGAAGTGTTCTACGATAAGTTGAAATTCATCTATGTAGAACTACCGAAATTTACTAAATCTGTTGATCAATTAGAAACCCATTTTGATAAGTGGTTATTTTTATTCAGGCATCTGGCGAGCTGTAATGCTCCCCCTGAACCGTTGCAAGGGGATGTGTTTGCCCAGCTATTTGAGGTGGCCGAGATTGCCAATTTCTCCTCTGAAGAGCAAGCCCTGTACCAGGATAGTCTGAAGGTCTACCGGGATATGTACAGTGTTAATCAAACCTTGATTCAGGAAGGTAGACAAGAAGGTCTCGAACAAGGTAGACAAGAAGGTCTCCAACAGGGTCTTGAACAAGGTAGACAAGAAGGTCTCCAACAGGGTCTCGAACAAGGTAGACAAGAAGGTCAACAAGCAGGTGAACAAGCAGGTATACAAAAGGTTGTTAAACAGATGAAGGCCGCAGGGTTATCCCTGAAGGATATTGCTCAATATACTGGGTTGAGTATGGATGACATTGATCAGTTGTGAACCTATTCCCTATTCCCTATTCCCTATTCCCTATTCCCTCTTCCCGACATACCCATAACTTCTCCTTAGCTCCAGGATTCCTAACAAAATAATCTTCCAGTAAGTCACAGCCCCGACGCAGCAGCTCACCTAAACTTTCAACCTTCCAAATTCTGGCAGTGTTGTCATCTGAAGCAGTGACAAGCCTCTGTCCATCCGGGCTGAAGGCTACACTTGATACCCAAAACTGATGCCCGGTAAGTACAGCTAATGGATTGCCCTGGTTGTCCCAAATTCTAGCAGTGTTGTCCCATGAAGCAGTGGCCAGCCTGTTTCCATCCGGGCTGAAGGCTACACTATCTACTCTGTCCTGATGGCCGGTGAGTACGGCGATTTCATTGCCCTGGTTATCCCAAATTCTGGCGGTGTTGTCCAATGAAGCTGTGGCCAGCCTGTTTCCATCCGGGCTGAAGGCTACACTATCTACTCTGTCCTGATGGCCGGTGAGTACGGCGATTTCATTGCCCTGGTTATCCCAAATTCTGGCGGTGTTGTCCAATGAAGCAGTGGCCAGCCTCTGTCCATCCGGGCTGAAGGCTACACTATATACCCAGTCCTGATGGCCGGTGAGCAAGGCGATTCCATTGCCCTGGTTGTCCCAAATTCTGGCGGTGTTGTCCAATGAAGCAGTGGCCAGCCTCTGTCCATCCGGGCTGAAGGCTACACTATATACCCAGTGCTGATGCCCTCTGAGCACGGCGATTTCATTGCCCTGATTGTCCCAAATTCTGGTGGTTTTGTCCCATGAAGCAGTGGCCAGCCTCTGTCCATCCGGGCTGAAGGCTACACTATATACCCAGTGCTGATGCCCTCTGAGCACGGTGATTTGATTGCCCTGGTTGTCCCAAATTCTGGCGGTGTTGTCGGATGAAGCAGTGGCCAACCTCTGTCCATCCGGGCTGAAGGCTACACTATATACCCAGTCCTGATGCCCGGTGAGCACGGCGATTTCATTGCCCTGGTTGTCCCAAATTCTGGCGGTGTTGTCATCTGAAGCTGTGGCCAGCCTCTGTCCATCCGAACTAAAGGCTACACTATTTACCCTGTCCTGATGCCCGGTGAGCACGGCGATTTCATTGCCCTGGTTGTCCCAAATTCTGGCAGTGTTGTCCTCTGAAGCTGTGGCCAGCCTCTGTCCATCCGGGCTGAAGGCTACACTATTTACCCTGTCCTGATGCCCGGTAAGCACGGCGATTTCATTGCCCTGGTTGTCCCAAATTCTGGCGGTGTTGTCGGATGAAGCAGTGACCAGCCTCTGTCCATCCGGGCTGAAGGCTACACTATTTACACTGGACTGATGCCCGGTGAGCACGGCGATTTCATTGCCCTGGTTGTCCCAAATTCTGGCGGTGTTGTCCAATGAAGCCGTGGCCAGCCTCTGTCCATCCGGGCTGAAGGCTAAACTATCTACCCAGTCCTGATGCCCGGTGAGTACGGCGATTTCATTGCCCTGGTTGTCCCAAATTCTAGCAGTGTTGTCCCATGAAGTCGTGGCCAGCCTCTGTCCATCGGGGCTGAAGGCTACACTATCTACCCAGTGCTGATGCCCTCTGAGCACGGCGATTTCATTGCCCTGGTTGTCCCAAATTCTAGCAGTGTTGTCCCATGAAGCCGTGGCCAGCCTCTGTCCATCGGGGCTGAAGGCTACACTATCTACTCTGTCCTGATGGCCGGTGAGTACGGCGATTTCATTGCCCTGGTTATCCCAAATTCTGGCAGTGTTGTCCCATGAAGCAGTAGCAAGCTTCTGTCCATCGGGGCTGAAGGCTAAACTATCTACCCTGTCCTGATGCCCTCTGAGCACTGCAATTTGATTGCCCTGGTTGTCCCAAATTCTGGCAGTGTTGTCCCATGAAGCAGTAGCAAGCTTCTGTCCATCCGGGCTGAAGGCTACACTATCTACCCTATCCTGATGCCCTCTGAGCACTGCAATTTGATTGCCCTGGTTGTCCCAAATTCTGGCAGTGTTGTCCCATGAAGCAGTAGCAAGCTTCTGTCCATCCGGGCTGAAAATTATACTATATACCCAGGACTGATGCCCTCTGAGCACAGCCCCTTTTCGGAATTTACTAATACTTTGCTGGAGGGCATATAGAGGACTGGTCGTAAGATATTGCTCCAGGGGGCGACCATCTGTTACTCTATCCAATAGCTCTTGCCCAGTCTCCATGGCCTCATACAAAAGCGTTTCCCCTCTTGTACTGGTGCCGTAGTAAACATTATTATCCGGTAACTGTCGTAAAATACCGAGGGCTTTCCGTTCTAGTTGTGTCCCTAATTTGGCTTCTGCAAGTTGCTGTCTTGCATCAGTTAGCAACGCTTCTGCTTCCTGTTTCACCTTCGCTAATATTTCACTAGCCTCTTTCTGAGCAGCCGCCAAAGCCTTTTGCACTTCTCCCTTATCTAAAACCTGACTAGCTCTCAAGAACTGGGAATCCAAATCGCTTAAGGCTTTTCCCCTAGACCATTGTTCCGCCTGCTCTAATGCTTCCCCCCGCAACAATCGAGACTCATCCTTACACCCAGAATCAACCCAAGCGGTAAACGCCTCAGAGTAGGGGCGCAGTCTAGCCAATTCATTCTTGACCCAATCGGAATTGAAAACCTCACCATAAATCCGGTTGTTAACTTCCAAACAGCCATCACGCTCCACCACCAGCCCCGATAACCTTAATTCCGTCTGTTCTTCACTACCATCAGCAGCTATACAACCGTGATCCAACACTTGCTGATACAAACCCAACAGCATACCAGCCCGTTGCTCATTCCTGAGGATGCGATCGCGTATAGTCTTCAAATGCTCCTGTTCATCCTGAGCTTCCCAATTGTCTATAATCTGGGTACGCACTATCTGGTCTAGGTAAACACTAGACCTCTTGCAAAAGTGTTTTTCTAATAGTGTTTGCGTCAATTCTTGTCCACTGTTCCCTGTTCCCTGTTCCCTGTTCCCGACTTCTGCAAGAAGTCTACTATTGCCCAATTCCCAAGTCTGAACTACCAAACGACACAACCGCTGAGTCAGAAACGGTTGTCCTCCCGTCCAGTTTACTATCTCACCTAATACCTGTTCAGGATTATCAACCTTACCGACCAAACCCCGAACCAAAGGCTGTTTGGCTTCCTCAAAAGTAAACCCAGTCAACTGAATATCCCGACCGATATTAAACGGAGTGCGCTGTTTATCCTGAATTAAATCTGCAGCAGTTGCCACGCCTAGCAAACAAAAGGTGAGACGATTGTAAGCTGGCTTTTCGGCTCGTTGATTGTAACAGGCTCTAATTAACGCAAAGAAATCATCTTTAAACTTAACTTTAATAATACTATCAATTTCATCCAGGAAAATAACAATTTTCCCCGGAATACTGGTTAACACTATCTGCTCAATAAACTTACTTAAGCACAAGACCGGAGAGATTTGAGCACGCTCGTCTAACCAAGCTTCCTCATCAAATTTTCCGAAAAGCTCGAAATCATCCATCAATAACATCATCAAACTTTCATACCACATCGACACCGTGATGTCTTCTTTTCCAATCACGGTCAGATCGATAGACGCGCAAGCAAATCCCTCTTCTTTCAAGCGTTTTATCGTTCTTACCCGCAAACTAGACTTACCCATCTGTCGGGAATTCAGCACATAACAAAACTCCCCAGCCATCAATGCCTGAAAAAGCTCCTGATCCGCTTGTCTGGTCACATAAGTAGGTTCATCGTGAGGTAAACTACCTCCTACTTTGTAGAGTGTTGAGTGTTGATTGGTCATTACAGCAGTTTGCCATTTGGTGAGGTACAAATTTTTGGGTTTTAGGGAGTAGGGAGTAGGGAGCAGGGAGCAGGGAGCAGGGAGCAGTGTGGGGAGTGTGGGGAGTGTGGGGAGTGTGGGGAGATGGGGAGATGGGGAGATGGGGAGAGAGAAGAAGTAGTTTTCAAGAATTTGGTATAGTTAAAGATAGTTTTGCTCATTGTTATCGAAATTATTGCTATGTTGATAATAATGATATTACCCGATTCCCAATTCTAACTTCTAACTTCTAACTTCTAACTTCTAACTTCTAACTTCCCTACTCCCTACTCCCTACTCCCTACTCCCTACTCCCTTTTCCCTAAAATGCGATCGCTAAAATAGAGACGATACAAATTAGATATCAAACTACAATCATTGCCATAGCGTTGCACCAGACCCATACTTTCCAACTTGCGAGTGATAGTAGCATCCAGGCGCACCGGTTTAGTTGTACTAACTAATAATTTAACAGCCTCCAGCAATTCCGGATGCTCTTGAATACTAGTTAAGAGTTGACGGAGATGACTGCCATAAATTCCCGCTTCTGTGGGGGCATTAGCCAAAAGGGTATCCAGTGTGTTGTCTGCTGCTTGGTGATTTTTGAGATAATCAAAGGCTTGGGACAATAAATCAGGATGTCCCCCCACCATTGCCATCAGTTGCGTTACTGAATCCCCAGACAAATTCAAGCCATAAGCCTGGGCAAAGCTCGTAACCTGCTGCTCAGTAAACTCTAGTAAATCTATCTGTAATCCCACATTAAACGGCGATTGATCGGTAGGTAAGGTAACGTAAACTTCCGTGGCATAAACCACAATCAACCGTAGTTTTTTCCAAATCTCTTTACTCTTAGCATCTTCATGCCAACTACGCAGCAACGTCAGAAACCCTTCAGCAATCTCTTGATGAGAAAAGACTTGCTCTACTTCATCCAAACACAAAACTACCGGACTATCTAAAGACTTTAATAAATACTGCTCTAAGTATCGTTTGCAGTTTACCTTGCTGGGTAAACGCTTTTTCCAATAACTGTCTAACTGATCCGACAATCCTAAGTTGTCAGACAGTCGTACACAAAACGATTGTAAAAAGCTATCCAAATTAGTGAAAGGTAGCTCATTCATATTTAAATAAACCTGAGCATAACTCTGTTTTTCACCATGGGCGATAATCTGCTGAATCAGTAAGGTTTTGCCCATTCGTTTCGGTGCTTTAATCCGAATTAACGCTCCCGGTTTAACAATTTCCTGATAACAACGAGCCTCAACAGGTGGGCGCTCAATATATATCTCTTGAGTTGCTCTAGAGGATAACCCGCACTCGTTTAATACTTGATCAGCCACTAACTCTGGCTTATAGGTATTAACGATTTCCACTAACTCACAACGACAATTATAACCGTTAGCTTCAATATTAAAGTTTTCATAAATTTTAGAAATATGCTTTCTTACGGTAGATGGATCATTGACCTTTAGCACCTTGTCTCTGATTGCTTCATCTGTCTTGCCACCAACCACCGCCTCCAACACTTGTCGTCTTCTCCAGGGCATGGTGTTGAATTTTTCCTCGAAGGCTTCTTTACTAATCATAAGCGATCGCTTTTGTAAATGTTCGTAGGGTGCGTTAGGGACTGGGGAGCCATTATTGTATTGGTAGCCAGTGTTAGGACAATCCGTCCCGTAACGCACCACCGTGTCAAACAGTAAAAATGTGCCGTAGGTAGTACTATAGTTAGTTTAGAGTATTATTTATTAGTTGAGCGAGATTGAGACAAGAAGTTCACAAATTTTGTTTATCTGTGAAAAAATAATCACAACGATCGTCTTAGAGCTTCACCCATCTGAAGTGCCATGAAGTCACCTGAAGTTTTTTCCACACTGAATGCATCTCATTTTTGCTATTTGACTCGGTGGTGCGTTACGGGGCGGACTGTTTCAACCAGAAAGAGGCGGAAAATCAGGGCTAGCCCGCCCCTAACGCACCCTACGCAACACATACTAATAAAAAAAAATCGGTCAAAGTTTGGTTAACCAATGCTTGACCGAATTCTAATATATAAACCACTACACATAAAGCTTAGCTTATCAGCTTAAGCGCTACGCGCACGCTACGCGAACAGCTTATCAGCTATCAGTTTATGGGTTAGGTCACAGGCTATAGGATGCATATCAATTTTGTTAATCCCTGATTCAGATCCCCCATTATCCCCCTTAATAAGGGGGACTTTTCAATCTAATTCCCCCCTTTTTTAAGGGGGGTTAGGGGGGATCTATGTACCTAATTACAAAGTTGAGATGCTCCCCAGCCTAGAAGCCTGTGCCACAACACTGACTACTTACCATTTACCTCAGCAACTGATTCAAAACAACAACATCCTAACTCAGTAAACTAACCTCCACAAAACAAGTTTAAATCATGGTCGCCAGGGGGTCAAAACCCTGGCAAATTACTATCCTAGTCTACGTAAAAATAGCGAATCAAAAAAGTCATAATCTCATCAGGCTTCCCCGTAGGTTCCGGAGTGCTCCACTCGTTGGGATAGGCGTATTTAAGGCCATAAAGGGCAATAATTGTCTTCCAAACTTTTTCAGGAGAACCGGTCAAGATCAGCTTGACTTTCTTAGGTTTGCGACCAGGGTTTTCTGGGGTGTTCTTGTCATCGGAGTTAGGTGGAATGTTCTTGGTCATGAATCGTGACTCCTGTAAATGGCTTATATTATTAATATATTTATAAATTAATATATTGTCAAGGAATTTAGAATTTTTTTTATTATTAAATATGGAGATGATGGTAAGATAAACTAGTTTTTATTTGTCTATTTTTTTGGTATAATTAATCTAATAATTAAGCTTAAGCGCTACGCGCACGCTACTATTGCCTATTGCCTATTGCCTGCTCCCTACTCCCTACTCCCTACTCCCTACTCCCTAAAATCGAAGACTTTATACTTAAACTAATTGAAAACTGCTGTAATGAAACAAACCCACTATCTAACCACAACCGTTCAACAAGGCAACCGCCTTGAGATTTCCCTTCCAAATTTACCGGTAGGAGAAACCATAGAAGTTATTTTAATCGTACCTGAAATCGCACAAAATCATTCAATGGAACGCCAAGCTTTTCAACAACTTACCCTAGAAGAACGTCGTCGCATTTTAGCCCAACAAGCAGAAGCCATGAAAGACTATTATCAAGAAAATCAAGAATGGAAAGATTGGATAAATTTTGATAACGAGTAAATCTATATTTTTTAATTCGGTTAGTATAGATTACTGGGTTTTAGGGAACAGGGAACAGGGAATAGGGAATAGGGAATAGAAAAAAAAATCTGTGTATCTGATAGGTAAGCATTCAGTATTCAGCTTTTGAAGAATACCTGTTTTATTCAAAAGTTCCGTAGCTTCCCCATAGCGCATTAGCTGATATAGCAGTCGAAGCAAAACTTAATCGTAAGGTGGGCAGTAATAATACCAATTCCAAAGCTTACCATCGGGATGATACTTACTGCCCACCCTACATCTACTACTCTGTTTTTTTGATAAAATTAATCGTAAGGTGGGCAGTAATAATACCAATTCCAAAGCTTACCATCGGGATGATACTTACTGCCCACCCTACATCTTTTTCCCTATTCCCTATTCCCTACTCCCTACTCCCTACTCCCTACTCCCTATTCCCTTTGCTAAAGGTGGGCAGTAATAATACCAATTCCAAAGCTTACCATCGGGATGATACTTACTGCCCACCCTACATCTTTTTCCCTATTCCCTATTCCCTACTCCCTACTCCCTACTCCCTACTCCCTATTCCCTTTGCTAAAGGTGGGCAGTAATAATACCAATTCCAAAGCTTACCATCGGGATGATACTTACTGCCCACCCTACATCTTTTTCCCTGTTCCCTATTCCCTATTCCCTACTCCCTACTCCCTACTCCCTACTCCCTACTCCCTACTTCAAATAGCAATCCTCAGCTCGCTTTTAGTTGCAACTGGTGCATATGATCAAACAACTTCCAGCAATACTCCTCAGATATCCCACAGGTAACAGCACCCCGAAGTACCACATCGAAATACCAATCATTAGGAGCCATTTCCCGGTCTAACTTATTCACCACCACATAAGTCCGAACGCCCTGATACAACTTATTTTGACAGTGGACATTTACCATTTCCTGTCGGTAGAGACCGCGAGGCACACCTTCCCGCAGATCCAAAGCTTCACTCACCCGCCAAGGTAAATGATACAACACTCCTTCAACCCTTGAGCCAGGAGTTTTCACCACATCCAGCGTGCCACAATTACGACTTGGAGATTTGTTGTAAAAACCAATATGATAATCCTTAAGGGTAGCAGTACCAATCACAAAATTATGGGTATCTTCCCCAAGCGATCGCTTTAAATCTACTGGACACATACAAGAGCCATAAGCAAAATAGTAAAAGCCTGACTCTGTGTGAAGTTGGTGTTTTCTGTGAGTGTTTAGCTGGGCAGCTGACATACGCAATCCTAATTCCTAACTTATATCTGAATCTTGGCAAATAAAACCTTATTCTATCGAACAGTCGAGTAGTGGGGAGTGTCAAAAAAAACATTTCAGCAAAAAGAAATCCCACCGTTTCAAGCAGTGGGACAATTATTGAAAGGCAAACTATGGAGAGGTTTACCCTTTAGATATTAGATATAGCGTTTCTAGGAATTATGAGGTACACTTATCAAGTTCAAAGTCCCCCTTGATAAGGGAAACGGGGGATCTCTTTGTACCTCACCAAATTGCAAACCGCTATATTGATTCCATACCAATTTGAGATCAGACCCCTGCTCGAGAACCTATCGATAACTCAGGATCATTACCCAACTTCCCGTTCTGCATTGCTGAATACAGTCGGTTAAGCGCATTCACATACGCCTGTGCTGAAGCCACAATAATATCCGTACTGGCAGCATAACCCGAATAGACCCGTTCATTGTGCTGCAAACGAATAGTCACTTCCCCAAGAGCATCAATTCCTCCCGTTACCGATTGCACCGAAAACTCAATCAGTTTATTAGGCAATTTCACCACCCGATTCACCACCCGATTAATGGCCTTGTACACCGCATCCACCGGACCAGTACCAATAGCAGCATCACTAAGTTCTTTACCTGTAGGTGTTCGCAGCGTAATCGTAGCCGTAGGACTACCATGATCCCCACAGGAAACCTGCACCAACTCTAAGTGAAACACTTCCGGTGCCTGGTAAACTTCATCATTAACAATAGCTTCTAAATCCCAATCCGTAATCTCCTTCTTCTTATCCGCCACCTCTTTAAACCGAACAAACGCCTTATTCAAGTCATTGTCCGACAAATCATAGCCCAACTCCTTGAGGCGAGAACGGAAAGCATTGCGACCGGATAGTTTACCCAGTACAATTTGATTTTCCTTTAACCCAATCGACTCCGCATCCATAATTTCATAGGTCAGCTTGTGCTTAAGGACCCCATCCTGGTGAATACCAGACTCATGAGCAAAAGCATTCGAGCCCACGATCGCCTTATTCGGTTGTACCAACATCCCCGTAAGACTCGAAACCAGGCGGGATGTCTTGTAAATCTGACGAGTATCAATAATGCTTAGGGGTTCCTTCGACTCTGGGGGGCGTCCGAAGAAAGGATTAAAATACTGACGGCGGACATGTAATGCCATTACCAACTCTTCCAAAGCCGCATTACCAGCCCGTTCTCCAATACCATTAATCGTGCATTCCAATTGCCTGGCTCCATTTTTCACTGCTTCCAGGAAGTTAGCCACTGCCAGACCTAAATCATTATGACCATGGACAGAAATAATTGCCCGGTCAATATTGGGAACATTTTCCTTAATCCCACGAATCAAGCCACCAAATTCGCTTGGGGTAGTGTAACCTACAGTATCAGGAATATTAACCGTAGTCGCCCCCGCATCGATTACCCGTTCCAGGACTTCGTAGAGATACTCGGGATCGCTGCGCCCTGCATCCTCCGGGGAAAATTCCACATCATCCACAAAAGACTTCGCATAAGCCACCATTTCTGGCGCAATCTCTAACACTTCCTTTCTAGTCTTCTTCAGTTTGTACTCCAGATGAATATCCGAAGTGGCAATGAAAGTGTGAATACGGGCATTAGCTGCCGGTTTGAGGGCATTCGCTGCCGCTTTGATATCATCACGACTTGCCCGTGCTAGACCACAAATAGTTGGTCCAGATTCTATGCCCACAGCTTCAGAAATTTTTTGCACCGCCTCAAAATCCCCAGGACTAGCGTAGGGAAAGCCTGCTTCAATCACATCAACTCTCAATCGTGCCAGTTGGTGAGCAATAATCAGCTTCTCATCCACATTGAGGGTTGCTCCAGGAGATTGTTCCCCATCCCGGAGGGTAGTGTCGAAAATGATAATGCGCTCTGATTGAGGTTGCTGGTTCATAACTAACTCGATTGGTTGATAGTCAGTGATTTGAAGGAAACGGTCGTCAGCCAACTAGACAGAAAGTTTGCTTTGTTTATAATTATAACTATGAATCAATTTTTTCAATTTGATCACGGACATCATTTAGATCAATATAACGGTCAGTGGCATTCCTCAGTTCCCTAGCAATCATCCCTTCTGTGGAAACCACCGTAATATGGGTATTTTTAGAGCGGAGTAATTCAATGGCTCTTTCAAAATCCCCATCTCCACTAAACAAGATCACTTTGTCATACTGTTCGACTGTATTAAACATATCCACAACAATTTCTATATCTAAATTAGCCTTTTGTGAATAGCGACCCGAGTTATCATCATAATATTCCTTTAAAATTTTAGTACGAACCGTGTATCCTAGACTAATTAGAGCATCTCGGAACCCCCGCTGGTCTTGAGGATCTTTGAGTCCTGTGTACCAAAATGCATTAACTAGAGTAATACCAGGCTCATTTTTAAAATAGTCCAAAACTCGCCTAGGATCAAAAAACCACCCATTCTTTTGTTGGGCGTAAAACATATTATTGCCGTCTACAAAAATAGACATACGTTTAAGTGGACAATGCATATTTACTTAAACCTAACAATTTTCTATATAATCTTTAATATAATTTTTTATTATAGCAGTTTTTAGATAGTAAATTAGTAATTAGTGCTAAGACTTAACTAGTTACTGGTAATTAGTGATGTGATTACTACTGATAGAGATGACTTATATGTACTTACCTAGTGAAAGAGTAAGCAATAGGGGGATAATTTCCTGATTTTGAGGATAGGATGCCAAATTTACCCTCCTCTGTCTTGGTGCGCGTTATAGCAGAAGTCAGAAGTCAGAAGTCAGAAGTCAGAAGTCAGAAGTCAGAAGTCAAACTCTTGCGCTTACTTAGGTTTGAGACTTTTGTCATGTCCGCGCCTGCCCTGGCGACTGCTATACCATGGCGAGGTTCAGGCAGCGCCTTGTCGCACCGCTTCAGTTAAGTCCTAGGGAGAAGGGTAGCAACTCAGATCGAAACAATTAGGAGTATCAAAGTAGTGGTAGTTTAACGGGACTGGCAAGCTTTTGGGCAAGCAACACACCTAAGCTATTGCTTGCTTTGGGTAGTGCCACAGTTTCTCAAAGCAAGCAACGTCAACCGGTGGGTAAAATTATAGATAAGAGCACCAGTCACTCCAACTCCCAGCATAAAGCTTGCCAGTATTAATTCCTGCCAATGCCAGGGAGAAGAGATTTACACAAGCGGTTACACCAGAACCACAATAAACCTGAATTTCTTGTTTGTTCTCCAGCTCAGTCCAGCGCTCTTGTTGGGATGCTAATGGTTGCAAATAACCATTGCTGTCCGTCACACCATGCCAAGGGTAGTTTAGTGCACCGGGAATGTGACCGGCAACAGGGTCAATCGGTTCTCGTTTACCTAAATAGCGATCGCTTTCCCTAGAATCTACCAACGCCACCTCTGGCAGATCTTTACGTACTTTCACAGTATTAATATCCACTACCAAATCAGAGCGCAACTGCTCTACAAATATGCCTGGTTTTGTGGTAGGCTCTTGATCAGATACTGGATACCCTTGGGAATGCCATCCTGTCCAACCCCCATCCAGCAACGCCACTTGGTCGTGTCCCAAGTAGCGCAGCAGCCACCACAAGCGGGCTGCAAAAGCAGAACGGGAATCATCATAGGCAATCACTAGGGTTTTTCGGAAATTAACACCAATCGCTGCTAATTTCTGGGCTAACTTCCCAGGTTCAGGCAAAGGATGACGACCGCCATGACGCTCTACTGGTCTCGAAAGGTCCTTATTCAAATCGAGATAGTGAGCGCCCGGGATATGGCTAACTTTATACTGTTCATAGCCCAGGTTTGGATCAGATAGAGCAAAACGGCAATCGACAATTACGATGTGGGGATCATCAAGATGATCACTCAGATACTGACCAGAAACTATAAAAGCTTGTTCCGTCATGTGACATCACGGATTATAAATTTTAGTATTGATTTAGGACAAATAAGCTTTAGCGATATCAAGTGAGTCCAAGGATTTACGCTCCTAGGACTCTCTTCAAACAAAACAAATTAACGTTTGCTTGTTTGGTTGAGATATAAGTTGGTAGTGCTTGGTTTAGAGGGATAAAAACCCCCAGCCATCCGCTGTCAGATTTTCATCCCTGTTTATCCCGCTGTTTGCGGCGGCGATCGCGCCACTCAGCAGCAGTTAGATAAATGATTCCTCCGCTGACCACCACTAATAATCCAGCGGCAGCAAAGAACAACATAGTGATTACGGGATTTTCCACGATACTGTTAAAACCCGTTACGACCCCAGACAACCATTGAGATTGACCAAGTGAACAAAACCAGTACAGAAACCCAGCCTAGTGTCAGAATATCCATAGCAATATATAAAAAAATTACTCAATAACTCCAAATCTTATAATAGTTCAATTTGACACAGCCACCTCCTACAGAAGTGGAATTCATTTGGGAATTATCTAGTTATGGGGTTAACCCCCCGGTCTTTCAGCAAAGCTGATCATCCAGAGTCTGGCTAGGTTTCAGGTCAAGAGTATTTTACCTGGACAGGGGGATAGTGTGACACTTACTAAACTGTCCACAGATTCCTTCAAGAAAACTTGTGATGATCACCTGATCCTGAGATTCGACCTTATGGAAATATTTGTCACACTTCTGTATTATTTTGTAATATATAAAAAAAATAAATAATTATTGTTATGCCTTACGAAAAACTAGACATCTCCACCCCAAAACCTGTGCTGTCTTGGGCGAATCACTCCCTAGCTGCTCAGGAAACCCAAATGGCGAAAAATGTTGCGTCTCTGCCATTTGTGTTTAAGCACGTCGCATTAATGCCAGACGTTCACCTCGGTAAAGGCTCATTAGTTGGCTCTGTAATTGCCACCAAAGATGCCATCCTGCCAGCAGCTGTCGGGGTAGATATTGGTTGTTTTACAGGTGATACCCTCGTTCCCTTGGCTGATGGCAAATCCTACTCACTCCAAGCACTAGCCAGCAGTCAGCGAGAAATTATTGTCTACTCCTGCACACAAACCGGAAAAATCGTCCCGGCTAAGGCTACAGCCAAATTAACCCGCCGTAACCAACTACTCTTAAAGGTCGTTCTCGACAACTCAGAAGAAATTAAATGTACTCCCGATCATCGATTCATGCTCAGGGATGGTAGTTACCGGGAAGCCCGTGACCTCAAACCAGGGACATCCTTGATGCCTTTCTACTCCCAAATCGATAAAGATGGTTACACCTTAATCCAGCAACCCTATTCTGGAAGATGGCAAAAGGCAGATGAGATTATCTCTGCCACTGATATCCCTACCACTGATATCCCTGCCACTGAATGGTTAGAATCTCAATTGTCAGGAAGAGTACCATCTTTTCCAGGTCATAGAACAGTCATTGACCACCATATTGATCACCATATTGATCACCATAACCTTGCTCCTGCCGAGCATCCAAGCTCAAATCTGGTAGGGGGGGCCAATCACAAAGTCGTCAAGATCTTACCACTTCAGGAAAGACAAGATGTCTACTGCCTAACTGTGCCAGAGTATCATAACTTTGCCTTGACCGCTGGTGTGTTTGTTCACAACTGTGGCATGTCTGCCATCAAAACCCCTTTTGTGGCAGAGCAATTGGAGGGCAAGCTCAAGAAGATTCGCTTGGAGATTGAAGCAGCTATTCCCGTTGGCTTTAATGAAAACAAAGATATCGAAAAACCAGTAGTAAACTGGCAAGGCTGGCGTGACTTTAAGGAACTTCATCCAGGTGTGCAACGGCTAGATGGAAAATCCATGAAACAGCTGGGTTCCCTTGGTGGTGGCAATCATTTCATTGAATTGTGTCTTGATACCGAAAACCAAGTGTGGGATACTCTTAAACCGTAATTAATCGGGATAAACCCGGATAAGACGGTCAAGGTGCAATTTATTGTGGTCTAAGTGAGGATTGGTCATACAGCAATTGGAGTTAAGCCTGCCATTCATCTATTTAGACGTTCTTGGCATCCCGACCAGGAGTTGCTTGAAAGCCTGAGCAAAGCTCATGTTTGGAGTCAAGCCAGCCAAGCTCAACTGCATCTAGCAGACTCAGTCCCATTCCTTTCAAGAAACGCGCAGTACGGCGCAATAATACTGCCTGCACCTCGGCTTTACTCATGTACCGGGTGATGTCCTTGTCCGTACCTCTATCAAGGACATTTTTGGCAGCGTTATGGTCAGCCTGCAACACGACCCCATCAAATCCGGTAAAATTGTCCCCAGTCCTTTTCCCTAATAGGGTTCCATTTCTGGAGTCAACTTGCGACGTGTAACTAGGTTGAACTTCTGTCACGACTGAACCAGTCCAATTAGCCCATTTCTGCAAGGAATCCCGCATTTTTCCTTTAATCCAACTATTGAGTTTGCGGGATGCAGCTTTGGACTGGCGTTTATTCGTAAATTGTCGTGTTAAATCTTCAGAAAAAACTTTTAATGATTCTCCGTTAAACAGCGATTTAGATGCGGCTCCTATAATAGCCGCCAACTTCGATTGATCTTGTTTGTAACGCTTGTTTTCTGTCTTTCGGGTCAGATTGTTTTTAAGGATACGAGTCGATTTAGCCGGGTCTAATTTCTCTAACTTTTTGTGTAATGCCCAAAGTTTTCCTCTTTTTCGATTTTTACTACATATGCGATCAGATTTTGCAGTAGTAGCGTACCCTAATCCTTTCCCGTGTGCCTGACCATCAGAGTCATAGAAAGCTTCAGTGTATCCCTTGTCTACTCCGATACTCCGACGTTCAGATGGAATTTCCGCAGTTCCATGATTCACTAAGAATTGAATCTCAAACCTTTGCAGCAATTTATTATAAATCAGCCTAATCTGTCCTTTTATTTTACGATTAGACTTGACTATTATTCTATTTCTTTTACCTCTTCTCAACCCAGCTAGTTCTAGTTGGTAAGTATTGCGGGAAAGTCGCTTACAGCTATATCCTCCTTGCTGGTAAACTATCTGATTTTTTACCCAAGAATGTCCTCTTTGAAACTCTTTTCTTACAAGCCTGTGGAGAAGAGGGTTGTCCAGGAAAGCTAAAGTCTTTAGTTGTTTGCAAAGCTCTTTTCTTCTTTTTTGGTTGTCTTTCCCGGAAAATCTTTTGTAAATCTTCTTGATGACTGCTTCAGTGCAAGCAGCTTGTTGAGCTGTAATGGCTTTTGCCACATCACTGACAGTCCATTCCATTAGCTTGGAAGGCAGTCCCAATGATTCGGGGGTCCTAAAGCTCCTGACTTCTGGGTACGCCTTTTTCCAGTCAAGACTCCAATGATTGATACTGCCCAGCTTGTTATAAGACTCGGAACGAACGATCCCCAACTTTTTCATAGTAGACAACAGCTCAGCACCAACCGACTCAGTCATCCCTATGACGGGGACGATTTGAGTTGATCTTTTCTTTGCTTCGTCTACTTTCTTAGACATTGTTAGATCTGTGTCCTACACTTCAATAATACTATAGCGCTAGTTAAATGTCAATGTCCATTTTGTGATATTAAATACCGATTTATCCCTATTTTTAGGGGTTTGATTGCGAGGCTGATGCTACACTCCGGTTCACGGCATATTGGTAATCAGCTAGGTGACATACTCCCACACTGACAAGCGCGGTTCAGTGTGGGCTTCTTACCAACTCCAGCTATTGCTTAGGATACTCGGTAAGCTTTATTAACGATACGGGATGCCCCTCCGCACCGGAACAATACAAAAAGTTCTATTTTTAAACACGCAGGTGGCGGTTAGCTCTTAATTTGTTTTCCCTGCTATTTTTATTATAACGTTTTTCAGGCTGTTTATCAGAGTTCCTGTCCGCGATTCATCCCACACTCATGCTGCGCATTGAGGTGTGGGGCATGTCTAGCGGAGGAAGCTAAAGAATTAGCAAAGCTGGCACATACTCACCTTCCTGACCGAGATTTAGCATACTTTGTCGCAGGAACCCCTGAATTTGCTGCCTACTGGCGGGATTTGCAATGGGCGCAAAACTATGCCCGTTACAATCGCGATATCATGATGGCTCGCTTCAAGCGAATTGTAGAGAAACATCTGGCTGGTGGTAAGTCGTTCAAGCCCTTGTTATCAGTTAACTGCCATCACAACTATGCCGAGAAAGAAGTGCATTTCTCCGAAGAGGTTTATGTTACTCGAAAAGGAGCAGTGCGAGCTCGTACCGACGACTATGGTATCATCCCTGGTTCCATGGGGGCAAAGTCTTTCATTGTTAAGGGTAAAGGCAATCATGACAGCTACTGCAGCTGTGCTCATGGTGCTGGTCGTTTGATGTCTCGCAGCAAAGCAAAAAAGCAGTTCACCGTTGATGATTTAGTTGAGCAAACTAAAGGTGTTGAGTGCCGTAAGGATAAGGACGTTATCGATGAAATCCCAGGTGCTTATAAGCCAATTGATCAAGTGATGGCTAATCAGTCAGATCTAGTTGAGGTAGTGGCAACTCTGAAGCAGGTTGTTTGTGTTAAGGGTTGAAAACTCTCAAAACTGAATCGAATCATTCACTGTTAACCATTACGTAAAAAGCAACAGAAGCATAAACGTTTCTGTTGCCTTTTTCCTGTTGTCATCTCCCAAAAAAAACAAATATCTACAGACATCAGCCATTTTGGTAAACGTTTATGACTGAGATCTTGCACCATTGTCATTAATCGTAGGGTGGGCAGTGCCTACCAACGCGCTTTGCAAGCTTCATTATCTGTCTGGTGCACTGCCCACCCTACATGAACCAAGCTTATTGAGAATGGTGCAAGATGTGAGTATTACTCGATTCAACACTTGTGTAGTCCGACACAATTAAAGATTACTGTTCACTTAGGATTTAGAGCGGGATTTTATAGTGAGAATTACCAAATCCCCCTCCCGGTCAACCCTTAAGTGAATCTGATAGTTTTTTTGTTCCGTGATTAATAAATTTTTATGGTTTTCACTAACTTCTTTCAAGCCATAGTTAATCCAATCTATACCATTTTCCCATTCCGGTGATACTACCCTAATGAATAATCCTAAAAGTAAAGCAGCTTGGCTTTCATGAGAGTATTTATAGGGAATTTTAGTGGCGATCGAGGCTTGAGTTATATTGTTAACATTTCCCAGGAGATTAATTAATACTGTGCCCCCCGTATTGTTGCCTATCAAATTAATTTGATTATGAATATTTTCTCCCTGGTTAAAGGTAAAACCAATGGCTTCAAAGCCAGGCTTAATATTGTCTATCCCTATCCCTATCCCTAGTCCAGTTTCTTCATAGTCAGTTATAATAGCTAGCATTAGTTTATTGAGCAGTGAAGCTTTATATACTAGTTGTTCAGAACTAGTTTTAGCAACACTTGATAATGAGTTTTTTGGTTCTGACGTGTCTTTGAACCAACTAATCAGTGATTCTATTGGATTTACAATAATTGTTGATGAATCCGTCAATCGAAAATTGTTGTTTTCGATAAACATGCTGAGGGTGCATCCCGATTTTGCAGTGAGCATAAATACTCAAGTTCGGTTTTGAGCAATCAGAGCTAAGCTTTGAGAAGTTGACCTATAATCAGGTGAGTTCTGCGAATGGATGCTGACAAACATGCCCAA
>NZ_JAAHHW010000329.1 GCF_010692325.1 Moorena sp. SIO3I8 | reverse complement strand
GAGTTGAGGCAATATCAAAAAGCGTTGCAGATTGCGTTTGCGGCTTCTATATTGAATTGGTTGGGGAAATACGCTTGCTAGAACAGAAAGTTTAACCTGACGATGAGCTTGTATCAATAATCTGAAGGGGTGACATGGAAGTTGAAAAGCACAGTGGGACTGAAATCTGAGAAAATGGGGTCAGAAAAGATGAGAGAGATTCTCACCGCGACCCCATCAAACAAAAATGATAGCTAAATTGTACACCTCACACCTAGAAAAGCAACTATCGAGAGCCCACTACTTAGTCTTAATGCTGGTAATAGGGATACTGCAAAAAGTCAAAAATGTCAAATTAGAAGTGCTAGCACAAGCACTACCAATCCCGATTTTATTTGAGAGTAGAAGAAAAAAACTACAAAGATTCTTAGACTTAGAACAACTAACTATCGAAAAGTGCTGGCTCCCCTGTGTAGAGCTATTATTAAAACAAGTTTTTTGTGAAGAAAAGACGTTATATTTAGCCATAGATAGAACGAGTTGGGGATTGGTAAACATCTTGATGGTGAGTCTAATTTGGCAAAAACGTGCCTTGCCAATAGCTTGGATACTATTAGACAAAAAAGGGAATAGTAATCTTGAGGAACAACAAAAAGTCCTCAACCAAGTATTCCCCTTATTTACTGAGCATCAAGTGGTCGTATTAGGAGACAGAGAATTTTGCTCACCCAAACTAGGAAAGTATCTCACCGCCAAGGGTGTAGACTTTTGTTTGAGACAGAAACAATCCACAAATGTTAGCAGTCAACACCAACTCTCAACTGCCTTGAAAAACTTAGGATTATCTCCGGGAATGAAACTTTTTTTTCAGGGCGTAAATCTTACTAATCAAAAGGGCTTTGGTCCGTTTAATCTGGCGGGTAAGTGGCGCAAAAATTACCGAGAATTTAGTGCTAAAGAACCTTGGTATCTGTTAACTAATCTGCCTAACTTAGAACTAGCTATTAGAGCTTATAAGAAACGTTTTGGCATTGAGGAAATGTTTCGAGATTTCAAGACTGGTGGCTACAATCTTGAAGAGACTAAACTGACAAGCAAGCGCTTATCTACTTTAATTGTACTAATTTCTATTGCCTATACTAGCGCATGCTTAGAAGGACGTATGCTTTCCAATATGGGCTTACAAAAATACTTAGTTCGTCAGCGAGAACCTCAACGTTATATCCGTAGACATAGTAGTTTTTATGTTGGTATTCATGCTCATTTGTGGGTTGATTTATTTCAACTTTACTCTGAATGTGTGCAGGAGTTAATGCAAATTAACCGCCATAAGTTGCCTAATTATCTAAAGGGTCTCAGGGCTAGATTGCAAGTTCTGTCTGCCTTGTAGCTTTCATGTCGCCCCGTCAGCTGTGATCATTAAGCTAATTTCGTTACGGTGCGCTTTACCCGTAATTAAATTCGCCACGGGTCGCACCGCTAAAATTAAGAGCTGATAAACTTGGCTTACAAATATTACAAAATTTAGGTGTGGTTTATTAAGCTGTAGATGTAGTAAAGCTCAAAAAAAATCAAGTTTTTGGGCTAATTTCTATTTCTTTTCACAGAGAAAAAAAGTCAGGAGTGAATCATGGGTATTTTCGAGGATTTAGGCACTTTCACGGGCAATCTCATCAGCCGCAATGGGGAGCTTAGGCTCTTAGACCGCAGTGATGTGTTTAAGTTTAGGGTCTCAAACAACGGTCAAATTAAGCTAAATTTATACCAGATCAGTGCCGGTGATA
>NZ_JAAHHW010000328.1 GCF_010692325.1 Moorena sp. SIO3I8 | reverse complement strand
AGTGAGCGACGTTTGTGGAATAAAACAACCACTGAAGTTCGTTTTTACATAAGTAGTTTGGAAAATAATGCTGATAAAATTGCTAAAGCTATCCGCAGTCATTGGGGGATTGAAAACAGCTTACATTGGATATTAGATGTCACATTTTATGAAGATAGTAGTCGTATTCGCAAGGATAATTATCCTGAAAACTTGGCTTTACTACGTCGTTTAGCTTTAAATCTAATGAAACAAGAAACAAGCTTTAAAGGAAGTTTAAAGATGAAACGCTATCGAGCAGCTATGGACAATAACTATTTAGTCAAAATTTTAGCATCTGCCAGTAAATAACTAGGGACTTGTTAGTCAAGTTTTATCCAAGAGAATAAGCCGAATATAAACCCAAATTTATGAGTTAAACACCATTACCAAATTAATTTCCTACTACCAATCTCTGTACCCCTTACATCGTAAGGCTTTGAGTTTTGGAAAATGTGTAATTAATTTTGTGCACCTGCTTAAGATTTCGGCAACTAAGGGAGGACGCGGTCAAAAATTTTTAGTCAGCTCCAATCCCTTGATTGTTAATAGTTAAAATTGAGAAATGTAGATTTTTAAATAACTTAATTAAGTTAGATGCGTTTACCCTGATATCACTCCTAGTAATAATCCTCAGGAATCTTCTCCAAAAAAATACCCTGTTAAGCACATTCTGAAGGGCTCCCGCAAGGCTATCATCAACACCATCCATACTCTTTATCTACTGCGTTATGCGGAGATTTTGGAGTGGAGTCCTTTGCAACCGACGGGGATTCCTGGAGAATTTATTACGATGATGACCAAGTACATAACTCTGGGTTAACGGATTAACTTTCTGGGGGGCAAAGCCCCCTGGCAAAACCATCGAGTCTGCTCCCATGGGAGCAGGTCCCGATAGGGTTGAAAACGGAATCAGATAAGGTAAATTTCCTAGCCGTGGATAGTATTTCTGCGGCTATTTTTTTTTAAGGGAGTAGGGAGTAGGGAGTAGGGAGTAGGGAGTAGGGAATCGGGAATCGGGAGCAGTATTCAATAAATAAGAGTAGTTTTTGGTGTTCTGATAAATCAGGAATTGATAGAAAAAATTAACAGGAAACACAGAACGGTTTTGTTGACAATCGAGAGCGTTGTTTTTCTAGCACAAGTTGCTCTATTTGTTGATAAGAGTTTCTCATATTTTGGGAGACTACTTCATTGGATCTCCCTGCCTGGTTGATTGTTGGGCGATTTGTCGCCCCTCCAGCAACAACGTTTAATCTTTTTCGAGATCAGTGCTCTCAAATGCTTGCTATACAATGATTTGAGTCAGCTTTCGCCCCCGTCGAAGATTCTGTAAGGTTTTAATAAGTAGTTTTTTGGCTCCCGAAGTGTGATATTCTCGTAAGAGCTGCTTCCCTGGGGTGAGCAGTTATAGCAATTTGTGTGGTTTTCTAAAAATATCGAAAACGAGACTAAGGATAATGACTGAAAGATTTGAACTCAGAGATACTCCGGAAAAAGGGGAAGGCATGTTTGCAACCGATATCTTGAAAGCTGGAGAGATCGTAATGGTTGGTAGAATCGAACAAGTTTTATCAGAAAACAATTCCCATGCCTCTCAAATTGGCAAAGATAAATATGTAATTCATGCTGGTATGATCCACAAGGTCAATCATTCTTGCGATCCCAATTGTGGTATCCATGTAAATGAAACGGGTGGACATGATTTCGTGGCTAGAAGAGATATTGCCGTTGGTGAAGAGATCACATTTGACTACGCTAT
>NZ_JAAHHW010000327.1 GCF_010692325.1 Moorena sp. SIO3I8 | reverse complement strand
CCGGAAACGAAACCTTAGATAGTGGAGCCTTACTACAAAAGACTTCAACCTTTTACCCATAACCTACCAACTATAAAGGCTCCACTATCTTACGGTAACTTCAAACCCTTTTTGCCTTTTCAAAAGCCTTCCCTTTTGACTGGTCATTTCAGGATGTTTTCTCATTCTGGTGTTCCAATAAATAAGGTCACCATCATAGGGGCTACGGGTCTCTTCAACTTTTACATGTCTTACAATTTTTGTTTCGGCATGTTTTGGAAGATTTTCCTTATTAGTTGAAAATGTCCAGTTATCGACCTTGGGGGCTTCCCAGGGTTTTTTATTCTTTTCTATTTTGGTTTTCCAGTATTTATTGTATACCCAGGTTCTTGATTTTTTTGGATGTCTCCTATATCCCCATCTTCGTAGTTTATTCCAAAGCATATATCCTACTGTCGAGAATGTTTCTTTACTACAGACTCCTCTGTAATAGTTACACCATCCGCGTATAATAGGTTTTAGGTGGCTTATTAATGCCTCCTGTGGGGCAGCTCTATGTCTGTGTATGACTTCTGAGAGCTGTCCATAATGCTTTTGAATTGCTTCTTTGGATGGCTTGATGATGGTTTTAAAGCCTTGTTTAGAATGGTTTTTACCTACTTTGTATTGACGGATATTGAACCCTAAAAAGTCGAATCCGTCAAATGTGTGGACTATTTTGGTTTTACTTGGCTTTAATTCCAATCCCATGTCTTTTAACCATGAATTGATGATTTCCTTGCAATCTTCTACCACGTTTTGGTTTTTAGGCATGATGACAAAATCATCTGCGTATCGGACTAATTTTAGCGCTCTTTTATTATCCCGTTTACATCCAGGCATTGATTCAGCGTATTGTTTAATCTCTTTTTCCATTCCGTGGAGGGCTATATTCGCTAAAAGTGGAGAAATGACTCCGCCTTGAGGGGTACCCTCATCTGTAGAAGAGAATGTTCCATTATCCATCACACCGGATTTTAGCCAGGACTTTATTAAGCGTCTCATGGATGGATAGGTATTTAGTTTGTTTAGGAGTGCATCGTGGTTAATTTTATCGAAGCATTTGGCAATATCCGCATCTAGTACCCATTTGGGCATTTTATTGGTTGCCGTGAATATTGCTTCAATAGCATCATGACATGAGCGTCCTGGTCTGAACCCGTAAGAGTTGGGTTCAAATTTAGCTTCCCATTCAGGTTCTATAGCCTGTTTGGTAAGTGCCTGTAGAGCGCGGTCATACATGATTGGTATACCCAAAGGCCGTTTTTCTTTCCGTCCAGGTTTGGGAATCCATACTCTTCTGGTTGGTTGAGCCTTTTTAGAGATTTTTAGGCTGGCTACTAAGGTGAGACGTTGCCTATTATTTAAGGCTTTTATCCCATCTATTCCGGCAGTCTTTTTGCCCTTATTCTCTTGGGTAACCCTTCTAACCGCAATCATTTTAGCTGACCAGGATTTCATCAGAGTCTTTTGGAGCTTTCTTACTACGCGAACGTCACCACGTTGAGAGGCTCGATATATACGTTTTTGTAACTTAAACAGAGTCATTTCTAGCTTTCGCCAATTGACCTTGTTCCATTCCGACTGTGGGGCGAACCCCCTAGTTTTAGACATATTAATCACTATTTACATCTATATCTTTTCCTATAACGTGAGTCTGTTGGCATATCCTGGGCATTACCCCAGGCATTAGCTTCTGACTCAATCTTGCCCCCATATGACTTGCGGCTAACTACCTACTCAGAATGTTCGACCTTTCTGAG
>NZ_JAAHHW010000326.1 GCF_010692325.1 Moorena sp. SIO3I8 | reverse complement strand
GCGATTGCGCTACGCGCACGCTTGATCGCTTATTTTATCATGAGATGATTACTGATAGCTAAATGTTTACTATAAAATTTCTAAATGAGATATAAACCTAGAAGGTCTTTTTTTATTATCCAATAAAACTTCGGATCCCTTTTGCCTCTTGGGTTTTGCCTCTTGGGTTTTGCCTCTTGGCGCAAGAGGTATGTTCACGACTCAAATCAAAACGCTATATTATCACTACCAGAGCATTAGCTGACTGCTGATAAATAGCTTAATGCTTAACATTTTGGCGGCTTATTGTCATCAAAATCAGCCGCCAAAATGGCGCTCATTATTAATTAATGCTATATATAATGATTCCCGGAATAAGCCAATATAAAAATGGAGATTTTCATGGGATCAAATACTTTATTTTTGCCAATTGTTAAAACCCCTAACTCCAAAGCAAACTTTGCTGACGCTACAGGAAGCGCCAAGTTCACCAACTATAGTCAAGCAGCGTCGGGGTTTTTGACTCAAATTCAGGCGCAGACTTTAGTGAAGAATGGTGTGGGTTTTGCCCTTGCTAATGCTGACGCCACTTTTGTCAATAACCCAACCTTCTCTACACTATTTAGTCAAGCTACTGCGGCTGCTTTTGATGGTGCTTTTGAGAGTAGTTCCCAGAGTAACACTAAAGTAGTTGCTAGTTTTTCTGTTGGAGCTCATCAACAATTCTCTTTCAATTTCTCAGCAGATTTACGACTAACAGCTAAAGAAATTGACAATCCTAATCAGGAATATTCTCAGGCCAACTCAAACATAGGTTTTCTGGTGTTAGAGACTGAGAATCCCAATCAAGCTAAGGTTAAAGGTTTTTTTGGCATTGCTGGTGATTTAATCTCTTCCCGTAAAATCGGCGACTTGGATTTTGGTTCTAGCAGCAACGTTAACCTTAACTTTCCTTTTAAAACTACTGATATTGATGGCAACAACGGCGTAGACTTCGTCAAGGGTTCAGCCAAAGGGACTTATCAGCAAACCTTTGACCGTGATACCAAGATCACGATCGTAGAAGTTAATAACAATGCTGTTAACTTATTAGGGGATACCTTAATCAACAGCCTGGGCAATGATGTCCGCTATGGAAGTATTTGGGATGATAAGCTTCGTGGCACTTTCGGTAATGACAAAATTTATGCTAGCCTAGGCGACGATTCGATTGAAGGACTTACTGGCGATGACATTCTAGAAGGAGGTAAAGGTAACGATAAGCTGAATGGAGGGTTTGGTGATGATAAACTTCATGGCAGTTTTGGTGACGACACTTTGGTAGGTGGCGGTGACAATGACACCATGGTTGGTGGCAATGGCGCTGACAGATTTGTGTTCAATCGGAGCGATAGCTTGCTTGGAGATGACTTCGATATCATCAAAGACTTCCAAGTTGGTTTAGATAAGGTTAAATTTCAAGGTTTTGGTCAAATTGACTCCAAAACTTGGTACAACAATGGGATAAATCAGGGTTACCTTACTAATACTAGTAATGGCGCTCTCTTATCTGACGCAAAAGGTGGAGAAGTTTTGTTTGAAAATGTGAATCTAAACCAGCTTAAGCATTCTGACTTCCACTTCGCCTAACATCGAGTCTTAGGGGCGAAGCATTTCGGAAGAGACTTATTGGAAAAACGACGATATTTAGCTCCAAATCCTTCCCCTAATCCGTATTGTGGCAAGAGGTCTAAAGAAAAGAGGCGTTCCCGTAGCGTGCGCCTCTTTTTTCATATCAATACCATTTTTATAGTCCCCGTAACCGTTAATTGTT
>NZ_JAAHHW010000325.1 GCF_010692325.1 Moorena sp. SIO3I8 | reverse complement strand
TTGTCAAGGGGGCTCGAATACGGGCTGGAAGCGGCAGAGAGTATTAGCGATCGCACTATTCCCACCTTTTCGCGGGGTGAACTACCTCACTACGCTGGGATCAATACCTTTCTCAAAGCACCTTATCTCGAAGATGTTCGCCAGGTTGAGGGATACGATGTAGCCATTGTCGGGGTTCCCCACGACTCGGGAACCACCTATCGCCCTGGAACCCGCTTTGGTCCCCAAGGCATTCGCCGCATTTCTGCCTTGTACACCCCTTATAACTTTGAGTTGGGGATTGACCTGCGAGAGCAAATTACCCTCTGTGACGTGGGAGATATTTTCACCATTCCAGCTAACAACGAAAAGTCATTTGACCAGATTTCTAGAGGCATTGCTCACATCTTCAGCTCTGGAGCATTTCCCATCATTTTGGGAGGGGATCATTCCATCGGATTTCCTACGGTTCGGGGTATTTGTCGGCACTTAGGGGACAAGAAAGTTGGCATTATCCACTTTGATCGCCATGTAGATACCCAGGAAACCGACCTGGATGAGCGGATGCACACCTGCCCTTGGTTTCATGCAACTAACATGAGGAATGCTCCAGCCAAGAACTTAGTGCAACTGGGCATTGGCGGTTGGCAAGTACCTCGCCAGGGAGTCAAAGTTTGCCGGGAGCGGGCAAGTAATATCCTGACAGTAACCGATATCACTGAAATGGGATTAGACGCAGCGGTAGAGTTTGCCCTGGAACGGGCACTAGACGGTACCGACTGCATTTATATCAGCTTCGATATTGACTGTATCGATGCCGGTTTTGTTCCTGGTACAGGCTGGCCCGAACCGGGCGGACTCCTCCCCCGGGAAGCTCTGTATCTACTGGGCAAGATAGTTGAGAAAGCTCCTGTTTGCGGTTTGGAAGTAGTAGAAGTCTCGCCGCCTTATGACATCAGCGACATCACTGCCCTGATGGCAACTCGCGTCATCTGTGACACAATGGCGCACTTAGTGCTATCCGGTCAACTGCCGCGCCAGGAAAAACCCTCCTACATTCATCCAGAAGCGCAGCCGGAATTAGTAGAGTGGACTTGAAGGTGGATTTCAACAATGCATGAAACTGACATGACCAAGGCACTAATTGTGACCTTGCGCAATTGGTGGCAAGCACAGCCAGAGCGACCCAAAATTTCCTGCGTCCATCTGACAGTAGGCCAGTTCACTGGCGTCGAACCGGTGAGTTTGGAATTCGCCTTTAAAGCTCAAATTTCCAACACCTTTTTGTCTGGTGCAAAACTGGTGATTCAGGAAACCCCATTAATTGCCTTTTGCCATCACTGTCAACAAGACTATCGGCCTAACATTGATAGTCAATACGCTTGCCCAGAATGTAACTCACCGATGGAAGACATCCGCTCTGGGCGAGAATTAAAGATTGACCGACTTGAATACTGTGGCTGTGCTGTTGAACCCAATGTACCAGAGCTTTGACGCAGCTCTGGAAATTAACCTGCTCGATTAGATTGATTTATGAATTACCCCAATAATGATTAGAAGGGTAATCAAAAAGCGATCGCTAGGAGCTGTAAGCGATCGCTTTTTGGTATTTGTTATTAACTTTTGACAAAGTAGACAAAATCCATACTTTGAGATAAATAACTGGGATTTTGGGTAGATAATCAAGGATTTTTTTGAGGCGCTTCATCAAGACATTGAAGTATGAATTTAGATCATTTTATTTTGGTAAAGCCCCCGTTAATCCGGTTAAATTTGGTAGATTTTTAAAGTTTTTTTCAAAGTTTTGGTATATATGGA
>NZ_JAAHHW010000324.1 GCF_010692325.1 Moorena sp. SIO3I8 | reverse complement strand
TTTACAAATATTAACTTCGAGAAGCTAAGGTTCTATGCCCATGATCCCTTCTTCGTTAAGGTAAATTGGAAAAGCTATATGGATACCTTTCTAGATAATTACCACTTAGAAGCATATCATCCTAACTTTAGAACCTTTTTCGATTCAAGATATATTGAATCGATTTTCCGAGATGATTTTATTGTTCAAGCGATACATCTTAGAGAAAAACCTCAAATCAAAACCTCTGCTCTGCGAGAATATATAGATTGCTATAGCAAATATGTTGGTAAATTCCCAGAAGACTACGGTGCTGTCTGGCTTTGTATTTATCCTAATATTATTATTGAAATTTATCAGTGCTTTGCCCTAGTTGCAGTTGTTATACCAGAAAGCATCGACACATGCTCAATTCACGAATATCGTCTGGTAGAAGAGCAGTTTTCTCAACATCAAGACTTTCTAAATGCATTTGACCAGTATATGTACGAAATAGAATATGAAGACCATGATCTGATGACCAAGATCCATCAGGGAAGGAAAGCACTTTACCAACAAGGTCAGCAACACTGTGGTCCTTATCATCCTACTAAAGAAGCAGGTCAACAGCAGTTTCATGATTACATCCGTAGGATGATTCCTGTAAGCCTAGATGGAAATATATTAGGCGGTTTGGGAGCATCTAAAAAGACTGTCTCTCCCACAATGGATGTGGTAAAACCGTCGTGAAAATGAGATCCAATTTATTGGTCTTCGCAGAAGTTGTTGGGGAAAGGATAAAGGAACGCTATAGCGAATATCAATCCAATACTCATATTCCACAACAACTGATGGAAATCTGATTCAAAAATCTCAATCTCTAAAATAACAGTAGAAAATGGACTCTCAAATGATTGCATCGAAATTTGACACAGATGTACGGAAAACTCATCGCTTAACTCAAGAACAGCTCACTCAATATCACGAAGATGGATATGTTATCGTCCGTGGGTTATTTGATTCAGAGGAGGTTAGCTTAATCCGGGAAGTTTGCGATAACGATCCCAATCTTGCCAATTCTCTCAGGACTGTCATCAACCAAAAGGGTGAACCCTGGCATGCTGCTGTTTGGAATGGTTTAAATGATAGTCTGGTTAGCGTAGTGACTCGATTAACTCGGATTGTCGATACTGCGGAACTTATATTAGGTGAGGAGTGCTATCATTGGCACTCAAAAATTGTTCAAAAGCTGCCATATGATGATACTGTCATAAATTGGCATCAAGGTTAGACCTATTGGTATGGTGACGGCTGTCTTTTTCCCAACATTGTAACTTGTACAGTGGCTATCACTGAAAATACTAAAGCCCATGGTTGCTTGCAAGTCATCAAAAAGTCCCATTTAATGGGTCGTATTAAACCTGTGTTGCGAGGTAATGGAGATGTCTGCGATCCAAAGCGTATGGAAAAAGTGATAGAAAGGCTAGAAGTTGTTGATTGCGAAATGGCACCTGGCGATGCTGTATTCTTTCATGCAAACACGATACATGGTTCTCAAGGAAATCACACAGATGATACTCGTATCCTAATGCATTGCCACTATAACGCTGTCTCAAACCAACCTGTTGAGGAAAAAGGTCAAAAATCCCACCCCTACATCCCTCTAGATAAACTTCCTGATTCTGCGATTAAGAATGGACTTTACAAATCGGGATTTGAGGATCAGACTGGCGATTGGAATTGGTATACATCTGACTTTGGAGCTAACTCACAATAATTTATTTTTGTACTAGAGTTACAGCGAATAATCTTGATTGAGAAAACATGAACCTAGAAATTTAA
>NZ_JAAHHW010000323.1 GCF_010692325.1 Moorena sp. SIO3I8 | reverse complement strand
GGAGAACATGGCGTTTTATTCTAAAAGCACTTATAAATATAACTTTAATGCTAGTGATTGGAACAATCCTATTTTGGCAAATATATCTTTTTATGTAGGCAGTATAATCATGCTTACACAGCTGAATGGGGTATGTTTATTCCAAAATAATAATACATCTAACCCCAGCTTAATAGTCCCCTTGAGGGTACCTTTTATGTAAAAAAAAATTAACTTTTTTTAAGTTAATTATACTAGTTAACCGGTGTCTTTTTGACCTGACGGGGTGACAAGCAGCATTGTTAGCCTTACTGGGTATGGGGTGTGGGCTAACCGGTGTAGGGCTGATCGCTTTCTCAAAACTATTGCTACACAAGAGCGATCGCTTTCTTAAAACTGTTGGTACACAAGTGCGATCGCTTTCTCAAAACTCTTAGCACAGAAGTGCGATCGACCTGCATGTCACGCGGGGCGCGTTCGCACTCTCGTTAATCTTGGTTGAGAAGTAGTCCGGTCAGCGCAGCTATGCCTGTAGGGCTGATCCCGTAGCGTGGCCGTAGGCCAATCGCACCGAAAGCTAAACCATAGGCTGATATAGCGCTACGCGCAATGGCATTGGCAAGAGGCAAGAGGCAAAAGTTGACGTGCATTAGCAAATGAGCTTTTATCAATGTCCTAACTTTAATGGGTAGTGCTATAGCACCTCAAGTAGCACCATCTGTAGCCCATAGGCTGATAGCACCTCAAGTAGCATCTCAAGTAGCGCATTAGCTGATAGCTGATAGCACCTCAAGTAGCATCTCAAGTAGCGCATTAGCTGATAGCTGACGTCTGATAGCACCTCAAGTAGCATCTCAAGTAGCGCATTAGCTGATAGCTTACAATTGTTCTCACCAGATCTTGCTCATTTTTAGCACAAACCCCGCCAGTTCTGGAGCACCGCTAACGGTTTCAGGATTGTCCAAAATCTCTGGTTTCTGATTAGGACGATAAATGTAAATTTTCCGGTTTTGGCGGTCGATTAACCAACCCAGTGATGTACCCTTGTCAAGGTATTCTTGCATTTTATCTTGCAAGCCACTGAGTGTATCGCTGGCTGAACGTAACTCGATCACAAAGTCGGGGCAAATGGGGGCAAAGGAAGCTTTCTGTTCTTCGGTTAAGGCATTCCAGCTCTCCAGTTTAATCCAACAGGCATCTGGAGAGCGGATCGCGACCTTGGGTAAGGTAAAGCCGGTGCTGGAGTCAAAGGTTTCACCCGTACCGTCGAGATCAGCCCAGTTAGCCAATTGTTGAGAAATTTTCAGATTCCGATTGCCTGTATCGGAAAAGACTGGGGGCATAATCACAACTTCTCCACTGGCGGTGCGCTCAATTCGTAGATCTCGATTGGCTAAACAGAATTCATAAAACTGGGCGAGAGTCATTGGGATGATCCCAGGAAGATTGACCATAACAGGAACAGTTTGGGTTTGAATCAGTAGCCTGGTCATTATAGGGTTTGTATCTAGGTTGTAAACAGACTTATTGCATAAAAAGGCATGGATACAAGAGGGGAAAGATATATACGCCAATGACACTAGGGCTTGTCTGCTTTCGTCAATAGGTAAAGATTTATTACGAAAATACTAATTTCTGCGTAAAGTCAACAGGTTATCTTGGGGAATAAATAGGGAGCATCCCAGATTTGACAAACTATACCCCAGCTGTGTGAGCGGGATTATACCGCCCACATAAAAAGATATATTTGCCAAAATGGGATGCTAGCAATCAAGAGTATTAAAGTTATCTTTATAAGTGCTTTTAGTATAACATGTTTTCT
>NZ_JAAHHW010000322.1 GCF_010692325.1 Moorena sp. SIO3I8 | reverse complement strand
GATACAGCCCCGATAGAATCAAGAGAGGGATTGCTAACTTCACCGATGATACCCGCGCAGCTGATTTGATTACCCAGGAATGCCTGATTGTCTAACAATAGGGTGGGCAATGTCTAGCAAGCCTTAGTACTAGGATTGACATAAAGGTTTAGTATTGCTGGCCTCAGTGCTAACAAAGCTCCAGATTCGCCATCTAAGATGGTCAGTTGTTTCATAGAGGAAGTTATCTATGAGAGTTGATACCAAAACACCAGAAGCAGTACAAAAAACTGCCACTGCTCCTATAGCTGAAACACAGCAAGAGTTCAACTGGCAGCAGAGCTGGTATCCTGTCACCTTTGTCCAAGACCTGCCCACAGACCGTCCTTACAGCTTCTCCCTGTATGACGAGCCTTTGGTATTGTTCAGAAACCAAGATGGTAAGCTAGCCTGTTTAACAAACCGCTGCCCTCACCGCGCCGCTAAACTCTCGGACGGACAAATCATTGATGGTAAAATCGAGTGCTTATATCACGGCTGGCAATTTGGTCAAGATGGTCAATGTTTGCACATTCCCCAGTTACCAGAAGATGCCAAGATTCCAGCCAAAGCCTGTGTGCAATCCTTTACGGTTGTGGAACGGCAAGGTATTGTCTGGGTATGGATGGGGAAACCTGAAGCTGCTGATCTCGAGGGCATCCCAACTGTAGCGGATTTGGAAAATCCTACAGTTGCCAGCTCAGACTATATGATAGACCTCCCCTACGACCAAAGCTATTTTATAGAAAATGCCCTCGATCCCTCTCACCTCTTCATTAGCCACGAGGGCACCCTCAGTAGTCGAAAATACGCTCAACCCTTAGAAATGGAAGTCCTGGAAAGTTCTACTCTTGGGATTCGAGGCAGGTACCGAAAAACCAGGCAAAAGAATAGCCCATGGGTAAACCTTGATTTCGTTGCTCCCAATTTAGTGACCTACAGAAGCTCAAGAGAGGAAAAATCAGTTCGTATCGGTGGATCAGCACTTTATTCCCTTCCTCTAGGTCAGGGCAAATGCCGTATTATTATTAGGAATTATAATAATTATTCTACCTGGAAACTGAAGCTACAGCCTCGTTGGATGGAACACTGGTACCGAGACAAATTCTTAGAAGAAGATTTACCACTTGTGGTGGGACAGCAGGCAGAAGTGGAACGGTTGGGAACAAGCCTAAACTCTCTGTATTTGCCACTCAAAACATCAGATCTGTTGTTGATTGAGTATCGCAAGTGGCTCGATAAGTTCGGAACATCTTTACCTTTTTATCAAGGCTATTCTACCAGGAAGCTACCCCAGAAAAAACTGGAAGATAATCAGCAACCACCTCCCCTAGACCGATTAAGGCGACATACTCAAATCTGTGGTTCCTGCAATCGAGCCTATCGGGTAACCAACCGGTTAAAAACGACTTTTGTGGGAGTAGCGATCGCATTGGCGGCTTTGGCAATAGTGACGGATGGTTCTGGCACTGAACTAGTTGCTATTTTAGGGTCTGGCTCAGCCATTGTTATTGCAACAGTTGCCCATCAAGTTAAAACCCATTTCGAGCGTTCTTACACTCGTCATTAACCCTAATTTGACCTCAAGGTCATGTAAGCATTCAGGCATCAGCTAAAGGCCTACGGTCACGCTACTTGAGGTGCCGTCAGCTTATTTTATTCAAAAGCTGTTCGGTGTAGCTTGCGCTATGGGCATAAACTGTTGCCGTAGCGTGTCCACAGGCTTTTGGCTGATAGCTGATAGCACCTCAAGTAGCCTGTGCCACGCTACGGGAAAAGCTTTT
>NZ_JAAHHW010000321.1 GCF_010692325.1 Moorena sp. SIO3I8 | reverse complement strand
TTGGAGCCTTTGATGCAGCTAGTGAGCAAGGATTATTTAATGCTGACGATGAAAATCTTCCCATCTCACTAATCGGTGCAGCAGGTGCAATGGGTTCAGATACAGCTAAACGACTGGCAGAAAAGGGTTTTAAAAATGTATTAGTCTCAGATATAGCCTATGACTACACCAAACCTGTAGAGACAGATTCTACCACAGGAGAAAAACTGGTTCCCATCTTGGAAAGCGAACGATACCGTATGAATGGTGAAGCATTCCAAAGAATTCCCTCCAGTTGGGGTGTGGCTTTAGCAGAGCCAGGAAAGTTTACTGATGAAGCATTGGGTAAAAAGGGTGAACCGAGGGTAATTATTGCTATGACTTTCGGTAAAGCCCTAAAGCATTCCAATCTTGATGCTATTCCATACAATTCCACTGTGCTTCTATCAGAAAATTGGGCAATTCCTCCTGGAGATGAAGGATTGGAAATCATGAAAGCTCTCAAAGACAGGGGTATTATGGCATTGCAAGGTCAAGCAATAACTCCCGGTGGAGCAGGAAATTCTAAAGTGGAAATATTTTTCAGAGCCACAGAAAATGGAGGCATCACCAAGGCAATGGAAAATGAACAGACACCTACTTATCATAAACGTCTAGGACATGAAATTGTGTACAGACAAGTAAAGCAAGGTGCCAGTGATTTGCTGACTTTGGCGAAGGAAAGGGATATCACCACAATAGAAGCTCTAGCTGAATATACTAACCTACCTGTACTGGCACGAAACTTTGTATTGCAAAAGTTTCTCTAATAACTAGCTAAATTTGTAGGGATTCAGGTATCTCAACTCCAGCCAAAAAAGAGATTTCAGAATTACTGAAATTTAATAGATCGAAAATTTTTGCCAGTTGAGAAGGAAAGAATTAGGGGTTCAGTCAATGCTTTGAATAACTCCGAGAGCGATCGCAAGCGATCACTCTCGGAGAATTTGTTAGAGTTAGGTGAGTGCTTTTTTACTCAAATTAAATATAAAAATATGACTTTTAGCTATGTTTATTGAGATTAGTAAGGAAAATCGCGCTAAAGCACTGGTTTTTGGTGCCATTTTAATAAAACTTATGTTGTGGGGATCCGCATTTCCTGCCATTCGGGTTTCCCTGGCTGGATACAGTCCTGCCGGAGTCGGTTTTCTAAGATATCTAGTCGCATCTCTGGTTCTGCTTGTGTATGCCCTAATCAGCCGAATGCCAATGCCCGAACTAGAAGATTTGCCGCTAATTTCCTTTTGTGGTTTTATCGGTATCGCGCTTTACAATTTCATGCTCAATACAGGTGAGCTTACTGTTACGGCTGGTGTCTCAAGCTTTATTAACTCGACGCAAGTAGGCGTTATCGCAATTTTGGCAGTACTATTCTTAAACGAACAACTTAAAAAAATAGGTTGGATTGGTATTGCGTTGTGTATTGTGGGTGTTGGTATTATGTCCTTCACTGAAGGCAATATGTCCTTCACTGAAGGCGATGTTTTTCACCTATCGATAGGAGTATTATTCGTTTTTATTTCGACCGTCTCAACCAGCTTGTATTCAGTGCTACAAAAACCACTGCTACAGAAATACACTGTAATTCAATTTATAACCTATGCAATTTGGGCAGGAGCAATCTGTTTATTCTTCTTTGCACCTCGTGCCGTGTTGTCAGTTACTAATGCACCGTTGAATTCAACTTTAGCAATCGTTTATCTGGCTCTATTCCCAGGTATTTTGGCTTACGTTGCATGGTCTTATGTATTGTCTAAGCTTCCAGCCTCACAAGCAGGCAGTTATTTAGCTTTA
>NZ_JAAHHW010000320.1 GCF_010692325.1 Moorena sp. SIO3I8 | reverse complement strand
TGATACCGCTGGCGAAATTAATATTTGTTTAGACATAGGTCAACCGGTCGGCCCAAGAGCAGCAAAACGAGAACATCGGGTAGCTGCAAATGGAACTCCCTGCCACCAATTAACCAAACGCACAATATTCATGGCACAAGCTGTGATGATGTGCTGCAAGTGGGTTTTAGTCAAACCGATATAGCGACATCGACGTAAGCCAAACGCTTTAATGCCCTGAGCTAACGTACCTTCAATACCTGCACGCTGAGCATAGCGATGCTGGAAATCCTCTGTGGTTTGGGTCTGGCGAGCCTGTTGCAGGGCATTATGTTGACGTTGAGGACGCAGGGTAATGGTGCGCCCTTGCTGTTTGGTGCGAGTACACAAGGGACGATGGGGACAAAGCTTACAAGTGGAGCTAGCAAAGCTTACTTTAATGATGTCATGACCACGACGGTCAGAACCAGGCTTCCAACTCATACAGGTCAGCCCCGTTGGGCACTTTGCCTGTTGCTCGTCCCAGTCAATCGTAAAGTTAGCAACATCAAAGCCAATACCAGCTAGAGAAGGCCAACTACTATCGGGTAAAACCGGAGCCAGCAACTCAATTCCAGCAGTATCAAGAGTGTTGACCATTTGCTCAGCACTCACATAGCCCGTATCGACAATATGAGTTTGAGGTAGCAGTTGACGCTGCTTAAGAGCTTGGTGAATCCGATCAGTTACCTGTACATCGGTGGTGGTGGCAACAGTAGTTTCCACATGGGTAATCAGGTGGGGGGCATTCTCACCACAGGTTTCGCTCAGATGCACCTTATAGCCCACCCATTGAGTTTCCCGTTTGCGACTGAATCGGGCTTCTACATCGTAGGGAGAGTGAATTAATTGAGCCGACGGGGGGCTATTGTTGGGTTGACGGAAGTGTACTTGTTGGTGTGCATCGATATGAAACTGCTGTACCCAAACCTGACGCAACACCTCAACCCCAGGCAACTGTACTTGTCCTACCGGGGCATCCTCATCATATACAGCAGCTAACAGCCTATAACCATCTTTACCAATCGTCTCCCCTAACTGCTGGCGCTCATCGGTAGCCTTGGGCATGTGATAGTCCTCAACCCGACTACCATAGCGCGAAAACCACTCTACCGGAACTTTTTCCTGAAGCCATTGCGGTACTGCTACTGCCAGACTATTGAGTGCTGCTCGTAAGGTCTCACCCACTACTTCTAGACGATGCATCACCCGAATTGCTGCTAACACATGAGTTGAGTCACTGCGTTGCACTCCACCCCCACTCAGCCATCCCCGCTCTTGACATCGTTCCAAGAGTCGCTCCAACAGTAACTCTTCCACCTGGGCTTTAACTAATCGACCTCGAAACTCGCTCAATACTGAGCTATCGATGCCGGGGTCTGCTAAGGGCAAGCTTAACGCATATTTCCAATCGATTCGTCCTCGCACCGCTTGGGCTGCTTGAGCATCGGTTAAGTCTTCGATGTACTGCATTACTGTAATCAGCGCTAACCTCCAAGCATCCCGATGCCGGTTGCCCTCGCTTTGATGGAAACAAGGCTCTGAACTGTTCATCCTTATATAAGAAACCCAATTCATCCCTGATACTCATGACTATACTCCCTTTGGGAAAAGCTGAGCGAGCAATAGTTACTGTCTCTTGGGGTATTGGTGCTATTGTCTCTACTCTAAAGCACATAGCGGGCAACTCCTCAGTTTGATAACTGATACAATTGTTTCAACTGTAACTCCCAAACCAACTACGAACAAAGGATCTTTTCCACATCTGCTCATCCTTTTGTAAACAAATATTAATTTCGCCAGCCGTATCAA
>NZ_JAAHHW010000032.1 GCF_010692325.1 Moorena sp. SIO3I8 | reverse complement strand
GAAACAAATTTTACTGAGAAGCTTTAAAGCTTTGGTGATGACAGTTATGTTGATGCTTTCGATAGTAGCATCACTGACTAGTTACCCCGATCTAGCCCTAGCCCAAACATATCTTAACTTCTCCAGCCCTGGTTCTCAGGTTGAAATCCTACATCCAACTGGTTTTGTTAACCTAAATAATGGCTCGTTCACACCTAATTTTGGAGCTGTAGCTAACATTTTCAATGGCAATGGACTGACTGGTAGCGGCACGGAACTGGATCAACTCCACGTAGCTGGAGGAAATTCAGATAACTTTCTCTCAGCGAAGCTAAATCATTGTGCAACGGCAGCTGATGTAAACTTTGACTTTGACTTTGGCAGCCCAGTCGTCTTGAATACACTAGCCCTATGGAATTACAATGCTTTCAATACAACGGCAACTAATCGGGGTATCAAAGACTTTATCTTAGTTCTCTCTAACAAAGCAGATTTTAGTGATCCAGTTTTTGAATCTTCAACCCTAACTCTGCCTAAAGGACCTGCAACCAATATTCCGGCTACTATCTTCTCTTTTCCTAATGTGAAAGCTCAGTTTGCCAGAATCGATGTTGTCTCCAACTATGGACCGACAAGTCTGATTGGCTTATCTGAGGTTCGTTTTGCCAAGATGGTTAGTAACACAACACCTAACTCGTCTCCTGCTCCACAACCTGAATTGCCCAATTGCGTGAATACAGATTGCAATTGTTCAGATTTCAGTACTCAAGCTGAAGCCCAACAGGTGCTTGATGCCTTTCCCGGCGACCCGCACCGGCTAGACCGTGATAAAGATGGTATCGCTTGTGAGTCACTGCCCTAAACAAAGTGGGCGTTGCTGAATCTTCGCGCTGAATAGGAGTAGAGTGGGCATCCTGCCCGCCCGGGAATGAAACAGGCAAGATGCCTGTTCCACGCCTGATGCCCATTCTACCAAGATCGCCGAACGGGCAAGATGCCCATTCTACCAAGATCGCCGAACGGGCAAGATGCCCATTCCACCTAACTATTAAAATCATTCCATTATTGATACTTAGCTGCAACAAGCGCCCTACCCCGGCGAGTTAACGAAACTTAGGGCAATCCTGCCAAATTAAAAAATCTGAGCTTTAATCAAAAATGGAAGCTCCAAAAGGAAAATCTAGGCACGCCATGGGTAGGGTAATTAAAACAGCCATAGGGTTATTACTGGGATTATCTCTCATCCTAGGAATAATAAGCTGTGATAGCGCTAAACTAACGTCAGGGTTTCAACCCTTACCAGCAGTAGCTCCCCTACCGATGCCTCAAATCCCAGAGTGGATTGAACAAATTAGTCCCATCGGCATGGCTGAGCCCCTTTCCCAAATTCGGATTCGCTTCAAAGACCCCCTGATTCCCGTTGAACGCTTGGGAAGTCCGAATCAGCGGGAAATCTTACAGAAATTTGAAATCATACCCCCTATCCCTGGGAAATTTCGTTTCTTAACCCCACGGATGGTAGGATTCCAAGCTGACCAAGCTCTGCCTCTAGCCGCTCGTGTCCAAGTTACCATCAAAGCAGGATTAGCTGACCTAAACAATCATAGTCTAGAACAAGACTTAGCCTGGACCTTCAATACTGCCCCGATCCAGTTAACCAATTTGCCAGCAACTCAGCGGAATCCAGAAGCGGAACCAGAACCGATTGCTCTGGAGCCTAAGTTAGAGTTTACCTCCAATACCCAATTGGATCTCGCTTCAGTAAACCAGCACTTGACCATGACACCGAAAGGTCAGACTCAGAGTGTCAAGCTAGATGTAGCCCTTAAGGAACAAGCAGATGTTTCCAATGAGTATAGGCAACCCGCTCAGGAATTTAACCCTTCGTTGCGGCAATGGATTTATACGATCACCCCTAAGCAACCCCTCACTAAAGCTACCGATTACAAATTAGCCTTTGCCCCTGGAGTGCGTCCCGCTCGCGGCAATATCGCGACCGAAACCGCTTTCGTTAGTCAAGTCAAAACCTTTGACCCCTTGACCTATCAGGAAACCACATTTTACGGACAGCCAGAGGCGGGAGGCGCTTATGGACGGTTTGTGAAAGGGGCAGCTCGGTTGGAATTTAATAATGGTTTGCTGGCCTCTTCCGCCATGGAGCATATTACGGTTGAGCCTGCTCCCAAGGAAGCTCCCAAATTGGTGCAAGCTTATGATGGCAATCGATTCGTTAACCTTAATCCTTGGGCATTAGAACCAGAAATTACCTATACCGTTACTCTCGGTGCTAATCTCACTGACCAATTTGGGCAAACCTTGGGTGAACCTGTAACCTTTAAATACCAAACAGGGGATTTAGCAGGGGATATCTGGGCTCCCTCGGATTTGCATATCTTTCCCTCTACCCTAAAACGCAATTCCGAGTCCCTACAGTTGAATATTTCTACAGTCAATTTACCGCAACCGGAGTATAAAGCGGCTTATCGCATCGTTCAACCTACTGACTTGGTCTATAAAGATTCCGCTTATCCCAGTGGCAAGAGCAATGATTTATTACCGAACCCAAGTCAATGGGAGCGTTTCCGGGTAGCGGGAAAGAAAAATAAAACCACTAATATCGCGGTTTCCCTGAGGAAACGACTGGGAGGTTCAACGGGAATGTTGGCCTATGGGGTGCAAGCGAAAACCTATCGCTATCAAGATGGGAATGGAAACGAAAAGTGGTGGGAACCAAAGTATTATGGCATGGTGCAGCTGACCAATTTGGGAGTGTTTGCGCAATGGTTTCCTGATTCGGGTTTGGTGCAAGTGAATCATCTGTCCGATGGCTCACCAGCAGCAGCAACGGTAGAGATATATAAGTCTGAGCTGAATGCTTCCTATCGAGGGTCACCAAAACCCTGTGCGATCGCAAAAACTGACAGAACTGGCACCATCGCCCTAACCAGCCAGGCTCTACGTCAATGTATGAATGGGGCAACGCGCTTCACTAAAGGCCCGAAATTACTGGTAATAGCTAAAGAAGGCAAAGACTGGGCATTTACTCGAACCAATGAATATAGTGGGTATTATGGCTACGGGATTTATTCAGACTGGGACAATGGCAAACCCAAATCCCGAGGCACTATTTTCTCAGACAGACAGCTTTACCAACCAGGAGAAAAGGCTTGGTTCACCGCAGCAGCCTATTATCTGGAAAAAGATAACCTCACCCAAGACAAAAATGCATCTTATCAGGTCACGCTGGTCGAACCCAATGGTAAGAAGACAGACTTAGGCACTAAGACAACCAATGAATTTGGTACCTTCTCCTTAGAATTACCCCTGAAAGAGAATCAACCCCTAGGTTTCTATACCGTTGAAGCCAGGGGAAGCAATGGCAGAGAAATTTCAGGTGGTTTCCGAGTAGCTGAGTTTAATCCTCCTAACTTTAAAGTTGACCTGACCCTTGCTCAAAAATTTGCTAACATGGGCGAGAAGGTGGACGCTAATGTCCAAGGAAATTATTGGTTTGGTTCAAATGTAGATGGGGGTAAGGTTGCCTATTATGTCACCCGCACCCCCTTCTACTTTACTCCAGCAGGATGGGAAGAGTTTTCCTTTGGTCAGCAGTGGTTTTGGCCCCAGGAAAGACCGCAAGTTACCAGTGATGTCCTCCAAACTAATCAAACTTTAAGTGAGTCTGGGGAAAGTAGTCTAACTATTCCGGTGACGAAAGACCTGCCCTATCCCATGACTTACCGGGTGGATGCCCAAGTTACCGATGTCTCGAATCTGTCGGTATCCGATTCTAAAACATTTACAGCTTTACCTAGCGATAAACTAATTGGATTAAAAGGGGATTGGGTGGCGGATGCCGGAAAACCATTCCCTCTAGAAGTGATTGTTACTGACCCCACGGGTAAATTAATCAAAGGACAATCAGTACGCCTGGAACTGCAAGAAATGAAATACAGCAGTGTCACCCAGGTCTTGGCAGGGAGTCAGCGAGAAAAGAATCAGGTGGAATACAAAACCGTGAAAGAGGTAACTGTCCGTTCCGGTAGTAGTCCGAAATCCATCAAGCTCACTCCCCCCTCATCCGGTTCTTATCGAATTCGCGCTAATTTTGCTAAGGCTAAAAATGACTTAGCAGCAACAGACTTGCAAATTTGGGCAACCGGTGGAAACGCAGTGTACTGGGGGTCTCGCTATGATAACTCTCGCCTGGATATCAAACTAGACAAGGATAGCTATAAGCTTGGGGAAACAGCCACAGCCTTGATTCAATCTCCCTATGCCGAAGGGGAATTGTATTTTTCAGTAGTTCGCAACAATACCCTCTATCGCAAAGTAGTCAAAGTTAAAGGGGGTGCCCCAGAGATTAAGTTCAAAGTGACTCCCGAGATGGTACCTAATGCCGCAGTAGAAGCAGTAGTAGTGCGCCAAGGCAAACCCCTATCCCAAGTTGAGCCGGGGAGTGTAGAAAATCTGGTGCGGATTGGTTTTGCTCCCTTTAATACCAGCTTGGATGATAACTATCTCAAGGTAACAGAGACATTGCAGTCTAAGTCCATTGAACCTGGTGCTAAGCAAACTGTGGAATTAGCATTGCAAGATTCTAAGGGTAAACCGGTAAAGGGACAGTTTACCGTGATGGTTGTCAATGAAGCTATCTTGCAACTGAGTGGCTACCAAATACCGGATTTAGTAGAGACCGTGTATGCTCAGCAAGATATTTCCACTCGCTTCAGTGATAACCGTCCTAAGGTGGTGCTAGAAAAGCTAGCGATGGAAATGACGCAAAAAGGCTGGGGCTATGGTGGAGGACAGTCTTCTGGGGCAGCTAGTACTCGGATTCGCACGGAATTCAAACCCTTAGCCTACTACAATGGTTCACTGGTAACAGATGCCAATGGTAAAGCAAGGGTAACCTTTAAACTACCAGATAACTTAACCACTTGGCGGGTGATGGCAGTAGCAACGGATGGCAACCTACACTTTGGTAATGGCCAGGCTACCTTTATCACCACCAAGCGGCTGATGGCTAATCCAGTATTACCTCAATTTGCTCGTCCAGGCGATCGCTTTAAAGCTGGGATAGCGCTAATTAATAATACTGGGCAAACGGGAGATTTACAAATTAATGGACAACTGACCGGTGCCGTTCAGTTTGATGGTGGTAAAGGGCCTACGCTGAATCAAAAAACCTCAGCCAAGACCGGAACCAGTGGTTATCGTTTTCCGATGGTAGCCAATAACTTGGGTAAAGCTAAAGTCAAGTTTACGACTAAGCTCAATGGTAATCAGGATGGGTTTGAAGTACCTTTAGCTGTTAAACCGGTTGACATGACTGAGCAAGTGGTGGAATCGGGAGTAACCAGGACTCAAGTAAAAATCCCAGTGAATATAGCTAGTAACGTGGTACCTGACAGGGGAGGGTTAGAGATTTCCCTGGCTAGCACTCTGATTCCTGAAATTACTGCTCCGGCTAAGCAAGTCTTGGATAACGAAGACTTACCCTTCTTAGAACCGGTAGCAAGTAAATTAGCGATCGCATCCAATTTGGAAATACTCGGCAAACAATATGGTCAGACCTTTGCTGAGTTTAACCCTAGCCAACAAGGCACTGAGGCTATCAAACAGTTACAGAAACTTCAGCGACCAGATGGTGGCTTTGCCAGATGGCCCGGACGAAAATCCTCAGACCCCTTTGTTTCTCCCTATGCTGCTACTGCTCTAGCTCGGGCGAAAGCAGCAGGATTACCAGTAGATGCTGGGATGGTGAGCCGTCTCCAGAACTACTTGCAGAAAATATTGGCAAATCCTGGTCAGTATGATTATTGCAAGAGCGTAGTGTGTAAGAGTAAGGTGCGATTAGAAGCACTGATGGGGTTAGCAGAACTCGGTCAGACCCGCAGTGACTTCCTAGGATACCTTTCTGAACAGAGCAGTAACTTCGACCGGGTCACTCAGATTAAATTAGCGCGTTACTTATTCCAGTTTCCTCAGTGGCGGAGCCAAGCCCAAACTTTAGTCAATCAGTTTCAGGAAAGCATCTATCAAACTGGGCGTTCAGCTCGGATAAACTTACCCCAAAGCTGGCGTTGGCTGGATTCTTCTACAACTGCACAAGCTCAAGCCTTGCGCCTATATATCGCCCAAAACAGCTCAGCCGAGGTTCGCAGTAAACTATTACAAGGGTTATTAGAGTTACGGCGAGACGGCACTTGGCAAACTAGCTACGATAATGCCCAAGCCTTGAGTGCCTTAGTAGACTATAGTCGATTACAGCCTACACCCCCGAGCTTTGGAGCAACGGTACAACTAGCCGGGAAAAAACTTGGCTCAGCCCAGTTCCAGGGGTATCAGAAACCTAGTCAATCGATTCAGGTTACAATGGATAACTTACCCCGAGGTCGCCATGACTTGATTGTCAAAAAATCTGGTTCAGGGACTCTACACTACTTAACCAGCTATCGTTATCGCTTACAAGGCAATCAACCCGGTCGGTTTAATGGATTACGAGTAAACAAGACCATACGTCCCGCTAATCAGGAAAAGGTATTGCGAAAGATTGGACTGTATGCTCTCAAAGAGCCATTAACAGTACCAGCGGGACAAGTGTTTGATATTGGCGTGGAGGTGATTACCGATCATCCAGTGGATCATGTCGTGATCGAAGATCTCTTACCAGCTGGCTTAGAAGCCGTCGATACTAGTTTCCAAACTGCTACCCCTTACTTCCAAGCTCAACAGGATAGCTGGCAAATCGATTATCAGAAAATCCATCGCGATCGCATTGTGGCTTATGCCGATCGATTGGAAGCTGGTGTCTATAATTTACATTATCTGGTGCGCTCAGTTACACCAGGAACCTATTTATGGCCCCCTGCCCAAGCACACCTCAACTATGCCCCAGAAGAATTTGGCAGGTCGGCTTCCTCTACGTTAGTGATTAGTGATTAATGATTAGTTAATTATTAATTGTTAATTGCTAATTGCTAATTACCATTTTGCTTTTGCCTTAAATGGCTCTCCTAGGGTGGCTATGATAAATTACTATAAAATAATCGCTATAGCCCTTACTAAGTAAGGTTTTTAGTAATTTAAAAATGCAATTTTAATAAAAGCGATGCAGCGCGGTCTTGGGGGTTTCCACGGGGCTTACAAGGTGCGGACGCAGGTTCCGCACACAGCCCCTCCCCATGAGCGACTGCATCAAGACAATGTATTTTGATTTTATTGAATCCCTTGCTATTTAAGGGGTTAAGCTCATTTAAACTACTAATTTACTATAATCAGTCTAGGAGAGCCCCTTAAATTGACAACTTAAACTTATTGAATACCCTTATGAACTACCCCGCCCTGGACGTTCGCCTTTGGCGTGGCCTACGGCCAGGACGGGGTATCAGCAGACCCGTCTGATGAGCGCGATTTTTGACGCTTCATCTTTCCCAGTTGCTTCATCGATCCAGTATGTTTACTGGTCTTTGAAGTAGAGCTAGAAAATCCACGTTTTTCGAGGTCAGTCCCGTACCCCGGCTGATTTCCATTAGCTGCTTTGAACATCACCATTGCGCTTGTTTTGTCTCTATCAAGTTCAAACCCACAAGCATCACAGCTGTGGTATCTATTTGATAGTTCAGCCCATTCTTTGTGAACTTTTCCACATTTTGGACAGCGCTGAGATGGTTTTAGCTGTCTAGTTGGTAACTGAAGGACAATTCCGCCTTTGAGTTCAATTTTGTAGGTCAGCATTTTATTGATAGTACCGAATCCTACATCTAAAATGGCTTTGTTCAATCCAGCTTTTTGCTTCTTTCTTTTTGACCCTTTTTTTGCTTTTCGGGTCATCCCTTTCGTGTTGAGTTTTTCAGTTACGCCGATGTCATAACGACTAGATAAATCTGACGTAACCTTGTGTTGCCAGTCTTTGCGCGCCAAGCCAACTTTTCTTTTTAACTGGGATTCCTTTTTGTTGGCTTTTTTCCAACGCTTAGACGCCAAAATACCTTTTTTGAAATTAGGAGCTTGCTTTCTACGTTTTTCTTTCCCGGCTGCCTTCACTTTAGGCTCTAGAGTTTTAGTAAAACGCTGGTTAGCTATCTCCTCAAACTCGCTGCCATTGAAGGCTGTGATTGCTGTCTCAGTCCCCAGGTCATAGGCTATGATCTTCTTGTACGTCAAATCAGATTCTGAGCCATATTTAGTTAATGGGGTTTCTGCTTTGACAGTTATTGAAGCATACCAAGCGTTTAGACTAGGCTTATAAGTAATTGTTAAGGTTGTTGGTGTTCCCCAAAACTTTGCCTGCCCACGCATCTTTATAGTGAGACCGAGGTCGTTCAGTGTCAAAGTCCCATGCTTCCCGTCAGTATTCACTTTCCAGCCAGCTTTACTGGGGTAAGTCCATCCGGAGTATTTCCGAATTGGCTTATATTTTGGGATTCCAGCTAATCCTTGAAAGAACCGATTATAAGCCAGGTCTACTCTCTTTAGAGTAGCTTGCAAAGACGTACTATATAACTCCTTATATTCCGGCCAGCATTTTTTGAAATCAGGCAAACAGTTTTGCTGATCAAAATATCCTATAGACTTTTTGTTTACTTTCCACTCATAACGACGATCAGCTATCCCAGCGTTGTAGAGTAACTGGTGCAGTTTTCTCGCATAAAACATCTTTGATGTAGCTGTTTTATTGGGATATATACGGAACGTCTGCCTAAAAATCGCCATAAGTGGAATCACCTCCTTGAATCTCGTGCTATTTGTTTGCTATTATTTTAATATAGTTGATAGTAAATATAAATGTCAAGCATAAAAAGGAAAAAAACTCAGAAAAGAATGAGAGGAGCACCTGATCATTATGACGAACTAAAAAAACAACACGGAATTTGGTTAACAGACACTACTTGGAAATGGTTGCAGTTAGCAGCTAAAGATTCCGGGGTAAGCGTTGGAGAGTATATAGAGAGCTGGGTAAGAAAACAGGCTTCTGGTATTTGTTCGCGTAGCGTGGCCGTAAGCCAAGGGGCTATCCATCCCCCACCTGAAAGTTCGCTTAGCGTGGCCTTTGGCCAGGTGGGAGAATTTCGCCCCCTTAAACTCCCCCTATTTTGTTAAAGTTGATGGTACTAAATTCATATCCGAATCAAAAACCGAATCCCAATAAAAAACCATATGTCCGCCCCTTGGAGGTCAAGCTAATGTTAGAGTTTAATAAATCTTCAGCTATCGACATCGATAAAGGAAATTCGAAAAAAACTAATAATCATGAAACCATTGAAACCGTTGTCAAAACGGACAATCAGGAAACTAAGCCAATAGGCTTAACTGAGCCAAAATTTTGGTCGAAGCCCCTGATTGGACATATCGCCATAACTTCTGTATTGGTTTTACTTATTACTGTAGGAGTCATATTTCTGTATTCCTTAGGTAACTACCAAACCCAAAAGTGGTTGTTGCCCCCAAGAGAACCAGTTGCCTATACTGAGACCATCGCTGATGCTGCTCCCCTTGAACAAGAAAGAATTAGTGACCAAATCCAAGAAATCCAAGCGCGAGACCAAAGACATTTTAAAATGATGACATTCTTCTACAACAATTACTATATGTCTAAGTTAATGACCTATGGTACAGCAATTGTAGCAGGAATTTGTTTACTCTTTATTATTCGATCAGGTTGGAATAGTACTCACCCTTATGTGATTAATATCTTCGTAGTGGTTTCAGCATCAGCTATTCTGTTTGGAAATATTCCGGGATTATTCCGGTATGAGGACAGTATTGTCAATAACAAACAGTTATACCTGAACTATGCATCTCTACAGAATGAGGTAACTAGCTACTTGGTGACAGGCCAAGATATCGATGGGAATCCTAGAGAAATGAAATACTTTATTAATCACATTGATAAGGAATTAAGTCGATTAAATCGACTGCCAATTGGGTTTGAGAGAACTCCACTATTAAATTATCCCACTTTATATAGCAGCTCTCAATTGGATAAGGGACTTTAGTCCTGGGTTATAGGGAGTAGGGAGTAGGGAGTAGGGAGTCGGGAGTCGGGAGTCGGGAGTCGGGAGTCGGGAGTCGGGAGGTAGCTTGCTCATGGGGGGACTCTCATGAGCAACTGCATCAAGACTACGATTGTATAATCAACGAGCTCTAAAAGCTAGGTCGCTTATATAGTCTGCGTTTTAGCTTATATATAGTCTGCGTTTTAGCTTATTTCCTTACCCCCTCAGGCTTGATCGATGAAGATTCTAAGACGAACACAGAATTTCCGGGTCTAGTGTACTGAGGCTCGGAGTACCGATTTCCCCAACTGCGCGAATCACTAAATCAGGGCATTTGCGTCCAGGGTCAAGGCAAGAAGCAATAAGCATATGCTTATTGATAAAAAGACCGCGTCATTCTCAACAAATTAACTCTATTGCGAGTACAGTTCTACGAGATTATAGGGGTTTCGAGCCACGATCAACCGATATCCAGCCAATGCACATTATGAGCCATTTTTTCTTGCGCTTACCCTGGTAATTAGGCGTTGCTGAATTAAGGAATGAATGCGGGATAATTTGGTTTTATTAAAGCCCCCTAAATCCCCCGAGCGAGCAATCCCTCGCTCGGGGGACGCAAGAGAGTTTTGTTCCCCCCAAGCGAGCAATCCCTCGCTTGGGTGGCTAGGGGGGCGTGCGCCATACCCAGAATCAGCAACGCCGGTAATTAAGCCTCTTTCTCTGGGTTAATTGTTCAAGTTATTTTACACGGTTCCTAAGTAGTCGGTTTGCAGCCAAGAGGCTGTTTAAACCACTGCCCTCCCAGGGAATAGAAGATCTGATAAATGCACCATTCACTAGCTTATAATAATTATCATCAGTGCCGATTAACCAGACATTCTCCGATGCATCTACTGATATCTGCTTGCCCTCAGAGCCAGATGGAGTCTGTACAAATGATCCGTTCTTTAGCTCATATGTATTGGTGTCCGTTCCAATTATCCAAACCGTAGTAGTGTCGTATACGGAGATCTCCAGTGCTTTAGAGCCAGATGGAGTCTGTACAAATGATCCGTTCTCTAGCTTATATGTATTGGTGTCCGTTCCAACTATCCAAACTTGGGTTGGATCAGCTATACCAACAGATATGCGAATAGCTTTACTGCCCTGCGGTTGTTGAACAAAGCTATTTCCTTCAAGTTTATAAGTGAATAATTCTCCAGCCCCGATTGCCCAAACATTTTCACTGTCACCAACTGCTATTTGAACTGCTTCAAAATCTGGGTCTACCCTTTGCCAACCCTGTAATGAATATTTGAAAACTCTTTGTTGATTGTCAATGCCAAAAGCGGTACCATCAGAACCAACAGAGATGTCCAGCATGGTCTCGAAGTCACTCATATAAAACTCCTGTGAGTGTGGAAACTACATGTATGTATTTGCAGATTGACTGAAAAAAGATCAGTGTCATTAATTTCAATCAACACATTTATATAATGTTTGATTTAACCTAGACTTTGCAGTACCCCTGAGGGTACCTTTTGTACTATTTTCGGATATTGTGTAAAATGGCTCTCCTAGTTTGGCCAGGGTAAGCGCAAGAAGCAATAAGCATATCCTTATTGATAAAAAGACCGCGTCATTCTCAACAAATTAACTCTATTGCGAGTACAGTTATAAGAGATTATAGGGGTTTCGAGCCACGATCAACCGATATCCAGCCAATGCACATTATGAGCCATTTTTTCTTGCGCTTACCCTGCATTTGCGTCGGATTTGAGTTGGGTAAGCTGGGTCAACATTCTCATCCATTAGATACTTCAGTGCCATTGGCTTTCAACTGGGCTTGTCTTTCTGCTTTGATTTTCCGGAGTCGAGCAACAGCAGGATGAGGATTCAAGGCTTGAGCTTTACGCTGTTGATGTGCCCACTCTAGCCAGTCAGCAATGTATTGACTAACTGTGTCTTTGTTCTGTAGGTAATAAAGAATTGTGGCATAGACCTCTTCCAAGGTCAGAGTTGAGTAGATTTTCGCAATTTCTTCAGCAGTGCGTCCTTGTCTTGATGCAGTCGCTCATGGGGGAAACCCCCAAGACCGCGCTGCATCGCTTAAATAGATACTCGTACAACACAGTTTCAATCCCAATCCGATGACCTTTTATCCGAATGTCATCAGGAGCCAGAAAGTTGAAATACTCTTCTAGTTGCATAAGGAATTTGATGGCGATAGTGTTTTGAAATGAGATGCTCTACTAGGATTGATGGAAACAGGGAATCGGGAATCGGGAATCGGGAATCGGGAATCGGGAACAGTTATGAAAGACCGCGCTGAATCGCTTCGTTCCTTAAATTTGGAAACACCATTACGAACATTGCTATAGGGCTAATCTCGCTGGATTAGCTAAACCTTGACCTTTCGGCCACGCTACGCGAACAACCGACTAACCTTGGCCTATTGGCCACGCTACGCGAACAACCGACTAACCTTGGCCTATTGGCCACGCTACGCGAACAACCGACTAACCTTCAACCTAACAACCGACGTTACCACTCATCTTTAAGCCTCTTTTGGCTTTAACCCCATCACCTCTGCCACAGCAGCAGTTGTGGGCTCAATCCCTTCTGTCAATGGGTTTTTGCTGTGTTCGATAGCAGTATCTGGATCTTTGAGACCATTACCTGTCAATACACAAACCACAGTTGCTCCTGTGGGTACCTGGTCTTTTACTTTCAACAAACCAGCGACTGATGTGGCGCTAGCTGGTTCACAAAAAATTCCTTCTTGGGATGCCAATAACCGATAGGCATCTAAAATTTCTTGATCGGTAACACTATTAAATGCCCCTTTACTAGCTTCTTGGGCTGCGATCGCTTTTTCCCAGCTAGCTGGGTTACCCACCCGAATTGCCGTTGCAATGGTTTCGGGATGCTCTAGGACTTTGCCAGCGACAATCGGAGATGCTCCAGATGCTTGAAATCCCATCATTTGGGGTAAGCGATCGCATTTCCCCTGCTGATGGTACTGGCAAAAGCCCATCCAGTAGGCACAAATATTACCAGCATTGCCCACTGGTATGCACAGCCAATCAGGAGCATCACCTAAGTTGTCCACTATCTCAAACGCAGCTGTCTTTTGACCTTCTAAGCGATAAGGATTGAGGGAATTGACCAAGGTCACGGGATACTTGGATGCCATTTCCCGGACAATTGTCAAGCAGTCATCAAAATTTCCCTTAATGGCGATTACTGTCGCTCCATATACCAACGCTTGGGCTAATTTCCCCAGAGCTACATAACCATCAGGAACAATTACAAATGCCCGCATTCCCCCCCGACGAGCGTAGGCTGCTGCTGATGCCGAGGTATTTCCGGTACTAGCACAGATTACCGCTTGGTCTCCTGCTTCCTTAGCTTTTGAAATCGCCATGGTCATGCCCCGGTCTTTAAAACTACCGGTAGGATTGAGACCATCATATTTCACCAGTACCTTTACTCCTCTGCCAATAATTTTGGCAATAGTGGGGACAGGAATTAAAGGAGTGTTACCTTCGAGTAAGGTTACCACTGGTGTGGAGTCAGTGACTGGCAAATAAGGACGGTAAGCCTCAACTAAGCCAGGCCAGTTGAGTGAAGTAGAAACAGACAGACTTAAAGCCACGTTTGGTTAGGGAAGTATTCAGGGTGAAGTATCAAGTGTGAAGTGTGAAGTATGAAGCATGAAGTATGAAGCATGAAGGTTATGATTTGTCAACCCTTCCATTGATTTTTATTGCTTACTCAGCAACTGGTATATTGTGCTACTTCATCCAATACGCCTTCATCCTTTACACTTCATCTTTGTCTATCTTATCTTGACTGATTCTGAATCACAGGCTTTCTCGGTTTTTCTGACCGATGGCGTTTGTCTGTGTTAAGCCGCAGTTTGGGACGTTCCACCATTCGTTCTTCGATATCGTCACTAATGGGGGGTTGAGTTTTGTCATAGAACAACTGCAATGCTGCCGCTGCGATCGCATGAGCATCATATTCTTCTTCCAATTCCCGTACAACTGGCAAGAAAGAAGCCATCCGTTCCCCTGATAAAGCTTCCCGTAACTCTGCCTGCAGTCTTTCTAAGCGCCGGGCTTCAATTTGTGAGCGGGTCGGAATCCGGGTAACTTCCAACCGTTGCCGCACCTTGCGCTCAATCTGGTAGAGTTTACGGCGTTCAAAGGGTTGAATCAGGGTAATTGCTGTTCCTGTCTTACCAGCACGACCGGTACGACCAATGCGGTGAATATAGCTTTCTACTTGATCTGGCAGGTCAAAATTGATCACATGGGTCAGATGATCCACATCTAGACCACGGGCAGCAATATCGGTTGCTACTACCCAACGCACTTGATTTTTCCGGAACCGATACAATAACCGCTCCCGCTGACTCTGACTCAAATCACCGTGGTACTCATCCACACTGTGACCAGCCGCTTGTAATTGGTTGGTTAGTTCAGCAGCCGCTTTTCGTGTTCGCACAAAAATGATTGAAGCTTCTGGGTCTTCCAGTTCCAGAATCGGATGGAGAGCCCTGATTTTTGAGCAGCCACGGGGTACCATGTAAACTCGCTGTTCAATGCGCGCTGGTGCTGCTTTCGATTGCTGAACTTTAACAGTGACCGGGGATTTCAGGAATTTGCTGACTAGGTCCTGAATTGGCCGGGGCATAGTTGCTGAGAAGCAAGTAGTCTGACGCTCTTCGGGAGTCTGTTGCAGGATTTTCTTAACATCATCGATAAAGCCCATGCTTAACATTTCATCCGCTTCATCGAGTACCACCCAGCTCAGGTTTTCCAGCTTCAGGTCTCCCCGGTCTAGCAAGTCAATCACCCGTCCGGGAGTTCCTACCACAATCTGAGCGCCTTTGTAGAGCATCCGAATTTGCCGCTCAATGGACTGACCACCGCAGACGGTTAGTATATGCAATCGACGGTCCTCACTGAAGTCCCGAATCGCTTGGTTAACTTGCTGGGCTAACTCTCGGGTTGGGGTTAGAATTAAGGCTTGTACGGTTCGCTTGTCCAAGTCAATGCGATCTAGCATTGGTAGGGAAAACGCTGCTGTTTTGCCAGTACCGGTTTGAGACATACCGAGTACATCATGGCCATTGAGCAGTTCAGGAATAGCTTGGGCTTGGATAGTAGTAGGTGTAGTGAAGCCGATTTTTTCGAGTTGGCTTACACAAGTTTCAGACAATCCCAGGCTTTGGAAAGAAACGGTCATAAGTTATTTTTCGATTTTTCGTTGGTTAGTTGTGGTTTTTTTCTGGTAAGTCAGAAAGTTAGTAGTTGAACGTGTGAGGAAACACTGTCATGGCTATAAAGACAGTGAGCCTTCAGGTTTTACTCACCATGGTTTTTGCCTTGACAAACCTATGATGAGATTAGATGAGTAGAAAGCGGTTTAGTTTCCACCCATTTGGTTAGGTGCGCTTTCCGTTGGCGAATTAAATTCGCCACGGGTCGCACCTGTTGATAGGCATCAACTCCTAAGTTGCACCTTGTCCCATAGGCAGTCGCGCTTTGGCTTAAACCCCCTCAGGTCGGGGCTGCATCGCGCTTCACCATCAGCTGGGGTCTGTTGCGACCTATTTAGTGTGTCTAAAAGCTTGAGATTAGGTTCATCCCACTAGAACACGTCTTACAGACGCAATGGTTAATGCCCTAGACACAGTTGTCAGGTTGAGGGTGGCTCCTTAGCTAGGTATTGCCCGTTGGATTGGGGTGGGTTAAATCATCCCAAATTTGACCCTCAAAGCTGAATTGATGCACCGCTCAGCTAGTTTTTACCCCCTAAGCAGGTCTTTTAAGTGTGCCGTTTACGCTGCCGTTTAGTGTGCGCTTTAGTGTGCCATTACTATGGGCGACAGACACCTGCTTTTGATAAGGCTAGAGGCCTTGTGAAAAGCTCCATAATCTAAAAGACCAAGGATTATGTCTGGTTCAGGATTGACCAGATTACTTGCCCTAGTGGTGGAGTGTTTAATTCCAGCCCCTAGTTAAAGCCTGTGGCTTGTTTACGGAGGTAGTACTACAGAACCATACAAGTCGTAGAAATCACAATCAGTAATTTCTACTGATACTATGGTTCCTAAAGAGGCATCACCTTGAACGTAGACCAATCCATCCACCTCAGGGGCAAACCTGGCACTGCGACCAATAAATTCACCCGTTAAGGGATTTTCTTGTTCTATGAGAACATCAACTATCTTGCCCAGACAGTTTTGATTTTTTTTCAAGGAAATCGGTTGTTGAACTGCCATCAGGGCATCCCGTCTGGCATCCATCACCCCTTGGGGCAACTGATTAGGCAATTTGTATGCTGCTGTTCCCTCCTCCGCAGAAAAGGTAAACACTCCAACATGGTCAAATTCATGATGCTGGACAAATTCCAGCAAGTGTTCAAAGTGCTGCTCTGTCTCGCCGGGAAACCCGACAATAAAGGTGGTTCGCAACACTGCATCAGGAAGTGCAGTTTTTAGTTGCGTGATTATAGCGTCATTTACTCGTCCCTGCCAAGGACGGTTCATGGAGCGGAGGATTTCTGGATGGGAGTGCTGTAGAGGCAAATCGAGATAAGGAAGAACATTATGAGTTTCCTGAATGGCTTTTATGACGGATGGGGTTAAACCGGTGGGATAGGCGTAGTGGATCCGAATCCAGGGGATGTCTACTTCACCTAATGCTCTCAACAGTTCTGGCAGTTTCGGTTCGCCGTATATGTCTAAACCATAGTTGGTGGTGATTTGGGAAATTAAAATCAGCTCTTGAACCCCTTGAGATGCCAACTGCTCGGCTTCCGCAACAATGGATTCTATGGTACGCGATCGCTGCTTTCCCCGGAGGTGCGGAATTATACAGAAGGAACAGCGGTAATCACACCCTTCTGCGACCCGCAGGTAAGCAACCCCTTCAGAAGTTGTTCGGTAGCGTGGCGTTGTTTCGTCAGCAATGTAGGTTGGTTCAGTAGAAACCTCTTGAACGCGATCGCCTGTTTCTACTCTTTGGATTACATCTACTATTTTATGGTAGTCCCCGGTTCCCACCACTGCCACTGCCTCTGGCAACTCTTCCAATAGTTGGCTTTGGAAGTGTTGAGCCATACAGCCGGTAATCACAATTTTTTGATCAGCTTCCGCCAGTTCTACCAGCGTGCGCACTGATTCTCGCCGCGCTTCTTCTATAAAACTACAGGTATTTACAATAACATAGTCAGCTAATTCTTCATTGGCATCTACCTGGTATCCTGCCTGCACCAGCAGACCCAGCATATGTTCGGTATCAATGCGATTTTTCTCGCACCCCAAGTGAGATATTGCTACAGTTGGCTTTTTGCCCATTCATTCATCATTTTATATTGTACTACGGCTTAGTCACATAACCTACTGCCCTTTACCAGAACCTTACACCATTGATTGAGCTTGGTGTGATTGAGCTTAGTGTGTAAGTGATGTGCTCAACTCCTAATCTGCTCTGCTAATCTACTAGTACTGATGTTCCATGTTGATTTCACTATCAAAACCTATACACTCATTCTAAATTAAATTTTATTAAAATATTCAAAAAAATATGAGGAAATCTAAAAATATCCCTCACAGAAAATCATGGGCTCGCGGGGATCGTGACTCCAACGGGCTCGTGTTGGTAAGCTCCCTCTATGGGGGAGCGGGGGGCTGAGCTCCTACAGGGATTAAATCGAGTAGTGCTGATCTGGGCTCTTAACCACAAGCAGCTCGAAAAGCTCAAAGTTGACAGGACAAAGGTACAATCTACTGGTACTATATATAATCCTATTTTACCCTTGACCTAGCATCAGTAGGCATCAAAAACAGATGTAGTAGTTTTAGGGCTCACCTCTGTTAACCTACCACCACTAGAAATCGTCTTCAGGAATTAAGGTGCTTGCTTTGGGGATAGCACTGACCGATACAATTGGTTTGAGCGACTGGTTTTAGCAACCGGGAGAACTAAATCCCAGGTTTCATCAAATAGAGTAAGCACCATAGCTTTACCATTAATGCCAGTGGTAGACCGATGCCAGAAACGGCATCCGACCTCTCAATTCCCAAGTTTTCTACAGGGGGCGCTGAGGCGCTCTATCTGTAGCTTTTCCTCCCCGCTCCCTGATGAGATGGGGCTTCCAAACATCCCACGATTGTGAACTTAGAGCAAATTTTCCAGACACCGAATCCGATCATAGGAGTTGTGCATTTGCTGCCACTCCCTACTTCCCCGCGCTGGGGGGGTAGCCTGCAAGCTGTGATTGACCGAGCCGAGCAAGAGGTCACCGCCTTAGGGTCTGGTGGAGTCGATGGGGTGATTGTTGAGAATTTTTTCGACGCCCCATTTACTAAAAACCAGGTCGATCCAGCAGTAGTCAGTACCATGACGATCATAGTCCAGCGACTGATGAACCTGGTTCCCATACCAATAGGGATCAATATTTTACGCAATGATGCTCATAGTGCTTTAGCAATTGCTACTTGTGTAGGGGCTAAATTTATCCGTGTTAATGTTCTGACTGGGATTATGGCAACAGACCAGGGGTTAATTGAGGGACAGGCTCATACACTCTTGCGCTACCGTCGGGCACTGGGTAGTGATGTTAAGATTCTTGCTGATGTTCTAGTCAAACATGGACAACCTTTGGAGTCACCGAATATCACCATAGCTGTACAAGAAACCATAGAGCGGGGGTTAGCTGATGGTGTGATTCTCTCTGGCTGGGGAACCGGTACTCCTACTAATCCCCAAGACCTGGTGTTAGCCTCGGCGGCGGCTAAGGGCAAACCAGTGTTTATTGGCAGTGGGGCTAATTGGGAAAATATCTCCACCCTGATGCAATATGCTGATGGGGTAATTGTCTCTAGTTCCCTCAAGCGTCGTGGACAAATTGATCAACCTATTGATCCGATTCGGGTCAGTCAATTTGTGGAAGCAGTACGCAGTAGTGTGTCTGCTAAACAAGAAGAAAAACCAATTGTTTGAAGGTTGGCCAGTTGAAGGTTGAAGGTTGGCCGGTTGAACGCGCACGCGTGGCCAATAGGCCAAGGTTATCAGGTTGAACGCGCACGCGTGGCCAATAGGCCAAGGTTGGCCGGTTGACTTTCAACAGTATGTCACCTTGGTTTCTGTCTATTGGTTGTTTGACTTGATAACGTAATAGTTAGAACTTTCAAGCAACCCCTATTCCTCATTAATCTAGATTATGAGTGTGAGTCGTCGGCGTTCTGCCCCCTGGATTTATCGTTGGTCCCGTCAGCTGATTGCTGCGATCGCTGTCGTGGGTGCCCTGTTAACTGCTTATCTGACTGTGGTTAAACTGACAGGTGGTACTGCAGTTTGCAGCGCGGGTGCAGCTAATGCTTCTAGCTGTAATGATGTCCTTTCCAGCCCTTATGCTAGTATATTTGGTCTGCCACTAACCTTGTTTGGTTTCTTGGCATACACCAGTATGGCTACATTTGCCTTGGCTCCGTTGTTAGTAAAGGGAGACCCAAAGAAGGGACTTCGCTCAAAACTAGAAAATTGGACTTGGTTACTGCTGTTAGCAGGCGCAGCAGCTATGACAGTTTTCAGTAGCTACTTGATGTACTTGCTAGCGTTTGAGATCCAAGCACTCTGTATATACTGCATCACTTCAGCATTATTTGCCATTAGCCTGCTAGTCCTAACCCTTGTGGGTCGCAGTTGGGACGATATTGGTCAAATTTTCTTTATCGGTCTGATCGTGGGCATGATCACCTTGGTGGGTACCTTAGGCGTTTATGCTAATGTTGGGGAATCCGTGGCCACATCAGCAGATAATGGTGGTCCAATTCCCACAGCCTCTGGTGCGCCAAACGCAGCTATTGGTGGCTGGAAAGTTAACACAACCTCTGGTCAATCGGAAATTGATCTGGCGCGTCATTTGACTGAAGTTGGTGCTAAGAAATACGGAGCTTACTGGTGTCCCCACTGCTATGAGCAGAAGCAACTGTTTGGAAAACAGGCATTCTCTCAAATCAATTATATAGAGTGTGCTCGTGATGGCAAAAATGCTCAGACAGAAGCCTGTATCGCTGCTGGAATTCAATCCTATCCTACTTGGCAAATTAATGGCGAATTGCTCCCTGGTGTCCGAACTCTAGAAGAATTGGCTAATGTCACTGACTATCAAGGCTCCAGGGACTTTAAGTACTATTTGCCAGGACGATCCTAATTGGGAAGTGTGGGAAGTGTGGGGAGATGGGGAGGTGGGGAGATGGGGAGATGGGGAGATGGGTGCGATTCGTTGGCTAGAAACCTTGTCCAGAAAGGGCTTGGGGGATTAGCCGCTAGCCAGATAGAGCACCACGCTCTATTTGGAACCTAGATAACTTGATAACCATGCTGGTGAGTATAAGCAAGTCCAGCCGGAGTGGAATCCTCCTGACAGCCTTACCCCTATTCATAGGAACTAACAAGCCTATGGGTAAAGCGGGGTCAAACAGCGAAGCACTAGAAGCCGAATCTGGTTTTAGTAGCAGGCAAGGACTTATGGGTACGCAAGGAAGGTACGCTCAAATCATCGTTACCATCGTATGGCGCAAAGGCTGACACGCCATAGACAAAACGTCAAAGGAGGCACTGACTTCAAGGTTCCATCTCCATGAAGTGATTCCCAAAACCACACCTCCCGGTGAACAGTACCACCCTAAAAGTCCAACCAATGGTAATCAGGAACGAAGTAACCCCTGTTTGTACTCTTGGAAAGGTCGATATCCAAGTAGGTAGTTAGCCGCAAGTCATATGGGGGCAAGATTGAGCTCAGTTGCTAACGCCTAGGGTAATGCCTAGGATATGCAGACGGACTCACGTTGTAGGAAAAGAAATAGTCGCAAGTACCAATGAATAAGTCTAAAACGATGGGATTCTCCCATACGTCGGAATGGAATAAGGTCAATTGGCGTAAGTTAAAACGAGCCTTATTTAAGTTGCAAAAACGAATATTTCGAGCCTCCCAACGTGGCGATGTTCGCGCGGTTAGACGACTACAAAAAACCTTGATGAAGTCTTGGACTGCAAAAATGATTGCGGTGCGTAGGGTCACACAAGATAACAAGGGTAAGAAGACGGCTGGGGTTGATGGGATCAAATCATTAACACCATTACAACGTCTGTCCCTAGTTAAAAACTTGAAAGTCTGCGGAAAGGCCAAACCAACTCGACGGGTTTGGATTCCCAAACCTGGCAAAGGTGAAAAACGCCCACTAGGCATCCCTACCATGTATGACCGAACATTGCAAGCTCTTGCCAAACTGGCATTAGAACCAGAATGGGAGGCACAATTTGAACCTAATTCATATGGGTTTAGACCAGGACGCTCAGGCCACGACGCCATCGAAGCAATATTCAACAGTATCAAACAAAAACCAAAATGGGTTCTAGATGCTGATATTGCCAAATGCTTCGATAAAATCAACCACGATGCACTTCTGAGAAAATTAAATACTTATCCATCCATGAAACGTTTAATACGTTCCTGGCTCAAGGCTGGTGTGATGGACAATGACACATTCTCCACTACAGATGAGGGCACACCACAGGGGGGAGTAATATCCCCTCTACTGGCAAACATAGCCCTTCACGGCATGGAAAAACGGATTAAACAATATGCCGAAACATTACCCGGAAAAAAACGGGATAACAAATCAGCGTTAAGTTTGGTTCGATATGCTGATGATTTTGTCATCATGCACAAAGACCTAACCGTGGTAGAAGAATGCCAGAAGGTCATCAACCTATGGTTGATGGATATGGGCTTGGAACTAAAACCAAGTAAGACCAGGATTACCCACACCATGGATGGATTTGACTTTCTTGGATTCAATGTCCGTCAATATCAGGTTGGTAAAAACCAGTCAAAACAAGGTTTTAAGACCATCATCAAACCATCTAAACAGAAAATCCACAAGCATTATGAGCAGCTTTCCTCTGTTATTGATAGATATAAAGCTGCTCCACAGAAGGCTCTAATCAGCCGACTCAAACCCATTATAACAGGTTGGTGTAATTATTACAGCACAGTCTGTAGCAAAGAAACCTTGGCCTATGGCCACGCTACGCGAACAACGACCTGGGGAATATGTTATGGAATAAACTCCAACGGTGGGGGTACAGAAGGCATCCAAAGAAATCAAAAACCTGGGTAAACCAGAAATATTGGGGAACCATCTCAAACGACAACTGGGTATTCATGGCACAGGAAGATAACTATCTACCGAAACATGCTTTGACACCAATTGTTAGACATGTCAAAGTCAAAGAATCCAGAAGTCCTTACGATGGAGACCTAATCTATTGGAGTACCAGAATGGGCAAGCATCCTGTTTTGACCAATCAAAAGGCCAGACTTTTAAAAAGGCAAAAAGGGAAGTGCTCCCACTGTGGTCTTACCTTTAGGGACGAAGATTTATTGGAAAAACATCACATTATACCGCGCTCCATTGGTGGAAATAACACAGACGACAATCTGGAACTACTTCACCTACATTGCCACGATGTCAGACACGGTTCTACCGTAAAAACCAGTCATGAGCTTGATGCCCATCCCTGGTAGAGGTACCAATGTCAATGGTTCTTACAACGAGGAGCCGGATGAAGCGAAAGTTTCACGTCCGGTTCTGAAGACGAGTCAGTGGGGTGACTCACTGACTTAGTTTAATGGAGATGGGGAGATGGGGAGATGGGGAGATGGGGAGATTTTTATTAAGGGTAATTATCGGTTCTGATAGTAATTCTGATAGTAATAAGGTAAACAAGATTTTTTCCCAATTCCTGATTCCCGATTCCCGATTCCCGATTCCCGATTCCCGATTCCCAATTCCCGATTCCCGATTCCCTTGGATAATTCACGAAATCTCAATGTTGTAGTCATTGGTGGTGGAGCCGCTGGTTTTTTTGGGGCAATTACCTGTGCCACTACTCATCCCCATACCAATGTCACTCTCCTAGAAGCCTCACGCCATCCATTATCGAAGGTGCGCATCTCTGGTGGTGGACGCTGTAATGTTACTCATGCTTGTTTTGACCCAGCCCAGTTGGTGCAAGCTTACCCCAGGGGAAGCAAAGCATTGCGAGGGGCTTACACCCGTTTTCAACCCAAGGATACCATTGCTTGGTTTGGTGCTCACGGTGTTGATCTGAAAACTGAAGCGGATGGCAGGATGTTTCCGATTACTGACACTTCCGAAACTATTGTTGATTGTCTCTTACAAGTAGCTAAGAGGGCAGGGGTAAAGATTCGCACCAGTAATCCGGTTAAGTCGATCTCTCGGCAATCTTCCCAACACCCAACTCCTGACACGCCACACCAGACCCCAGGAGGATTTGAAATTGGGTTGAGGAATGGTGAGATTATAAAATGCGATCGCGTTTTGGTTGCTACTGGTAGCAATCCCCTAGGCTACCGTTGGGCAAAAGCCTTAGGTCATACCATCGAAACCCGGGTTCCCTCTCTATTCACTTTTAATATCCCAGACTCCCGTTTACAGGATTTAGCTGGGGTGAGTGTTAAACAGGTGTGCCTCAAATTACCCGATGCTGGTAAAACGTTGAAGGAACAAACGGGACCATTGCTAATTACCCACTGGGGTTTAAGTGGTCCAGTGGTACTCAAGCTTTCTGCTTGGGGGGCTAGAGTATTGCATGAACACCATTATCAAATGCCCTTGTTGGTGAATTGGCTTCCTGAGTATAATCCAGACCGATTGCGCAAATTACTCCTTGATGTTAAATCCCAGTTACCTCGACGCTTCATTACTACTAGTTGTCCCATTCCTATCCCAAAGCGCCTTTGGGTGAGCTTAGTTACTAGTGTGGGAGTGGGAGCACAAAACCGTTGGGCTGAGTTATCGAAAAAAACCGTACATCAGTTAGTTCAAGAACTGACTCAAGGACGCTATTTGATTCAAGGTAAAGGGGTTTTTAAGGAAGAGTTTGTTACTTGTGGTGGTGTTAGTCTCAAAGAGGTGAATTTTAAGACTATGGAAAGCCGCCAATGTCCAGGTCTTTACTTTGCTGGGGAAATTCTCGATATTGATGGAATTACCGGGGGATTTAATTTTCAGAGTGCTTGGACAACGGGTTGGTTAGGAGGTCAAGGTATTGGAAATAGTTAGTGTTGTGGGAATTGATAATTTGTCTTTTATTTGTCCATTAATTGTGATATTATTTGCGTCCTTAGTTAGAGTTCAAAATCCCAACGTACCAGTAAGCCATTTCAGAGTTTTGTAAGTCAACCAGGGCTTTCCCCAGTTCAACCCCTTGTTGTCGATCCCTGTCTAAAAAATCATCCATCTTGGCTGTTTGGGCTTCAGGAGATAGGGTTCGCCAGTCATGCTCAATCCAGGTTAGCTTGAAGGTTTTACGTACAACTTGCACCGGCTGCTTACGGTTTCTCCAAACAAATAAGGTGCGCAAAACTGGGTGTCTTTCTACCAGTCTCACCCAAGCCTGTTCAAAGAACTTCGGATTCAGCTTGCCGTGAATCGTCAACTTAAATTGGTCGAAATATACCCGATGTTCCGGGTGATACAATGTCTGAAATAATATCCCTTTTTGCGTTGAGGAAAGGGGATACATTGCTTCAATATCTTTAGTTTTATTTTGGGCAACAACCATTTTTTATATTGAGAATTTTTATGTTAAAGTCTTAAGAAATAAGGGAACAGGGAATGGGGAATAGGGAACAGGCAAGAGGCAACACTAGGGAATCTCCGTGCCTTTAGGTCGGGGAAGATGTTAAATGAGAGTATGAACTGCCTGCTCAATTCGATCCAATGCCTCTTCAATCTTGCTGAATGAGTTTGCGTAGGACAGGCGTAAATATCCCTGACCTTGATTGCCAAAAGAAGAACCAGGTAACACTACCACCCCAGCCTCAGTCATCAAATAATCTGCTATGGCTTGATCATCTAACGGTAACTGGGAGACATTTGGAAATGCATAGAATGCCCCTCTTGGCATTTGACAACTGATACCAGCTATTTGGTTGATCCTGGTGACAATCATATCTCGACGCCGATGAAATTCCATCACCATCTTCTCAACAAAGGTTTGGTCTCCTTCCAGGGCAGTCACCCCTGCCAATTGAGTAAACGAACAGGTACAGGAATTGGTATTGATCATGAGTTGAGTTAGCTTTTCACTGATTTCTGGAGATGCAACGGCATAGCCCAAACGCCAGCCAGTCATAGCATAGGTTTTAGAAAAACCATCTAGTAAAATAGTGCGCTCCTCCATGCCTGGCAAACTTGCAATACTAGTATGGGTCTGGTCGTAGAGAATATGAGAATAGATTTCGTCTGCGAGAATGTAGAAGTCGTATTGCTGAGCAAGGGTAGCAATTTCAGCTAGATCCTCAGACGTCAGCACTCCCCCAGTTGGGTTTTGAGGAGAGTTGAGGATCAATAACTTGGTACAATCGTTGACTAGGGTTTTCAAATCCTCAATTTGGATGCGAAAGTTCACGACTTCTCGCAAAGGTAGCGGAACAGGTTTAGCTCCGACAAAGTCAATAACTGATTTGTAAATGGGAAACCCTGGATTTGGGTAAATGACCTCATCTTGGGGATCAACCAGAGCCAGAATAGTCAAGAATATTACGGGTTTTGCCCCTGGCATTATGACAACCCGATCGGGTTCGACTGACAAATGCCGGGTTTTGGAAATGTGGCGTGCGATCGCTGACTTCAGTTCTGGTAGTCCTGCTGCAGGACCATAACCCGTGTGGCCCGCTTGCATGGCTTGGTAGGCTGCCTTACAAATGTGAGGAGGAGTAGGAAAATCTGGCTGTCCAATCTCCATATGAATTATATCTCGTCCTTGGGCCTCCAATTGTTTGGCTTTGGCGAGATATTCAAAGGCAGCTTCAGTGCCTAACCGTTCCATTCGGAGCGCAAAAGTTCTCATGGTCTTGATGTAATCGTTTATTCACTTTTCCAGTGCAGTGCGCTTGAGTTATAGTGTGGTAGTGTAGGTTATCCTGTGCCCCTCCCACTGTTTTTGTACTTGATGTGTTCAGTACTGTAACATACAATGCCAGCCACCAAGCCTCTCTCGTTACCACTCCGGATGCGCGGAATTCCCCATCTGTAGCTTAGGTCATATCTCAATTTCCTCAGTGTTTTTAACTGCTGCAAGGTCCACTGCATCTCGACCAAACCATAGCACTAGATCGATGTGTTTAGCCCACCCAGCTACCGTTGGATATTCAAAGAGGCTTTGGATTGGCAGTTCAATCTGCAAAGTTTGACGGAGCTTTGAAATGACCCGAGTAGCAAGGAGAGAATGACCACCCAATTCAAAGAAGTTGTCGTGAATACTGATGCGATCGCATTTCATGACTTCAGACCAGATTTTAACAATCCTGTACTCAGTTTCAGTTTGGGGTGCAGTAAACTCAAGCCTGTGAGGGAGTTGAGAAAAGTCAGGAATCGGCAGAGATCGACGATCTACCTTGCCATTTAGGGTTAAAGGCAAGGTTCTTAATTGTACAAAGGCGGAGGGGATCATATAATCTGGTAGCCTCTGCTTGAGAAACTGTTGGAGTTGATTAGGGAGAATTTGCTTATCTGCCTCAACTACAAAGTAAGCGACTAACCGCTTATCTCCTGGATTATCTTCTCGGGCTAACACAACGACTGCCTGTAAATCAGGATGCTCACCGAGCACTGTTTCGATCTCTCCTAACTCAATGCGGAAACCCCGAATCTTAACTTGATGATCAATCCGTCCTATAAATTCGAGATTTCCATCTGAACGGTAGCGGCAAAGATCACCAGTTTTGTAGAGGCGACCCAAAGCAGGATGGCAGATAAATCGTTCTGCTGTCAGATTAGGACGGTTAAAGTACTCGCGTGCTAAACCATCGCCACCAATATAAAGCTCTCCCGAAACTCCTATAGGAACTGGATGATAGCTGTCATCCAACAGATAAACCTGAGTATTTGAAATCGCACAACCGATTGGAACCGACGTGCCAATGGCTTCAAGATTTCGGATTGGGTAACAGCAGGTAAAAGTTGTATTCTCCGTCGGACCATAACCATTAATTACAAGGGTATTCGGTAAGGCTCGAACTGCTTTCTTGACATGGGTAACTGACAGAACGTCTCCCCCCGCCAGAAGTTGTCGAACTGAGGTGAAAGACTCCAAATGCTCTTCTACCATCTGATGGAAGAGTCCAGAGGTGAGCCAAACTACAGTGATTTGGTGATGTGATAGCAGATGTGCGATCTCTGCCAGAGATGGACGAGCAGCAGGAGCTAGGACTAATTTTGCTCCATTGAGCAAAGCCCCCCAAACTTCGAAGGTGGCCGCATCAAAGGCAATGGAAGCTAGTTGTAGGCATGTGTCGTCTGAGCAAATTGTCACATAGTTAGGATCGATCGCCAAACGTATCACTGCTTGATGGGGAATACTAACTCCTTTGGGTTGACCCGTAGAGCCAGAAGTATAGATTACATAGGCTAGACTCTCTCTTGTCACCAATTGCGGCTCTGACGAGCTATCAGACTGCACTTCATAAGATTGCAATCCATTGGATTGTGTCAAATCAATCTCATCGAGACAAATCAGGACACACTGCTCATAATTGGCTAATCGGGAGCGCAAAGTCGTTTGCGTAATTAATACGGGAATTTGCGTTTCATTTAAGATGAAAGCCAAGCGCTCCGAAGGATAGTTGGAATCAAGGGGAACGTAGGCTCCTCCAGCTTTGAGAGTTCCTAGCATGGCAACAATCAACTCTGGTGATCGTTCCAGGCAAAGGCCGACCAATACTTCTCGTTCTACACCCAAGGTCTGCAAATAAGTGGCAAGCTGATTTGCACGGCGATCCAGTTCTCGATAAGAGAGCTGTTGTTCTCCAAACACTAAGGCAACCGCATCTGGTGTACGTTCTACTTGTTGTTCAAATAGATGGTGTATGGAGGAATCACCGGGATAATCTCTATGGGCTTGGCTCCATTGTGCCAGTAATTGCTGCTGTTCTGCTTCGGTTAGCAGGGGTAACTCAGAAATTAATTGATCTGGATTGGCAACAATCCCTTTAAGCAAGGTTTGAAAGTGGTGATGCAATCGTTGAATTGTGTTAGATGTGAATAAATCACTGTTATACTCCCAAACCCCTTGCAACCCTTGAGAAGCTTCCCGCATTGACAAAATCAAATCAAATTTTGCAGTGGTCCGTTCTACCCTTCGTGGACTCACAGTTACGCCTGGAAAACTCAAGGCATGGGATGGGATGCTATTTTGCAATACAAACATGACCTGAACCAGGGGATGATAGCTCAGGTTGCGATCTGGATTTAATTCCTCTACTAACTTCTCAAACGGGAGATCCTGATGGGCATAAGCATTTAAGGCAACTTGGCGAGTTCGTTGCAACAATTCTAAGAAGCTTGGATTCCCTTCAAGGTTGTTACGCAACACCAATGTATTGACAAAGAACCCAATGAGAGGCTCAATTTCCTGACGATTACGATTGGCGATTGGCGACCCAACAACGATGTCAGTTGAGTTGCTGTAACGACAGAGTAAGATTGAAAACGCGCTCAGAAGTGATATGAAGAGGGTAGTGCCAGATTGTTGACTGAGAAGTTGTAATTTTTGGGTTAAGTGAGCATCTAAATCAAATTCAATCGTGCTACCCCGAAAAACTTGTTTTGCTGGACGTGGGTAGTCGGTTGGTAAATCTAGCAGGGGTGGACTGTCTGCAAGTTGGTTTCGCCAGTAGTCGAGTAAGGTCTCCAGAACTTGTCCTTGTAACCATTGATGCTGCCAATAGGCAAAATCTGCATATTGAATGGGCAAGGGTGCCAGCGGTAAAGGTTCCGATTGACAAAAAGCAGTATAGAGTTCGGAGAGTTCTTGCTGAAAGATGCCCAGTGACCAATCATCGGCAACGATGTGATGGATTGTAATCACAAGCACATGGACTGTTGTACTGCATTTCAAAAGCTTGCAACGAACAAGCGTATCTTGGGCAAGGACAAACGGTGTTTGAGCCTCAGCATTAATCAAAATCTGAATCTGAGATTCTAGTTCTGTTGGGGGAAGCGATTGTAAGTCGATTAGGGGAACCTGAACTGTAACGTCAAGTTGAATTTTTTGATATGGAGCAGCATTATCGCTCGGAAAAATGGTCCGTAGCCCTTCGTGGCGCTGCACAATTGTTTGAAGACTTTGGGTCAGTACTGATAGATTTAAGTCTCCTTCCAGTTGCCAGACATTTGAAATATTATAAGTTGAACTAGGTCCTTCTAATTGATCAAGAAACCAAAGACGTTGCTGAGCAAAAGATAAAGGAACCTTGGTGTCTTTGGGAACTGAACTAATGGTTGTCAGTTTAATTGAGTCTGTTGGCTGGATAGTGTCGATCGACTGGGCTAATTCCATCAAAGTGGGATAAGCAAACACTTGAGCCAGAGGTAATTCAATGAAGAATACGTCCCTGATCCGAGAAATCACCTGCGTTGCAAGCAGGGAATGTCCACCCAATTCAAAGAAGTTATCGTCAAGGCTAATCTGAGTAAGATTGAGAATGTCACACCAAATCTTGGCAAGCTTCACTTCGGTCTCTGTACGGGGAGCAATCAATTCTCGGTTTTCAAACTGCGCTTCTTGTTGTGCAAGCAGCACCTTACGATCGACTTTGCCATTCGGAGTTAGGGGAAGATCTTCCAGAATCACAAACTTGGATGGCACCACATAGCGAGATACTTGGGCTTGGAGATATGTCTTGAGTTGATGGATCAGCTCTGAGTTTGACTCAGCAACGGTAAGACTATCTATCTTCACAGACTTGCCAGATCTTACCGTTTGGAGGGCGATTTCAATTTGCTCCCAATTGTTATCCTCACGAGACAGGGATGTTGGTTCGAGGGTTAAATAAGCAACTAAATAAGGTTCATTCAGGTTCGTTTTCAGATCTAAAACAGCAGCTTCCCTAACGGTGGGATGTTGAGAGAGAATTGCTTCAATTTCGTCTATTTCAACTCGAACACCATTAATCTTAACTTGACGATCTACACGCCCCAACATTTCAAAAACCCCATCGCTCCGACATCGCCCCAAATCTCCAGTTTTGTAGAGGTAGAATGGAACAGTCTGGTCAAGTTCTTGTTCACTATTGCCGGACTTATGATTAATCAAGGGATTAACGATAAACCTTTCATCATTCAGTTCTGGGCGTTTAAAGTATCCCTGAGATACCGCTGGTCCTCCCACGTAGATTTCCCCGCAAGTTCCAGGCGCTACAGGGGTTAAATTATCATCAAGGATGTAGAGTTTCATCCCTGGTAATGGCTGACCGATCGGCATCACAGCGCCAGGTTCTCCGGATTGGTAAAAACAAAAGGCAACCGAACCTGTTGCCTCTGCTTGACCATATAGATTCAACGTCGCAGCAGGATGCTGTAACCTCTCTTGCCAGATCTGAGGAATATATTGGGGGACAGGTTCCCCATGACCGTTAACAAATCGTAGAGTGTTGGTCAGAAGTTTCTGGCGCGTATCAGGAGGCAAATGCTGTAGGGTTGAATTTAGAATTCGCCAATAGGATGGCACCATATCCATTAAGGTAACCTGCTGATCCTTTGCCAGTTGTAGCACTTTGAGCGGGATTTGACGTTCTTCCGAGGTCGCGATAACAACAGTTGCCCCATGTGATAGGGGTGACAATAACTGACGGGCAGATGTGGCAAAGCAGATGGAGGCAAGGTGCAAATAAATATCAGTGGATTGCAGAGCCATGGGCTGAACGATCGACCAACAGTAATGTGCCAGATTCCGATGGCTGATCATTACGCCTTTGGGTTTGCCCGTTGAACCAGAGGTGTAAATAATATAAGCGAGGCGATCGAGGGGGTTGATTTCAGGAGAAGATTTGGCTCGCTTGTCCCAGCTCAGTTTATCGCGGCCTTCACTGCACTGATCTACAGAAGGAGGATCTTCCACCTTCGACGGGGAAAGATCCTTGGCCGTCACTGGCGCAGAAATCGCTGTCGAGACAGATGGTTTTAATTTCGATGAGATTACTGAAGCAAGGGACAAACGACCGTCGGTCTCGACCTTTAACGTGATCACCTGTGCAATTGTTGATAGTTTTGGTAAATCCTGACACAACTGAGGTTCAGTTAAGACTATCGCTGCTTCAGTCTCTGCCAGCATAAATTCGAGACGCTGCTTGGGATATTGACTATCAAGTGGAACATAGGCACAACCCGCTTTCCAAATTCCCAATAAACCAACAATCATAGCCAACGATCGATCCATATACAGCCCGATCAATCCTCCGGATTCAATCTCTAAATGCTGCAAATGCTCAGCAACTTGATCGGCAAGCTGATTGAGTATGCGATAGGTCAGGGTCTGACCTCCACAAATTACAGCAGTTTTGTTAGGTATATTGTGGGCATAAGCATCTATCAGTTGATAGATACATTGGTTTCTTTGTTCAGGCAACACTTGATGTTTCAGATTCATCAGTAAGTTTTCCTCACCAGGTTCTTGCTTTGGAGTTGAAAGAGTGGCAATGGGGGGGGTGATCATAACTAAAGAACCGATTGGTAGGTTAAGGGTAGAGGGTCACCGATAAGTAGGTGGGCATAAATAAACGTTAAAACTCAAAATCCGAAAATGAAGCTGGAATCCTCTATTCATAGGGGTTTCATGATTTTGAATTTCCATCGCTATTTTACACTTAATTACGCCCACCTACTTAGCAAAAATCACGATTGCAGTGAGATCATGAAGGTTTTTGGGATCGATTCACTAAATCAACCAATTCATGATCAAATAGCATTCGCTTATTCTGAATTGTCCCTTCACGAATCTGGGGCAACAGTTTGAGAGCAGCTTCATCAGTCAACGGTATGCCCAACCCAGCAAATTTATGCTGGACGGCACGTTTGCCAGAATGTTTATTGATACCTAAACGTCGAGCAGTGTTAGTTTTGCCAACAAATTCAGGGCTTATCAGCTCGTAATTTGCAGGGCTTTTCAACACACCATCTACATGAATACCTGAGGAATGAGACCAAATATTGGGACCTACTACTGGTGCATTAATCGGGATCGGGCGACTACTTGCTTGCGAGACATAATCACAAACGCTGGAGAGTCTCGATTCCTGTACAGATAGATTTATATTTAGCCCAACTTTCAATGCACCCACTAATGTAGCCAAATCAGTGTTACCAGCTCGCTCACCAATTCCATTCACTGTAGTGGTTAAATAGAGCTTCCGGCTTGGTCGTTCTTTTTGGGCCTCATACCAGAGATCAAATGCTTTGATCGCAGCCACACAGTTGGCAACCGCCATACCCAGATCGTTATGGGCATGGAGTTCCACATCGATTTCCGAGTTATTGAGAATATCCGTTATGATATCGAAGATCATGAAGGGATCAGTGCGACCTACGGTATCGCAGAGCCGTACTCGATCTGCACCTGTTTCTTCTGACATCTGGATCATCTCAAATAAAAATGAGCGATCAGCATTAAAAGCATCCTGAAAGTCAGAAACAGCGTATAAGCCGTTCTCCTTGATGAAAGCTAATGCACTCCGTTGAGCTTGTAAGATTTTGTCCGGTGTAGATCTCAGGATGCTATCAATCATATAAGGGGTAATCGGAGTAGAAGAGCAGCAGCCATCTAGGCCCAACTTAACTGACCAGGATAGTTCTTCACGCAATGGCCGATGCCAGCCTAACACCCGTGCTGAGATACGCCCATTGGTTTTACGGGAAATCAGCTCTTGCAGGTAGGTCCTTTCACTTCCTTCTTGAGCTGGAAATCCAGCTTCCAACTCCTGAATGTCTAGTGCATCAAGTTGTCTAGCAATTTCCAACTTTTCCTCATTGCTGAAGACAATGCCAAATGTCTGTTCACCATCACGGAGGGTAGTATCTGAAATTATGATTGAATCTTTCAGGTCATTACTTTTCATTAATTGATTCATGGTTTTTTCCAGAGAGATCTTGAAAAAGGTGTTACAATGTACGTTTTTCGATTGTTCAATTAGAAAAGGTTAATAGGATGTAAGAGTAGTTCACACGTTACCTTAACCTTGAGGGTATAAATTATTACTTTTCAAATGATTACAGAATTTTACCACGGCTTCAAGGCGAAAAAATTCTGCTTCAGAAACAGGTGAATGATATCCTATAAGGATTGCTTGGCTAGACGCCTACTTCCCCCACTTCGCAATTACGATGTTAGATTTACTGCAATCATCTCGAATTCAGTTTCTATGGCGAGGGTGTCAGAATGTCGCTGGGATAACTTTAAGATTGGTAGTGATCTGTTTTCTAGTGCAAACCGCGATCGCCTGGAGTGACCTTGCCTACATTAGGACATTGGCCGAAGAAATTCTCATAACTCTTAGCCACGAGATCTCCCTTAATCCGTGGTTTTATGGGATTGTCTCAATGATTCTACTGATCGAAATCTGGTTACCCGCACGTCAGCAGGCTCGGCTGTCCGTTGGTTTCTGTCAAGACTCCTTGTGGTTGCTAGGTGACCTTGTCGAAACGATTCTTTTTCTGAAGCCTTGCATCTCCGTTCTTTACGCTTTGAGCAATCGTGTCGGTTTCCCTATCTTTGATAGCGCAACAATACTTCCTCCACCAATCATGTTAGTGCTCGGCTTTCTGCTTAGCGACTTTCTAATTTGGTTTGGACATATTCTACGCCACCATATCCCAGCCTTTTGGTATTTTCATGCTGTCCATCACTCCCAAACCGAACTGAACCTCTTGAGTGGTCTACGCTTTCATATCGTTGATAAAGCAATTGCTTATATCATTGTTGCTTTACCCATGATCGCGCTTGGGATTTCTGCGCCTTCTATCATTCTATTTAAAGTGTTGCAAAAGTGGTATTTACGTATCTATCATGCCAATCTCAAACTCAATTATGGTTGGTTGAAGCATATCATGATTACCCCTCAGTCTCATCGCATTCATCATTCAATTGAAGCACAACATCGCGATCGCAATTTTGGCTCAATTTTAATTATCTGGGATTACTTATTTGGAACTCAATACTGCCAATATGACGAATACCCAGCAACTGGCATCGACGATCCGAATTTTCCCCTTGAAAGCAGTCGCCAGCCGCACCATCTTCTGATCAACTTTATTCATCAAAACCTCTACCCATTTCAGCAACTTTCGAAATTCTCAATTAATCACGATAGGTTTACAGGTTGGTTCAAAAACTTGTTTGTTATTCAACCTCAGAAATAACATCAGATGAATCATCTCCAATTACATCAGGTAGCTCATCCTCAAGGTATCTCAACCGAGGTAAAAAATAAGCGATGCAAGTCATGGTAAGCGTTAAGATTCCCATGCAAATATAAAGCAAACCAATACCTCGGCCAGGACCTACCCCGATCGCTTGACCAATCAGTCTAGCACCTGGGTTATCTCCACTCATAAAGCGTTCAAAGTAATGATCAGCAAGGAAGCCAGCAAGAAGAAAAGAAATAGGGATTCCAGAGCGAGCAACTGATCTTAATAACGCTAAAACCCGCCCTAGTAATTCAGGGGCTACTTTACGTTGAAAGATACTAATAATGGAGCTGTTAATTAAGGGGACAGGTAGAAGCAAACAAAAACTTGAGATCGTAACTAACCAAATTGAGGGACGAATACCTTCAAGCAGAATGGATAAGCCGATTAAAGCCATGCCAATCAGAATGGTGCGCATTTGATTTTGCTTACCTCCTCTGCTCATTGCCACTAGACCTCCTGCAACCATACCAACATTTGAGCAGGACACAACTAGGCCAAAACCGATCACTGATGCGAAAGAAAGAATGAGGGGAGCCTCTAAAACAGCATGGGCTCCTATCAAAAAGTTACAGACTGTTAGTAGAAAAGTAAGCCATAGAAGACCTGATCGTTCTTTACAGTAATTCCAGCCAAGGGCTAAACTCTGCATAAATGACTCATGCTCAGTCTGCTGCTCAGTTTCAGCGGCAATCTCAGGGAATTTGACGATTAAGAGAGATACTAGGGCAAAGGCCAGGGTAATGAAATCGATAGCCACAATGCCTTCAAACTGAACGATCCCTAATAAAGCTGCAGCTAGTGCAGGTCCTATCAACTTGGATATGGCTTGACTCGTTTGCATCATACTGTTAGCACGAATTAGCTTATCTTTAGGGACAAGCAAACTGGTTGCAGCAAGATAGGCTAATTCTTGAAAGGTGCTAAAGCTAGATCGCAATATATTAGTCAGGCAAATATGCCAAAGTTCTAAATGACCTGTTACGTACAACCAAGCTACTATCAAGGTAGACAAGCCAGCACAGAAATCACTGATTATCATTGTCCATCGGCGATTCCAGCGATCGATATAAACTCCAGCAATGGGACTGATGAGAATAGTAGGCAGCAAAGTAGATAAAATAGGCAATGAAAACAGGGTGACAGAATCCGTGTGTGAATAAACCCAGATGCTGATGGCAAAACTGGTAAGCCTGGAGCCAAGTAGAGAAACGACCTGGCTGAGCCAGATGAAGCTGAAGATTTCCATACCCTCTAGGGCAGTAAATTGCTTCGTGAAAGCGTTAATGATGGGAAAGCTGCTACCATTAATGCGTGATTGCTTTATATCAGTCATTTGATTTATCAGTACATCACTGCCCGAACAATTTGCAGTTTTTCTAAGCAAGAGAGATAGAAAAAGGAAGATTCTTTTACTGTGACAAACCCTACCTGGCAAATTTGAAATAGTTCTCACAACCTTGCCGGAGCATCAAGGTAATTCTCTTGAATTAGAAAAGATAGAAAGAGGTTGAGATATGCCTGGTTGATGGATTCCAACTGAATATTACTTTGAGCTAAACCATTAGTCAAATTTTGATAGTCAAATCTCAGCACCTTGCCTGTATAAGGAGGATTATAGGGTGAGAACGCAGGAAATAACGAATATAGACTGTTATTACTCGCTTGAGAAATTTCTAGTTGTGTAAATTGAGTTCGCCACTCTGAATAGGGGATAGCTTCTAAAGGATAGCCAAAAGCCTTGATCCACTCAAACAATGTTTGTAGATTTACGGTTTCAGGATTATTGATATGGAAAACTTTACCCAGCTGACCTTTCAAAGATAGATGAACAATTGCTTTACTTACGTAATCTACAGGAGTCAATCGGTCTACCATCTGATCACTGTCGGGATATTTGCCAAACTGGATACAACCTCTCAGGAAAATGCAAAGGAAGTCCTGCATGTTCATGATGCCTGTCTGGCAATGGCTAAAGACTCTCCCTAGTCGGTAAATTGAAGTGGGTAATCCACGATTTCGTGCCGCCATAACAAGTTTTTCTGCTACCCACTTGCTCTGGCTGTATCCTCCTTTGAGTCCTTTGCCATGAATCAGGGGATCATCCTCAAAAATAAGGTTTTGTCCAGAATAACTTCCGGCAGAAAAAACTCCAAGGGTTGAAATATGGTGCAGCGGTTTGACTCGACTGGCACATGCTAGCTTTATAATCTCCTGGGTTCCTGCAACATTTACCGGACTTAAAAAAGAGTATGGATACATGCTATTGACCCAGGCTCCAGAGTGATAAATAGATTCAACCTGATGACTGAGCTGTTCGTACTCTGATTCCTCAAGACCAAACTTAGGCAGTGAGAGATCTCCCTTAATCACAACCACTCGCGATTGATAGGTTTCATGCCAAAGACCAAAAGATTTCAGGAGCTTGTGCAGGCGCTGCCAACCCTGAAGGGGATCGCCAGTCCGCATGAGACAGTAAATCTTGGCTGAAGTTTGTTTGAGTAATTCATGCAGGAGAAAAATACCGACAAAACCTGTTGCTCCTGTTAAAAGAATGTGATCTGGGTTGCGATAAATTTGTGCCTTAGCAGGCTTGATGTTTGGATCTAAAATGGCTTCAGCTTCTAAATCAACAAAAGATGTGCCAAGTTTTGAAATATCCTGATCGCTATTTCGAATCCGATCTATAGCTTGAGCCAGCTCTAACAGTGTTTTGGAGGTAAATAAGAGTTGAACGGGTAGACTAATTTGCAAAGCTTCTTGTAGGCGAGAAATAACCTTAACAGCTAGCAAAGAATGTCCCCCAAGGTTAAAGAAGTTGTCATAAAGACCAATCTGGTCCACTCCTAAAACATCGGCCCAAACCATTACTAAGAGTTGCTGGGTGGAGGTGGAAGCAGGGACAAAAGTTGTCTGTCGCTGCAAATCAGAAACGTTGGGCGCAGGCAGTGCTTTACGATCTATTTTGCCATTGGGCATTAAGGGTAATTCTGCCAGTGACACAAACGAACTGGGCAACATATAAGCTGGTAAGCTTTGCTGCAAATATTGCCGCAAGACTGGTGGATCTACATGAACGTTATCCTTCGCTACCACATAGGCAATCAGTTGCCGATCTCTAGTCTCAGATTCACGAGCGATGGTGACAGCCTGACTAATATCTGGATGTTGGCTTAAGACGGTTGTAATTTCACCTAACTCAATGCGGAAACCACGAATTTTAACCTGTTGGTCCAAGCGACCCAGGTATTCAATGGAACCATCAGGCAAGTAACGGGCTAGGTCACCAGTTTGGTACAATCGCCCAGCACCAAAGGGATTAGCAATAAACTTTGTGGCAGTCAACTCTGGACGATTTAAATAGCCACGGGCTAACCCTGCCCCTCCAATATACAACTCGCCAGGAATTCCTATCGGAACAGGTTGTAGATGACTATCCAACAGATAAACCTGCGTATTCACAATAGGGCGACCAATAGTACCAGCACTATGAGCGGACTGTAAACGACAGATCGTAGCATCTACAGTACATTCTGTTGGACCGTAGAGATTAAAGCAGTGAATTGTCTCGCAGCTTTGAACCGCTAGCCAAGTGGAGGAGGCAATCGGTTCTCCACCTACTAAGATGGCTCTCAGGGGTACTTCATCTGTGCTAAGGAGACCTGCTTCTATCAACCAGGTGAATTGCATGGGTGTACAGTCAAAAACATCAATCTGATATTGCTTGAGATAGTGCAGTAGAGTTGAGCCGCTGTATCGATCGCTTTCTGGAACAATGACTAGGGTGTGCCCATGTAAAAGTTGAAGAATCTGCTTAACCGATGTGTCGAAGGCATATGAACCATTAATACTAATGCAAAGGTTCTCCTTACTATGAGTCAGAGAACTGTAAACAGCGTGCAATAATCCCTGATCCAGGTTCAGTACAGAATGATGAGTGATCGCTACGCCTTTGGGTTGTCCAGTAGACCCTGATGTATAGATGACATAAGCAAGGTTAGTAGGATGGACCTTACTGTGAACTGTATCAGTGCTGTATTTAGCAAAAACGTCATCTTCTACATCCAAGCAGATGATTTGAGGTCGGTGAAGCGGTAATTCCTTTAGCAAACATTGTTGAGTGAGGAGCAGCCCAATCTCTGAATCTTCCATCATGTAAGCAATTCGATCACTCGGATAGGTGGGGTCTAAGGGAACATATGCCCCTCCTGCTTTAAGAATACCTAGCACGCCCACCACCATCTCTAGGGAACGCTCAACACAAATACCAACTAATACTTCGGGGCCTACACCTTGCTGCTGTAAGTAATGAGCCAACTGATTAGATCGCTCATTCAGTTCCCGGTAAGTTAGTTTCTGCCCTTCGAATATTACAGCAATGGCATCAGATGTGCGCTCAACCTGAGCTTCGAATAATTGATGAATACATTGATCATGAGGATAATCTTTCTGAGTTTGATTCCAGGCAACTAACAGTTGCTGTTCAGCCTGAGTCAGGAGGGGAAGTTCTGCAATTCCTTGAGTACTATCAACAACAATGGCTTGTAAGAGAGTCTGAAAGTGGCCCAACATCCGTCGAATTGTTTCAGCCTTAAATAAACCAATATTGTAAGTACACCGTCCTGCCAAACCTTCAGGATTCTCAAAAAGATCAAGTTCAAAATCAAACTCACGAATGGTCTTCAGTTCTACGCCTAGACGTTCTACTTTCAAATCAAAGAGTTCTAATTTATCACCCAGGGCATTCTGCAAAGCAAACATGACCTGAACGATAGGATGATGATTGAGGTGACGTTCTGGTTGTAAGGTTTCCACCAGTTTTTCAAAAGGCAAATCTTGGTGAAGATAAGCCTCCAAGGTTGTTTGTCTGACCTGAGCCAATAACGCCTCAAAGCTAGGATTGTTAGACAGATCAGAGCGCAGTACCAGGGTGTTGACAAAAAAGCCCAGCAACGATTCAACTTCAACCTGTTTGCGGTTGGCGATTGGCGATCCAACCACAATATCTGATTTTCTGGTGTAGCGCGAGAGCAACACTTGAAACGCTGCCAGTAAGGTCATAAACAGGGTGACACCTGCTTTTTGGCTTAGGGTCTTCAGTTGTTGCGTCAGGCTAGAATCCAGCCAGAACCACTCTATTCCTCCCTCAAAGGTAGCTACCTCTGGGCGAGGATGATCTGTGGGGAATTCTAACAGGGGAGGAGCACCATCAAGTTTCTGTTTCCAATAGTCTAGATGGCTTGTCAGGGCTTGACCTGCTAACCATTGCCGTTGCCATTGGGCAAAGTCGGCGTATTGGATTGTTAATGGAAAGAGTGGAGAGGTCTCTCCTTGACAAAAGGCTTGATAAAGTTGAGATAGTTCCTGAATGAATACCCCTAATGACCACCCGTCTGAGACAATGTGGTGTATGGTTACTAGCAATACATGGGTAGTGGGGGACAGACACAGTAACTTGGCACGAATCAGTTGATCTTGACTAATATCAAAGGGCTGGTGGCTTTCTGCTTGAATTTGATCTTTAACTTGGCGTTCTTGGTGTTCGCTGTGTAATTCAATCACTGGCAAGGTAAAGATTCCAGCCTCATTAATATACTGGTAAGGTGTACCCGTATCATCAGCTTTAAAGGTGGTCCGTAGGGTCTCATGACGATGAATGATCGCTTGAAAACTTTGCTCCAATGCGGTGTGGTTCAACACACCCTCAAGTTTGAAAGCATTGGGGACGTTATAGCCAGCGCTCATGCCTTCGAGCTGAGTTAGAAACCAAAGCCGTTGCTGAGCAAACGAAACGGGCAAGAGTGTTGCACGAGAAACGGGCTGAATGGCAGGAAAAGAGATTAAATCCCCTTGCTGAGCAGTCTCTATTGCCTGGGTGAGATCCCTCAATGTCGGTTGCTCGAACATCACTTGCAAAGGCAGTTCAACTCCTAGTCTATGGCGAATCCGCGACATCACCTGAGTTGCCAATAAAGAATGTCCCCCTAGCTTAAAGAAGTCATCGTCAAGGCTAATCTGTTCAATTCGCAAAACCTCACGCCAAATCGCAGCTAACAACTCTTGAGTCGGGGTCTTCGGTGCAACAAATGCTCCCTCTCGAGCCACATCCATAACATCGGGGACTGGCAAAGCGCTGCGATCGACTTTGCCATTGGCGGTCAGAGGTAAATGGTCTAAGACAACAAAGTGCTGAGGCAGCATATACTCAGGCAACTTGTTTTGCAAAAACTGGCGTATTTCAGGAATCAGTTTGTAAGTTAGCTTACTTTGTAGGGGGATATTGGCATAGTCTTGCCTCAGCTTAAGAGGACTTCGGTGCTCTTGCCAAAAGGCAACCTTTTGAAGAGCTGAGACAACATCCTGGTCCTTGGGAACAGTCTCACGTAGAAAAACTACATCATAATACCCTGTTGAACTGGCTTCCCACCAACTCAAATGCACCTGATAGCCCAATTCTTCTGCTAATTCCCAGAACATATCCGGCTCAACGCCACTGGAGTTGTTGTGTGCTCCATCACCCATTACATCCATTAGATGTTGTCGGAGATGTTTAACGGTTTTGAATTCCTGAGACGATTGCTCCAGACATTGTTGGACTTGTAATGCCTGTTGAATTCGCCCATTGGGAATACGACGAATACCCAACGATTCTGGACGTTCTTCCAACAACACACGCCGAACTTGAGTCAACATGTCTGGGTCATCCTGCCAGTCCTGCCAAGGAATTGTTACATTTTCCCTTGGTTGAGTCATGCTGAGATGGAGCGTTACATCATAACGAAACTGGGTTAACTCATTGTGATGTTTGCCTCGCTTCGGTTGAACTTCAACATGGCTAATTTCAGGGAAATAGTGAGGTAAGGTAACAAAGAAATCTGGATCAATGACAAGCTCTTCTTCCGCTTGCAAGCTCTGCTGACATCGAGTTGTCAGTTCCTGTAACAACATTGAATCGTCCGCTTGCAAGTATTGCACCATCGTATGAAACTTATCTAATAAGGGTAAACTCCGAATATCTCCCACAAAAATGCGACCGGGGGTGCCAGGAATAATGACATCTATTGCCCCTTGTAAAACCTGGAGAAGATAATGAATACTGGGGAAGTATTGAATGACTGAATTGAGTATAACGGTGTCAAATTTTTGCTTAGGAATGCCTTCAAAGTCATGGGCTAATTTATGATGAAAAATAACATGATTTAAGGTCGTTTTACTTTGCTGTAGATTTTGGTTATAGGCTAAGGCTGCCCTGGAATAATCAGTTCCTTCATAATGTTTGCAATGGGGAGCAATTCGACTTAACAATAATCCTGTTCCACAGCCAATTTCTAATACTGACTGAGGGTGATAATGCTGAATTCGCGACACGGTATGCTCAACCCATTCCCTCATTTCGATAGCTGGAATTGGCTGACCTGTATAACTGCTATTCCATCCTACAATATTGAAATCCAAGTTAGATTTTAATCCTGTCTCATCCGGTTCTGAAGTGGATGGACTGTAGATTTCTTCGTAGAGGGTTTGCCAATCCTCTAATAATTCCTGTTCTGCCTGAGCAAGTAATGCAGCAATCCCTTGTCCGCGCCAGTCAGGCACTAAATAAGCAATCAAACTTTTATGACTGGTTGCATCTCTATGCACCGTAGCAACGGTTTGAGAGACAATTGAATTCTGCCGAATCGTTGCTTCAATTTCTCCCAGTTCAATGCGGAAACCACGAATTTTAACTTGATGGTCGACTCGTCCAAGAAACTCAATATTGCCATCAGGAAGGTATCGAGCTAAGTCTCCTGTTCTGTAAAGTGTGTCCGAAGTTGAAATCTGGAGGGGTTCTTTTGATTCTCTCCCTTCATCCTTTTCTATGACTTTGCCAGAGAGAAAGGGATTCACGATAAAGCGTTCTGCGGTCAGATCAGGACGCTTGAGATACTCGCGTGCTAAGCCGTCTCCGCCAATATAAAGCTCTCCAGGTACTCCAACTGGAACTGGGTGAAAAGTTTGATCTAACAGATAGACTTGAGTGTTTGAAATCGGAGATCCGATCGGAATTGATGTGCCGATCTCATCAAGATCTCGAACAGGGTAACAGCAGGTAAAGGTGGTATTTTCTGTTGGACCGTAGCCATTAATCACCAGGGTGTTGGGTAAGGCTTGAACTACGGTTTGAACATGAGCAACAGAGAGAACGTCACCTCCAGCTAAGAGTTGTTGAACAGAGGAGAAAGCTTCAAGATGCTCTTCCACCATTTGATGGAAGAGCCCAGCAGTGAGCCAGAGAATCGTAATGTGATGATGCTGCAGGAGGTAAGCAATTTCAGCCAGAGAAGAACGAGAGGCTGGAGCGAGCACCAAGGTAGCTCCGTTGAGTAACGCACCCCAAATTTCAAAGGTGGCTGCATCAAAAGCAATGGAGGCGAGTTGTAGAAAGGTATCCGCTGCGGTGATGTTAACATAGTTGGAATTGACCACCAAACGAACAACTCCCCGATGGGAAACTGCAACACCTTTGGGTTTACCTGTAGAGCCGGAAGTATACATCACATAGGCAAGATTGTCAGCGGTGATTGATTTTCCGCTCAAAGAAGTCCCAGCCTGGGTTTCTAGGGTAGGAGAGATGGTGTCTGTTAACGTTCTCTTCAAATCAGGCTGGACATCGTGTTCTTTCCGGTTAGTCGGTTGTTGAGCAGCAAACTCTCTTAAGTTGATTTCATCTAAACAAATGAGGAAACAGGTCTGAGAATCCGAAAGGTGGGCTCGAAAAGCTGTTTGAGTAATTAATATCGGTATTTGTGTATCTTCGGCAATGAAGGCCAAACGTTCTGAGGGGTAGTTTGGATCAAGGGGCACATATGCTCCCCCAGCTTTAAGAATTGCCAGTATGGCCACAATCAGGTCAGGCGATCGCTCCAGGCAAACCCCAACCAATACGTCTGGATCGACACCCCAGTTCCGTAAGTAAGCGGCAAGCTGATTGGCCTGGTAATCCAGCTCCTGATAAGTAAGTTGTTGGTCTTCAAATACTAGGGCAATGGCATCTCCTGATCGTTCTACCTGTTGCTCAAATAGTTGATGAATACAGGAGTTACGAGGGTAGTCTCTTTGAGTCTGATTCCATTGCGTTAGAATCTGGTGTTGTTCAGCAAGAGTCAGAAGGGGCAACTCATCGATCCTTTGACTGCTATCGATCACCACTGCTTGCAATAACCTCTGAAATTGTTCAAATAACCGCTGGATCGTTTCAACTTTGAACAAATCACCCCTGTAAATACAGGAGCCGACCAACCCCTGAGGTTTTTCCCAAAGGTAAACTTCTAAATCAAATTCGCGGGTTGTCTCAACCTCTGATCTGAGGGACTTGACTTCTAAGTCTGGTAGTTCTAAATCAGCATCTGGAACATTTTGCAAAGCAAACATGACCTGAATAATCGGATGATGGTCAAGACGACGCTTCGGTTGTAATTCCTCTACTAATTTCTCAAAAGGTAGGTCTTGATGCGTGTAAGCCTCTAGCGTGGTTTGTCTAACCTGTCTAAGCAGTTCCACAAATCTAGGATTGCCGGACAAGTCGGAACGCAATACCAGGGTATTGACAAAAAAACCAATCAAAGGCTCAATTTCAGCCTGATTACGATTAGCAATGGGCGCACCCACCACAATATCGGTCTGTCTGGAGTAGCGAGATAATAATATCTTAAAGACAGTAAGCAAGGTCATAAATAGGGTAACGCCTGCTTTTTGGCTGAAGGCTTTCAGATTCTGGCTCAGGGATGCATCAACCTGAAAACTGACCTCCCCCCCTTGAAATGTTTGCACAGCAGGTCGAGGGTAGTCTGTGGGCAGTTCTAATAGAGGGGGAGCGCCTTCCAGTTGTTGTTTCCAATAGTTGAGTTCAGCCTCTAAAACTTGATCGGTTAGCCATTGCCGTTGCCAACAGGCAAAATCTGCATATTGGATCTGTAAAGGGGAAAGGGGAGAAGATTGATTCTGGCAAAAAGCTTGATACAGTTGGAGTAGCTCTTGTTGGAATACCCCGATCGACCAACCATCACAAATAATGTGGTGTATCGTGACCATCAAAATATGATCAGTAGGCGACGATTGCAGCAGTTTGAAGCGAATGAGCCTGTTGTGAGTCAGATCAAAGGGTTGTTGACTTTCTACTTTAATTAGCTCTTTAATCTCGGCTTCTTGTGCTCCTGCTTCCAACTCAATCACGGGTAATGTTATCGTTCCAGGCTCATTAATCCGTTGACAGGGAATACCTTGACGATCAATGGGGAAGGTAGTGCGTAGGCTTTCATGACGTTCGATGAGGGCTTGCAGACTTTGTTGTAGTGCGGGTCGATTCAAATTCCCAGTTAACTGAAAAGTTCTACCCGTGTTATAGCTTGTTGTATTGACCCCTTCAAGACGATTGAGGAACCAGAGCCGTTGTTGGGCAAATGACAGGGGAAATGATTTGGGGTCGCTTAAGGGGTTGCGATCGATCGGCTGAATAGGAGGTAAGGGAGAAAAATCTTTCTTCTGAACAGAGTTCACAGCCTGAGCAAGGTCTATTAACCTGGGTTGCTCAAATAGAGTGATCAGTGGGATCTCAACCCCAAAACTTTGACGAATTCGAGAGATAACCTGAGTCGCTAATAACGAATGGCCTCCCAGTTCAAAGAAATCATCCTGCAGACCCACCTGTTCTAAACCCAATGCCGAGGCGATGATATTGGCAATAACAATTTCAACCGGACTGCGAGGCGGAACAAAGGTAGCTTGTTGTAGGTGTTGCAAATCAGGAGCAGGCAAAGCAGCACGGTTGATCTTGCCATTGGGGGTCAGGGGGAATTCTGACAGCAAAATGATCGCCATTGGCACCATATAGTGAGGCAATAGTCCTCGCAAAAACCTCCGCAGTTCAGGAGCAGAAGGCTGATCACTCCCACTGTGCAAAACTGCATAGGCGACCAATTGTTGTTCGCCACGTTGATCTGGTCTCAACAAGGCAATTGCAGTCTGAATGGCTGGATGTTGTTCCAGGGTTGCACTGATCTCTCCGAGCTCGATCCGGAATCCGCGCAACTTAACTTGGTGATCAATCCGTCCTAAAAACTCAATTCTGCCATCAGCAAGATAACGCACCCGATCGCCCGTTTTGTATAAACGATTGGCTAGAGAGTTTGCAGGTAAAGCTTTGCCACAATCCTCGTGCAGCCTCTTTAAGCGGTGAGGCATTGCGGCAAATGTTGCCTGGGTCAGATCAGGACGGTTGAGATAACCTCGTGCAAGACCGATCCCCCCAATATACAACTCGCCAGGAATACCGATCGGAACCGGCTGACCATAGGGATCTAGAATATAAACGTTGACATTGGGAATGGGGCGACCGAGTGTAATGATAGGGTCCTCTGGTTGACAAAGGGCGATAGTCGTATACACACTCGCCTCTGTTGGGCCGTAAGCATTAAATAATTCCCGACCCTTAGCCCACTCTTGCATCAACGGAACAGGACAGGCTTCCCCTCCTACAATCAGCACTTGTAAACTGGGGATTGGCATGAGCGGTAAAGTCGCCAGGGCAGATGCAGGTAATACCAAATGCGTAATTGCCTGCTGCTGGAGAAGTTGCACTAAATCTAAACTCGGAAGTAAAGATTCTGATGGATTCAAGCATAAGCAAGCCCCAGAACTTAAAACCATCAAGATTTCTGAGATTGAAACATCAAAACTCAAGGAGGTAAATTGAAGGACCCGACTGTGGGGGTTGACTTTAAAAGTCGCAATCAGAGTTGCTGCTAGATTGCTTAACCCCCGATGCGTGACCATTACTCCTTTGGGTCGTCCGGTAGAGCCAGAAGTATAGATTACATAGGCTAGCGTCTCTGCAGTAATGGCAGAGGTTGGTGCTGTCACAGGTTGGTTGGCAAAAACAGCAGAGTCGCTCTCTAACATCACCACTTTTGCTGGGTGAGATGGAAGTCTAGTCAGTAGAGTGGGCTGAGTCACAAGCACCGAAACTTGTGCATCTGCAAGCATATAAGTGAGCCGTTCTTGGGGATAGGTCGGATCAAGAGGGAGATAGGCTCCACCTGCTTTAAGGATGCCAAGAAAACCCACAACTAGCTCTATAGACCGTTCGACACAAAGACCTACGACAACTTCTGGACCAACCCCAAGACTTTGGAGATAATGAGCGAGTTGATTAGCCCGATCATGCAATGCTTGATAAGTGAGCGTTTGCTGTTGAAACTGGACAGCTATAGCATCTGGATGCTGAGATACCTGCTGCTCTAACAGAGTTAGAACCTGTGAATGAACAGAAATGTCACACAGAGAATCCATTTGGGTTTGATTCCAAGCAACTAGGAGTTGATAGGATTCCTCAAGACTTAAAAGCGGCAGGTGACAGATCGATTGATCAGGATTTCTGACAATTGCGGCAAGGAGCGTTTGAAAATGCCCAATCATTCGAGCAGCAGTGTCCTGATCAAACAAATCCGTGCTGTATTCTAACTTCCCTCTCAGCCCAGATTCCCGATTTTCAAGACATAAGGTTAAATCAAACTTGGCCGTGACCCTTTCCGTTTGTAAAGGAGTCAGGGTTAAATCCGAAAACTTCCACTCATCAACCTCATTCTCCTGCAGAACAAACATTACTTGAAACAGCGGATTGTAACCAGGGTTTCGTTCGGGTTGTAGCTCTTCCACAAGCTTCTCGAACTGCAAATCTTGATGGGAATAAGCTTCTAACGTTACCTGTCGTGTCCGATCCATTAATTCTCGGAAGCTTGGATTACCAGAGAGATCAACCCGCAACACTAACGTATTGACAAAAAAGCCGATCATCGAATCAAGTTCAGGATGATTGCGACCTGCGATTGGGGTGCCCACTATAATATCTTCCTGGTTACTGTAACGGCTGAGCAAGGCCATAAAAGCCGTCAACAATGTCATGAATAGTGTTGTTCCGGCTTGGTAACCCAGTTCTTTAATTTGTTGCGTCAGGTCTTTACTGAAGTCAAAAAGCTGAGTCGCACCTCGAAAGGTTTGCACTGGAGGGCGAGAATGATCAGTAGGTAAATCCAGCAAAGGTGGTGCACCAGCTAATTGATGTCTCCAATACTCCACCAGATTTGCCAATCGTTCTTTTGATAAGCATTGTCGCTGCCAGTGGGCAAAGTCTATATATTGAATTGGTAACTCAGGTAATGGTGAAGACTCACCATTCAAAAAAGCCGTATAAAGACTTCCGAGTTCTCGCAACAAAACTTTTGTAGACCAGCCATCTGTAATAATATGATGAAAAGTTAATAGTAAGATATGCAAATGCTCTGACAGATGAAGCACTGTGGCTCGCAATAATATCTCTTGAGATAGGTCAAAAGCATATTGACTTTCTGCCTGAATGAATTGTTCTGTTTGAGTCAACTGCTCTTGGCTAGGTAGCGATTGTAAATCAACAACTGATAAGATCAGATTTAAACCAGGTGCAATTGCTTGTATTGGGATCCCTTTTTTTATGAAAAATGTGGTTCGTAGTACTTCATGACGGCGAATAATCTCATTTAAACTTTGTTCAAGTATTGAAACATTGAGTATTCCTGAAATTCGAAAATTATGAACCACATTGTAGTTAGTATCACCAGGATTAAGCTGATTTAGAAACCACAGTCTTTCTTGAGCAAAGGAGAGACTATAGTTTCCTTCACGAGGAAATTTTACTATAGTTTCAACTGCTTGATTCTTATATTTATCCCACTGTTGTAGAGTCTCAATTATTGCTATTTTATGCTGTTGCAACTGATCTCGTAAGGCTGGATTTAAAGCTCCTTCTGGAGCTCTACATTTTAACCTAGGTGCTTGAGTTGAATCACTATATTCAAGCCATAGCTTTATTCCCAAACGACTGAGATCAGATAAAAGATTCTCGATTACTGTCATAAATCTCCTGTTTTATAAGAGCTTGAAATGCTTAAACTTTTTGCTCAACAAATTTTATAAATTATAAAATATAACTTTTACTCCAATACAGGTGTCTCGAAATAACATTCGAGGTAAGGATTCAGGTCGTAAAAATAGGGATAAGTTAAGGAAAACCCATGTCACGACCGATGTGGGCACGTAATGCTTCAGCAAAAAAGTTGACGACACAACGTTGCTGAGAACGACAGGTTTGCACAACAGTCAAAAGTCTGGCGGTGTTTTCAAATCTTTCCAAGGAGCGAGAACCTCCGCGCTCCCTTACGCTTTGTAACAGCCAATCAATGACAACGTTCTGCCAAATTGTTTCAGGAGGTACTTCTGGATGCATGGCGAAAATACCACCACTGATCAAACTTGTTTTGGAGATTATTTAAAAGCCTCAAAGCTCTTGCTCCCCCTTGCGGTATCCATTTATTGAAAGCTTTACTTAATTTGGATTTGAATTCCTTGGCCCATAATTCGTAAGCTTTATGATCAGCCTGGGTTTGCCATAAGTGATAATGCTCAAAAGCGCACATCTTGCAGACTAATAAATGCTTTGCCAATACTCTCATTGTGTAATCCAGGACATTTAATTAAACCCTTGAAATGCCTGCGCATATGTGCCAAGCACTTTTGTTGGGCTACTACAGGGTAACCATTAGTATACACGCTTTTCGTCGCTGCGCTCGAACTCCACCATACTTATCTCCTAGCAGTGACTCTAGTTCTTTTCGTGAACGTGTATCTGCTGCTCTTTATAGGCAAAAATCCTGGTTGGCGACTAGCCATAACCATTCCTTTACCCCAATGACCCCCCAAGGGGTTTCATCGACATGGACATTGGGTTGTTCTATTTTTACCCAATTTTCCAGTTCTAGTACCGGCTGTTCTATGGCTTGGGCTACTAGGCACGTTGGTGGCCCCTTTGGTTCCGACTCCAATCTCTACTTCACCCATCTGCTAAATCAACTCTTACACTTAATTACGCCCACCTACTTAGCATATCCAAATTTACACTATATACCAAGTTAGTATACAGGAAGTTTTTTTTTACAAAACTTTATTTTTTAGGAACGCAGTATCAGGTGATGAGAGAGTAACTTATTACTGTATCATAGTAAGTACCGCGCGCCGAATTAATTACCTACTATAATTCTCTGTAACCCTTGAATTAAAAGAGTTTCAGTTTTTGCAAATTTGTAATTAATTTTGTGTACCTGCTTACATTTGAAAAACTGTAACAAGGTAAGCATATGCGCTACGCGCACGCTACGCGAACAGCGGTCAGCGTTCAGCCGTCAGCTTAAAATAAACACTGCTTGGTGGGATTAGCAGTGGTGGCTTTCTAATTAGCTCAATAACAAACTCAACAAACTCAGGAAACAAACTTTTTCCGAGCTACATGAGTAGTTTCAAAGATTTTTTCCAGACTTGACCAATCTTCCTGTTCAATCACCTCAATTATCTGGTCAAGGCGATCGCGATACCCTACAAGCGATCGCATTATCGACTCCTGATTGTAACGAGCCATCATTATTCCCAGTTCTGGATTACCACCCCCAACACGGCTAGTATCACGAAAACCAGAACTAGCTAACTGTTGGGCTAACCTCAACACCACTGGGTCAGTCTCCTGCATACAAGCATCAATCAAACTCCCACTCACCATCACCGGTAGATGAGAAATCCATGCTACCGCTTGGTCATGGTTTTCCGGGCTTGTGATGTAAACCAATGACTTAAGCGATCGCACAATCTCCTCCACCTTCTCAAGTGCTGGTGGTGGTGTTGTCTCAATCGGCGTCAGTACGTAAGGGTTTCCGGCAAATAGATTAGACACCGCAGCTTCCACACCCCTGTGTTCCGTTCCTGACATCGGATGACCACCTACAAAATTTTCCCACAGGGGAGCCATTTCTCTAACTACTGGCATTTTGACCGAACCAATATCAGTGATTACGGTATCCTTGTTAAGATAGTTGACTAAATCCTTGACAGTAGAGGCGATCGCGGCTATTGGGGTGCAGATAAACACAACCTCTGCTGTGGCTAGGATACTTAAGTCAATACTCGCATCATCAACAATGCCGTGATCACGTGCGAATTGACAGGTTTTTGGTTGACGAGAGACTCCCAAGACCTGGTGACCTTGTGCTCTCAAGTCCAATCCTAGGGACCCACCCATCAATCCCAGTCCTACAATACCAATTTTCATTGTCTCTCACCCGGATTCAGCCTATGCCATGATAAATATTAATTTTTGTTAGATTGTAATGAATGTCAGGGAAATTATCCAACAATATGCAGCAGGGGTAAGAGATTTTACAGCTGCGGATCTTACTGAACTTAACCTAAGCAGCGCTACTCTTAGTGGTGCCGACTTGAGTGAAGCTAACCTGAGGGTAACTAACTTAAGTGGTGCTAACTTGAGCGGCACAAACCTCAGCAGAGCCAACTTAAACGTTGCTAGACTCAGTGGTGCCAATCTCTCTAAAGCCAAGTTAACACAAGCACAGCTCAATGTAGCAAATTTGATTCGGGCTGATTTAAGAGGTGCCCAACTGATTCAGGCATCACTGATTCGTGCTGAGATGGTTCGTGGTTCCCTAAGTGGAGCAAATCTAACCGCAGCAAACCTCTCTGGTGCTGATTTACGAGAAGCCACCCTCAGACAAGCTAATCTCAGCCGCGCTACCTTCAATGAAGCCAATTTAGCCGGGGCAACCCTTAGTCAAGCAAATTTGAAGGGAGCCCACTTAAATGGAACAAATCTGTACAAAGCCGATTTCAGCGGTAGCAATCTTAAAGGGGTTGAAATCAGACAAGGAAATCTCACCTGTGCCAATTTTAGGGGAGCCGATCTCAGTGGGGCAAATCTACGCTGGGCTGATTTAAGTGGAGCAAACCTCAGTTGGGCTGATCTCAGCAACGCTAAATTAAGTGGAGCTACCTTAGTTGGGGCTGATTTGAGCAATGCCAATTTAGTTAATACCAGTTTAGTACACGCTGATCTTAGTAAGGCCAGGCTGATTAAAGCCAATTGGATTGGAGCAGATTTGACTGGTGCTACCCTCACTGGGGCAAAACTATATGCCGTTTCCCGGTTTGGTCTCAAAACCGAAGGATTGATCTGTGAATGGGTTGACTTGAGTCCCGATGGCGATAAAAGTCAAATTATCCGTCTGTCTTCCGAAGCTGCCAAAACGTTTTTCAACGAGACCCTGCCAACAGTAAAAATTATCGTTGATACCCCGTTAGACCTCAAAGCGAATTTGGCTTTAGCCTCGATTTACAATCAGATAGCTAATGTTTCTGAAGTCTTCAATCAAGCCCCCAGCCTTGAGGTTGGTGTCCGCAGAACAACCATTACCTTTACAAGCAACAACGCTGACTTATTCATTATCGCTTACTTGGCAATTGTCCCCTTCAAAGATGGAGGTCAAACTCATCGCAATATTGTGACCCTATTAAATAGCCTACCCTCACGCTCAATATACAGTTTAAATAATCAAGACAAACAGCAAATACATAAATTAATTACAAAGATTTGCCAAACTATTGAGCAGCTTAAACCAATTAAAACCGCTAAGTTAGCACCAGAAATAAAATCATCTGCTAACTTCTTTATTGCTCCGACTCAGACAATTATTACTAACTCTAGAGACTACTCATTAAGTATTTATTATAATCAATATTTTGGGAAGTATCTGATGAATCAATCAAGCTGGAGCGAGCAATCTGAAGACACTACAACACCATCAATACCAGTATCAACCCTGCCTCCAGTGAGCCAAATTGTTGAATTTATTAAAGCCTGGGATTATTTGACCGGTTGATGGTGTAGACAACAACGACATTTAAATTGAGATATTAATTGAGATAATATGGCAATTTTAACCAGATATCAATTACGGCTTTATATCATGTCAGGGTAATTACCCTTAATAAAAATCTCCCCATCTCCCCATCTCCCCATCTCCCCACCCTCTCCTTAATTATGGATATTCAACCAGACTTGATATTAGGAATGCCTAGGAGTGCGTTCGCGAAGCGGAGGCCGAAGGCCACGCTACGCGAACGGCTTTGCCGAATCGCTTATCTTGAACTCAGGTTAATTAGATATTTGCTTTCTCCAAATTCTAATCTGCTGATCCCAACCACCACTAACTAGGGTTTGACTATCCTGGCTCAAAGCAACAGCCACAACATAGCCCGAATGACCATTTAAGGTGCTTTTCAACTGAGCGCTCCTCATATCCCACAACTTAATGGTCTTATCCCAACTACCGCTAATCAAGGTACTTCCATCTCTAGTAATCGTTACTGACCACACCCCATCTGTGTGACCCGTCAACGTCCTAGTCAGTTTACCAGTGTTAAGATTCCACAAGCGAATCGTGCCATCTCCTCCACCACTGGCTAAGGTTTTCCCATCCAGACTAATTGCCACAGACGACACCGATCGAGAATGTCCCTTGAGGATACGCACTAACTTACCTGTAGCTAGATTCCACAGCCGAATAGTGGTATCTTGAGAACCACTGACTAAGGTTTTGCCATCAGGAGAGATTTCAACAGAATTCACCGAACCTAAATGTCCGGTAAGGGTATGCAACAGTTTACCCTTAGCCACCTGCCAAATCTTAATAGTGTTGTCCCAGCTGCCACTAACTAAAGTTTTGCTATCTACACTGAAGGCTAAAGTCGCCACTGTATCTTGATGTCCAGTCAGGGTAACTAACGGTTTACCCGTGTTAAGATTCCAGGTCTTGATCATACGGTCATCACCGCCACTGACTAAAGTTTGACCATCCGGACTAATCACCACAGCATTCACTGCACCACCGTGACCTCTCCAGGTACGAATTAATTGACCAGTTGACAGATTCCACAGGGAGATAGTGCCATCACTATGACCACTAGCGGCCATCAATCCCTTTACTGATCTCCCTTGAGCAAGGGTGCCAATTGCCACAGAACTCACTGAGCCAGTCCCTACTTTAAGGGTATTGGCCAACTTGTAGAAAACTGTTCCGGTCTTGGCAGAGGCAGCTGTAGGAGAGACAGCGACTTGAGGAGTCTTTACAGGAGTTGGCAGTTTCAGCTGAGAGCGCCAGGTTAAATAGGTGTCAATGGCAATCCCAGATGCCACAATTGTGTCAGAATCACCCACTAACCTGACCATGCCATTAATGCCAATTACCCGCCCCTGATGGTCTAATACCGGTCCACCACTCATCCCAACTCTCACCAAATTGGTATAACTCAGAGCATATCCCCTAGGAAGTTTAGAAGCAGCATCCGTCAGCAGTCCTTCAGTATTAATAAACCGCCGTTGTTGAGAAGCACCTCCAGAACGAGGCCATCCAGCCACATAAACCCTTTGACCTGCACTGATTTGCTGGGAATTCCCTAACCTAGCAACTGGGTAGTTAGAGGTGCTAATGAAAGGTAAGATCGCTAAATCTACCCCTGGCATCCGTCTGATATAACGGGAGTCTACAGGATAACGATTGCCATCAGGGGTTTGAATCCTGTAGATGCCAGCTTTTTGTAGCACATGAGCACTAGTCAGGATATAATAGATATTTCCTTGGCGTTCAACAATTATCCCACTCCCACCCTGTTTTGGACCATCAATCCGGACAGTAATCTGTTGCGCAATACTTTTCGCAGCTGGTGTTGATATCACCACTGTGGGAATTGCTGCAATGATGGCGATGCTACCAATTAAAAACCCTGGAACTGTTTTAGATAAGATGTTCATCAAGCTTGACCGGAATCAATGGCGACGTTTCCTCTAGTTTTCCCTGTCTTGATGCACCCTATTATCTTTGAGTATTATCTTTGAGTCAGTTTCCAAAATGCTTTAGCAAATCGTTTTCCAACAATCAAATAACTTTCGGTTGTCAAGTGGACATAGTCTTGTAAAGCCAAGTCATCTGTAGTAATCATCCTAGTAGCTGGTAACTGGACTGTTGCCTGTTGCGCTTTCACGGTTTCCCAGTTCGGGAGCGTTTCTGGATCAGTAGTAGTGCCAATTTGAGCAAAAACTACTGGTAACTCAGGTTTACCTAAGTCTTGACGGAAATCTTTTACCAAGGTAACAAATTTATCAGCCCACTGATTGGGGAAAAACGTTATATCTGAGTCTTGAGAAGGCTTTTGAGCATCTTTTTCCCCTTGAAAGAAAAGTATACCGGTGATTTCTCCCATCACAGAAGCAGCACCTACTCGCTTTAAGCAAGAGCCATAAAGGGTATCCTCACTCAGGCTTCTTTGCCACTGTTGAATGGCACTGCCAGACTTGGCACAAGGAATCAAACCGATGATTAGCTCAGGATTGTATTTCAATAATTCAGTAGCAAACGCCATCCCCGGACCTACCCCAGCTGACTTATCTTCCGAAACTTTATCAACTTGTTTGGTTTGTGAATCAATAGGTTCGGTGGCTAGATGCCAGCGGTAATCGTTTCCAAACACAAAAACGTTGGGGTGAGTAACGGAACTAGCAGGTGTTAGCTTACCTGTTCCGGACATATTCGACTGTCCTGCCAAAATAAATAGGGACATCTTGCCTTCAAAATCTGGTGGAATCACATTGATTTCCCGAGACTCAGATTTATGCTTAACTAAGAAGCGACTAATAATACCGTAGCGTTTGATAAACTTACCGACTGGATAATACTTCTGGAGAAGAATACCAAGAAAAAGACCGATAGCTAGAAAGGAAATAACTGTCCAGGTTTCCATTAATTAATTGATACCATAATCCTCGACTAGTAAATTCCAAAGATGATGTCACTGATCAGTAAGTTTCCAAAATGCTTTAGCAAATCTTTTTCCAACAATCAAATAACTTTCCGTTGTCAAGTGGACATGGTCTTGCAAAACCAAGTCATCTGTGGTAATCATCCCAGTAGCTGGTAACTGGACTGTTTCCTGTTGCGCTTTCACGGTTTCCCAGTTCGGGAGCTTTTCTGGATCAGTAGTGGTGCCAATTTGAGCAAAAACTACTGGTAACTCAGGTTTCCCTAAGTCTTGACGGAAATCGTTGACTAACTTAACAAATTTATCAGCCCACTGATTAGGGAACAATCTTCGACTTGGGTAGGCTTGAGGATTAAGGGCATCACTTTCTCCCTGAAAGAATAGTAAACCTTTAATTTCTCCCATTAGTGAAGCTGCATAGGCTCGCTTTAAGCAAGAGCCATACAAGGTATCCTCACTTAGATGTCTTTGCCACTGTTGAATACTAGAGTCCCATTTAGCACAGGGAATTAAACCAACAATCAGTTCAGGATGGTATTTGAGCAATTCAGTAGCAAACGCCATCCCTGGACTGACTCCAGCTGACTTATCTTCCGAGACGTGATCAACTTGTCCACTTGGTGAATCAATCGGTTCTTTGGCTAGATGCCAGCGGTAATCGTTTCCAAAGACAAAAACTCTGGGGTGGGTAACGGAACTAGCAGGTGTCAACTGACCACTTCCTGACATATTCGACTGTCCTGCCAAAATAAATAAGGACATCTTGCCTTGAAAATTTGCAGGAACTGGTTTGCTTTGATTATCCTTAATGCTAGAAGTACTCAGGATACCGTAGCGTCTGAACAACTGGTCTACTTGAGCAGACTTTTGTAGTATAATACCTAAAAAAGCACCGATAACTATACCGATAACTAGATATAAAATTATTGACCAAGCTTTCATGATATAGCATGTTTATTTGAGATGTTCAACACTTAGGATTTTACGGTTATCGTAGTAATGAAGTCCACAGGATTTTTTCCCTATTGCCTATTGCCTATTGCCTATTGCCTATTGCCTATTGCCTCTTGCCTACTCCCTACTCCCTACTCCCTACTCCCTACTCCCTACTCCCTACTCCCTACTCCCTACTCCCTAGGACGAAAGTACCTCACCCAATTCAGAACTTTTATAATTATCAATGACTTGTGAACTTTGCGGAAGAGATGTAGAGCGATTGACAGTTCATCACTTGATTCCTAGACAAAACACTAAGCGAAAAAAGATGAAACCTGGTCCAACGATTACTATTTGTCCTGCTTGTCACCGACAAATACATGCTTTATTCCCAAATACTCGTTTAGCTCTGGAATTGAATACCTGTGAAGCCTTAAAAAATGACCCTCAGATGCAGAAGTTTTTAGCCTGGGTCAGAAAGCAAAAGCCTGATAAGCGGGTGAGGGTTCATCGTTCTTAAGCGTTCGCGTAGCGTGACCATTCGCGTAGCGTGGCCGTTCGCGTAGCGTGGCCAAAAGGCCAAAAGGCCAAGGTCAATCGCATAAGCGCGTTTGTATCTGGATTGTCAACACATGTATTCGATAAAAAGGCAAAAGGCAAGAGGCAAAAGGCAAGAGGCAAGAGGCACAAGGCAAGAGGGGAAAGATATACGGAGTTTTATTGGATAAAAAAATACCTCTTAGGTTTACATCTCAACTAAAAATGCAATACCTGTCCTTTTCGTGAAAAAGATAATTACAAATCCTGATTTTTACGCTTGGTCAATGTTATTTAAAGCTCACTGGTTCATGCTTTCAAGCTGCTTGTCACCCCGTGAAAGTCCTGGCTCAAATAACTTTAAAATCCGAGATAGTCTCAATCCACACCCTTGCGCCACAATGTAGCGGATTATCAGGGCGATACATCACCCGACAGGGGCCATTGACTTCTACCGTATGACCGTAAATGTTTTTAGAGCCTCGTTTTACCGTAATCACTGGATTGCGTTCCCCGGTGTTGTGATTTTGGCGAATGACTTTCTGATTAACGTGGATTACAGCCTTCGTGTAATTTGTACGCTTTGACCAATTCCGCTTTGGTCCACGAGTGCCAGGCGTGACCACTGGCATGCCATCAAACAGAGGAATCACCCAAGTTCTACCGACCTTATATGCCCCTTTGACTCTGCCCTTGCCCAGAAGGTAACGGACGCGAGTGGCGGAAACACCTAGTAATTCAGCGGCTTGTGCGGTAGAAATCATCATGAGGCAAAAACCATTGCTTTAACGATACTATTATTATAACCAGATTTTAAAGAAAATGCAAGGGGTTAGAAAAACTATTGCATTATCGCCACGGAGTAGCCGGAGTGGGTGGAGTAGGTTAAGTGAGCTAAATAGGTGCTGTGGGCGCTTTGAAACTATTGCATTGTTGCCATCTTAAGGAGTATCGGGGGTCGGATAGGTGGAGTGGTGGTAATAGGATTAGTAAATGAAATAGTGGTAATGGGTTTAGTGGGTGCTATAAAACTATTGCATTGTCGCCACGAAGTAGTAGCAGTGGGTGTAGTGGGTTAAGGTAGTTTAATAGGTGGTATAAGTGCTGCAAAACTATTAGACCTCTTGCAAAAGTATTTTTCTGATAGTGTTTGCGTCAATTATTGTCCACTGTTCCCAGATCCGCTGTTCCCTGTTCCCGACAACTGCCGCGAAGTCTATTGCATTGTCGCCATCTCAATGAGGATCGGGCGCGGGGAGATGGGGTAAATGGGGAGACGAAATTGATGTGTAGCCATAATTTACAGAATTGGTATCACTACAAATCAAATTTGAGATTATACCCTGCTTCAGTCATTAATCGTAGGGTGGGCAGTGCCTACCAAAGCCCTTTGCAAGCTTCATTATCTGTCTGGTGCACTGCCCACCCTACATGAACCAAGCTTATTGAGAATGGTGCAAGATTTGAGTATAACTACAAATCAAATTTGAGATTATCCCCTGGGTGACTGAGCAATAAAAAAGTACCCTCAAGGGTACTGTCTCGTGAAAATACTGAGCCTAGAATAGATTTATTGACCGTTGACCGTTGACCGTCAATCATTCAAGTTGGCATAGATATCCTCAACAACTTTTAGATCATTTAACTTAAACAAGAGAGACATGAGCGAAACCAATATTTATCAACAAATTTGGGAAAGTGACGAAAACCAATTCTCGGTTAGCACTCGCACTAGCTCCGGAGAATGGGAAGACGAAACTGCTGACATTCTATTAGATGAGCAGGTCAAAGCTAGCGGTCAACGGTAAATCGACTTAGCCACCCGACCCTTATTCCATAAAGTCAATGAAGACAAATTGTGTGATGAAACCCGCACCTATGTCAGTTTCATTAAACTTTTAGATAACTACGCTATTCGTTCTCTTGACCCAGAATTTCCTCTCGGAGAAGAAGAACATGAGCAGTTAGATTTTCTTTCTTTGATTCTCTCTACAAAACCGATCCAGCTTGCCCGAAACTATATTAACGAAGAGTTAGGTGAGACTCTTTCGGAGCAGCAATTTAGACTCAAGCTACAGCGAATCTGGTTTGAACTCTACACCAATTACTACAAGGGCAAATCAACTCACTTCGCTTCTGGCTTTGAGCATGTATTTGTTGGGGAAGGAAAATACAATATCCGCTCTGGAGATAAACGAGAAACCCTTGGCACCATTTCTGGTTATCACTCATGGGTTAAATTCTACCTTGATGAACAAAATCAGCGAGTCAACTTTCTTGGCTACAAGTATGACTTACGAGGGAATCAAGGACCGAATAATCCCAACGTTGTCACGTTACAAATGACCCAAAACGTGACTGATATGGGAGGCAATGTTATTGCTAAATTGTTCAAGAAGAAAGGCGGATTTTTTGTTGGACCAAGCCCTGAATGTGAAATCGCGCTCGCAACCGTTGCCTCCGCATGAAAGTGTCTATGGCAAAATTCGTGACAAGGGTCGAATTACTATCAATGATGCCACTTACGATTTAGTCCTCTACCGCAGTACCAATCCCAATGGTAGCCGTGGCGAGTTTATTCGTTCCTTCTTTCCCATCTTCCTGAGCAAGGATGGCACAAAAGAACCGGAGGATGGTACAAAAGTTGTGCCAGTAGATGATATCATTAAGAATGATGGTCCTGTGATAATCGTAGCGGCATTACCTAATCCTGAAGGTTCCGATCAAGGGGGAAGGGAGTGGGTTGAGTTGAAGAATGTGACCAGTGAAGCCATTGACCTCACTGGCTGGGAGATGGCAGATAAACTAGGTCGTCCCCAACTCCTGAGTGGCATTCTCCAACCTAACGAAGTTAAGCGCTTCCCCATCACCCGTTTAACTCAATCAGACATGCACTTGAGCAATAAATCAGGATTGATCACATTACGCGATCGCTCCTCTAACCAGATAGCAACAGTGAAATACTCTCGTGCTCGTTCTGGTCACATCTTCCAATTTAATAGTGATATCGAGTCAGGTTAATCACTTCCTATTCAGGTTAATCGTTAATTGTTAATTGTTAATTGTTAATTGTTAATTGTTAATTTTCAATTTCAATTATCGATTTTCAATTGACGATTAACCCAGAATGATAAGTATTCAACCAGACACGATGAACTACTTATTTACAGAGCCATCAGGCATAATTGCGCCCTTGAGGTTAATGCCCTGGCGCTGAGCCCTCCTGATGTCAAAGTTAGCGCCCTTGAGGTTAGCCCCGCCCAGGTTAGCACCATGCAAGCGAGCACCGTTTAGGTTAGCCCCCTCTAGGTTAGCTCCCCACAGGTTAGCCCCCCTGAGGTTAGCTCTCCACAGGTTAGCCCCCTCTAGGTCGGCACCACTGAGATTAGCCCCCTCCAGCTTAGCTTGCTTGAGGTTCTTATCCTGTAGGTTGATGTTTGGGAGATTGCAGCCTGGGCATTCTCCACTGGTTAGCAACTGTCTGGCTGGACTGGTGAGCCAGGCATAGGTTATAGCCGATGAAGAAGCAGCCACAAGGCTGAGGGTGGCAAGTTTTACTACTGCTTTTGTTGGTTGTATAGCCCGCAATAGTGTTTTTAGAGGAGTGACATCATTCACTACATCAATCTGCTTCAGGGCTTTTAGGGCAGTTGCGGCATCGGGATAGCGATGTTTGAGGTTAGGTGCAACCATTTTGTCTAGCCAATGAATAAACTGGGGATTTAGCTTGGGCAACAGTTGTTTGAAATTAATCCGATAATTCTCATCAACTAAGGTGTTGATTTCGCTAGATTTTGTCCCTGTCAGCAAGCAAATCAGGGTTATCCCTAAGCTATACAGATCAGATGCTTTGGTCAATTGCCGATTAAACATCTGCTCTGGTGGCATAAACCCTACACTACCTTTAACAACGCTACTGAGGGTCACATCCCCACCTGCTATCCGGGCAAAACCGAAGTCTACTAGATACACCTTCAAGTTACCCTGTCTATCAACCAAAATATTTTCTGGTTTAATATCTCGATGAATCACAGGAGGTTGCCGCCGTTGCAAGTAAACCAAGACTTCCAAAACAGCGATCGCAATTTGCTTAACTTCTTCTGGTGTCCAGTGGTAATCTTCGGCGAGGGAAGGTGCTGGTTTATATTCTTGGACTAAGCAAAATCCAGTGGGAGTGTCAAAAGAATCGATATAGCGAGGAATGCTAGGATGATTGAGCTGCTGCAGGAGTTTAATTTCTCGTTCATAAGTGTCGTATTCTGCCCAGCTAGTGCCTAATTGGGAAAACTGCAACTGCTTAATCACAACAGGTTGCTGAGTCTCCAGTTGTGTCGCCAGGTAGGTGACTCTACCCCCAGCGTGATTTTGTCCTAACTCTTGTTTAATTTCATAGCCCTGGGGGCTAAAGTCTAAATCCTTACTCATAGTGCTAATTTCAACTGTCCATGTTTAAGAAGCGAATATGATGACCACCGAAGAACACACATCTAATATCTATCCTGGCATATAGTTTTTATACCCAGTTGTTTTCTGTTGTAGCAAATGAGGACAAAATCGGGAGAGGGAAGAGGGGTGAAGAGTGGAAGCTTTGGGGTTGTCAACAATTTTCAGATCATCCCGCAACGGGAGCAACGTCCATCATTAAAATGGCTGATCACTGATATAGCAGAAGTCACAAGTCAGAAGTCACAAGTCAGAAGTCACAAGTCACAAGTCAGAAGTCACAAGTCACAAGTCAGAAGTCAGAAGTCACAAGTCACAAGTCAGAAGTCACAAGTCAGAAGTCACAAGTCAGAAGTCACAAGTCAGAAGTCACAAGTCAGAAGTCACAAGTCAGAAGTCACAAGTCAGAAGTCACAAGTCAGAAGTCACAAGTCAGAAGTCAAACTCTTGCGCTTACTTAGGTTTGAGACTTTTGTCATGTCCGCGCCTGCCCTGGCGACTGCTATAGCTGATTTAATATAGCTGATTTAATATAGCTGATTTAATATAGCTGATTGCTTACATCCCATTTCCTACCGGGTGATGCTACAGCAAATCCAATTACTTCTGTAAACCACTAATTCCGGAAACACTGTTGGTTTCTTGAAAAAAACTAAATAGAAGTGATTCTGGTAGGAAAAAATTCTTTGACAATTAATCCAAATCATTCCCTATGGGGAAAGCTCCTGAACGGACGTTATCAAATCATTGAATCTCTAAGTGCTGGGGCATTTGGCAAAACCTATATCGCAGAGGATACCCGACAACAGGGCCATCCCCGCTATGTGATTAAGTATCTTCAGCCCAAAAGCGATGATCCTCAAAAATGGCAATTTCTTAAGCGTCTCTGGCTCAATGAAGCTCAAACCTTGATCAAACTGGGTAGCCATAACCAAATTCCTCGTCTACTTGATTATTTTGAAGATCACCACGGATTTTACTTAGTTCAAAAGTTAATTATCGGAGAAACTCTTAGTACTGAACTGCCGATCAGCCAAAACAGTAATAAACGCTTTAGCGAAAACCAGTGCATTGAACTATTACAAGATGTTTTAGGCATCCTAGAATTTATTCACCGTCAAGGGATAATTCATAGAGACCTCAAACCCAATAACCTAATCAGACGAGGGTCAGACCGTAGGCTAGTTTTGATTGACTTTGGTGCTGCTGAGCTGATTAATTCAAAGCCAATCGAACCCCATCTGACCGAGATCCCATCCTCTGATCGATCCAAGACAATTCGCCCCTTCGCCTACATACCCCCAGAGCAACTTGCTGGTCAATCCCTTCCTAACAGTGACATTTATTCCCTAGGAATGATTGCGATTCACGCCCTCACAGGGATGACCCCAATGCAATTGGCTGACCCTGAGACTGGTGAGATTGATTGGCGAAAACATGTATCGGTTAGCGATCAAATGGCGTTTGTACTCAACCATATGGTGTCTTACCACAGCCAAGACCGCTATCAGTCAGCAACTGATGCCTTAATCGTACTTAAGACACTGATGTGTAATCAAAGTCCTCAGTTAAAAGTATCTATTGCTAAGTCTGACTCAGAACTGATAACGGAGCACTCACCACTCAGTATCAAGTTTAGTGACAATAACACTCTTGAATTAAACGTGCTGGATACTCAGTCTGACTCAGAACTGATAACGGAGCACTCACCACTCAGTATCAAGTTTAGTGACAATGACGCTTTTGAATTAAACGTGCTAGATACTCAGTCTGACTCAAGGGTTACCATTGAACACTCAGCACTGACTAGGGAGTCTAGCTCACAACAATTAAAACAGGCAACGCCTAAATCTGACTCAGGACTCAAAACTGAGCAGGAAACACTCAGGAATAAAGACTCAGAACTTAGTAATAAAGAATCAGAACTTAGTAATAAAGAATCAGAACTTAGTAATAAAGAATCAGAACTTAGTAATAAAGAATCAGAACTTAGCAATAAAGAATCAGAACTTAGCAATAAAGAATCAGAACTTAGCAATAAACACTCAAAAATTAGTAATAAAGAATCAGTAATTATTACTGATGAGCCGCCATTAGATTGGAAAGTGTATGTCCGTGAATTCGCCCTGTATAGCTGGCCAAAATTGCCACCTTTACTGAAAGGAATCGGAGTGGGAGCAGCAAGCTCCAATGCTATAGCCATTTTAATCGGACTTTATGCTTTACTGAATGCTTCTGCGTCTCGTTCTGAATTTGATATTCTACAAAAGGCAATCAAACACTATCAAGCCGGTGATTTGAAGGAAGCGATCGCACTAGCAGAATCGATTCCTAGCGATAGCCTGATCTATGAACAATCCCTAAATACGGTTCAACAGTGGCAGCAACAATGGCAAAGTGCTGAAGCTCTGTTTAAGGCTACAGAGCAAGCCTTTTATCAAGAACGATGGTCAGATGTGCTTGAGGGATACCATAAAATGCCCTCAATTGGCTATTGGCAAAAGAAGATGGAGCCATTAGTCAACAAGGCAAAACCTCGCCTTGAAGCAGAAGCCCAAGGGTTATTAAAGCAAGCCTACAAACAAGCATTAGCCCAAGACTTTAGCAATGCGATCGCACTACTCGAACAAATCCATCCAGAAACCCGCACCGGTGCTAAAGTCCAAGCAAAGCTGAAGGAATATCAGCAAAAGCAACAGATTCGAGCAGAGTACTTGTTACAAGAAGCCTATGAACAAGGAGGACAGGGGAACTTTATTAAAGCGCTAGTGTATTTGTCTCAAATCCCTAAAGAAACCCCCACCTACCAGAAAGCGAGAATCAAGATAGCTGAGTATTCCCGTAAGCAGCATTTAAAGGAAGAAGTGGAACGACAAGCTGCTTTAGCCAGAGCAGTGTTAGAAAAACAAAGGCAATCAGGGGTTAACCAAAAACCGTTGCTCAACGTCAACGTTGAATCAAGCCGTTCCCCACTCAAGCATGGGTTACAGTGGCAAGAAGTCAACCATTAGGATATTATTGTTGACTACTGACTGTTGACTAATGAATTTTGACTACTGACTGGCTCATAGTTAGCTGACTGTTTAATGTTAACTAATAATCGTTAACTGAAAAAGTACTCAAAACTCCCGACACAACAGTGATTTAAAAAAAATTTGCGAAAGTACTTGCCAGACTTTGTACTTTATGATTATAATAAGTAGATGTGATGAGCAATTGTTTGGCAATCCTCAGTAGCTCAGCGGTAGAGCGGTCGGCTGTTAACCGATTGGTCGCAAGTTCGAATCTTGCCTGGGGAGTTTCATTAATAAGTTGAATTAACGCGCTGTTAGCGGAATTCCCCACTCGTCTTACGGTAGGGATGGATAGGGGCACTTATTTGAGTTTTTCTCTTTTAAATTTAGATCAATAATCCCTAATGGCGTGGGCGTACCTTATAATTGATAGCTCTGTTTTCCATAAGGCTGGCCTGTTTCAACTCATTATGCTCTTGATCGGAAAAAGCGATGCAGCCCTACTCCCTACCCCCTACTCCCTACTGCCATTAACCCAGAACGAAAGTACCTCACCCAATTGAGAACTGCTATATAATAGTAATAGGTCTCGAGATAGCTTGTGGAGCTGGGATTACCCGACCAATTAAGCTGCTTTGTTGATGACCGCAAGCTTTCAATTTATTAATACATTCATCAGCTTTTTCGGCTGGAATAGCTGCTAGAATTCCACCAGAGGTTTGAGGGTCAAATAACAACGGGTAGTTAGGTAAATGACTAACGTCTAATCTATTCTTGATGTAGATAGATAATTGTAAATTTTTAGGGTGAATAGAACTAGTTATTCCTGCTTCTACAGTTTCTATTGCTCCTGGTAAAATCGGAATTGCTGCTAACTCTAATTCCACGCCTACGTTTGAGGCTTTAACCATTTACCGGAGATGCCCTAACACTCCAAATCCAGTAATATTAGTACAAGCTGTTGCGCCACATTCACGAAAGACTTGGGCGGCGGTTTGATTGGATAGTAACATCGATTCCACTGCCTGTTCAATCCAGCGACCTTTGGCTTGGTAGCGCATATTAGCAGCAAAGAGAGTTCCCGTCCCAATGGCTTTAGTCAGAATCAGCACTTGACCAGGTTTCATCCCGCTTTTGCGCAGCAGTTGTTCAGGATGAACTAGACCGTTGCAGGATAGACCAAAGGTATCAGTAACTAGAATAAATCCCTGCTCATCTGTGGTTAATCCTGAGGCTTTAATCCAACTCGGAGCCGAAGCTTGAGTCACCCAAAAGACATGATGGCATTCTACAGGGTCATTTCCACAACAAATTAATGGAGTGCAATTCCCACAGTTATTTACTCTCTCCATCCAAACCCTTGCCATGTCGATACTAGCGATTGCTGGTGCTGGTATTGCTGGCATGGTGCTGTCTTTTCCAGCAGCCCATAATTTTCTCCTTCCCGGTGGATTGCTCAATCCCAATCCCAAGGCATTAACTATTGCGTCGGTACAAGGTTGGACAATACTCGTGCTAACTCGGATAGTCCTACTGTTTTGCCGAGCCATTCCCGCACCGATTTGGGCAATAGTAGCCCTGTTTGTCCTGTTTCCTGGAATTTTACCCAGTGCGATCGCACTCGGATTAAACAACCTTGGTATTCTAGGCACATTAATGACAGAAACCAACGAAAACCTGGAAAAACCTCCTTTAGAAGCCTTGAAAGCCCAGGGAACTCCGGGAATGCTGCTATTTCTCTATGGGATACTCCCGATTAACTTGCCCCGTTTCCTAGCTTATATCCTCTATCGCTGGGAAGTCTGCATCCGGGAGACTGTCATGGTTGGTAAGTCGTAGCTGGAGGCTTAGGTCTGTTGCTGACCGAACAATTGAGCAGCTTTGACTATAGCAGTGTAGTAGTCTCTTTTGTTTCGTCATTTTGACCTTTTTAGTCGATTGGGTCAGTGCTGCGGCTAGAGGCTCAAGAACTTAACTAGTAATCCTGAGATTTCTCAAAAACTTGAGATACCATGACTAGGACCAAGTATTTCGACACAACTATACTGGAAGCAAAATGATTGATCTCCCAAATCCTTCGCCATACTTGAATTAACATGAATGCTTCCCCCACCTGCGTTCTCGTGGTGGGGGTGTCCGTCTTGATTACAAGGGTTTATCCCTCGCGACAGGCGGCATTCCCGCCGAACACCCAGGACTTTTGCTGGAGTGCTCCCCCAAGTCGTTTCCGCTATGGGGCTTGTATTAGGAACTTTTACCTAGAGTCTGACGTATATAAACCGACTACACAGGATTTATAGGTTTGTTTTCCCTGGCGTTGAGAGGTCGTGCCTCTAGGTTGCTCAGAATCTTGTTCTGTCCTTTGCCGTACCGCTCAAGCTAAATTAATTATAACACAATTTGTCGTTCCTTGACCCGCACCTGAACGTTCGCGCAGCGTGGCCGTAGGCCAGGTGGGGGAATGCGTCACAAAATCTGTTCAATTAACGTCACCCCATCACCCCATCACCTGATCACCCCATCACCCCATCTCTGAGTCAACCCACTCTCTAGCTATTTTTATTCGCACAAAAGAAACTTTTTGTCGATGATTTACGTCACCTAAGGTTATGACAATTGTCACAACCCCTATTACCACAGGATCACCTACGATCCCAAAAAAAATCAGGATACTGAAGATAGGGGTAACTACTTAATAACGTTACTACTAGATGACGTTGCGACTAGAGGAGTGTAAAATGTTCGAAAAACTTATCTTAGCTATAACCTTCACCTTAGTACTTTATTTATCGTCAGATTTCGGTTTAATCAGCACCGACTCAACATCTTCTGCTTCTCCAGCATCGGACTTTACAGAGGAAGTTGTGAGTCAATTAAAATCAAACTGACATCTAACCAGGGCTATTTCATTCTCATGAAAGCAAATAAATGCTAGATTTACAGGTTAAACCAGTGTTTCATGAGTTCCCATGGGTTTGCCACCCCCACCTGCCCCTACAATCTTACTTCCAAGCCTTCCCCCA
>NZ_JAAHHW010000319.1 GCF_010692325.1 Moorena sp. SIO3I8 | reverse complement strand
TCTTTAGCCCTTCCCATGTTCAATAGCTCTCTTGCTCGTGCCGGGTGGCATGGATCCAGTGGTTTCTTATTTTGATCTAGAACGAAAACTCGCATTACTTTGAACACTCCACAATGTGGGTAAAGTTTGCCTGTGCAAAGCACACGCTTGCGCGAACGACAATGTTATCTAGCTTTGTTCGGTACAGCTCACTGGCTTAACTCGTTACACCTGTTTAAAGCTGTACGACAGTTGCTACAAACTGGCACGCATTTGTAGGTGTCATGAGCTAGATAACGTAGCTCGCTTAGAGCTTAGTCTGGTCAACTATGAGCTTTTAACAAGCTCCCGCTATAGTCTGAAGGACTTAGCGGTGAGTTGTTGACTGAGAAAATTAGCTCGACAACGATGACGCTGAATCTTGCCACTGGAAGTCTTAGGGATACTCCCAGGTTTTAACAGTGCTACATCATGAACCTGCAGTTCGTGGTCAGATGCTACTGCCCGACGAATATGTCTGACTACCTCCTGTGTGTCTAACTTTCGTAGGTAAGTCCGCTCTACTTCCTGAACAATGACTAGTCGCTGTTCACCGTTGACCTCCATTACAAAAGCTGCTCCTGAAGCTGGTCGTAAAGCAAGATGACTCCGCTCCACCGTCAGTTCAATATCTTGGGGATAATGATTGCGACCGCGAATGATAATAACATCCTTGAGGCGACCTGTAACAAATAGTTCTCCATTGTTTACAAATCCTAGGTCTCCAGTCCGCATAAATGGACCTTTTCCTGTATCTGCTATGTAGCCATGAAACGTCTGTTTTGTTTCCTTTGGTTTCTGCCAATAGCCACCAGCTACACTGGCACCGGACACCCAAATTTCTCCTACTTGGTTATCAGCGCATAGCTTTAAGGATTCAGGGTCAACGATGGCAATTTTTTGGTCTAACCATGACTGGCCACAACCTACAACCTTACGGAGACCTGTAACCTCGCTACAGACGGGTATTACTTTATTTTGCTCTAATGCTTTCCCATCAAGCGAACAGATAACTGGTTGCTCTGTTTTCAACCCCCCAGACACAAATAACGTCGCTTCTGCCATGCCATAGCAGGGGTAAAACGCCTCTTTTCGGAAGCCACAGGGGCCAAATTTAGCAGCAAACTGCTCTAGAGTCTCGGCACGGACTGGTTCTGCTCCTGTAAAAGCCACATCCCAGCTGCTCAGATCTAGAGTAGCCAACTGGTCTGGCTTAACTTTACGAACGCACAGGTCATAAGCAAAATTGGGGCCGCCACTAGTAGTAGCTTGGTATCGTGAAATGGTTTGTAGCCAAAAGATAGGTTGCTGGAGAAATGCCAGGGGTGAGATAAGAATTGCTCTTATGCCCAAATACAAGGGCTGCAATACATTTCCAATCAGTCCCATGTCGTGGAAAGTCGGCAACCAACCTACTACACTTGTTTGCTGGCTATTATGTCCGAAGGCTTGCTTAATCATCCGCTCATTGTGTAGCAGATTACCGTGACTCACCATCACTCCCTTGGGTGTTCCCGTAGAACCGGAGGTGTACTGGAGAAAAGCCAGGCTACTGCTGTCTAGGGTTGGTTCAGACCAGTCCAAGCCTTGGTCGCAATCGCATTTATTGGTAGCAAGCAGGTGCAGCCTCCCCAGAGCTGGATGCTGGGCAAAGCGACTGGTTAACTCGGTCAATAGAGATGTGGTAGTTAGGGCAAACAACGCCTCTGCATCTGATGCGATCGCTAATAACCTAGAGAGATTGTGACTGCGTCGGGGTGGTGGATAAGCGGGCACGGCAATTTCGCCAGCGTACAAGCACCCAAAAAAGGCAG
>NZ_JAAHHW010000318.1 GCF_010692325.1 Moorena sp. SIO3I8 | reverse complement strand
AGATCGGTGAGAATCCCATTAATGATGGAACGATTGTCATGTGCTGGTTTTCCTGTCCGGAGACGAAACCTTAGATAGGGTCGCCTTTATGGGCGACAGGCTATGGGTAAAAGGGTTAAAACTTATTAGAGTCGATGCCTGGTATTACCCAGGGCACCTCTCCTTCAGATCTGGACGTGAAGGTTTCCCCTCATCCAGCTCCTAGACATCCTTAGCTTTCGCTTTGCCCCCATGGATATATTGGTGACAACTTTGATGGACAGCCATTAGGTTTTTGGGCTTCCAATTGTCGTGATTTCTATCAATGTGGTGAAGGTGAACCCTTTCTCCATCAATGAATTTCAGTCCGCAATGTCCACAGGAATGGTTTTGTTTCTTCAAAGCCTTTGCAGTAGCATTATCATATAAAGCAGAGTTTCTATGACTCCAGTAGATTAAGTCTCCGTCATAGGGGGACTTAATTCCTCTAACCATTGTGTGGTCGTTTTCTTTCCACGATACTGTGGGGAAGGCTATCTTTACTAACCTTTTGGATTTGTACCGGTTTATTGATTTCTGCTTTCTGAATTTTCTTTCAGCAGTTTTTGCCGGGAAGTATAGGTCATATGGAGAGTCTTCCATGCAGCAGTATCTGTGGTAGTTCCTCCAACCCCGTACGATTGGTGCTAATTTTTGGGCTTTGACTTCTGCACCATAATTCGAGCTGTTGGCCACGGTTTTTACCTTCTTTAGAAATTTCTTGAGGTTCTCTTTTGAAGGGTAACTCTTGAATCTTCCGTCATGCTGGACTCGGAAAAACCAGCCCAGGAAGTCAAATCCGTCTGTCGTTTTGGTTATCTTGGTCAATCGGCGCGCTTATTTCCATCCCTCTTTCTGCTAGGAAGGTTTTGATTCTTTTCAGTACCTTTTCCGCGTTTTCCTTTGGCTTTAGGAATATCACCATGTCGTCCGCGTATCGAACGGAGGGGTGTATTGCCTCTATTCCGTTAAGTGCTATGTTGGCGAGCAGTGGACTGACAACTCCTCCCTGTGGGGTTCCTTGCTCAGGAAATTCCAGGTCAATTCCGGCTTTGAGGCAGCGGAATATCCCAGTCTTCAAACTTGCTGGTGCAATTAACCTATCCATGATGGACTTGTGGGAGATTCTGTCGTTCGCGAAGCGTGGCCTACGGCCAAAGCACTTTTTGATGTCTAGTTCAATTACCCTTTTGGTGATGCCGTTACATTTTGAATTGAGGTTTTTGAAAATGTATTGTTGGGCATCATGGGCACTGCGTCCAGTCCTAAACCCGTAACTCCGGGCGTGAAAGGTAGCTTCGTGGGCTGGTTCGAGGGCGTACTTTGCTAAACATTGCCATGCTCTGTCCGTGATTGTCGGTACTTTCAGCATTCTCGTACCCCCGTTTTTCTTAGGTATTGGGATTTCCCTTAACCCTTGGTGCGTCCAATTTTCCGCACTGGAGCCTAGCATTTTAAGTAACTCGAATCGCTCCCGGTATTTGAGGGCTGTTTTGCCGTCAATCCCGGCTGTCTTTTTACCCTGATTTAGTTGTGTCACTTGACGGATGGCCAAAAGCTGTGCCGAACGGGATTTCAAAATCAGTTTTTGTAGAGACCTTGCTTTCCTCAGGTCACCAGCTTGAACCGCTTTATACACTCTTCTTTGTAGGCGGAAAAGATTCTTCCGGAGTTGTTTCCAGTTTTGTCCTTGTTACGGTCGATGTCCCCTATTAAGGGGAGCACCTCCGCTTCAGAACTGGGCGTGAGACTTTCACCTCACCCAGCTCCTGGGTAAACTCGGTCTATGACCGGCCTTTCGGCTTGCTCCAGTGTAT
>NZ_JAAHHW010000317.1 GCF_010692325.1 Moorena sp. SIO3I8 | reverse complement strand
ATTGAACCTCCCCATCCGTCGCAGGAATTGGGATTCCCAGGTACAATCGTGCGCGACTGTTATCTCCATGGGCGTAACTTTCCCTGGCCGTAGGCCACGCTACGCGAACGAACCGAAGGTAGCTGGGAGGGGTTAATCCCCAGTTTTTTGAGACCCCTGTTTTTGATGTTTACTGCACCATTTACATCAGCATCATCGTGATAGCCGCATTCAGTGCAGACAAACTTTTCTCCAGATCGATTTTCTGCACTGGTGTGATGGCATTTTGGACATTCTTGGGATGTATGCCTAGGGCTTACCTTGATTACTGGAATGCCTGACTTTGCAGCCACGACTTCGATTTTCTTGATCAATTCCCCCCAGGCAGCATCAGAGATTGAGCGGTTAAGTCCTCTTTTGGCTGATTGTCCATTACGTTCGCGAAGCGTCGGCTTTGCCGAATCGTATCCGCCATTTTCGTTGGGCTTGGGCTTACAGCGAGATTTCATGCCCTTAATGTTCAAATCTTCAAACACCAGGGCATCTGCACCATCAACTAATTTTTTGGCAGTTTCCCAGTGGTATACCGAGCGCCCATTTTCAATCCGTTCATGCAATGAACCCACTTTTTTGAATGACTTTTTACGATTTTTTGAGCCTTTTCGCTTACGACTTGCAGCTCTCTGTCTCAGTTTTAAACGTCTTGATTGGCGATTAAATTTACTGCTTTTGGCTGGATTTGCAATGATTTGACCATCAGAAATACTGACAAGCTTCCTGATCCCAAGATCACACCCTTTGACACGTCCTGGATCTATTTCGTCCCTAGTCTTGACAGGAGGCAATGGGACTGATTTATCTTCGATTTGAATGCTGACAAACCAGCCTCGTGACTTTCGACGGACAGTAACCGATTTCATCGTAAAACCATCCGGAATAGGACGGTAATTATAAAAGCCCATCCAGCCAATCCCAGGCAAGTAAATTCGATTACCGTCTAGTTTTACCTGACCTGGAGAGTATTTAAAATTCCGATAGCGAGAGCGTCTTTTAGGTTTTGGATACCTAGCCTCTCCTTTGAAAAACTTTGTAAAAGCAGTATCCAATTGCCTTAGCATTTGTTGTAAGACAGTTGAATGAATCTGCTTGTACCAGGGGCGCTGTTTTTTTAGCACAGGAAGACTTGAACTTTGAATCTCGTACGCACTACGCCTAGGGTTTTTGGTATTTTTCCATGGATACCCAACAGAACTTGATTTGCTTACCGAACAAGTAAGTGGACACGCCTCTCCATGACTTCTTAGATCACAATAATTCCCCAGCTTTGGAGATTTGACTTGTTCATAGGAATCACTTCTATCTCTCAACAAGTAATTATATTGACTCAACAGCATGTCTAGCCATTTAATCATGATAGCTTCTTGCTGAGGACTAGGTTTGAGTTTATAGACGTATCCTAATTGCATGGTATCGACCTTTTTCCTGTGCTATCGCGGATTAAGCTTACAGAAATATACTTGACAAGTAGGTAACAGGATTAACGTATGAAAAAATCAGGAAGACCTTGTATTCATCATGAGCCAAAGTCAGCTCATACAGTTAGAACCACCAATGCCGCTTGGGACGGGTTAAAGCAAATGGCAGCTAAAGCGGGATTGAGTCTGTCAGAATATCTGGAAGCCTTCGGAAAAACTGGTGTACTACCTTAGCAATTTTGAGGGGAAAATTCATCCCCACCCGTCGCAGGGATGGGGTATTCTTTTCCCCTCAAGCTCCCCTAATCGATAAAAGAGTATATATAATACTAGTGTATATACTTAGATCTTAATAAAGGCTTCAAGATTTCAGTTAAGGTCACCAGCCTA
>NZ_JAAHHW010000316.1 GCF_010692325.1 Moorena sp. SIO3I8 | reverse complement strand
TAAGCATTCAGCTAAAGCGCTACGCGCACGCTTCGCGAACAGCTAAAGCGCTACGCGCACGCTTCGCGAACAGCTATCAGCTTTGGAATAAAACAAGTAAGCATTGGAATAATGCTGAGTTACCTCACAGCGTCGTTCGCACAGCGTGGCCATTCGCGTAGCGTGGCCATTCGCGTAGCGTGGCCATTCGCGTAGCGTGGCCAAAGCCTGTGCCACAAGGCTGTTCGCGTAGCGTGAGCTAAAAGCTCACGGCTGACGGCTGACGGCTGAATGCTTACAATACAGCTAACGCCACAAGTAGACAATTAAGCAATATCATGATTTCAAGATACCATGGCTGTCAGCTTATATAAAAGCGTTACAACCAGACTTTATACAAGTAAATCATACTTAAAAAGTATAGCAAAAAAAAACTATCTACCGAGAGATTTCATTTATAAAGACTAGACATAATTTTCACAATTAGTAGACAGAAATTTTACAATTAGCTACAACTCACAAAATATCCAATTTCACTGTCTTGATGCCGTCGCTAATGGGGAGGGGCTGTGCTCATAAGGGTAGGTTTTTTACTTTGACCTCAGGTGTGGGGTATTGGGTGTGGGGTGTGGGGTGTGGGGGTACAGACAAGCGATGCAGTGGCCTCACGGGGGTTTCCCCCACTCGCGCTTGGGATCAAGACAATGATGATTTTTAGCGATGCTAATGGTGCGACCCGTGGCGAATTTAATTCGCCTACGGAAAGCGCACCATTACCTTCACGCGGGGGTTTCCCCCACTCGCTATTCCATCAAGACAACGACAAATTAAGTATATTGTCTTGATGCAGTCGCTCATGGGGGAAACCCCCAAGACCGCGCTGCATCGCTTTCTGATCACCCACACCCTACACCCCACCCCCTACACCCCACACCTCACGTCTTTGTTAAAAACCTACCCCTGTGAGGAGGGGCTGTGGGGAGCATGTCACTTTTGCCGAACAAAAGTACTAAGGTAATAGGTAATGGGTAATAGGTAATAGGTATAGCAGTCGCCAGGGCAGGCGCGGACATGACAAAAGTCTCAAACCTAAGTAAGCGCAAGAGTTTGACTTCTGACTTCTGACTTCTGACTTCTGACTTCTTCTATAATAGGTCATCAGGGGAGCTAGTCCTGGATGAATATTTGTACATTATCTATAGCCCCCTCATGGGTAATTGCTTGCTCTACTGGAAAATAGTACTAATGTTTAAGCATTGCAAGACCTGCTCCCGGGGCTGTGTGGGTAACCTGTGTCGGCACCGCTGTTTGCCCTGTGGAGACTCCCTGTTGCTTTGCTGTATCGCTTTATAGATCAGGACTTACGCATTTGCCCCCGTTGGTCCCCCAATTCTGGGGGACTTTGACATCATTCCCCCCCAGAATTGGGGGGATAGGGGGGCGAAATAAACTTCACCGCGTAAGTCCTGTAGATGCTACAGATAGTTAATGGGTAATGGATGATTGACAGAGGCATTATCCATTACCCATTAACCAGCATGCATTGGTAGCAGAGCTTTACCTATTTGCTAATAGATGAAATTTCATGTACCTCTGATTGCTTGAGAAATCCGGCGCTTTTGTGAAGACCCTGTGGTTTTTAAAGCTAAAGCTTCTATATGCTTGTAAAGATTCTCAGGTATAAGCCAGAGCAAATAGGCCGCAGCCCCAGTTAACACCGTACGACGTGGTTCTTCCCAGAGCATCTGCCAGTAGCTCCCCAGAGCTTCGTTGAAGAATTGGACAGCCATGGCACCATCTCTCAAGGTAACTGCCCGACGAGCTAGATACCTCGAATGGTAAGCACGGGCGCGGTTTTCCCACTCAACCACGAGTCGTACTGGGCACGAGGTAT
>NZ_JAAHHW010000315.1 GCF_010692325.1 Moorena sp. SIO3I8 | reverse complement strand
TATGAAATTGAGTGATGAGTTATATAGCAATTCTCTCTCCCATGAAGGACAAAGGGATCCCCCTAAATCCCCCTTATTAAGGGGGACTTTCAGGCTGATAAGCGTACCTCATAAATGCAATAAACGCTATCAAATAACGTCTAACAGTTTTGACCAATAACTAATCACTAGTTACCTACTCCCTACTCCCTACTCCCTACTCCCTACTCCCTACTCCCTACTCCCTACTCCCTACTCCCTGTTTTATTTGCTAAATCACTAATTACTAATCACTAAACCCATGCCAAATACATTAAACAGACAAGTAAACGGAGATCCTGCCCCCCAACAACACCAAGAAACCTTGACTTCTCCAACACCAGCTTCATCTCGGGATGATTGGTCTGAGGCCACTCAAGAACTACTCGATAGTTTACCCCAAGTTTGGACAAGGGGACTGATGTACTTTCTAATCACATTTGTTGGCCTGATTTTGCCCTGGGCTATACTATCTCAAGTGGATGAAACCGGTACGGCTAGGGGAAGACTAGAACCGAAAGGAAACACGGTGAGGCTGGATGCAGCTGTGGCGGGAACCGTAGAATATATTAAGGTAAAAAAGGGAGATAAAGTAGACGCTGGACAACAGTTATTAGTATTAGAATCTGAGTTAGTTAATTCAGAGCTAAGGCAAGTACAAGATAAGTTAAAAGGTCACTTAAATCGCTTGTCTCAGTTAGAGTTGCTGAAAAATCAATTAGTGGTAGCATTGGCAACTCAGCAGCAACAAAATCAAGCTCAAGTGTTGGAAAAACAAACACAAGTAGACCAAGCGCTACAGAATCTGGAGGCTCTGAAGAATTCCTATGATTTACAACAAGAAGAAAAGTTAGCTCAAGTTAATCAGGCGCGTCAGACCTTTAAACTTAGTCAAAAGTCTTTTAATATAATTGAGAATCGTTTGGATAATGCTGAGCGGGAGGTGAACCGTTACAAGGATGCCTATCAAGAAGGCATTGTTTCGGAAATCCAAGTAGTAGATCGGGAAGATTTGCTACAGGAGAGGCAACGGTTGTATGAACAAACCAAGTCAGAGATTGAGCAGAGTACGTTACGTCTAACTGAACAACAGAGTAGTTATGAACGAAGCCTTCGACAAGCGCGAGCAGAGATTGAACAGGCACAGTTACGACTAAAGGAACAACAAAGAAGTTATCAGACTCTGAGCCACTCGGGTAAATTAGCGCTGCTGAGGGTGGAGGAACAATTGAAGAATTTGGATACACAAATAACTACCCTCAATTCAGAAATTGCTCAAAGTAAGGGTGAGATTAACTCGTTGCAGCTTCAGTTAAAGCAACGAGTGTTAAAGGCACCGGTCAGTGGTACGGTGTTTGAATTACCGATTCAAGCCGCTGGAGCGGTAGTTCAGTCAGGAAGTATGGTGGCGGAAATTGCACCCTCAGGTTCGGTGTTGGTAATTCGAGGGCAGATGGCAACGACTGAAAGTGGTTCTTTAGAGACAGGAATGCCAGTGAAGCTTAAATTTGATGCCTATCCGTTTCAGGATTATGGAGTTGTAGCAGGACAGTTAGTAGACATTTCTCCTACTACCTCTGAGGTGGATACTCCTAATGGTAAAAGAGCAGTTTATGATTTAGAAATTGAACTGAAGCAGGATTGTATAGCTTCGGCTGATAAGTGTATTCCCTTGCGTCCTGGAGATACGGCCATGGCTGAGGTGATTGTGCGCCAGCGTCGGATTATTGATTTTATTCTCGATCCCTTTAAGAAGTTACAGCAGGGAGGGTTGAAGTTGTAGATGTTGGGTGCATTTCATATTTGTAAATCTATAACTAAAAGAAGTGTGGTGAGGGTGGGGAGGGTGGGGAGAGGGGGAA
>NZ_JAAHHW010000314.1 GCF_010692325.1 Moorena sp. SIO3I8 | reverse complement strand
GTTAGTAGGCGGACATCCCTATTTAATTGGCGAATGCTTTAACTGGAGTTTAGACTAAATCAGACAGAAACAGTGGGGAAGGAAACTAGTTTTCGTATCAACGATGCTAACTAGTACCCCCAATAAGAAGAGAAGAGGTTCACCAACAAGAAAAAAAGGTAGACTGCAATGAACGCAGACTACCGGATGGTAGATGATCAGAAATAGGCAATGTTCCACATCTACCCATGACAATTTTCGATAATCTCCAACAATTTCGTCAAACAGCCTATAATTGTTTAGGAAAAGCTAAGGATGCAACCTTCGAGTTAATGGATGCAGTCATCCTCACTAAAGAGGTATGCTCATATCCAGAGCTGTCAAGGTGTCCAGCATTTCGCCGAAGTTGGTCAAGTATCTACGAAGCCATCAAAGACACTCGTCCTGACACCAGCCAATTAATGGAACTGTACATTTCCCAGATGTCAGACATCCAGCGACCATTGCTAGCAGGAGATCATACCCCCAGACCACGGCCAGAAGCAAAAACTCTTTGTGACCGTAGCTACGTACATTCGACCGGAAAAACCATTGGCAACAAACCAGTCATCCCAGGACATGATTACAGCACCATCGCTTGGGTACCAGAACACAAAGGTAGTTGGGCTTTACCCCTGACTCATGAAAGAATCACCAGTTTCGACACACCCATAAGCAAAGCAGCAGCTCAGCTCGAACAAGTCTGTTTACTACTCCCGAGTAGACCAATTACAGTTTGGGACAGTGAGTATGGATGTGCTTCGTTCGTCGTTCAAACTGCTGACATACCTGCGGACAAGTTGATGCGCTTGCGTCCTAATCGCTGTTTATGGGGTGCACCACCAGCCTATCAGGGTAAGGGTCGTCCCCAAATTCATGGACAAAAATTTAAATTGAGTGACCCAGATACTTGGTCACAACCGACCGAACAACTAACTATTGATGACCCTCAATTAGGTGAGGTGATCTTGAGGCGTTGGAGTAATCTACATTTTCGGCAATCTCCAAGCCATGGGATGGAAGTGATTCGGGTGGAAGTAAAAGGTAAGTATCCCCATCGTCGAGCTCTCCAACCGATGTGGTTGTGTTGGCTCGGTCAAACCATACCCCCGGTCTCAACTATTTGGCGTGACTATCGACGACGATTTACTGTAGATCATTGGAATCGATTCGCCAAGCAGAGGTTACACTGGCTTAAACCTCGTTTTTCTACTCCTGAACGGGAGCAAAGGTGGAGTGATTTGATGCCAATAATAACTTGGCAGTTATGGCTGGCTCGTACTCTTGTCCAAGACCAACCTCGACCTTGGCAGAAATCTCTGAGTGCAGAGGAAATCACTCCAGGAAGGGTTGCCCAGTCAATGGGAGGAGTTTTGGCGGTGATTGGTTCTCCTGCTAGTTTCCCCAAAGTACGTGGAAAGTCTCCTGGTTGGCTTACTGGGTCTAAGAGAAACAAACGTACTGTCTATCCTCTGGTGAAAAAGGGCATAACCAGAAGGAAAAAGACGAGGAAAAAGCGAAGAACGAGTTAGTTAAGTCTCAGTTTTTTGACCTAATGGCTTGATTTTCCGGCTTGTTGAGGGGCGGAAACGTTTTTGTGTGTCTGTCAATCCTTGTCGTCTGCCTTTTTTTCTAGTTTGTGAAAATTTCCCTCATGGTTGGCTAGGTTAGCCTAGCGAATAGGATAACTTACTTCCTATACTCTCCTTTCTCTGCTTGATAGTCTAAACTCCAGGTGGATGGAGGAATTATCATAAAAGCTGCGATATGAGCGGAACACGTGATAGTCTCTGGCATATGAAACAAACCGCACATCGTAAATTCCGAAAGGAAAAGAAGATAAACCGGTATCAAGCCAACGA
>NZ_JAAHHW010000313.1 GCF_010692325.1 Moorena sp. SIO3I8 | reverse complement strand
GCTTTCCTGCTACTGCTGCACTTGAGCGCAAGAACAGGGTGCCATAAAGTGGTCCACTGGCACCTCCGACACTGGAAATTAGAGTCATGCTGACGGTTTTGAGAATACTGCCAATGTCTTTATCTGCGACTTTAGGAACCTCAGTGATCACCTTTTGAAAGCCACGATTCATATTGATACCGTGGTCAGCATCACCAATAGCAGCATCAAGTTCGGTTAGCTAGACCGCGAGAAGCCCCGCGCTTTACCTGACAAGGTAAGCGTCGGGATGATAGCGAGACAGTGAAGCGAAGCGGAACTGTCAAGTGGAAGTTATTGGATCAGGGAAACGAGCTATCAAGTTTCTAAGTACTTCGGACTGATTCATTCCTCTTCGTTCTGCTTCTTGTTCTAACTTCTTTTTCTCATATTCGGTTAACCGAATTGTCATCTTTATTTTTTTCATTCTGACTTGCCATTTGACTAGCTGTATATTATATATATAGTAGGTCGATAAATAGGAGGGCAAGCGCAATGAGAGCTGCTTATCAATACAGATTAAGACTGACAAAGAAACAAATGCTCGAGCTAGAGCGATGGTTGGAAATGCTACGTTGTCAGTATAACTATTTGCTAGCTGATCGGTTTAATTGGTATGAACAGAATCGCTGCTCCATTAATGCTTGTCCTCTTATTTGCCATTTGCCAAATTTAAGGGATAAACCTGATTATTTTTCCCAAAAACAAACACTCCCACAACTCAAGAAAAATAGACCTTGGTACGGTCAAATTCATTCTCAGGTTTTGCAGGATTGTGTCAAACGGGTAGATTTGGCCTTTAAACGGTACCTTAAAGGCGATTGCAACGGGAAGCGGAGTGGAAAACCTAGATTTAAAGGCAAAGGCCGGTACCGTTCTTTGACTTTTCCGTCACTTGGAAAGGATCCTATTAGTGGCAATCAATTAAAGTTACCTAAATTTGGGTGGGTCAAAATGATCTACCACAGGCCAATTCCCAATGGTTTTAAAATCAAGACAGCTACGATTACCCGCAAGGCGGATGGCTACTATGTTACTTTGTCTATTCAGGATGATACTATTCCTAAAATAATCCCCGTGGATCAGGTTTCTGATCCTATAGGGATTGATCTGGGTCTTAAATCGTTTTTGATCAAATCAGATGGTACGGAGGTAGGGATTCCTCAGTATTACCGAAAGGCTCAAAAAGGATTGGCGAAAATTCAAAAAGCGGTTAGTAGATCCAAAAAAGGTAGCAATAACCGAAAAAAGGCTGTAGCCAAATTAGGCAAGGCTCACAAAAAAGTAGCTGATACCAGAAAAGACTTTCATTTTAAGACGACCAAGGAGCTGTTAAACAATCATGATTTAGTAGCTCATGAAAAGCTCAATATCAAGGGTCTAGCCAAGACTAAAATGGCTAAATCAGTTCTAGATGCTGGATGGGGTCAATTCCTGTCAATCCTTGCAACCAAAGCCGAAAATGCTGGGTTGTTAACGGTTGCTGTGAATCCTAAAAACACTAGCCAGAACTGTTCTAATTGTGGTAAAAAGGTACCCAAAAAACTTAAAGACCGCATTCATTCCTGTCATCATTGTGGGTATATCGCAGACAGGGACGTTAATGCGGCTAAAAATATTTTGTATTTGGCGGTGGGGCGTCCCGCTAGTAATAAAGCTTGCCGAGTAACCGAACCGTTGGGTGGTGTTGGCAAGAAGCCCGCGTTGTCCCTTTAGGGCAACGTCGGGAGTACGTCACGATAATACTCCAGGATGGCCTTAAGGGCTGCTTGTCGAGGATTGTCATCCGAGCTTTTCTTACGCTCAAAGGGGTCATGGAGAATGCGATCGCATAAAAATTCAAATAACCAAGGCTGATCGTGCCAAGC
>NZ_JAAHHW010000312.1 GCF_010692325.1 Moorena sp. SIO3I8 | reverse complement strand
AGTCCCCACTTAAAAAGTTGTGGGTAACTAATTAGCTCTTCGCGATAGGTTATACAAGACTCAAGTTTCGGTATAGGCAATGCCCGTAATTTTGGTAAGATATCCTCAGCACTATCTATCAGTTCCTTATAGGAAATTGCTAACTCTTCTAAAGAAGTAACAACCGTTCCTTGTTTGAAGAGAGAATTCAACAATGGTAAATCTACTGGCTCTAGGGCAGGTAGGGAGTTAGCATGATTTTCTAGTCTTTTTATATAGTCACCATAATACAGGTGATCTAGCATCGGTATTCGCAAAGACTCTCTCTTAAGTTTTCCCGGTAAACGTTTGAGTTTTTTAACTAAATAATTTTCATTCAATATCATAAAAATAGTTTTATAAAATCGATACTATAAGACCATCTATTTTCTAGGTTATAACTGATATAGTTACTTTTGCTAAAGCAATAGATAGCGTTTCTCATAACTATTAGGTGCGCTTTCCGTTGGCGAATTAAATTCGCCACGGGTCGCACCTGAACTAGACAGGATGTTTTCCCTACTCCCTACTCCCTACTCCCTACTCCCTACTCCTTGCTCCCTTTGCTCCTAAAAAAACTCACGAAACTTTTCCATAAGCATCTAAAAGTTTAGGCGCTTGATGACGCCATTCCAGCATTTCGTCCATCCTGCGTCTACCTTCTGCTCCCATTTTTTCTCTGAGTTGAGGAGACTTGAGAAGTTCGAGAATTTTCTCAGCAAACTCCAGCTCGTCATTAGGCGTAGCATAAACAGATGCATTGCCTGCAGAGTGTCTTCCCTCTCGGAGGTCAAACTGAACAATGGGTTTACCTAGAGCCATGTACTCCAAGATTTTATTCATAGTGCAGTTTTCGTTATAAGCCGATGTGGGAGAGGGTTCCACACATACATCGCAACTGGAAAGCCGCTCTAAAAGTGCTTCCCCGGTCTGAAATCCTGTGAATTCTACAAAATCAGTCAGGTCAAGCTGTTTAGATAAAGCCTTGAGGGTTTCAGCAGCAGGGCCACTGCCAATTAGCATGAAGTGAATATCTTGGCGCTTCTTTTCCTGCACAATGTAACGTATTGCCCTCAGAAGATAGTCAATGCCCTCCGGTTCCCCCATAACCCCCATATAACCGACCAGATAGTCACGACCTCTGCGGTAACTCGGGTTTGAGGGCATGATCCGAAACCGTTCTAGATCAGGAGCACTGCGCACTACAACTACTTGCTCTGGTTTCTTCCCCCCTCGGGTAAGGGCGACTTTGCGATGGGATTCATTAGTTGAAATCACCATGTCTGCCGTAGCATAAGTCAAGCGCTCAGCCCAGCGTAGACCATGATAGAAGATATCTTTTCGTCCATACTTGGCGATGTACATCTCCGGAGCCAGATCGTGGTGATCGAAGATTACTTTTACGCCCCGAAACAATTTAAACCATCCCGCCACTAGAACCATTAAATCTGGAGGATTACAAATGTGGATGATGTCAAAACCTTGCTCTCGCCATACTTGACTAGCTAAGCGAAATTGCCAATTCACAGCCCAGCTGTATTCTCGAAGATAGCCAGTAACCGAGCTTTCTTCTGGTGGTAGGGGATGGCGATAAATATGAATCCCTTCCATGACTTCATAATCTTTATCAAACCCATTCCCTTTGGGAGAAATTGTAGTAACTTGATAACCAGCTTTCTGTAAACTAGTAGCTTCCATCCATACCCGTCGGTCAAAGGGTACAGGTAAATTTTCGACAATTATTAATACTTTATAAAATGAAGTCATTAAAATTGATATCCTTAATAAAATTCGTAAAATTTATCACTAAATGTGTAAGCATTCAGCAGTCAGCCGTCAGCCGTCAGCTTATTTTATTCAAAAGCTGAAAG
>NZ_JAAHHW010000311.1 GCF_010692325.1 Moorena sp. SIO3I8 | reverse complement strand
CCCCCTTTTTTAAGCTATCCATTAGGCAAAAGTAGTCGAAACGGTGATAGAGACTAGGATTTAGGCAAGGATTGGGAGAGGAGTGGTGAGAGCCATTATTAGACGAATAGGGGTTTCCCAAGACTGCGATCACAAAATAAGAAGTGCGATCGCAAAATAAGAAGTGCGATCGCAAAATAAGAAGTGCGATCGCTAGACGAATAGGGGTCTCCCAAGAGTGCGATTGCCAACTCTTAGAGAGGCTAGGCCAAATCATAGCTATCGCCACTGGGAAACGCTTCGCGCTTATTGGGCGGGTTGAAGCTGCTCCCCACCCAAACACTGTACTGGCGTGGCAAGATACCGTAGGGAGCGCTTCAACCTCCGCTGCGCCGCCCAATCTTTCCCAGTTGTAGTATCAACTTAACAATCGTGTTCGCACTTTGTGGACAGCAAGGCTAAGGTTGTGAGAGTATCAGAGGAAAAGTCAATCAGGGGATGAAGAAGAACAAATGAAGGATTGGATAAGCCAGGAAATAAATCCAAAATTTTTCAGGACATACGCCATGCCAAAAGATTGAGAAAGACACTGTTGCTCATAGCGCGAACATCCAGGAGAAACAGTACCGAAAGCGAGTGGTAATGCGAACAAAAGCCAAAGTATCTACAGATTTTGGTCAAATGAGAAAGTGAAAAAAACACAAATATTGGCTTCACACAGGGAAGGTGTAGTCAGGAGGTGTGTAGAAGCAGGAGTAGTACTGGCTATACAGGATACGACCGACTTGGAGTATACAACACATGAAGCAACCAAAGATTTGGGATATATCAATCAGACTCCTCAACAAGGAATCAAAGTTCATAGCTGTATAGCAGTAAGTAGCAAAGGAGAACCATTGGGAATGCTACATCAGCAGAGTTGGACAAGAAAGCAAAGGAGTGGAAAGAAAAAAGAACGCAAGAAAAAACCAATTCAAGAAAAAGAAAGCTATCGATGGTTACAGACAGCTAAAGGAGCCGAAGAAGGACTAGCCGAAAAAATCCAGCTTATACATGTTGCAGATCGTGAGGCTGATATCTTTGAGTTATTTGCCCAAAAGCGCTCTGCCAATAGCGAATTACTGATTAGAGGAGAGTATAACCGCAGAGTGAAAGAGGAGATGGGATATCTGTTACCGATGATTGAACAAGGGTCAATTTTAGGTACAATGACCATTAACTTGGAGCGTAATCCCAAACGTCGAGCTCGTCAAGCAACATTGCAAATCCGAGGGATGAGAGTCACACTGGAAGTACCTCATGCATCACCCCAAACCTCACAATCTCCATCCAGTGGAAATTAACGTACTACTGGTAGAAGAAACGGAGAAACCGGCTGATGGTAGTCAACCTATTCGTTGGTTGTTGCTCACTACTCTACCCATTGATGACTTCCAACAAGCTTGGCAATGTGTACGGTGGTATAGCTATCGATGGCTTATAGAACGCTTTCACAAAACCGCTAAAAAGTGGTTGACGCGCGCGAAAAACTTCAACTCCAAACCCGAGAGCGTTTACTCAAAGCATTGGCTACTTATAACATTGTTGCTTGGCGACTAATGTGGTTGACGTAATCTCGCTCGACTTAATCCGAATGCTTCTTGCCAAGTTGTTTTCTCTCCAGCGGAATGGAAACTCTTGCGACGTAAATTTCAACCCAAAAACCGCTCGAAAAAACCTCCTACTCTTCATCAAGCTCTGATGAGCGATTGCGCGCTTGGGTGGATTTTTGGCTCGTAGTGGAGATGGTGAACCTGGCCTGAAAACTCTCTGGCGAGGGCAAACGACCTTCTACCATTTGTTTGAAGGTTCACAACTTGCTTCTACATCCTAGTCTCTATCACCGTTTCGACTACTTTTGCCTAATGGATAGC
>NZ_JAAHHW010000310.1 GCF_010692325.1 Moorena sp. SIO3I8 | reverse complement strand
CTTCTAGGGGTCGGGTTTGCACCGCCATCCAGATGAATAGTTATAACTCTTTTTGGGGTTTTCCCCGCGAGTTACCTGAGTCATACCCCTCCCGGTGAGGGAGGCTCCTACTCAGAACAAGCCGCACTTGGCTAAAGCATCGTAGATCTTCTCGAAATTGCTTGACACTTTACTATATCTTGCCTGAGTGTAGGAACCAAACCAGGTTTTATAGCGCTGGGCATTAGACCTTTTATTTGTTGGTGTGTTCTGTAAATCGAACAAGGCCACCTCAGCTATCGTTTCAGCCTTAGTTAGTGCTTGATTTAAGCTATTCTGTCGCTCAGCAGAACAACCTTCGAAGACGGGTGTTTGTTTAGCCCTGTTGATTTCCTTAGACAAAATATCTTCTGGTTTAAGATCCAAATCATTCTTTAGCGAAGTTTCCGGTAGTAAAGCTTCAGGTTCTGACTTCGGTCTGCTGGTAAGCAATTTAAATGAGACTGTATTGGACTCCAAGATTTTCGGCGAGCTCAGACCTTGTGTTTGGGCTTTTGCCGCTAGTTCAGTAGGAGTTTTTGATTCCACATCCAAGATCTCGGATTTAAAGGTGACACTGTAGTCACCTGACTCATAAATCTCATAAGCCTGAGCCAAATCTACTTCTACCAAAACACTTTCACCTGGCTTGAGAGTAAGATAGTCATCAGGTTGAGGGACTCCTCTTTTTACCAGACGACCCGTATATGCAACGGATTCACCTCCTGATTTGTTGATCAAAAACATATCGTGATTGAACCCCTCAAGTGGTGTATTCCATTTCAATATGCTTAGTGGTATGTCAGAATTATTAGACAGGGTAAAACGAGTACTTAGCGGTTCAAGTGCCCCATACTCTGAACTCTTGAGTTCAAGAAAACTTGTAACCATCCCTTGACTTTCTTGAGCTAAAGCCTGTACGGGAATACATGTCAATAGAAACACAAACACAACCGCCAGTAGAAAAACCCTTGTTATTAGTCGCAACATAATAATCACATCATCAAATATGACAACTCTGCAATGTGGACAAAAATTGGTTCCTTTCTCCTCAAGGTTGCTAAATGATATTTTCTGCTCCTGGCATAATAGAAAAACTTTTGAAAACCTCCAAACTTGAGCAAGGCTTAGCTCAATGATCTATAGAATAGGACTCTTAGCGCTTTAGAGGATGTCGGAAAAGTCTCCATTGCTATGTTCGGGGCAATCAATCTGGTAGTGTTGCCAAAAATTTTTGAACCACTTATCTGTACTGTTAAAACCTGTATGTAGTTACACTACGGATAGCGTTTGAATAATTTTTGGCAATACCACCACATCCAGCACCATACTCTAATTATTATCACAAAAAAACTATCTAAAAATTAAGAATTATTTAAATCTCTTGAGAGATAAGATCTGATAAGATCTGATAAGATCTGATATGAACCTATCCAGGGTAAACGCATATAAAAAAGAGGGAACAATGGTGTAAACTAGTAAGTTGCTTCCACTCCCACCACCACCCGTGATCAAACTCAGTGAGTCACAAGTAATACTCAAAGCCACTCTAAACCAATGCTTTGGTGGCATAGAAGACCCGAGAGCGAAACACCTGTGTAGCCATCACCTGTTGGACATTATTGCCATCGCCCTGTTAGCTACTCTAGCCGGAGCCGAAGGTTGGGTTGATATTGAAACCTACGGCCAAGCTAAAGAAGACTGGCTGAAAACATTTCTCGATTTACCCAACTCGATACCGTCTCATGATACCTTTGCTCGTGTATTTGCCCGTCTAGACCCAGAAGCCCTAGGGCGTGTCATCAAATAGGTATCAATTTAGTTTAGAATCGGTAGCTGTAGAGAGTTTAGTCAATCAGGAGCTGTGCTATCATGATACGCCGCTATGCTTTGCGTCTCGGACCAGTGGGAACGGA
>NZ_JAAHHW010000031.1:5559-71680 GCF_010692325.1 Moorena sp. SIO3I8 | reverse complement strand
ACGTGTGCTCTGCAGATCTGCTCACAGGGGTAGGTTGTTTACATTTAGGTCGGGAGTCGGGAGTCGGGAGTGGGGAGTCGGGAGTCGGGAGTCGGGAGTCGGGAGTCGGGAGTCGGGAGTCGGGAGTCGGGAGTCGGAAGTCGGAAGTCGGAAGAAGTGGGAAATGGGGAGATAGGGAAAATTATCCTGGGAATTGTTGTATATCTTAGATACATACCTGAACAGGGGCGTGTCGGTCGATCCTGTAAGTGCGAGTTGAGATAACTGCTCCGATGCTCCCGAGTGAAACCGGAAATTCACCTGCCTTTACGGTAATTGTCCGGTTATGTCCAAGATTAATCGGTAAGTAGTGGCTGTTACCATTCAGAGGCAAGATTAGTGAAGAGCCCTTTGCACTGGCACCATGAAATCCATTGTTGAACAACTTAGACTTCAATTCACTCAAGCCTTAACTGCTGCCTTCGGTTCTGACGTGGCAGGGGTAGATCCAATGATGGTACCTGCCAGCAATCCCAAATTTGGTGACTATCAGTCTAATGTGGCTTTGGCTTTGAGCAAACGTTTGAAACAGCCGCCAAGAGCGATCGCAGAATCTTTGTTGCAGTATCTAGATGTGGCTGAGATATGTCAGAGCCCGACTATTGCTGGTCCAGGCTTCATTAATTTGAGCTTAAAACCTGCTTACTTGGAAGAACGGCTAAGGGAGATTTATACTGACCCACGTCTAGGAGTAGCAGTCGCTTCAGCCCCTCGACGGGTCATTGTTGATTTTTCTTCTCCCAATATTGCTAAAGAGATGCATGTGGGACATCTACGTTCAACGATTATTGGGGATTCGATTGCCCGGATCTTAGAATTTCGGGGTCAAAATGTACTGCGCTTGAATCATGTGGGAGATTGGGGCACCCAATTTGGGATGTTGATCACCTATCTCAGGGAAGCTTACCCAAGTGCTTTGACTACAGCTGATGCCCTGGATTTGGGAGATTTAGTCACCCTTTATCGGCAAGCTAAACAACGGTTTGATGCAGATGAGGAATTTCGGGAGGCATCTAGGCTCGAAGTTGTTAAACTGCAATCTGGTGCAGCCGATAGCCGCCGTGCTTGGCAACTACTGTGTGACCAATCTCGGCGGGAGTTTCAGATTATCTACGATTTGCTGGATATTCAGCTCACCGAAAGGGGAGAATCCTTTTACAATCCTTTCCTACCAGAGGTTCTGGACTATTTAGACAAGTCTGGCTTGTTAGTGGAAGATTCCGGAGCCAAATGTGTTTTCCTTGAGGGGTTTACAAATAAAGATGGTGAGCCTCTGCCCTTGATTGTGAAAAAATCTGATGGGGGCTATAACTATGCCACCACTGACTTAGCTGCTCTGCGCTACCGGACTGAGCAAGACCAGGCTCAAAGGATTATATATGTTACTGATTCCGGACAAGCAAATCATTTTACCCAGGTATTTCAGGTGGCTCGACGGACTGGTATTCTTCCAGAAAATCTTGAAGTCGTTCATGTTCCCTTTGGTTTGGTTCTGGGGGAAGATGGCAAAAAGCTGAAAACGCGGTCTGGGGAAACAGTGCGGTTGCGGGATTTATTGGATGAAGCGATCGCACGATCTGGTGCTGATTTAGAATCGAGACTGAAGCAAGAAGGTCGGGAGGAAACTGAGGAATTTAAAGAGCATGTTGCCAAAGTCGTAGGCATGAGTGCAGTTAAGTATGCTGACCTTAGTCAAAATCGTACCAGTAACTATATATTCAGCTTTGATAAGATGTTGGCACTCCAGGGCAATACGGCACCATATATGCTTTATGCCTATGTCCGGATTCAAGGAATTAGCCGCAAAGGGGAGATTGATTTTGAGCAACTGGGAACCGATGCCAAAATTTTGTTGGAAGAAGACGCAGAATTGGTGCTAGGGAAGAAGTTATTGCAACTGAATCAGGTTCTTGGTGAAGTTGAAAAAGAATTGATGCCGAATCGCCTTTGTCAGTATTTGTTTGAACTGAGCCAGAAGTTTAATCAATTCTATGACCAATGCCCTGTACTCAAAGCCGAAGAACCCAAGCGGACATCCCGTCTGCTGCTATGTGATTTGACTGCTAGAACTCTGAAACTGGGATTGTCTTTACTGGGAATTCAGGTACTGGAGCGGATGTAGTACAGGTGAAGTATTTCAGCTATCAGCCTTTGACCTTGGCTGATAGCTGAATACTTACGTCAGCTAGTTCACGACACTAGTGTTCGAGCCACAGGGTGAGATAATGGTTTGGTTTTGACCACAATTTCCACATCTTGACCGAAAGCGTTTAAGAAGCGAAACAGCCGCACAATTGAAAAACCCGCCAACTTACCATTGATAAGTGCGGACACTTTAGGCTGATCTACTCCTAAAATCTTGGCCGCCGCAGCTTGTGTCATACCCTGGTTGGCAATAATACTACTAATCTTACGAGCCAGTTCTGCTTTAACGATTAATTCGTCAGAGTTTTCTAAACCTAAATCGGCAAACACATTACCACTACTAGCTTGTACTTCAATTTCTTTGACCATAATTACTACCTCTACTCGTGAGTGTAATGTTGTGAGTAATGTTCTCTGGCTCTTTTTAACCTGGCTTCAATTAATTCCAGCTCTTGCTTGGGTGTGGCGATACCTTGCTTTGATTTCTTTTGAAATGTATGCAGAACATACACTACACCTTGGAGTTTTACGGTGTATACACCCCGATAAGTGTCTCCATCAAAGTTGTCAATAACTTCGAGTACACCAGCACCTTTGAATCCTTTGAGGGGTTTAGCACCTGGATGTTTGTCTCCACATTGAGCTAAGTACAAGGCATAACCCATCACTTGCTGAACTTCTGAGGGAAATTTTTTCAAATCTTCCAAGGAACTGCCAACCCACTCTACAGGTTTTAAGGACACATCCATGTGATAAATATGCCAATTATAGCATGCTAATTACTAGTGTCCTAATTATCGGTTTCTACAATGAACAGGGTGTATAAGATCACTCACCATAGCAGCAACACAAACCACTCGAAGGTGGCAAAACCTGCAAACATAGGGCGCAATTCAACTAAGGTTTGCTCGACTCGACGATAATTAGCCATAATCTAACTGGCTGAATCAGCAAAACTCAGCCAGTTTGGAAGATTCTCGTCCCTAGGCGCTATCGGGGTGTTCTTGTCTTAGGGGTAATTCAACCACTCAACCGACCACAGAACTTCGCACTGTCCAGTATCAATAGATTGTAGCGATTTGAAAATTAGTGAGTAAAGGATTTGACAATCGCTATAAGTTAGCAATAATCTGCTTCTGATATTCCTCCTCACTCATCATCTCTTGGGTACTCTCCACTCGGTCTAAAAATACAATTCCCTCAAGATGGTCATATTCATGTTGGAATATCCTGGCTACAAAGTCTGTTAATTGTTGCCGCTGACACTGACCATACCGATTAGTATACTCCACCTCAATTCGAGTATACCTGGGTACTAACCCTCGAATTCCGGGAATACTCAGACACCCCTCCCAGTCCTTAACCATGTCAGTGTCATGACTAATAATGCCAGGATTAATCATAGCCGTTGCTTCCATCAACGGTGCGTGGGGATACCTTAAATTCGGACGAGACGCTACTATAAACAAACGATAGGATTGAGATACTTGGGGTGCTGCAATGCCAACGCCATTGGCTGCTGTAGCAGTTGCTATGAGCTGATCAATCAGTTGTTGAAGGCGTTCATCGAGCAAATTATGTACTAGCTGAGTATGCTGCCGTAAAATCGGGTTGCCTAACTGAGCAATTTGTAGTGTTTCACTCACCATAGTAAAAGCCAAACGTCTATATCCGTCAAGCTTATTCGATCAAATGCTCAAACAGTACCTTTATATATTAAAAATTGGTAAAAATTTTTTGGTGGTGGGATATAGGAAAGCGGTGCGACCCCGCGCTTTTTAAAAGCTAAGCGTGAACGCGCACCGTAGGAATTTTTATGCCCTTGGTCTGGGCTGTGGCTCATCACATCTAGCTTAAAAAAAATTGACTACGGTAGAGAAAAAACAGTGAAAATTTCCCCAGAACAACTATGGATTCAGGTATTAGAACGTCTCAAACTACAACTGAGTCAGCCCACCTTTGAAACTTGGCTCAAGACAACTAGCGCTCAACAGCTTGACAATAACTGCTTGCTGATTCGCACTGCCAATCCCTTTTCGAAAAATTGGTTGCAGAAGTATTACGTTAAAACAATTGCTGATGTCGTGGAAGATATTTTAGGTCAACGAGTGGAAATTCACTTCACAACGGCTACAGGAGACAATAACTCAATGACTGGTGATCCTGACTTTTCCTGGTCATTTACGGTAGCCACTAATCATTCCGAAAATACCTTTAAAAACCAGCCAAGACGCGCTAAGTTAAATCCTAAGCATGTTTTCTCTCGCTTTGTGGTTGGTCCTAATAATCGCATGGCTCATGCTGCATCTCTGGCGGTAGGGGAGTATCCAGGACGAGAGTTTAACCCTCTGTTTCTTTGTGGTGGTGTTGGTTTAGGCAAAACTCATTTAATGCAGGCAATTGGTCATTACCGCTTGGAGAATAACCCTGAGTCTAAAATTTTTTATGTTTCTACTGAGCAGTTCACTAATGATTTAATTTCTGCTATTCGCGAGGATAGTATCCAAAGTTTCCGGGAACATTATCGGACAGCGGAGGTACTTTTGGTAGACGATATTCAGTTTATTGAAGGTAAGGAATATACTCAGGAAGAGTTTTTCCACACCTTCAATACTTTGCACGAAGCTGGTAAACAAATTGTCTTGGCATCAGACCGTCCTCCTAATCAGATTAATAGCTTGCAAGAACGCCTTTGTTCCCGCTTTTCTATGGGGTTAATCGCTGATATTCAGCCACCAGATTTGGAAACCAGGATGGCTATCTTGCAAAAAAAGGCAGAGGACGAAAATATACGTCTACCCCATGACGTGGTTGAGTACATTGCTGCTAGCTACACCTCTAACATTAGAGAACTAGAGGGAGCTTTGACTAGGGCTGTGACTTATGTATCGATTTCGGGGTTAGCGATGAATGTGGAAAATATTGCACCGATTTTGAACCCACCAACCAAGAAGATTCAGGCTTCTCCTGAGGTTATTTTAAGTACTATATCTAATACGTTTAATCTTTCAGTGGAAGACTTAAAAAGTAGCTCTCGGAGGCGAGAAATTAGTTGGGCTAGGCAAATTGGGATGTATCTGATGAGGCAGCATACAGAATTGAGCCTACCCCGCATTGGGGAAGAATTTGGGGGCAAAGACCACACGACAGTCATGTACAGCTGCGATAAAATTACTCAGCTGCGGGAAAAAGATGATGAGTTAGCTCAGAAACTTTCTCAGTTAAGCGATCGCATAAATCTGACAGCTAGGAGTCAAAACCAAACATAAAGCCTGTTTATAGCAATTATCAGCGACGTTTGAGGTACTTTTTTCCTAGCTTTTTGGGAGCAGGGAGTAGGGAATCGGGAATCGGGAATCGGGAATCGGGAACAGGGACAAAATACTCTGTACCTCATTAGGCTAGAAACCGCTATTTTAATTAAAGTTTGTTAATTAAAGTTTGTTAATTAACGGCTTGAGCTTGATGCTATGATCGAGTCTACTGCTGGAATATCTGGCTTCTGAGTATAAATGCTCTGTGGAAAAATCACCGAATTTTTCCACAACTTTTTCCACAAATGGTTTGCTAACTCAATTAGTATTCAGCTATCAGCTATCAGCTATCGGCTATCAGTTATCAGTTATCAGCTATCAACTATCAGTTATCAGCTATCAGCTATCAGCTATCAGTTATCAGTTATCAGCTAATGCTTCACAGGCTAGAAGCCTGTGCCACGCTACTTGAGGTGCTATCAGCTAAAAGCTGACTACTGATGGCTAAAGGCTGACCACTGACCGCTGACTACTGACCGCTGACCACTGACCGCTGACTACTGACTGCTGACTACTGACTGCTGACTACTGACCGCTGAATGCTTAGGTTTTTGAGGTGGTTTTGTACAAAGATTAGTAATCGAGTACTATAGTTTCTTACTAAAGCAAGCCCCATTACGAAACCAATCATGAAACTGGTTTGCAGTCAAAGTGACCTCAATACAAACCTTTCACTAGTGAGTCGGGTAGTGCCTTCTCGCCCTACTCATCCTGTGCTGGGAAATGTTTTGTTAGAAGCAGACCAAAAAAATCAGCGGGTGCTACTAACTGCTTTCGACCTTAGCGTGGGTATCCAGACTAGCTTTAATGCTGACGTTGAGACAGGAGGGGAAATTACCCTGCCAGCCAAACTGCTCAATGATATTGTTTCCCGTCTACCTTCAGGGGAAATTACTCTAGAGGATGATGGGAAAGGTACAGACAGTGATAGCCTGATTGTCACCTTAACCTCGGCTACCGGACGTTATCAGGTTCGAGGTATGAGTTCTGAGGAATTCCCCGAGCTGCCGGAAGTTAACACATCCGTTGCGGTTCATATTCCTGTAGAAGTCTTAAAGGCTGGATTGCAGGGTTCTTTATTTGCCACTAGTTCTGATGAAACTAAGCAAGTGCTGACGGGGGTTCACCTTACTGTACAGTCGGACAAATTGGAATTTGCTGCTACCGATGGTCACCGACTAGCAGTTGTGGAAACTAATCGGAGAATAGAGGAAAGTGCAACGACTGAAGCTACCCAAGAATTGGATGATCATGATTTACCCGTAGAATTTACGTTACCAGCTAGAGCGTTACGGGAGTTGGAGCGGATAGTATCTAAGGCTGAAGCTCAGGATATTATTGCGATTCAGTTTGAACCTGGTCAGATTGTTTGTCAAGGGGGAGAACAGCGTTTAACAAGCCGAACTCTGGAAGGACAGTACCCTTCCTATCATCAGCTGCTTCCCAAACACTTTCAGCGTCAGATCATTCTCGATCGCCGTCAATTACTGAGTGCAGTAGAACGGATTGCAGTGTTGGCTGATCAGAAAAATAATATTGTCAAGTTTAATATCGATAGTGTTAACCAGCGGCTTCACCTCTCGGTAGAGGCAAAAGATTTGGGTAGTGGTCGGGAGTCAATGGAAGTTCAAATATCGGGTGATAGTTTGGAAATTGCTTTTAATGTTAAGTACTTAATTGATGGCTTAAAGGCGCTTTATACCTCTGATATTCAAATTCAGATGAATGAAGCTAATAGTCCTGTGATTTTTATGCCTCTAGGGGGATTGAAGATGACTTATTTGATTATGCCAGTTCAGATTAGGAAATAGTAACAGAAGAGTGTGGGAAGTGTCGGAAGTGTGGGAAGTGTGGGGAGATGGGGAGATGGGGAGATGGGGAGATGGGGAGATGGGGAGATGGGGAGATGGGTAGATGGGGAGATGGGGAGATGGGGAGATGGGGAAATAGCGAGATAGCGAGATAGGAAAAATTTTTATAGCTCCCGACTCCCGACTCCCGACTCCCGACTCCCGACTCCCGACTCCCTTCTAGGTTATTAATTTAACTGCCAAACTAGTTATTTTCCAAGGCTCTATCTTAACTACTTTTCCATCAGCTGATGCTTCTGATAAACTAACAGGTCTTTCCAATAAATCAACTGGGTGAACTACTTTTAATCCCAAATCACTCACTAAGGATAAATTCGCTGACTCCCCATGAGATTCATAGCACCTGAGAATCCATTGATCAGGGATATCTTCGGATTGTTTAAGTGCCATCAAAATTAGAGTCTTAGCTGACAAATCCAATAGTTGTCCGGTTGATGGTAAAGAAGGTCTACTATTATTACTGACATTATTACTGAAAATAGAACTATTAGCGGGAGACCAAAGTAACCCTAGAAATGGTAAATTAAGCTGGTATGCTAGCTTAACCGTATCTGCAGAACGCCAATTGCCTTGATGAGGATACAAAGCATAGGTGAATTGGTGGATGCCTTGATCAGCTTCAGGATCGGGCCAAGTGGGAGAGCGAAGCAATGTTAGACGTAATTGGGAAGCCTGGGCATCATAGCCGTATTTGCAATCATTAAGCAAACTGACACCATAGGTTTGATCACTCAAGTCTGCCCAACGCAGAGCAGGTACTTCCCATTTAGCTTGCTCAGCAGGGGTTTGGGGTCGAGTAGAACGTTGAATTACCCCACAAGGCATCTCATAGGACACATAATCGGCATCAATGGCTAATGGAAACGCAGCTTTGACTAATAAATGGCGTTCCTGCCAGTCTACGGTAGTGGCAATCTTGAGTACTGGAGATTCAGCTGAAAGGATATAGTCCTGAGAAAATTGCGATCGCATTAGCCGACGCACCACTCGCAAACGCTTACGCAATACTCCTGTTTCAATCCACTCGATCCCGATCAGCTCAGTGCTCGGCAAAGGATGGTCAGCATAATTTGGGTCTATATTCCATGCATCCCAATATTGACCACTATCCTCGAAAGCTTGTAGCTGATTTCCAGGACCACTAAGCACTTCCCGCTGATTAACCTGATCGAAGACACTACTTAAATCTCCAGTTTCTGGGTCTACCACCACTCGTAGGTATTGATTCTCTAATACGAAATCTTCAATCGGGAGTTGGGAATCGGGAATTGGGAATCGGGGATTGGAACCCACCCCTAACCCCTCCCAGGAGGGGAACGGGAATCGGGAATCGGGAATCGGGAATCGGGAATCAGGAATCGGGAATCGGGAATCGGGACGTAGCTCTAACTTCAAGTGCTCAGTATTGCTGCACAACCAAAAAACACGATATCCTACCGAAGGAATATTACTGGCTAGAAACAGCAATTCTATTTGAGAATAGGAGAGATTGTCATTGTTATTGTCATGGTTTTGGATGTGCTGGGCTTGATCGTGCTTAACTTGAGAGACTATCTTTTCCCCAAAACAGTCATACACTTCCCATTCGATTGACCCGACCGGTAAAGAAACAGGTAAAGAAATAGCTAAAGAAATAGCAATTACTTCTGAACGCTGCCAATTGAGAGGATTAAAGACAATAATGGCTTGAGCATGGGGTTTCGGTGGTGGTGGCAGGGTGATCTTGGATGCGATCGCATTTAATGATTCCTCTAATATCTCCCCTGTCACCTCCTCGACTTCCTGCCAAGCCTGATTAGCGTCTACAAAGACTTCCGGAATCGATGTTCCTGGTAAGATATCGTGAAACTGATTAAATAACACCTTTTTCCAGGCTTCCTCCAGTTCAGTCTTAGGATAGGCTTGTCCTGTCGCAATGGTTTTCAGGGCGGCAAACAGTTCTGCTTGGTACAATAACCCCTCACAACGACGTAGATAGCGCTTTTGGTCAGCGTGAGTGGTATAGCAACCCCGATGGAATTCTAGATAGAGTTCATCATTCCAGACCGGAATCTCTTTAGTGGTTTGGCTTTGGCCTTTCCCCCCTCCGCTGTCCTCTGTTCTGATTTCTTCTTCCCCCACACTTCCGACACTAAGGTTCTCAATACAACCTGCAACCTTGGCCAAAAGGCCACGCTTTCGGCAAAGCCGACGCTGCGCGAACGCGAACAACCTGCTAACCTTCAACCTACTAACCTTCAACCCGCTAACCTTGGCCAAAAGGCCACGCTTCGCGAACAACAAATACTCACTGGCGGTGGTAAATTCCAGCTTTGGGAAGAATGGGGATTTTTGCCAACGTCTTGCTACTTGTAACATATCCCTGGTGGGACCACCGCCATGATCTCCGACACCAGGTAACCAAAATGCCTCCTTGAGTGAGGTTTGAATTTCCCAATCAATGGCGTAGCTTGCCATAGTAATGGGATTTGTATCCATCACACCAGCAACGTTAGGGGGAGACATCAGGCTGAAGATTTGGCTGCCATCGGGAGACTGCCACCAGAAAGCACCATAGGGAAATTTGGTGGTATCGTTCCAGTGCAGCTTCTGGGTCACGAAGTAGTCAATTCCACCCTGTTTGAGTAATTGAGGTAGTTGCCAACAGAAGCCAAAACTATCCGTTACCCATGCCACTGTGGTTAACTGACCGAAGGTTTTCTGGACGTAACGTTGACCATAGAGGATTTGTCGGACTATTGATTCACCATCAATTAGGTTTAATTCCGGTTCTACCCACATCCCCCCCACAATTTCCCAACGACCAGCTGCAACTTGTTGTTTTATCCGTTTAAATAAATCAGGGCGATGCTGTTCTATCCAAGCATAAAGGGCAGGGGTGGTATGGCAAAAGGTGAAATCTGGAAATTCTTGCTGTAGCTTTAATACTGATTCAAAGGTACGCACAGCTACGTCCCAGGTCTCGCTGACTGGCCATAACCAAGCCAAATCAAGGTGAGCATGACCTAGCATTTGGATAGAGTTTTGACTATTTTGAATTCTGAAGTTTGAATTTTCAATTGTACTGAGTTGTTGGCGCAATCGGGTAAGCGATCGCATAAATTCTGTCGGCTGTGACACCATTTCCCAATCAATCTCAGCCACAGCCTTAGCTAGAGTCCCTAATTGTTCTGGATCAAAACTAGCGCTATACTTTTGTAAGACAGTCAATTCATCAGCTACAAAGCCTGGATCGATATCATTGGTGGCTTCGTAGAGGATTTGCGATCGCATTAATCCGCCGATATCATGACCAGGACTAACCAACCTGAGGGCTACGGCAAACTCTTCCCCTGGCACTACTGCTGGATTTAGCAGCATCCGTGTGGAGGAATCAAATAAATCCCCCTCTTGTACCAGCTGACTGTTGACAAAAATCTGAGCCGATTCTGCCCACCACGTCAATACCAAACGTAATCCTAAGCCAGCTAAAGGATAGCGCTGCAAATCCTGGGGCACTAGGAATCGTTGACTCAACCAGATCACTTGTCTTCCAGCAGACCAAGTAATGTAATCCTTGTCATTACGTTGGGCTATTGACCAATTGTTCCAGCACTCTGGTTGAGTGGCCACAGGATAAGGAATATCTTCTTTACAGTATCGCCAACCCTGCTGAACATTGGTTTGAGTTAAAGCACGGAGTTTTGCGATCGCATGATTAATCCCATCAATAAGCCTAATCTGATCCATTTCATTTACAGCGGTTTTCAATTCGGTGAGGTACTTTCGTTCTGGGAGGGAGCAGGGAATCGGGAATCGGGAATCGGGAATCGGGAATCGGGAATCGGCAATCGGGAATCGGGAATTGGGAATCGGGAAACAATCCTGTGTACCTGATCAGCTAGTCTTCATTTAAATTCTCTTGTGATCAGAGCAGGGGAGCTTCGCGAGCAGGGGAGAGGGTTTGACGGTTTTTTTGATAAGGGAATAATATCCAATTTTAAATACGCAACAGGTTATCATTAATTTGTTATTTGTGGTTTATTGACAGTTAACCGTTAACCATCAACTGTCAACCCATAACCACTTCCTGGTATATAGCGTTTCTCATAACTATGAGGTACACAAAATTTTTTACCTCTGCCCTCTTACCTAATCCCTGCTCGCTGCTCCCTGCTCCCTAAAACCCACAACTCTGTACCTCACCCAAATAATAATTGCTATATATGCAGCTTCAATGTCTATCAGCTAGCTAATCCCTCACCCAAGCAATAATCATCATGTCTTCCCCTGCCAAAGGTCCCTATCGCAGTAGATTGTTTAACTTTATCAATCGACAATCTCAACGGTTTGCTGACCAAATTCAACGTACAATACGGCATTTAAAAGTTGCAGGGGTATGGGGAGGGCAAATTTTACTTTATCCGGTTTACCTGCTGGTGCAAGCTAGTTTATCCGCTGGGCGTCAGATTTCTTCTTCGGTAAAAGCTGGATTGCCCCAATTAAGCACATTTAGCCACGCCCAGCCCCAGGAAAAACCGCCAGAAGCAGATACAGCAATTCAGCGAGTGCTACAAGAGTTGAACCTTGGCAAGTTTACCCTTGAAGCTGATCTAGACAACCTAAAACCGTCTAACGGGCAAGCTGTAACCCTAAATAACGGGCAACCTATCCTACTGGAACGGCAAAGGGGAACATCCCTAAATAACCAGGAACCTGTAAGCCTATATAACGGGCAAGCTGTAACCCCAGCTAAACCCGCGACTAATGAGCATATGCTAATTAAGGGAGTGGCTTGTTTATTGGACAACCGGGGTCTAGTGCTGGTGACAGTGGAAAATCAAATTCTGGATATATTGACACCCCAGCAGCAGCACAAACTAGCATCCAGAATCAGTTGGGAGCTGGCTGACTTACTGCGTAAATGGCGTTTAGCCCACTCGTTAGACGGCAAAAAAGCATCCCCTTCCCTTGCTACCTTAGATCACCCCCCTATTTTTCCACCCATCAGGCTATTCTGGCGATTAATGGCCTGGGTGCAAACTAGTCCTGTAGCGATCGCAATTAATCTGTTCGGGGAATCGAGGATCATCCCAGCTGTTTCCAACCGTCAATCAGCCACCTCTGAGCACCGACAACCTAAACCTTCCAAACCACTCAATCTATTACCTTCTAACCCAATTGAGAACCTATTAACTTCCCTGGATAACAAATTCCTGGAACTGGAATCACACCAATTAGTACAACGATCGGAAGTTGTGGTTAAACTGAGTAAGCAAATCCCCCTAACCCTGCGCCAGAGTACTAATCAGCTGATGCAAGCCCTACAAAAACCATTTATTAAGGGTGATAGCTCAGAGGAGGTAACGGCAGGGTCTGAAACTAACCGATTTAAACTCTTAAGCTTAATCTATGCTGCTATTGACTACTTCTTTGGCAGAACATCATCTAACTTTACTTTGAGTGGTTCCTCAGAGCAATCCCAAATTCTTTCTGGTTCTGGAGAGGGTTTACCAGGAGGAAACAGGGATAATTTATACCCAGAAGCCCATCAGCTATCAGGAGATAATTCCCCTCCACTTTCCCCGTCATTAATACCATCCACCTCAACACCATCTCGGTCTAAATCAGATGAACTTGATCCTTGGTTATCCGATAATGATTTATGGGGCAACCCAGATGGATCTGACCAGCCCGAAAATTTATCTTCCTCAACCTCCAACTCCGGAAATCAGGCACAATCACCGGTTGCTAATAGTAAATCTAGACATCAGTTACCAGAAGGATTCAACAGCAAAATTCCTGTGAAGTCAGAAAAGTCTATTTGGATTCTATTTAAGCGATACCTGAACTTACTAAAGGCTCCAGGTAAGCTAATTATTTCGAGAACTAAATCTTCAAAAGTTCAACCAAAACCATCTATCAGCCAGAATAAAAATTCCAGGACTGAAAAATCACCAGACCTGTCCCAAATTCAGGATAATTTAGGAAAAACTACTTCCAAAGAATATCAAGATCAACCGCTAGCAGTTGTTAAGTCTGGTAGCACCCAGGTTAAAGGATATAAGGGAGAAGAAAATAATGCGATCGCTAACTCTAGAAACGATAGTGATGTAGAGCCAAATCAAGAATGGATTGAAACTAAAGCAACTCCAGAAGGATATATTAAGCATCCTTTAGAACGAGTGTTGGAGTGGTTAGACATCACCATGCTTTGGATAGAAGAGCTAGTGGTTAAAATTTGGCGGTTGCTGCAACGGTTGTGGCCATTTTGAAAAAAGGGAACAGGGAATCGGGAATCGGGAGTCGGGAGTCGGAACCCACCCCTAACCCCTCCCAGGAGGGGAACGGGAATCGGGAGTCGGGAATATGGCATCAAAATTCTCGGCATTCCTACACGGATTGCTATATCAATGATCAGCATTCAGCTATCAGCATTCAGCTATCAGCATTCAGCTATCAGTGATCAGCTATCAGTGATCACTGAATACTTACGATGTAAAGCCCTAGGATTCCTCATCCATCGGATTATTACCGACATCGAATACAATCACAAATTTCGCATCAGGCATTAATCGCTTCAGGGCCCATAAATGTCCCTCCGCATCCGACCGGTTGCGAAAGCGAGCAACAACAACTCGCTGCATTTCGGGTAATAGCCTAATGACCACCCATGGATGAAGGCGTTCCGAATAACTCATAATCAAACTGTCTCCTTTTTTAGGGGAGCCAGAGCTAGCCCGTAGATTTTGGACTTTCGCCGGGCTAGCTCTTGACTCTGGGCGTCTCAGCGCCCACCTTTATAGTATAGCACAAATAACCTTTTATTATAACATATTTTGAAAAATTTTGTAAAAAACTGATCGGGAGTCGGGAATCGGGAGTCGGGAATCGGGAGCAGGGAAACTATTGCCTCTTGCCTCTTGCCTCTTGCCTAATCAATATCAGTAGAGTGGGCATCCTGCCCGCCCGACAATAAGCATGACACTGGCAAGATGCCAGTTCTACAGCAAGATGCCCGCCCGACAATAAGCATGACACTGGCAAGATGCCAGTTCCACAGCAAGATGCCTCTTGCCTCTTGCCTTTTGCCTATTGCCTTCCCTACCATGACTCCTCAAGTAAACCCTCCAACACCTCTTCCGTAAAAGGATTCTTACCAGCCCGGAGCTCATCTATCCATTGTTGCCGTTCTGCTTTCAACTCATTATCATCCCAAGTCCAGTCTACAAATGCCTGAAAATCTGATATCGCTCCTGGGGTATCCCCAGTCAAAGCCCTAGCCAAACCACGACTATCCTTTATTCCTCCATTTTCAGGTTCTTTTGCCACTGCTTTTTCACAAGCATCCATTACATCAGCAGCATATCCATGGAGGCTACCAAACCAACAGAGATTGTTCCAAGAATCAGCATCAATGTCTAGGTTTGGATCTAGTTGTTGTGCTTGTTTATAGAGAGATAGGGCTTTGGTTAATTTACCCTCTTTAGCTAACTGCTCACCTTGTTTAACTTTAGCGGGTACTGCTAGCTGTCTAGCTTTTATCTCTGGCTGTAATTCTAGCTCCCGATTCCATTCTTTGGCTTCTTGAAACTTAGCAATAGCACCATCAACATCCCCCTGTGCTCCTAACTCCTCACCTTTTGCAACAAGAGCGATCGCTTTTGCCTTTGCCTCTGGCTCTAATTCTAGCTCCGGATTCCATTCTTGGGCTTTTTGGAACTTAGCAATAGCACCATCCACATCCCCCTCTTTCGCTAACTTCTCACCTTGTTTAACAAAACCAGAAGCTGCAGCTATTTTGCCATCTTAATCTTGGCATTTCTTTAAGCTATCTAAGGATTCAGGATGATCCAAAAAGTAACCTTCAAGCAACTGACAGCCCCGAGCCAGCATCTCACCTAAATCTTCAACGGCCCAGAGTCTGGCAGTATGGTCGTAAGATGCCGTAGCCAGCATTTTACCATCTCGGCTAAAACTTACACTTAATACCGAGTCTTGATGTCCTTGAAAAACAGCTAATGGATTGCCCTGTAAATCCCAGAGTCTGACTGTTTTGTCCGCTGATGCCGTAGCCAGCATTTTACTATCGGGACTAAAACTTACACTTAATACCGAGTCTTGATGTCCTCTCAACACACCTAATGGATTTCCCTGTAAATTCCAGAGTCTGACGACCGTATTGTCCATTGATGTCGTAGCCAGGGTTTTACCATCGGGACTAAAACTGACACTATTGACCGAGTTTTGATGTCCTTTAAACACAGCTAAGGGATTGCCCTGTAAATTCCAGAGTCTGACAGTTGTGTCGGATGATGCGGTAGCCAGGGTTTTACCGTCGGGGCTAAAACTGACACTAGTTACCGGGGCTTGATATCTTATCAATACACCTAATGGATTTCCCTGTAAATCCCAGAGTCTGACAGTTCCATCCCATGATCCAGAAGCAAGCCTGTTACCATCGGGGCTAAAATGTACACTTTCTACCGAGTCTTGATGTCCTCTCAACACAACTAATGGATTTCCTTTTAAATCCCAGAGTCTGACAGTTGTGTCGGATGATGCGGTAGCCAGGGTTTTACCATCTCGGCTAAACCTTATACTTGATACCCCTTTTTGATGTCCTCTCAACAGTGCTAATTGATTGCCCTGTAAATCCCAGAGTCTGACTGTTTTGTCCGCTGATGCGGTAGCCAGGGTTTTACCATCTCGGCTAAAACTGACACTACTTACCGAATCAGTATGTCCTTGAAACAGTGCTAATGGATGTTCTTGTAAATCCCAGAGTTTGACAGTATCGTCCACTGATGCCGTAGCCAGGGTTTTACCATCGGGACTAAAACTGACACTATTGACCGAGTTTTGATGTCCTTTAAACAGTGCTAATTGCTTTCCCTGTAAATCCCAGAGTCTGACTGTTTCGTCCAATGATGCCGTAGCAAGCCTGTTACCATCGGGGCTAAAACTGACACTATTTACTGAGGATTGATGTCCTTCAAACACAGCTAATTGATTGCCCTGTAAATCCCAGACTCTGACCGTATTGTCGTATGATGCCGTAGCAAGCCTGTTACCATCGGGACTAAAACTGACACTATTGACTGAGGATTGATGTCCTTCAAACACAGCTAATGGATTTCCCTGCAAATCCCAGACTCTGACCGTATTGTCGTCTGAGCCAGAAGCGAGTATCTGACCATCGGGACTAAAACTGACACTATTGACCGAAGATTGATGTCCTTTCAAAACAGCTAATTGCTTTCCCTGCAAATCCCATAGTCTGACCGTATTGTCCTTTGATGCAGAAGCAAGCATCCTAGCATCTCGGCTAAAACTTACACTATTTACCCAGGATTGATGTCCTTCAAAAATTGCTAATTGATTGCCCTGTAAATCCCATAGTCTGACCGTATTGTCGTATAACCCGGTAGCCAGGGTTTTACCATCTGGGCTAAAACTTACACTCCATGCCCAGGCTTGATTTCCTTTAAATCTTCTCTTTTCTTTGAATTTACTAAGACTCTGCTGTAAAGCATAGAGAGGACTAATAGCAGGATAGTTATCCAGGGGGCGACCATCTTTCACGATATTATATAGTTGTTGCCCAGTCTCCATGGCTGAGTATAAAAGCTCTCGATTGCCATAGTAACCATTATCCCCTGGTAACCGTCGTAAAATACTAACCCCTTGTTGTTCTAGTCGCGTACCTTTCTGTGCTTTCTTAACTTGTTCCTCAGCGTAGATACCAGTCACTATAGCAATAATTATTGCTACAACTGAGAACAAACCCAGTGTTAAACCCCCTATCCGCATGGTTTGCTTCGCTTTCGTTTGAGCTTGAGTTAAGGTATCATTGGCTTTAGCTAATATTCGACTTTCTTGTGCCAATACCTTGCGGTCTAATTCCTGACCAGCAGCTAAAAACTGATAATCTAAATCGCTCAAACGTTTACCCCTAGCCCAAGCTTGAGCATCCTGTAAAGCCACCCCCCGCAACAAACGGGATTCATGCTTACATCCAGACTCAACCCAAGCGCTAAAGGCTTCAGAGTAGGGACGCAGTCTAGCTAATTCCTGCTTAACCCAATCCCGATCGAAAACACTGCCATAAATCCGGTTGTTAACCCTCAAACAGCCATCCCGCTCCACTACCAACCCCGATAGCCTTAATTCTGTCTGTTCCTCACTGCCATCAGCGGCAATACCACCGTGATCTAATACGTGCTGATACAATCCCAACAGCCTACCAGCCCGTTGCTCATTTCTGAGAATGCGATCGCGTATAGTCTTTAAATGCTCTGGCTTATCCTGAGATACCCAATTGTCAATAATCTGGCTACGGGCGACCTGTGCAACTCCAGTTCCCCCCTTGTTAAGGGGGGTTAGGGGGGATCCCAATCCCGAAGTGCTGTGGATGGATCCCCCTCCAGAATTTCCCCCAACTCCAGTTCCCCCCTGGTTAAGGGGGGTTAGGGGGGATCCCAATTCCGGAGTGCTGTGGATGGATCCCCCTCCCGTCCCCCTTAATAAGGGGGAAGCTTGAGCATGGTTCGATTCCCCTCCAGAATTTCCCCCAACTCCAGTTCCCCCCTTGTTAAGGGGGGTTAGGGGGGATCCCAATTCCGGAGTGTTATCGATGGATCCCCCTCCCGTCCCCCTTAATAAGGGGGAAGCCAGAGCAGGGTTAGATTCCCCTCCAGAAGTTCCCCCAACTCCAGTTCCCCCCTGGTTAAGGGGGGTTAGGGGGGATCCCAATCCCGAAGTGTTATCGATGGATCCCCCTCCCGTCCCCCTTAATAAGGGGGAAGCTTGAGCATGGTTCGATTCCCCTCCAGAAGTGCCCTCAACTCCAGTTCCCCCCTGGTTAAGGGGGGTTAGGGGGGATCGCAATCCCGAAGTGCTGTGGATGGATCCCCCTCCCGTCCCCCTTAATAAGGGGGAAGCCTGTTGATGCTCCACCATTAACTTACACAACTTCTGGGTCAGAAACGGTTGTCCCCCTGTCCAGGTCAATATCTCACCTAACACCTGTTGAGGATTATCCACTTTCCCTACCAAACCAGGGAGCAGTGGTGTTTTCGCCTCCTCAAAGGTAAAGCCAGTCAGTTCAATATCCCGACCAATATTAAACGGAGTGCGCTGTTTATCCTGAATCAAATCCGCTGGAGTTGCTACTCCCAGCAAACAAAAACTCAGGCGATTGTAGACAGGATTTTCGGCTCGTTTGTTATAACAACTGCGAATAAAGGCAAAGAAATCATCTTTAAACGCTACTTTAATAATACTGTCAATTTCATCTAGAAATATAACAATAGTTTCCGAAATAGTTGCCAACAATACCGATTCAATAAACTTGCCAAACCCTAACAATGGAGCGATGTGTTCTGTATCTCTAAACCAAGCTTCTTCATCAAACTTACTTGATAGCTTAAACTCATCCACGAGCATCACTATCAAGCTTGAATACCACATTTCTACCGGTATATTCTCTTTCCCAATCATGGTAAAATCGATACAACCACAGGCTACTCCTGCTTCCTGGAGACGCTTCATAGTTCGTACCCGCAAACTCGATTTACCCATCTGTCGCGAGTTGAGCACATAACAAAATTCCCCAGCCATTAAAGCCTGAAAAATTTCGGTATCAGCTTTTCGCAGGGCATAAGTTGTGGCATCTTGAGGTAAACTTCCGCCAACTTGGTAGATTGTTGATTGGTTGCTCATGGTAGGAAAGGGAGTAGGGAGTAGGGAGTAGGGAGTAGGGAATAGGGAACAGGGAACAGGGAACAGGGAACAGGGAACAGGGAATAGAGAACAGTAGTGAAGATATTGGAGTAGTATTTGGTTTTATGCTAAAGGGATACAGTATTGGATTTGATGATATAGTTATAGAGTTTTACAGGATTTATTTACTCTTCCTATTTCACTGCTCCCTGCTCCCTGCTCCCTGCTCCCTGCTCCCTGCTCCCTATCTATAAAATCCTGTTACTAAAATACTGACGATACAAATTATATCGAGGAATACAATCGTTCCCGATTGCTCTGACTAATCCCAGACTTTCTAACAGATACGTTTCCTTATAATCCAGACGCACAGCTTTAGTAGTTGTCAGTAACTTTTTGAAAGGGTTTAGTAAATTGGGATGGAGAATTAGATTATTTAAAAGTTCTCGCAAATGATGACGATAAATTCCTGATTCTGTCGGGGCGGTTTCTAACAGATGCTCTATGGTCATGTTTGTATTTTTGCTAAGAGTAGAGAAAGCTAGCTTCAATAAATAAGGATGTCCGCCTACCATACCCATTAATTTTTGCCCTGATTCAATAGATAAACTTAAGCCATAGCGCCCAGCTAAACTCTGAATATTGTTTAAATCAAAGTCCGATAACTCTACTGCTTCTCCCACATTAAAAGGAGACTGATTGATATCCAATTCAATATAAACTTCCGTAGAATAAACCACAATCAACCGCAGGTTTTTCCAAAGTTGATTATTTTTAGCATCCTCATGCCACGTGCGCAGCAACCCTAGAAATTCTCCAGCTACTTCTGGATGAGGAAACACTCGGTCTACTTCATCCAAGCACAAAACTACAGGACTGGATAAAGACGGTAACAGATACTGCTCAAAATATCGTTGACAATTCACCTTACTATATAACCGTTTACTCCAATAATTATCCAACTGGTCTGATAAGCCCAAATTGTCACCAAATCGCACGGAAAACGACTGTAAAAATACATCCAAATCATGGCAAGGTAACTGATTCAGATTCAAATAAACCGTGCGATAACCCCGAGACTTAGCATAACTAAGAATCCGATTACTGAGTAACGTTTTCCCCATCAGCTTCGGTGCTTTAATCCGAATTAGCGCTCCTGGTTGTAAAATCTTTTGATAACACTCAGCATCTTGGAGACGTTCTAGATAAAAGTCTCCAACTTGAGCAGTTGTCTGTGGTTGATTATTGGTGCTATTTGTGCTATTATAGTTGTTATTATTTGTTGGTAACTTAATACCCAGTAAGTTTAAAAATTCTGGTATAGACTGAGGGCGATCCCTTGCCACCAAATTCATGGCCTTGAGAATGGCTCGATTTATGCGATCGCTAATCTGGGGATTAAGATGGTTTGGTGGTGGTAATACAGCTCCCTCAACCCGCTCGTCAGCTGTTACTGGTTCATTTCCAGTTAAGAGCACATACAAGGTAGCGGCCAAAGCATAAACATCGGTGTAGGGACCGAGTTGCGCTCGCCACTCATATTGTTCCAGAGGAGCATAACCTGGTGTTAGGGCACACAGATAAGTTTGTTTAACCCCAGGGACAAACTTAGTGGCAATACCCAAATCAATCAACACCGCACCAGAACCATTGTTCCGCACCATGATATTATTAGGTTTAACATCCCGATGGAGCAAGCCTTGCTGATGAATGTCCCAGAGGGCGCTACCAATTTGCTGGATGTAAAGCAAGGCTTGCTCTTCTGAGAGGAAACCCTGCCGTTCCACCAGAGCCGACAAGGTTTCCCCCTCGATGTATTCCATGATTAGGCAGGGTAGTTCACCTTCTCGGATAATTTCTTCAGATAAGCGGACTAGATGAGGATTACCACAGCTACATTGGGCTAATTTTACGGCTTCATTGGCGAAAATTTTCCAAAATTCTAATAAATTATCTTGCCGGAGTACATCATTAAGGATAGTTTTGATAACTATGCGATCGCCTGTTTTAGTTCGGGCTAAATAGGTAATACCCAGCCCACCTTCTCCTAGTTTTGTTTCGATGGTGTACTTACCGTTCTGTAGCCGATAACCAGGGGGCCAGGTAAGATTACTTACGCCGTAGCTGTGGTTAGGTGCCTGAGTAGTTGAGGGAGGTTTGTAGGGAGCATAAGGCTCTCCAAGCGTAAGATGTATGGGTTGTGTGGTGCTGCTATGACGAATTTTAGGGGAATTAAAGAAGCGTTTAACTGCATTTAACCGCTTCTTTAATTTCCCACAGACTGACCGATGCTTATGAGTCTTCATTGGAGATGCCCAACCTATCCAGGAGCTTAATTTGGTAGGGTTTATATTTCCACACAAATAATTTTAACGTTTCTGATAACTATCAGAGCCATTCGATTTGCTTCACCCTACTTCCTACTCCTACTCCCGACTCCCGACTCCCGACTCCCGACTCCCGACTCCCGACTCCCGACTCCCGACTCCCGACTCCCGACTCCCGACTCCCGACTCCCGACTCCCTAATCATCCTCCCAGCTGTTGCTAAACGTATCAAAAGGCTCCGTTGCACCTGTCCAATTAAAATCATTAATTCGTAAACCAACTAAACCCCGTTGTTGAACTGGATTATAGCGCAATAAAATATTGTAGCTTCGACGAGAATACTCTAAAAAGAAATCAGTACTAATTTCCTGATTAGTATCTAAATTTAGGGAAGTCTGAAAACCCACTCGAAAGGGACCATAGAGTTGTTGGGTAATACCAGCATTAAGAATACGAGTATCTGCAACTCGGTCGAATAAAAATGGTGATGTATTTCCTAAAGCTACCTGACTATAGCTGATATTAAAACCCGTATAGTCCAGAAACGGTTTAGAAAAATGACCGAATTGCCCAGTTAAGCCAATGTTCCCACGGAGAAACTCTTGAGAATCACCGTTACTATAGGCACTAGCAACACCCGTAATGGATGAATTCAGTTGAATATTGGGAAGCAGTGGTGCTGGTGTATAGCGCATACCTTCTTCAGCAGTTGCTGGCAAGATTTTACCTTGCCAAAGGGGTTGTGTCCAAGTTAAGGTTGCACTCCCTTGATAACGGGTCAAATTAATCCGATTGTTATCCCGAGGTGGCAGAGGTAGCAAGTCTACTCGATCTGTGTTAGCATTAATGCGCTGAACGCCAGCTTGATATCGAATAGTCAAGCCAGTTTTCCCTAAGGGAATTGTCGGTGATTCAAATATACCCCCAATACTACTCTGAACGGTTTGGAAACCCAAAGACCCGTTAAAAAGGCGATCGCGGTAGCTAGCTTCTAAGGTCAAGCGATGAGGGTAGGTGTTACCAATAGTTTGTCGGAGGCGCAAACTCCCCCTAGTTTCGTTTTCTAAATCCTCAGGATCCAGACTAGTGAGTGCTGCGGAACCTACTAGTGTAGTGCGTGGACCTAAGGTAGCATCGAGGTCAACAAGCAAACCAAAGTTAGCCGGATCGATTACGCCACCACCTTCTGCATCATTGTTCTCATCTTCATCATTGTCTCCAAGAATAGCTTTTTGAAGAAAGAACTGTGGTGTTAGACTAAACCTGACCGAGGGAGTTTCAACTATCTTGAAGCCACGCTGAATAAACACACCACCCCGGTCGTCATCATCATACCCAAAATCCAATAAACTCGGTTGCCGCTCACGGCGGTCAATCACAAACCGTTCACGAAATGTAGGCAAGGAAAACCCTTGATCAAAAACCAGTCGAGGATTCTTGGCAACTACTTCATCTACTTCTGGGGAAATCCGTCTAAATCGAGCATTTCTGGTGCGCCACTCCAACTCTGGTGGGGAAAAGGGGTCGTTGGTAATTCTGACATTAGTAGCAACTCCTTCTAACCCGTCAAACTCCACCCGGTCGGCTTCATAGCGGAATCTATTGATAGTCCCTTCTATTTCTGGGGATTCTATGGTTGTTGTGCTTGTCCCAGTTTCAGCATTGGGAATAACCCGAGCACCAAACTCAATGGCAAAGGCTCCAGGATTACTAATTCCAGTTAAGGGCTGGCTATTAATAATTCTGCGACTGACCGGTTGAGTTGGGGGGGGTGGCCCAGAATCTGAACTTGCTCTGACAAATTCTCCCCTAGCCTTGAAAACCACACCAGTATCTTGAACAAAATAATACTCAAAGCGCTCTCCCTCTAGCACCTGGTTACCACGGGTCAGAGCCACATTCCCATCCGCAACCACAATCCGAGTAGGCAAGTTGACTTGCAGACGGTCAGCTTCTAGTAAGGCATCTTGGAACCGCAAGGTAACATTGCCCACCGCTGTAATCACTTGTCTGGTTTGGTCATACTCCTGACGGTCTGAAGTCAGCTCAAGTATGTCTAGCTGCTCATTGGTATCGAAGGTAATTGTAGGAGCAGTAACCTCGGAATCTAACTCGGAACCAGATTGGGGTTGAGACAAGTCTTGGTCTGATGGTGGTGCAGTCTCGTCTAGGGAAGCTGGGTTAGATTGTTCAGGGATGATTAACTCAAACTCTCTAGTCTCTCCCCCCCGCTCTTGAGCTATAATGCGCTTGCTTCTAGCAATTGGCAAAGGGCAATTGGAATTGATACTCAAGGATTCATCTGGATTCGGTAAGGTTTCAAGAGTAGAACATGGTTTGGGGTAGGATTTGACAGCAAAGAATATTTCCTGATTCCCAGGCTCAGGTTTAATCTCAGGTTGGCTATCAGCTTGGCGATCAGGTTGGCGTTGCTCAATTGAAGTCCGATAATTCCCCCCAAAATTGGGGGGTGAGGGGGGCAGGGGACTTTGAAGGTTTTGTTCCCCCCAGCGAGGGATTGCTCGCTGGGGGGCTAGGGGGGCGGAATCATACCCAGAATCAGCAACGGGTGTCTCAGAAGTAACCGATGAGGAAAACCTAGGAGAAACCCTAGTAGAAAATTCCGGTTCCAGAGTTGATGGTGCTTCTGGAGTTGGACTCTTGAGTAAGGACGTTAAATCAGGATTGAGTGGTTGCTTGATTCCTAGTTTTAGAAGAGCTTGTTGCCACTGTTGTCCTTGCCCTAGTTGCCAATTGTCTTGGCTGTTTGTTATCCTTGGCAAGGTCTGGCCAACTGCTGGGGAAATGGGTGGACCTAAGCTAGCAGCGCTTTTGTCTGTGGCTAATATTGGGAAAGCCTCAATCTTGAGCTCTCCTGTGGGGTAGGGTTTGAGCAGTACCTGGTTTTGCTGTTTTTGGTACTGTGCCGAAACGGTTATGGTTTGAGATAATTCATCTAGGTGGCTAGTGGTCTGGGAAGGTTTAACGGTTTGAATAATTGCGGGTACGACCGGCGGCTGAACTGGCTGGGGCATTTTTCACTAATTGTCTGGTGTTTTACTATTCAGACCAACAATCCTTGACTCAATCCCCAAGATTGTAGTTCCAAATCGGTTATCGACAAAGACAGCCCATATTACAATAATTAACCACAAATACAAAACCACCCTCCTCTAAGAGCGTGGTTTTGTCTGTATAGTCCCGTGTTAAAGAGCTGTGGCTATCTCTAGTTGGCCGATCGCTATTTACTCGAAATCCTTCCGCTTAGGGTTACGAGATGGATCGTTTGACAAGAATCCAAAGACAAATAAGGCAATAAAGAAGCTAACGACTATATAAACAATGATTTTGAGGGTTACCATGTTGAGTTCTCCCAAGAAGATATGAAATACGGAAGATGAAGAAGTAGGTGAGACATTGGTCTAATGGTGAAAGTTCTAGAATTTGGAATCTAGATCAAAAACCATCTTACCTCGCTACACGATTAACTTCATACTTTTTTAAGATCATACCTAAAGGTGGCTCCCATTTGAGCTTTAATATCCTTAAAACTAATATCAGTGGGTAAGCAGTCAGCGGTCAGCGGTCAGCGGTCAGCGGTCAGTGGTCAGTGGTCAGTGGTCAACAGTCAGTGGTCAGCGGTCAGCGGTCAGCGGTCAGCTGATTTTATTCAAAAGCTGTTCAGTGTAGCTTGGCCACAGGCCCGAAGCTGATAGCTGATAGCTGATAACTGATAGCTGATAACTGATAGCTCTATGCTTACCCAAAGCCGATGAGCGGATTTGAACCGCCGACCGTCCGATTACGAATCGAATGCTCTACCACTGAGCTACATCGGCACCAGTTTATTAATATAGCAAATATTACTATAGCAATAGCAAATCAGTCAGCTAAGTTAGGGTAAAACATTAATGACAAACTCGAACTCAAAAAATCCTGACCCCAATCCCAAAGTCTCTCGGCCAAAAATAAATCCAGAGAAGTATGCCAGGCTAAAAGCAGAAGCTCAACATCCCTACCGAGGCTTAAGAAAGTTTATCTATATTGCCTTCGGTGCCTCTGGTTTTATCGGTGCAATGGTTTTTCTAGCCCAGTTAGCTGCTGGGAAATCTGTAGCTACTGCCATGCCTAACTTGGCTCTGCAAATTGGTGTAGTTATCTTGATGGTTTGGCTATTTCGCTTGGAAAATAAGGCAGAACGAAAAATATAGCAGGAAAACCATGATACTCCTTTGAGCCAAAGAGGAATCTCAGGTATACTAGTAGGAGAAGAGTATCATCAAAGCCATGGTGAGCATAGGCTCTCTTCTGGATCCGATTAGGTCACTCCGGCTCAGCAGTTATAAATTTTAGACCGCTTTTTGATGAGAAAGTACACTCAAGAAAAGTGAATTTTAAGCATTTAGCGATCAGCGGTCAGCGGTCAGCTTATTTTATTCAAAAGCTGTTCGGTGTAGCTTGGCCACAGGCCTTTGGCTGATAGCTGATAAGCGACAAGCTGATCGCTGATAGATTAAGCTTCCTCATCTCCTGCTTCTAAGCTATCCGCTTCCTTGCTATCCATAGGAGCCACTGAGTTAGCTGAAACTACTGCTCCCATGTCGAGTTGCTGACGTACTTGCTGCTCAATATTCTCAGCAAACTCGGGATGTTCAACCAAATACTTAACTGTATTATCCCGACCTTGAGCAATATTGTCCCCATTGTGGCTGTACCAGGCTCCCTTGCGCAGAATGACTTTGGTTTGTTCTGCTAAATCCACCAAACACCCTAAGCGGGAAATCCCTTGGCCAAAAATAATGTCAAACTCTGCGATGCGGAAAGGAGGGGCAACTTTATTTTTGGCAACTTTGACTTTGGCACGAATCCCATATTCGCCCTCGTTAGATTTTTTCAGGGTTTGAATTCGACGAATATCCAGGCGAACTGAAGCATAGAACTTAAGTGCATTACCACCAGTAGTCACCTCTGGGCTACCATAGGTGATGCCGATTTTTTGTCGTAGCTGATTGAGGAAAATAACAGTACACCCAGATTTACCAATGTTACCAGCAATCTTGCGCAGCGCTTTACTCATCAACCGCGCCTGTAAACCCACTTGGTTATCACCCATTTCCCCTTCAATTTCTGCACGGGGTACCAAAGCGGCTACGGAGTCAATAACAACGATATCGACTGCAGCAGAACGAACCAGCTGATCCACAATTTCTAGGGCTGATTCCCCTGTGTCAGGTTGAGATACTAAAAGGTTGGCGATGTCAACCCCCAAAGCGGCAGAGTAGGTAGGATCAAGGGCGTGTTCTGCATCAACAAACGCTGCAACTCCCCCAGATTTTTGCACTTCTGAAACGGCATGCAAAGCTAGGGTTGTCTTCCCAGAGCTTTCTGGACCATAAATTTCAATAATGCGACCTTTTGGCAGACCACCCCCCAAGGCTAAATCTAGGGTAATTGCCCCACTCCGAATTGTTTCCACTTTCATCCGGGTGGCATCACCCAAGCGCATGATGGCACCTTTACCAAAATTACGCTCAATTTGTTTTAGTACCAGGTTCAGAGCTTTTTCTTTTTCGGGACTGTTTGTGATTGGGGTAGCCATGGATGCCTCAAAAAGTTTACTGTATCGGGACTGGTTAGGTAGTTTGGATTCTAAGTTATCGCTCTATAAGAGCTGTGGTGTGAATTTTAATTTTATTGAAATTAGGGCTCTTTACCGATTTGACTAATACTCTATATTAGGCCAACGGTCAGGTAAATCCCATCCCTTGTTAAGATTGGTGTTGCTCAAGCCTCCTGGATCTCAAATGCAAGGATAAGGCCAGAGTATAATTACTGATCCATTCTAACGGTTGAAAGTCCTTCAGCTCTCTGCAACACTGCTTGGTTAAGCTGGGTAGGAATGTTGAGGAGGATCAGTGACTTGGGTAAATTATAGTACAAAAGTACTTCCTTGTAAAGGAACTAGTCAGATTTTGTCAGTTGCTAAGGGCACAAGTCTTGGCATGGGCTACCCACTAGGAAATACTTTTGTTCAGAATTTAAATAAAATTGGTTACATAGAATCAACAAAACCCTTGTTGAGTCACTAAACAACATTCAACAGCATTATGTGAAAAATTATTAATTTAATAGACGATTAGCTTAACAATGGCCTCATCTCTAATCAATTCCCTATTCTCAGAAGCAATTTTGTCGGTTGCTGGGTTAACCGACTATATCCAAGAGTTGTTAGAGGAAGATAACCAACTCCATAGAGTTTGGGTGATTGGAGAAGTTTCTAGTAGCAACAACCATCCAAAAGGGATGTTTTTTACCCTCCAAGACCCAGATGCCAAAGCTACTATACAATGTGTAGCCTGGAGGAGCCAGTTAAGCAAGCTGGTGCAGGTACCAGCACTAGGAGAACAGTTGATTATTTTGGGCAGCCTCCGAGTTTATCCTCAGCGGGGACAGTATCAGCTAAATGTTTGGCAAGCCTTACCGGCGGGTGAGGGGTTGCAAGCCTTGCGCTCACGCCAATTACGTCAACGATTTGAAGCAGAAGGATTATTTGACCCACAACGAAAGCGCCCCCTGCCGATTCATCCTGAAACTATTGCTGTGGTTACCTCCCCCCAAGCTGCCGCTTGGGGAGATATTAAACGTACACTAAAGCAACGGTATCCTGGTTTACGAGTCTTACTTTCACCAGCTCAGGTTCAGGGGGAACTTGCGATCGCATCAATAGTTAACGCTATTGATCGAGTCGAGGGGGATGGCAGAGCCAAACTGCTGATATTAGCTAGAGGGGGTGGAGCATCAGAGGATTTAGCTTGTTTCAATGATGAACGGGTGGTGCGAGCAATTGCTCAATGCTCAATACCGGTGATCACTGGTATTGGTCATCAACGGGATGAATCCTTAGCTGACTTAGTAGCTGATCACAGTGCTCACACCCCTACAGCAGCAGCGGAAAAAGCTGTACCAGAACTGATTACCCTTTATGCTGAACATCAACAGCGGCGGACTAGCCTTTATCAAGCCGTGACTCAAATCACAGAGGCATCTCGCCATAAACTGCACCATCTACGCACACGATTACGACACCTAGGTCTAGACCAACAACTACACCAGGAACAAAATGGGAACGCATTTCAGCATCAGCGATTGTTGCAAGTGACCTCAAAGCGTTTGAGCCAAGGAGTCCAGCACTGTCAACTGCTCAAGGAAAAGCTCAATACCCTTGACCCTCAAAAAGTCCTAAAACGAGGCTATGCACTAGTGCGTACCCCAGACGGAACCATTGCTTCGTCTACAGAAAATTTGACTCCTGGAGAAGAACTACAAATTCAGTTAGGTGAGGGTCAAGTTAAAGTCAAGATTATCGAGATTGTTGATAGTTGACGGTTGAGGGTTAACGGTTAAGTTAAAGCTTGTAAGGCTTGCTCTACAATAAGAGCTGCTTGGTCAACTTCACCGGCTGAGACAATTAGGGGTGGAACAAAGCGAACTACCTTTGGTCCTGCTGGTACCAACAACAAACCCCGTTCCATCACAGCTTTAACCACATCCACTGAAGTTAGATCAATATCTGATTTTAGTACAAGCCCATTAATTAGACCCCAGCCTCGCACTTCTTCAATAACTTGGGGATATTTTTGAGCGATCGCTCTCAGTCTGGTGCGCAGCTGGTCACCCCGCACCTGAACATTTTGCAAAATATTCTCCTGTTCCAAGGTTTTTCCTACAGATAGGGCGACTGCACAGACAAAGGGATTACCACCAAAGGTGCTAGCGTGCTCTCCCGGTTGGAAGATATCACAGAATTTCTTAGACATCATCGCTCCAATGGGAATGCCACCAGCCAATCCCTTAGCACTGGTGAAGATATCTGGCTCTATTCCCAGATTCTGATAGCCCCAGTATTTACCAGTGCGACCCATACCCACCTGGACTTCATCTAGAATCAGCAGGATGCCAGTTTGATCACAGATCTTTCTAACTTGCTGGAAGTAGTCTAGGTCTCCTGGGCGAACACCCCCTTCTCCCTGCAATGGTTCGAGCATCACTGCTGCTACTCGCCGATTTCCCTCATCAATATCTGCGATCGCATTTTCCAGTGCCTGAATATCGTTGTAGGGTACGTACTCGAATCCAGGTACCAAGGGGTCAAAGTTTTTCTGGTACTTAGGCTGGCCAGTTGCCGTGATTGTTGCCAAGGTTCGCCCATGGAAACTGGCCTGAGCGGTCAAAATCACTGGCTGTTCAATATCGAGCACAGTGTGGCCATATTTCCGTGCCAGTTTGATAGCAGCTTCATTAGCCTCCGCTCCCGAGTTACAGAAAAATACTCGTTCTGCACAAGAATGGTCAATGAGCCACTTCGCTAATGCCCCTTGCTCTGGAATGTAGTAGAGATTGGAAACATGGTTTAGCTTTTGGATTTGCTTAATTACCGTTTCTACCACAACTGGGTGAGCATGACCTAAGGTACAGGTAGCAATCCCTGCCACAAAGTCAAGATAGTCTCGCCCAGAAGTATCCCAGACATGGCAACCGGCACCCCGCTCTAAGGCAATAGGAAAGCGTCCATAGGTTTTCATGACCCTAGCATCGAATGCAGTTAGGTCATAAGGTGCCCCCCCAGCCGGAGCTGACTCTGCCGGTGGCGAGGGATTGTTAACAATAGTTTCTGGGCTCACGAGCTTAGTCCTTGTGTGATTAGTGAATGGTCAAGGTTGGCTTTCTAGGATTTACCAATCAGCGTACGGAGCGTTATGCCATACTATTTTCAATTGCCCAACGAGCTAATTCAGTACGGTTATGGAGACCAGTTTTCCCTAGCATGTTCGATACATGGCTTTCTATGGTGCGCTGAGAAACATTCAGTTTCTCAGCTATTTCCCGATTTGCCATACCTCTTGCCACGTGCTGGACAACCTTTAGCTCAGTAGGAGTCAACTCAACATCGTAAGGAACTTTAATTTTGGGTGTGCTGTCTGGACCAGAACCTGAGTGAAGGATTAGACGAGACGCTTGCTTGAGGGAGGATTCCACCTGTGCTACCAGTTCTTCTGGCTCAAAGGGCTTCACCATATAAACATCCGCACCTTTATTAAGACCCTTTACGCGATCTTGGCTTTGACCCTTGGCTGAGAGAAAGAGTATGGGAATCCAGCTGGTGCGAGAATCATCTCTGACCTTTTCTACCAGGGTATAGCCGTCCATCTCTGGCATCATTACGTCACAGATAATCATATCAGGAATATCCTGCTCTAAAATGTCCAGAGCTTCTTTCCCATGTTCAGCAGTAATCACTTCGTATCCCTGAAACTCGAGGTAGTCCTTGACTAACAATATGAGGTTGGGGTCATCATCAATCAGCAGCAGTTTTTTTTGCTCTCTTACAGCATTGTCCTTCATAACTGTAACGTTTGTTATACTTTGCTTGCTTAATTTTATTAATAGTGGTAGTACCTCTTGCCTTTTCTTATGCCTGGAAGTTACCAAGCTGCTTTAACTCTCCAACCAATAATCCTACCTCACCATAATTAGGGTTGGTAAGGAAAAGGATCTTAACCTGGTTGGGGTTGGGTACCATTTGCTGCCATTGCCTGGTAGTCTGAAGCAGATGCTTGAAGAGTTTCTGGCAAAGGATGAACTAAAAAAGCATAGTCTTCTAAAACTTGGTTGCCAATAATATGCTCTTGAATAATGCGTTCAATTACCTCAGGGGTAGCATGGTGATACCAAACACCATCTGGGTAAACTACCATCACAGGACCAGAGGTACAGACTCGCAGACAATTAGCCTTGGTGCGAAAAATGCAACTTGGCTCAACCTCCTTGGGCTGGTCTAGTTTTAGCTCTTTTAGGCGTTTTTTAAGATATTCCCAGGATTCAAGGCTAATTTTTTTTGAGCAGCATTTCGGTTTAGTTTGATCAGCACACAAGAAAATGTGGCGCTGAATTTGATTAAGTCCTAAGCTCTTTACGTTAGCGGCTAGGGTAAGTTGTTCCGATTCTCCGAGAGTCGAAGTGTCAGAATTATCAGAATTATCAGAATTATCAGAATTAGATGGGGTAGCTTCAGGCTCAGTTTTGTCTGCTGGCATGAGTTTTAGGGCTTTTGTTGTGTGAGGATGAGTCGAAAGGACGAGAGTAAGAATATATCTGTTATATCTATTTGCTGGTTTTAGTGATCAGTGGTCAGCAGTCGATGGGTTGTAGTTCTGGTTTTTTAATCAATTCCTGGGACTAAGGTCAAACCTTAGATGAAACAGGTACAAGCTACACCATACCGATACGGATACACAGATAATAACCCAAAGCTATATCATCCGTGCATTCGCCATCTGTTAACCTACTATGAGTTCGGGAACCCGTACAGAGGTATTTATTGCCATCTCTTGCTGATTTTGAGTAAATTAGCACTCAGGAGCTGAGAGTGCTAAATCGGCTCAGATGAATCAGATGAACTAGAGAGGAAAAACTGATATGGCAGCTGTAACTCTGAGTGTTTCCACCGTTAAGCCCTTAGGGGATCGAGTTTTTGTTAAGGTAAGCGCCGCTGAAGAAAAAACTGCTGGCGGTATCCTACTACCGGATAACGCTAAGGAAAAGCCTCAAGTTGGGGAAATTGTAGCGACCGGACCTGGGAAGCGGAACGATGATGGTTCTCACGCTGCTCTCGAAGTCAAAGTAGGGGACAAGGTACTTTACTCCAAGTACGCTGGTACCGATATTAAGTTAGGCAACGAAGAGTACGTTTTGTTGTCAGAGAAAGACATCTTGGCAGTCGTCAGCTAACACCTTGAAGGTGAGTAAACAGCAAACAAGTTGAACCCTTAAATTTTCAACCTTTTACCTTCAACCTTTTACCTTCAACCTTAATAACCCTTAGGAACTGAATTCAAAACCTATGGCTAAGCGCATTATTTACAACGAAAATGCTCGTCGCGCCCTAGAAAAGGGAATGGACACTCTGACTGAAGCTGTAGCTGTCACGCTTGGACCAAAAGGTCGCAACGTAGTGTTAGAGAAGAAGTTTGGTGCTCCTCAAATTGTTAATGACGGTGTCACCATTGCTAAAGAAATTGAACTGGAAGACCACATTGAAAACACTGGTGTTTCTCTGATTCGGCAAGCAGCTTCAAAAACCAATGATGCTGCTGGTGATGGGACTACAACAGCTACAGTACTAGCTCATGCTGTGGTCAAAGAAGGCTTGCGCAACGTTGCTGCGGGTGCTAACCCAATCGCGTTGAAGCGGGGTATTGATAAAGCTACTGCGTTTCTGGTAGACAAGATTGCTCAACATGCCCGTTCAGTAGAAGACTCTAAAGCCGTTGCCCAAGTTGGTTCTATCTCTGCGGGTAACGATGAGACTGTTGGTCAGATGATTGCTGACGCAATGGACAAAGTGGGCAAAGAGGGCGTGATTTCCCTTGAAGAAGGGAAGTCTATGACCACTGAACTAGAAATTACCGAAGGGATGCGCTTTGACAAAGGCTATATCTCTCCCTACTTTGCTACTGACACTGAGCGGATGGAAGCAGTTCTAGAAGAACCTCACCTCCTGCTCACTGACAAGAAAATTACCCTGGTACAAGACCTGGTGCCAGTACTCGAGCAAGTGGCTCGTTCTGGCAAGCCGTTACTGATTATTGCTGAGGACATTGAGAAAGAAGCCCTGGCAACCTTGGTGGTCAACCGCCTACGGGGTGTTTTGAATGTAGCAGCTGTCAAGGCTCCTGGCTTTGGCGATCGCCGTAAAGCTATGCTGGAGGACATTGCTACCCTAACTGGTGCACAAGTAATCACCGAAGATGCAGGTCTAAAGCTTGACAACGCCAAGCTGGAAATGCTGGGTAAATCCCGTCGTGTGACCATAACTAAGGACAACACTACTATCGTTGCTGAAGGTAACGAAAATGCAGTGAAGGGTCGTTGTGACCAAATCCGCCGTCAGATGGACGAAAGCGATTCTTCCTACGACAAAGAAAAACTGCAAGAGCGATTAGCTAAGCTGGCTGGTGGTGTCGCAGTGATTAAAGTGGGTGCTGCGACAGAAACGGAAATGAAAGACCGCAAGCTGCGTTTGGAAGATGCCATCAACGCTACCAAGGCAGCTGTGGAAGAAGGTATTGTCCCTGGTGGTGGCACAACTCTAGCTCACCTGACTCCTGACCTAGAAACTTGGGCAAACGAGAACCTTAAGGCTGAAGAACTTACCGGTGCTATGATTGTTTCTCGTGCCTTGTCTTCACCTCTGAAGCGAATTGCCCAGAACGCTGGTCAGAATGGTGCGGTGATCGCTGAGCGAGTTAAAGAAAAAGAATTTAACGTTGGCTACAATGCTTCCAATGGTGAGTTTGTAGATATGTTTGAAGCTGGTATCGTTGACCCGGCTAAGGTAACTCGTTCTGCTCTCCAAAATGCCGCTTCCATCGCAGGTATGGTGTTGACCACTGAGTGTATTGTGGTAGACAAGCCTGAGCCTAAGGACAATGCTCCTGCTGGTGCTGGTATGGGTGGAGATTTTGATTACTAAAGCTTACGGAATTAATTAAAGTACTCTAATTGGAGGTGCAACTATTAGCCTTATAGCTCTCTAAACCTTGTCAAACATTATCTACTGTTTTATAATCAACTAAGTTAGTAACTTGTTTAACAAGGGAACACTACCGCCAAACGAAGAACTAAAAGCCTTGGCAGCTGGTCGTAAGTTAAGCGACGTAAAATAATGGACTGAGTGAAGTTACAGTGCGGTTTGAGAGTAGGCACCAGAGCCTCCATTAAGAAAATTAGCGCAATGCTTTTGGCATTGCTTTGTCGGCAACAACCATTAGTTTTAACTAATGCTATACCATCGTCCTATCTGCTTGTGAGTAGGTTTGTACAGGTTAAATGTTGCACTATAGGTGCGCTCTTACCATTAAGAATTAAATTCGCACCGCTTTGGGCGCGCCTTTCGGCAAAGCCGACGCGGTGCGCGTTATGGTCGCACCATTAGCTAGTTACAGCTGCTTCGTTGAAGAAGCAGCTGCTTTTTATTACCCAAACAAACCTAGATTCTCTAATCTAAGAGATACTAGAAACGAGCCTTGCAGCAGTTGAGATGGGACAGTTGCCTATGTCTTTGAAAATTGAATACGGACTCTTCAAGCTTGATTTCACTGACTACCACGCAGTTTTAGGAATTCCAGTTGATGCGGATGTTAAGGCAGTCCGTAAAAGGTACCTTCAAATTGCTAGACGTTTGCATCCCGACAGTTGCAAAGCCAGTACCGAAGTGGAAAAAAATCAAGCAAATCTGCTGTTAACACGGCTGGTTAATCCTGCTTATGAACAGCTATCCCGAGGTCATCGTGACTATGCTGCTAGTCTAAGCCACTTGAGTAAGCAGTTAGGGGCTCAAGGAGATAAAATTTCCCTGGCTAGCGCAACGGCTAAGCAATTATTACAAGCAGGGGCAAATTTAGATAATCTTTACAGAACCTCAGTTGACCACCTAGCATCAGAGCAATACCAAGCCCTTGACCAAGCCTTGGCAAAAATTGCCGAAATCAGTGAACTTAACCTAGTTTATTTGATGTGTAAAAGTGGTAAGGGCGAAACGGTAAAAACTCCTGTATCAACCCCTGTGAAAACTCAAGCAACTGGTGTGACCCAGCCAAATAGTCAGACTACTACCGGTGCAACATCACAGGGAGGGTCCGTTGGGACTAAGGGAGTATCACGAGTGGATAGCTATATCCGGCGTGCTGAAGGATATTTGGTGAAGAACAATTTTGCTGCGGCAGTTCTGGAGTTGCGAGAAGCTCTGAAGTTGGACCAAAACAATAGCGACTGCCATAGTTTATTGGGAATTGCTTATTTGAAGCAAAATAAGGGGACAATGGCTAAAGTACACATTAATAAGGCGTTGCAATTGAACCCTCAGAACGAAAAAGCATTGAAGGCGAAACAGATTCTCAATGAATTAACCCCGAAAAGTGGCGGTAGCCAACCAAAGGTTTCGCCTCAAGCAGCTAAAGGGAAACCTTCCAATAAATCTGGTGGTGGCTTATTTGGTGGTTTATTTGGTGGAAAGAAAAAGTAATGATTCATCAACCACCCCCAGGGGCAAGGGATTTACTTCCCCTAGAAGTTACCCAAAAACGCTGGATTGCTAACCACTTACAGCAAGTATTTCACCGCTGGAGTTACCACCGGATTATCACATCAACCCTAGAATGGTTGGATACTCTGATGGCAGGAGGAGCTGTCGAACGTTCCACGGTTATTCAGTTGCACGATGCTGAGGAAGGAACCCTGGGGCTGCGTCCAGAATTAACAGCATCCATAGCCAGAGCAATGGTTAGTCGTATTGCTGGCAGTAATAGTGAAGCCTGCCTATCTTTACCCCAGCGACTCTATTACAATGCCAATGTATTTCGACGACCAACTATAGGTAACCACGGACGTCAACTAGAGTTTTACCAGTCGGGGGTAGAATTATTGGGAGTTGGTGGGCTGTTGGCAGATGGGGAAATTCTGCTGTTGCTAGCCGATTGTCTTAATAATTTAGGGTTGCAGCAGTGGCACCTGATTTTGGGGGAAGCTCGGCTAACGCGATCGCTTTTGTCTCCCTTCCCTAAACCTATGCAAGAAAAGGTTCGTAAAGCCATTGCCTATCTTGACCGGGTTACCCTAGAAACATTACCCCTATCCCCAGAATTACGGGAACGAGCATTGTTTCTTTTTGACCTAAGGGGAGACCCTGCTGATGTTTTGCAAAAGGTTGCTAGTTTTGATTTAGACTCGTCGGAACACGAGATTGTGACCAATCTCAAATCCCTGGTGGAACTTTTAAATAGTAGTTCGGCTAGCCCCTTACCGATCGTTCTCGACTTGACCTTAGTACAAACCTTTGACTATTACACTGGTATTGTCTTTGAAGTAGTCAGTAGTAGCGAGGGCTCTAGCCGAGTTTTAGGTCAGGGAGGGCGCTACGATCAATTGCTGAGTCTATATCATCCTCAAGGAGAAGCCTACCCTGGAATTGGTTTTTGCCTCAACCTAGAAGACCTTCATTATGTCTTACTTTCCAGTAATCAATTACCCACCCAGACACCAGCTAGTGATTGGTTAGTGGTGCCAGAATTTCCCGAGGCTGAGGCAGTGGCTTTTACCTATGCCCAGAAACTTAGAGATTCTGAGCATTTGGTCAGGGTAGAGATGGATTTAGGGGGACGCTCACCAGCACAAATTAGAGAATACGCCCTGGGTCACGGTATCACCTACATTGCCTGGGTACAAGCCGATGGCACTCCTAGGATTGAGACCGTGACTAAGAAAGTGTGAAGTATTTCATAGTTCACACTTGCTACTTCAGTTAACTAATCCTCAGCAAAAACATAGCGATGTAGTTCGCTAGGGTCAGGTTCAGGACTGGCTTGGGCAAACTCAACTGCATCATTAATGACGTCCTGGATTTTGCTCTCAATGGCTTTGAGTTCTTCGGCAGTAGCTAGATTATTTTCTGTCAGGTAACTTGCCATCTTTTTAATGGGATCGCGAGTTAACCAGAATTCCTTCTCTTCTTTGGAGCGGAGTTCATCGGGGTCAGCCAGAGAGTGACCTCGGAAGCGGTAGGTCAGGGCTTCAATTAGGGTTGGGCCTTCTCCTGCACGAGCCCGAGCGATCGCTTCTTGGGCAACAGTTCTGACAGCCATTACATCCATCCCATCGACTTCTACTCCAGCCATGCCAAATACACTGGCTTTTTTATAAATTTCTGGCTGGGATGTTGCCCGTTCATGAGCCATCCCAATTGCCCACTTGTTGTTTTCCACCACATAGATAACGGGCAGTTTCCAAAGGGCTGCCATATTCAAACATTCAAAGAACTGACCATTATTGCAAGCTCCATCACCAAAAAAGCAAACGGTGACTTGATCAGCACTCTCATCCCCCAAGGCTTCGCGACGGTATTTACTTTGGAAAGCACTACCGGTGGCAACAGGAATTCCCTCAGCTACAAAGGCATAACCTCCTAGGAGATTATGTTCTTGTGAGAACATATGCATTGAACCACCGCGTCCCTTGCTGCAGCCTGTTGCTTTGCCAAATAACTCTGCCATCACTTCCCGTGCTGGCACTCCTGCACTTAAGGCATGGACGTGGTCACGATAGGTGCTACTAACAAAGTCTTCACCAATACGCAACGCCTTGATGACTCCTGTTGACACTGCCTCTTGACCGTTGTAGAGGTGGACAAAACCAAACATTTTGCCCCGATAGTACATTTCAGCACATTTGTCCTCAAAAAAGCGCCCGAGCACCATATCCTCGTAAAGTAGTAATCCTTCTGCGCTGGTAATGGGGCTATAATCCTCTACTTTAGGTAAAGTTCTTTCCTGAGCCATTAATTTGTCCTATACTTGTCCCAACACTATACTGGCATTTCGCCAAACTACTTGTTTACCCAATTTAAGCAAAGCTATCATAAAGTTTGACTCAAGCCTACAGGGTTTATCTTCCAGGATTTCTCTTCTAGGTCAAGCCTGGAGGGAATAGTTAGGTCAAGTTGACTTGAGTTAAAATCACACTACTGCTTGACAACCAATACTCTTTAGTTTAATTAAAGTTAATTAAAGGAGATGATCCACCCTAGTTGCTAGAATTAATAGTGTTTAGGGACTCGACAAAACCGGTTAGCTGCGATACTGTGTCTTTGACAATGACAGATGAATAGCTATAGCCAGTTTAGGGAGTACGATATGGGCTATCATCAACTCATTCAGTTGCTCGAAAAGCTGGGGAAGTGAACCGTGCGCATTCCGCTCGATTACTACCGCATATTAGGATTGCCGATTCAGGCTACAGCCCAACAGCTCAGCCAAGCCTATCGTGATCGTACCTTACAACTACCGCGCCGAGAATATTCGGAAGCAGCAATAGCCTCTCGTAAAACACTCCTTGAAAAAGCCTACGGGGTTTTGAGTGACCCCGAAACAAGAGAGGAGTATGATGCTGGCTTGATTGCCAAAGCTTATCAACTCCAAGAGCAACACCCATCAGTGGCGGGTGCTCCTGGTACTAATCAAACAGTAACAGGTGAAACCGTCGAAGCTCACACTCCTACGATTGAAATTGAGAACGACCAATTACTCGGAAGCTTACTGATTCTTCAAGAACTTGGGGAATACGAACTGGTTCTAAAACTGGCGCAACCGTTACTGGAAAAAGGTGACAGCGTTGGATTAAGTCAGGGGAAATTGGGGGATCCCCAACTTGTTCAACCCGACGTGGTTTTGACCTTAGCTATTGCCTGCTTAGAGCTAGGTCGAGAGCAATGGCAGCAAGCGGAGTATGAAAACGCAGCTATGTCCCTAGAAACTGGACAACAATTACTTCTACAAGAAGGCTTATTTCCGAGTGTTCGAGGGGAAATCCAGGCAGACCTCTATAAACTTCGCCCTTATCGGATTTTAGAATTATTAGCCCTGCCAGAAGAAAAAGCCATTGAGCGGCGCAAAGGCTTGCGGTTGCTCCAAGAAATGTTACAGGAGCGTCGAGGTATCGATGGCACTGGTAATGACCAATCTGGTTTAGGGATTGATGACTTTCTCCGCTTTATCCAACAGTTGCGAGGCTATCTTACCTCCAACCAACAGCAAACCTTATTTGAAGCTGAAGCACGACGCCCTTCAGCAGTTGCTACATACCTAGCTGTTTACGCCTTACTAGCAAGGGGATTTGCTCACAGAGAACCAGCTTTGATTGCTCGTGCCAAGAAAATGCTGATGCGTTTGGGTAAGCGGCAGGATGTTCACCTAGAACAAGGGGTGTGTGCTCTGCTTCTCGGCCAAACGGAAGAAGCCAGTCGTGCCTTGGAACTGAGCCAGGAATACGAACCTCTAGCTTTCATTCGGGAACATTCTCAAAATTCCCCAGACTTATTGCCAGGATTATGCCTCTACGGAGAGCGTTGGCTACAAGAATCTGTATTTCCCCACTTCCGGGATTTGGCGAATCAAAAGGTCTCTTTGAAGGAATACTTTGCTGATGATCAAGTACAAGCCTATCTAGAAAATTTACCAGATTCATCTGAGGAAACTAGCAATCAGTGGACGGTTGTACCTTCCCAAACAACCAGCTATGCAACGGTAGGCTCTTCTAAAAGCATCCTGGGGCAAGAGAGATTCAGCAATGGCCAAGGCTCACAGACAACGGCAGAACCAGTAACGGTGGGGTCAAGGTGGCCAAGTGGGGCGTTGGCAAACGGTGTTAGTCAAAGCAGGGTCAATAGCGATCGCTTCACCACTAATGGGGTATCAACTTTGCCTACAGCTCAAGGGATGTCCCACTCATCAAATGGCTCAGAAGCACAAACTCATCAGGACTTAGAGTCAAAAACCACAGGCTTGCGGAGTCATGGGCGGCGTCGTAGGCGTCAATCCTTAGGTAGTTTTATGGGTGGGGGCAAGTCAGGCAAAACCCTCGATAGTCAAAATTCAACTGCCTCAGGTGGTTGGTCTAGAGGCGGTTCTTTGGTCAAAGACTCCTCAAGTCAGCGGAGCAGTCTGAATCATTCATCCCCTGATCCTATGGAACCTTCACCAGAGCGATTCAAACCAGGGACTAAACTAAGACGTCTGATTTTCCTGAGTCTTTTAGGTTTGCTAGGACTGGGCATCCTGCTGATTTTGCTCAATAAAGCTCTTAAAAGTTTGTCAACACCACCCTTAGAGGGAGAACAAGCTTTTGTGCAGCTTGACCAACCTCCAGTCCCGATTCCTCCGAGCGGCAGTGAGCTGATCGCTCCAAGTGGTCCTCTAAATCAAGAAACGGCTCAGCAAGTCATCGAAACCTGGCTAAACACTAAGAAACTTGCCTTTGGAGAAAAACATGACGTAGGGCAACTTAATAAAATATTAGCTGAGCCAGCTCTGTCTGTCTGGCGAAAAAGTGCTAAAGCGGCTAAAAACAATAACTCTTACCGGTTCTACAAGCACAGCGTCAAAATTAACTCAGTTGAGACTAACACATCGAATCCTAATCAAGCTGTGATAGATGCTGCGGTCAAGGAGGAAGCAAAGGTATATCAAGATGGTATTCTGAGTCCGGCAGCTTCGAGTAATGACAACTTAAGAGTCAAGTATGAGTTAGTACGCCAAGGGGGTCAGTGGTTAATTAAGGGTTGGATGGTAAGATAACTAAAAACATATCTGACCAGTTAATTCCTGTCGAAAAGAAAAGGGAAAACTAATGATTATTCCTGTCGATGATTGATGATGCGATTAGCTTTGCCTTGCCACGCTTCGCTCACCTTGAGGAAAGCAGCCAAATAGTCTTGCTTATCCTCATTAAGGCTGAGAGATAAATGATTAATGAAAAGTGTCTTGGATAAGTAGATCAGAGCTTCATCCTTATTGGCGACGGATTACTGATGGTGCCTAACTTGATAATATTGATGACTGAGTCCTTAGGTGCGCTTGACCTATTAAGAATTAAATTCGCGCTTTGGTGCGCGCCTCCTAGGCCGGGGAACCCGGCCTAGGGTCGCGCCTTTCCGCAAAGCCGACGCGGGGCGCGTTCGGGTCGCACCTGAGGAGTGATGTGATAATTTCATGACATTTTGAGTCCATATTTTCTGGTAAATGCGTGAATTTACCGAAAATCGCCTGATTTACCCCTTGACCTGACCAAAAAATTCCTTGTTATATATAGTTGATCAGAGGATCCCATAAAAATGTTGGTTTGTTAGTATTTCACCAAATTATCGATGGCTGACTTGAGCATATTGTTGGTATAAAAAATAACTGAAGTGTCGCAAGGGTAGACGGGCAATTTCCATTAAAGTCTGGGAATCAAGAAGGATAAAAACTTTAGTCAGGTCTGACCTAATGGTAAGTTTCATAGCAACCAAAACTTTTTTTAATTAGGTGCGCTTTCCGTAATGGCGTTCGCGTAGCGTGACCTACGGTCAAGGGATTGCTCGCCATCACGGGTCGCACCTCAAGATTGACATCAGTAATCTATCAGGCAACCTAACAACGTATAGAACATAAATCATGGCAAAAGAAGGAACTCCCCTAGAAGAAATGACTCTACGGCAATTACGTAGAGTCGCGAGTGAATATGGTATATCTCGATACAGTAGAATGCGGAAAGCACGCTTATTGGCGGAAATTCAAGCAATAGAACGTCACAAAAGGTCTACCACTCCATCGCCGATAATTGAGGCACAACCGAATGTGGAATCAACCAAGTTTGAATTAGCTCAAGAAGAGCCGACTAGTGATACTCTAGTTTCTGTTGATGAGGGATTAGCAGAGCTACCAGAAGGTTATGGTGAAAGCCGGATTGTCCTAATGCCTCGTGATCCACATTGGTCTTATGCCTATTGGGATATTCCCTATGAACATAAACAAGAACTGCGCTCTCATGGAGGTCAACAACTCGCTCTAAGGCTCTATGATGTTACCGCAATCAAACTGGATTATCAAAGTCCCCATAGTATCCAAGAATATCCCTGTGATGAGCTAGCGCGAGAATGGTATCTACCCATGCCAGTTAGCGATCGCGACTATGTAGTTGAAATTGGTTATCGCTGTGAAGATGGTCAATGGCTAGTTCTTGCCCGTTCAGCACCTATCCATGTTCCCCCTGCCTATCCCTCTAAATGGATGGAAGACCAATTCGTCACGGTCAACTGGGATGATAATCTACAGGGTAAGACTGTCCTAAAACTTGTGCCGCCTAGCCAGACAGCTAATGGGAGTAGCTCGGAAATTCCTGATCGACCTATCTATGGGGAAATCTTTGGCATGACTCAATCTGTGGAAGCTGAGGGAGTAGCTGGTTCTCTTTATAGTTCTATGCAGCAACTACCAAGGTCAGTAATAAGTTCCAATGCTTTCCCTTCGGGTATTGGTAAGTGGGTTTCTCCAAATATGTCGGGAGCTGGTTTCAATGCTTCTGCTCCCCCCGCTCGTTCTCCGGAATTGTCCTTAGTCGTAGATGCTGAGCTAATTATCCATGGTACCACTGATCCTCGTGCTTCCCTTACTATTGATGGACGTCCGATTAAGATTAACCCAGACGGTACCTTCAGCTTCCAGATGTCTTTCCAGGATGGTGTGATTGACTACCCAATCATGGCAGTGTCAGTGGATGGCAAGGAAACTCGCTCAATCCATATGAAGTTAATCCGCGAGAAGCCATCATGCCATACTGATATCGTGTTCAGTTGAAGAAAATTTGTGAGTGCAGTCCCCACCCATAATTTACACCTATACTTTATAAGTTGGGTGGGGTCAGCCAAACCAGCTTTTACCGAAGCGAAGCGTCAGCTTCTATGGTACGATACCATTAGCAGTTCAACGACTCAGGGTTGATGAGGTTAGTAGACAGTAGGCAAAAGTATCACAAAGCTTGCCAAAACCTCAAGTAATTTGCTATACTTTAACTATGAAATTAGTGCCATGACCTTGTCTCACAATTAAATAAATTTCCCGAAAACCAAGGGTTTTGTAGTGACATTGGATCTGGTTGACGCACTTTTATGATGGCGCACGAGGAATATTTCTTCGTGCTTTGGGAGATACCCCCTGGCTGAGCAATCAGCTTGCATTGGCGGGCTAAAGTTTCTCTTGGTAGACTTTGGTAGCTAAAAAGTATCGGTTCTGAATCTCCTTGTATTTATGGGTTCGATAAAGTCAAACATAAATATGCTATAATATCAAAGTTTTATAGTTACCAGGATCAGTTGTAGCTTTTGATACCAATAATCTAATAGTTAGTATAGCTAGATACTAACTATTTGTATATAGTTCAAGAAGCAGCATTGGCCTATAATAACCTGAGAATTCACACTTCATACTTCTAAGGAGTTCCCCCGACACTAGCCGGGGGATTTTTTTGCCAAGAGTCAATAGGTGCGCTTGACCCATTAAGAATTAAATTCGCCACGGGTCGCACCTGAGGGAGTGACAAGCAGGATAAAAACTAGACCGGGTGTGGGTTGTGGACTGAAAGGATTTGGGGAAAATAGGAGTCAGTTCCCTGGTTCTAGTCACGCCAAGAATTTGACAAAACTTGCCTTTACCCATCCCTCTTAAGCCGCGAAGCTCAAACTAGTTAGGTGTGCTTTCCGCATCTAATTATTAAATTCGCCACGGGTCGCACCTCAAGTGTGATTAATTGGTTATGATCGCAAGTGGTTTGAAGAGAATAACAACTCATCTCAAGTCTGCTTGATACCAAGTTGCGGTCAAACGTACAACTTTCTCTTCCGCCAATTTCCCCATCTCCCCATCTCCCTATCTCCCTATCTCCCTATCTCCCCATCTCCCTATCTCCCTATCTCCCTATCTCCCTATCTCCCTATCTCCCTATCTCCCTATCCAACCAATCTACTATCTTTGAATGCAACTCGGTATGAATACCCACGGGCTAGACTGACACCGGAAAACCCACCACACGGTCAGACAGGGTAGAGATTTTGATTATGGGTAATTAAACGAATTTGATATAAGCTATAACTGCGAGAGACGATGGTGATAGTTTTTTGTAATTTTTGAACTAATCAGGGTTAGGCTTTTTAGTGGCGTTTACGTTTGGACCATTCGTTGTCACCCAAAATCCCTAGATATCCGGCTCTTCCGTTTTGAGTATGCTAAATTATCACAAACCCAATCTAAACTGTTGATACAATAAGGAGGTTGTGGGTTTAGCTAAAATTTTATAGTAAAAAATAATTATCAAAACCTTAAAGCTATACATGATAGTAATTTGAGTTCATCAAAGCTAACAGTTTAGCATAACAGGTACGGAAGAGCCAGATATCCCCACCCAAGGAGAATAAAAAACCCGATGCGCTCGAAGATCGGATTGCTTTGGCATCAGATGTTAATTAAAATTGTGCTTATAAAGTATTTATTAAAGAAATTAATATCAAATAAAAATAAATTTACACCGTTGTATTTAATAATTGCCTGGACCAGTTGTAATGATGCCCTAGCAGTAACCCTAACTTCTTTGCCAAGCAATCATAGATCTCTAAGAGCAAGTAACCTTCTGCTTAAGCAGCAGGAGAATAAAACTGCTCAGGAGTCAGTAAAATTGGTTGATGGAAATTATCAAAATCAGATAGGTGAACTATTAGCGCCCATACTATCAGATTCAGAAGGACCAGTTCTACTAGAGACTAAACCCAATACACCTGCTAGACTAACTGCTTTTGACTCTAAAACCATTCAAGTTGATAAAATCGAAGTCATTGGCAGCACCATCTTTTCACCAGAGCAGTTTCAGCAGATCATACAACCCTATCTAGGACGCTCCCTGACTATTGAACAACTAAGAGAAGTCGCGGATGATATTACCACCTTTTACCTCAAGCAGGGCTATATTAACACTAGAGCAATTCTTCTTGCCGATCAAACAATTGACATTACCAAGGGCATTGTTACAATTCGTGTCATAGAAGGGGGTATAGAAAAGATCGAAGTTGAAGGAACACGCCGCCTCAATCCCAACTATATCCGCAGCCGTGTCCAGTTGGGGACTGGAACACCATTCAATACTACTGATTTGGAAAACCAATTACGATTGTTACGGCTTGACCCAAAGTTGGACAGCATAGAAGCCAGCCTGCGCAAAGGAACAAAAGTGGGACAGAGCATTCTGATTGTTCGTGTTGTGGAAGCTAATCCGTTTGAAGGAAGTGTAGGGGTTGATAACTACTCACCTCCTAGTATTGGTTCTGAACGAATGAGCTTTAATGTTCGCCATCTCAACCTAACTGGCAATGGGGATGAAATTTCCTTCACTTATCGTCGTTCGACCACTGGCGGGTCTAATATTTTTGATTTTGGCTATCGCTTTCCCCTCAATCCCCGCAATGGTACCTTAGAACTGCGAACAGTGATCGACCGTAATCGGGTGACTCAAGCACCATTCAATGTTTTTGATATTGAGGGAGAATCTGAGCTGTATGAAATTCGATTTCGTCAGCCGTTGTACCGTACACCTCGGGAAGAATTTGCTCTTTCTCTAGGGTTCAGTTATAGAGATGGTCAGACTTTTTTGGGTGATGAGCCTCTTGGGTTTGGCTTTGGTCCAGATCAAAATGGCTCGACTACCCTGAGCGTGATTAAGTTTGAACAAGAGTATCTACGTCGGGATTTGGAGGGAACTTGGTTTTTGCGATCGCTTTTGAGTCTGGGAACTGGCTGGTTTGATGCCACTATCAACCCCGATCCTATACCTGATGGACGCTTTTTTCGCTGGCTAGGCCAAGTACAGCGGTTGCAGATTCTCTCAGAGGATAATTTCTTAATTATGGGAACCGAGGTTCAGCTTACCCCCAATAGCCTATTGCCTCCCCAACAATTTTTGCTTGGCGGTGGTCAATCCCTGAGGGGCTACCGTCAAAATATTAGAGCAGGGGACAATGGATTACGATTCTCTATTGAAGACCGTATCACTTTACATCGAGATGTAGACGATCACCCCACATTACAACTAATTCCGTTTTTCGACATGGGTTATGTCTGGAATAACCCTGACAATCCTAATACGTTACCGTCACAACGGTTTTTAGCGGGTATTGGCTTAGGGCTAATTGTGCAGCCAGTGACAGGGCTTAATCTGCGACTTGACTATGGCATTCCTCTGGTTGATTTGGATGATCGCAGTAACAATGCCCAGGATGAGGGCTTCTACTTTAATGTTCGCTATCAATACTAAACTATTTCAACTCTGACGATTACGGTGAATGGGCAACCGTGAGCGTCAACAGTCAATAAAACTTGATCAAATACTGACTAAATTACTAGGATTAGCGCCAACTGCCTATCTTTAGAATACAGACTTTGAATAGAAGAACAGATGTTCACTTCCTACATCGGGTGCTATGTTGCTGCGCTAGATTCGATTATAGTCTTGGTTTCCAAACTCCCTAGGAAATTTTTATGATCGAATGAATATCATCTAAAAGCAAACATTCCCGGTGAATCCATTGACCCATTCTAATTTATTGCCTGACCCGTTAAAAGCGTGGTACACCCAATCTGTCGAAAATTCTCTAGCAGAATCCGGCTGTGACCCTCAAGCCGGTTTGACCTCTCAACAGGTATCACAGCGGTTGGAATACTATGGCTTAAATGAGCTAGAGGAAAAAGCAAAGCGCAGTTCCTGGGCAATGTTCCTTGATCAATTCAAGGACATCATGCTGCTGATGCTGATTGCAGTAGCGATAGTTTCCGGGATTTTAGATCTGATCAATCTGCAACAAGCCTCAGAAAAGGCGAGTGAATTCCCCTTCAAAGATACGATTGCTATCCTCTCAATCGTGATTCTCAATGGCATCCTCGGGTATCTCCAAGAAAGCCGTGCTGAAAAAGCCCTAGCAGCCCTGAAAAGTATGGCATCCCCTAAGGTACGAGTGCTGCGGGATGGTCGTACCTTAGAGGTAGATAGTCAACAGCTTGTACCAGGGGACATCATGTTGCTGGAAGCTGGGGTACAAGTTGGAGCAGATGGTAGGCTAATCAAGGCATCGAATTTGCAGGTCAGAGAATCTGCCCTGACTGGGGAAGCTAATGCTGTCAATAAAACCGTAGAGGTAGAGCTATCGGAAGATACTCCCATAGGCGATCGCATAAATTTAGTTTTTCAGGGAACTGAAGTCGTCCAAGGCAGAGGTAAAGTCCTAGTTACTGGTACTGGGATGAATACGGAACTGGGTAAAATTGCCCAGATGCTACAAGGGGTGGAAAGTGAACCGACACCTCTGCAACAGCGCATGTCTCAGCTGGGAAAAGTCTTGGTGACGGGTTCGCTATTGCTAGTAGCACTAGTAATTATCATTGGCTTGGGCGTAAGCGGTTGGGACTTGAGTGTGTTCCAACAACTGGTAGAAGTTTCTTTAAGTATGGCAGTTGCTGTAGTTCCAGAAGGCTTGCCAGCGGTGGTGACTGTTACCTTAGCCCTAGGAACCCAGAGAATGGTACGCCGTCATGCTCTAATTCGCAAACTACCAGCTGTGGAAACCTTAGGAAGTGTCACTACCATTTGTTCTGATAAAACTGGTACCCTGACCCAAAACAAAATGGTTGTGCAACGGGTGGATACCCTCAACACTAGTATTCAGGTGACTGGGGATGGTTATGAACCTGTAGGGGAATTTCTCCTAGACAATCAGCCCATTACTACAGAACAGTATCCTGAACTAGAACCCCTACTTTTAGCTTGTGCTCTGTGTAATGATGCCATCTTGCAGTATGAACAAGGGGAGTGGAAGATTTTAGGAGACCCCACAGAAGGAGCATTAATTGCTCTGGCTGGTAAAGGGGGTGTGGATAAGGAACCTCTGAGTCAACAGTATTCCCGTGTGGATGAAATTCCCTTTTCCTCTGAGCGCAAGCGTATGAGTGTGATTTGTCAGTGGGATAGTTCTCCAGATAACTGTGAACCTGCTAACCTAGCCTACTCGAACCCCAAAGGCGAACAACCTTGGCCTTTCGGCCACGCTACGCGAACAACCGAGAACCCACAACTGACCGGTTACATGATGTTGACCAAAGGGTCTCCAGAATTGGTGTTAGAGCATTGTACTTCATCAGTACATAATGATGACTTAGCAGGAGGAACTCTAGGGTGTCAACCCTTGACAGAAGACCAGCGGCAACAGATTTTGGAACAGAATAACCAAATGGCAGGGGCTGGTTTGCGAGTCCTAGGTTTTGCCTATAAATCCCTAGATAGCTTATCAGCTCCAGAAGCAGACCATGAAACCTTAGAGCAAGGGTTGGTGTGGTTGGGGTTAGTGGGAATGTTGGATGCTCCACGGCCAGAGGTACGAGAAGCAGTTCAGCGGTGCCGGAATGCTGGAATTCGTCCGATTATGATTACTGGAGACCATAAACTTACCGCTAGAGCGATTGCCCAGGATTTGGGAATTGCCAATCACACTGATCAGGTACTGACTGGTCAGCAGTTACAAAAGCTCTCCCAACTCGATCTAGAGGAACAGGTAGACCAAGTCAGCATTTATGCTCGTGTTGCTCCGGAACACAAACTCAGAATTGTTCAGGCACTCCAGGGTAGGGGTAAATTTGTTGCCATGACCGGAGATGGGGTGAATGATGCACCCGCTCTCAAGCAAGCTGACATTGGTATTGCTATGGGAATTACCGGAACCGATGTCAGTAAAGAAGCCAGCGATATGGTGCTGTTAGATGACAACTTTGCCACCATTGTTGCTGCCACAGAAGAAGGTCGGACAGTATATGACAATATTCGTCGCTTTATTAGATACATCCTGGGCAGTAACATCGGTGAGGTATTAACTATTGCCGCAGCCCCGATCATGGGACTACCAGATGTTCCCCTCACTCCCTTACAAATTCTCTGGATGAACCTAGTCACTGATGGTTTACCCGCTCTTGCCCTAGCTGTGGAACCAGCAGAACCCGATGTGATGACGCGATCGCCTTTTAGTCCTCGGGAAAGTATTTTTGCCAGAGGGTTGGGGTCTTATATGGTGCGCATTGGTATTGTCTTTGCCATTTTCAACATTACCTTAATGGCAATTGCCTATGGATACTTCCCTCACTGGAAGACAATGGTATTTACTACCCTATGTATTGCTCAAATGGGCCACGCCCTCGCAGTCCGCTCCAACAAACGCATTACTCTGGAATTAAACCCATTTTCTAACCCTTATTTGCTGTTGGCAGTTACTGTGACTACTCTCTTACAGCTGCTACTGGTCTATGTACCCTTTTTGCAAGACTTCTTTGGCACTGAACCTCTGACTATCATGGAATTCGCTGTCTGTCTTGGCTTTAGTACGTCACTATTTGTTTGGGTTGAGCTGGAGAAATTATTTATTCGTTGGTATAGCAAGGGAAAAGTTCAAGGTTAGTCGGTTGGGAGGTTGGGAGGTTGAAGGTTGTTCGCGTAGCGTGGCCAAAGGCCAAGGTTGAAGGTTGAAGGTTGGGAGGTTGAAGGTTGTTCGCGTAGCGTGGCCAAAGGCCAAGGTTGGGAGGTTGAAGGTTGTTCGCGTAGCGTGGCCAAAGGCCAAGGTTGGGAGGTTGAAGGTTGCTGGTTGAAGGTTGCAGATTGAAAGTGAAATATTAAACGGTTAGAGATTTTTTTAGTTGATATCAGACTTCTCATCTTAAGGCTGTTAACCTATTCACCTAGAACCTGCTAACCTAGAACCTGCTCACTTTCAACCAGCTAACCAACCCTACAAGGGATGCCTTGGGCAAACAACCTCTTAACCTTTAACCTCTTAACCTTTAACCTCTTAACCTTAAACCTCTTAACCTTCAACCTCTTAACCTTCAACCTCTTAACCTTAAACCTCTTAACCTTCAACCTCTTAACCTTCAACCGATTAACCTTCAACCGATTAACCTTCAACCTGCTAACCTTCAACCTGCTAACCCCCAACCTACTAACCCCCAACCTGTAACCTTCATTGGATGTACCTTAAGAGCCTACACCTGCGACAGTTTCGTAACTACAGGGATTGCCTGGTTAACTTCGATGCTCCCAAGACAATTTTACTGGGTAATAATGCTCAGGGGAAATCGAATCTACTAGAGGCAGTAGAGTTGCTCTCTACCCTAAAGAGTCATCGGTCAGCACGCGATCGCGAATTGGTCTTAGAAACTACTCCCATTGCGGAGATTCGGGCTACTCTAGAACGAACCTATGGTTCAGTAGAACTAGGATTAACCTTGCGCAGTCAGGGAAGGCGTACTGTTGCTCTCAATCAAGAATCCTTACGTCGGCAGTTGGACTTTTTAGGTATTCTCAATGCGGTACAGTTTTCTAGCCTGGATTTGGAACTGGTGCGAGGAGCACCAGAACGGCGTCGCGCCTGGCTCGATTCGATTCTGACTCAGCTCGAACCAATTTATGCTTACATTTTGCAGCAATATAACCAGGTATTGCGACAGCGCAATGCTTTGCTCAAAAAAATCCGTAAACTTCAACAAGAAGGGGAAGTTGATCCATCGGTATCCAACCAGTACAATGCCGAGCTAGGGTTGTGGGATGCCCAACTGGCTACTGCTGGCTCACGAGTCACCCGCCGTCGAGACAGAATGCTAAAACGGTTAGCTCCTTTAGCCCAAGCATGGCACGCTAGTATTAGTGGCAAGACAGAGGTATTGGATATTACCTATGCCCCTAATGTCAGTCTGTTCAAAGATGACCCAGATCTAGTCAAGCAGGCTTTTTTAGAGAAAATCCAACAGTACTCCCTTCCTGAATTTCATCAAGGGAGAACCCTAGTCGGTCCTCACCGGGATGAAGTACAGTTTACCATTAATCAGACCCCTGCAAAGTCCTATGGTTCTCAGGGTCAACAGCGAACGTTAGTATTAGCGCTCAAGTTAGCAGAATTGAAGCTGATTGAAGAGGTGGTGGGAGAGCCACCTTTGTTGTTACTAGATGATGTATTAGCTGAACTAGACCTGAATCGGCAAAATTTACTGTTGGATGCTATTCAGGACCGGTTTCAGACTTTGATTACTACTACTCACTTGGGAGCCTTTGATTCCCAATGGCTGAATTCGTCTCAGATTCTTTCAGTGCAAGCAGGACAGATTAAAAAGTTGCAAGCTTGATGGTTGATGGTTGATGGTTTATCGGGTAAACCGCTTTTTACACCTTGTTGTTAAAACAAAATTTTTTGGGAACACTAAGGTTGTATCTTGTGATCACAATTAGAGATATAGCTGTTATAATAGTTATGAGATACACAGAATTTTTTCCTTGTTACCTGTTGCCTAAAATCCCGAACTTGTGTAACTCACCCAATTAATAACTGCTATATCCCTGTGATTTATCACAAAATTAATTAATGTTGTTTTTTAGTTAATATACAGATCATAACACATGGAACTTCATGCATATACTAGAACAATTAATGATATTTTTGCCGCTAACAAAAAGTATATTGTTCCTAGATTTCAGAGAGAATATTCTTGGTCAAAAGACGAAGTTAATGAGTTGTGGGAAGATATAATCTCGAATATTGAGATTATAGACAATCATGAGTTTCACCATGAAGAACATTTTATAGGTGCTCTTGTTTTAGTTGGGGAGGACAAATCACAAGAATTAAAGATTGTTGATGGTCAACAACGACTCACTACTTTAACGATTTTTCTTTCTGCACTATGCGAGCGTTTTATGACCATCGAAAACAAAACTTTAGCTGAAGCAATATATAATAATTTTATTGCTGGAAAAGATAGTGATGGCGAAGATTATTTTAAACTTCAAAATGAAAGTCCTAAACCATTTTTTCAAACCCGAATTCAGTATATTGAAAAAGAAAACGAAAAAAATGAACCCAATACAGAAGAAGAAAAAACACTTTTAAAAAGTTATGAACAGCTATACGAGAATCTGTCTCGAGAAAACTTATCCGAAGTATTTAAAGATTTTAAAATAGATCAAAATCCCAACTATGAAAGGCTTTTGAAAGAAATCAGAAATCAACTTTTGCTTTATCTCAAGGTGATTTACATTACAGTAAAAGAGGAATATCAAGCTTATACAATATTTGAAACCCTCAATGCTAGGGGTATTAATCTCAGTTTTGTAGATCTGATTAAGAATAAGCTTTTTAAAGAGCTTAAGAAACAGCATCCTGATGATACCGCAAAAACAAAATGGAAAAAATTAAGATCCTTGATGTCTTCACGAGAGGGGCTTGGTAGTTTGGAAACATTTGTTAGACATTGGTGGATCTCAAGATATTCCTATGTAAGTGCTAAACACTTATATAAAGCTTTTAGAAAAAAATGGAATACTAATGAAATAAATGCCAGTCAGTTTATTGATGATCTGATTAGCGACGCTGAAAAATATATAAAAATAGCATCTCCTAATTTGGATGATTGGAAACATCAACACGATAAAGATATTTATAGATCATTAAATGCTCTAAAAATTTTTAATGTCAGCCAAAATCGTCCTTTTATTTTAAGTTTATTTAGAGCTAAAGAAGCCAAAATAATTAAGTTCAGTGAGTTGAAAAATATTTTCAAATTTATTGAAACATTTCATTTTACTTTTACGGCAGTTTGCTCTATGCGACCTTCAGGAATTGAGGCAAGTTATTCAAAAGCTGCTAGAGATATTTTTCAAGCTAAGTCTCAAAAAAATCTAACAGATATAATTATGAATTTTAAGAATCAACTTAAAAAAAGAATCCCTAATAAAAATATTTTTCAAGAAAAATTTGAAAAATTAAAATATCCTAACAATCAAAAACTTATCAATTATATTTTTGTTTTGATTGAAGTTTCAAAAAGTGAAACCAAAGAATTTCAACCAGAGGATCTTACCCTTGAGCATATATTGCCACAATCCTCTGGGAAAGATGATTGTCTTGGAAAGATAGGAAACCTACTTCCTTTAGGCAAGAATTTAAATCAAAAAGCTGGTAATAAATCGTTTCAAGAAAAGATCAAAATTTATCAGGAATCCGAGTTTTATATAACCCGAGAGTTTGTAGCCAATAACTATCAAACATGGGGAGAGGAGCAAATCAATGAAAGAACTAACGAATTAGCTGATTATTGTTATGATTTACTCCAAACAAAATTATAGTATAAGTAAATTATCTGCTACCTATAGTTTAGCCAGAAGTGTTGCAATTCTGGTTTTCATGGTATTGTAAGGCCGAGAGTTTTTTTTGACAGCATTCCTAGGACTTGAGTGGTTTCTGTTCGAAGGAATGCTTGCTGCTCTCACTTGAGTCAATACCTGCCATTTTTTTATCCTGGTAACGGGATTATGAGAAAATCTTATACTCAATTGACATCCTCCCACCGCTATAATCTTCGATTTAGTGGTGGGAGGATGTCAACTACAGAGCATTACGATAATCTTGCTTTAGCAAAGCTAAATCAATTTAGAGAATGTTTGTTCCCTGTTCCCTACTCCCTGCTCCCTGTTCCCTGTTCCCTGTTCCCTGTTCCCTGTTCCCTTTGCTATTGTTGACATGGCATCGATTGTGTTCGATGATTAGATTTCTCCCAAGGGTTTACTCGTAACAGATGGGCTGCAACTTTGAGAACTATTCCCATCCTATCTGCATTGCTAAAAACATTGTAAAGAAATTTGGTATCTTCCCTGCAACCATTCAGATACATGATACTTTTTTAGATACTCTCTGAAAAAGCAGCAAAAAAAAATTTATCATTTGACACTGCTTTTAACTGATTCTCTTGCATTGCGAGCCTAGTGAAATCAACACCCAAGCTCTTTGGCAAGACTACAAAGTTTTAGGTTTTTTTAACCTTTCTGATCATTGATCATCAATTATATATATTCAGGATATCCGATATGAGTACAACACCAGATCAAACCGCAGATGCACGGAACCGCGTCATTGAATCCGCCAAGCGATTGGGAGTTCAACTCAATGAACAAGAATTGGAACGATGGATGAATTCCATTACCCAAACCACAGAGGGCAGCGATATTGTCGTCGATGAAAAGACAGGGGTTTTCGGTCACAAAGTCAGCATGTTGGATTTTGACCCGAAAGACCTGGAGCGTTTTCGCACTATCGGTAAAATTGTGGAATTTGACGATGTTCCTGGTCTGGTAGAAACTGCTTTGGCCCTCTCTGGTTCAGCCGCTCAATCCAAGGTTCAAACTCACCCTGGAGACTGTGACTACTTCGAGCGGGTGAATATTATTGCCCCCACCAAGGCTGAAGCTTGCCAGATTCTAGCTCGAATTATGCGTGAGAAAGCAATCAACAGCCTGTCGGGTGACAATTTTGAATTCATTGAACTGAAATTTGGTAGCTATCCCCAAGACGTTATCTGCAACGAACGCCCCTGTAGCAAAGGCTCACCGATCGCGTGGTCTTCTGACGAAGTTGTGGCTGGAAAGATAGAAGCGAGGGACTCTGAAGGAAATCCTGTCATCATCACCTGGGATTCTGTAGCCGACGATCCCGGTTGGTGTAAGCTGGACTGGGTAATTTCTGATCCAGTGCGCGGTCAATTGGCCAACGCTAGCAACATGTTGGATGTGACCTGGGAAGCTCCCGATGGTACAATCACTCCCTTAGACGGCTATCTAGACGCTTATTTTCAAGAGGTTTACCTGGATGCCGAATCTGCTCCCATCTTTAACAAACTGGTGAAGCAGGTTTCCAGCGATGTCATGGATGATTACGTGACGGCGTTGCAAGACCAAGTTAAAAAATATGTTAAGGAAGATCATCTCAACTATGGCAAAGCTGCCAAACGTTTGTATAATATATTCCGGCTGAATGGGCAGTATGAGGAAGCTGCCTTCCTGCGGGAACTTTTTGACGAACCGGCGGCATTACTTTATCAAGTCCACGCCCTGGTAAAAACGGTTCAAGAAGCCACGGAAAAAAGCACCGTCTTTGATATCGACAGCATTCTTGATCAGACTGATGAACTGATTATGTCAGTGATCAAGGTCTTGGAAGGGGAAGAGGAATTGGAGATCGTGCGCCATCTGCTGCGTCTATCCCGCTGCATCAGCCGTCAGGAGGAGGGGGTTCCCCTTGGTCCCCAAGTAGACGCAGCCCAAGCAGAGGTAATGAATATTGTCAACAATTTCTTCTACGAAAAGATGACAGCACTACCTGCAATTAAGGCTTATATTGACCAGCTCAAGAGTTGATAATTACTCTAGCCGCCTATCGTAGGGGAAACGCATCTTGTTGGATAAGCAGGGAGAGTTCTCCATAAACCCTGCCTTGTCTTGATGCAGTCGCTCATGGTTTTGGGTTTGGGTGCCAAACCTGTGTCGGCACCTTGAAAGCCCCGTGGCAATCGCCTTTAGCCGACTGCATCGCTTCGCTTGATTGTTGACAATGCACTTTCCATTGGGTTTGATGATTAGATTTGTCCCAAAGGTTTACTAGTACCAGATGGGCGACTCTTACCAGATGGGCTGTGCAACTGGGTTAGAAATATTCCCATCCTATTTGCATTGGTACAGAGATTGTAAATAAATTTGATCTCTTACTTGCAACCATTCATAAATATGATATCTTTCTAGATACTCTTCCTGAAAAAGCAGCCAAGAATTTAGCCTTTGACACTGCTTTTAACTTATTGTCTTGCATTGCGAGCCTAGTAAAATCAAGGCCCAAGCTCTTTAGCAAGGCCACAAATTTTTAGGTTTTTTTAACCTTTGTGATCCTTGATCATCAATTATATATATTCAGGATATCCCACATGAGTACAACACCAGGTCAAACCGCAGATGCACGGAACCGCGTCATTGAATCCGCGAACCGATTGGGGGTTCAAATCAATAGACCTCTTGCCAAAGTATTTTTATGATAGTGTTTACGTCAATTCTTGTCCACTGTTCCCTGTTCCCTGTTCCCTGTTCCCGACTTCTGCCGCGAAGTCTAATGAACAAGAATTGGAACGATGGATGAATTCCATTACCGAAACCACAGAGGGCAGCGATATTGTCGTCGATGAAAAGACAGGGGTTTTCGGTCACAAAGTCAGCATGTTGGATTTTGACCCGAAAGACCTGGGACGTTTTCGCACCATCGGTAAAATTGTCGAATTTGACTATGTTCCTGGTGTCGTAGAAACTGCTTTGGCCCTCTCTGGTTCAGCGGGCTTAAATCAAGGTTTCGGCATGAATCAACTCATAACCAGCAACTTTCAACTTCCGATTATGGACACGGGCGTTATTGGTTCGGAAGTTAGGTTGTGAGGAATCCCATAACACTTTGGGGAGATTGTAGCGATCGCATATTTGATCAGTCAGCTCCCGCGTCGTGAGTTTGAGGTCGTTAACTAGGTTGTAGATACCTTGGCAGCGGTTTCGTCGGGCAAACTCCACGGCCTGAACAATGTCGTCTCGGTGAATCCAATTGATAAAGTTATCGCCACTGCCAGGAAGCGTCGTGCCTGCCAGTCGCTCAAACCGCTTGCTTAACTCACGACCGGGACCATAAATCCCCCCAAGGCGCAGGATACAGACGTTGCAATTTTCACTGCTTGCACCTAATAAAATATGTTCCGTCAAAGACAAAACGCGACCATGTTCGTTGGCTGGAACGATGGGAGAATTTTCATCTACCCATGCCCCCTCTTGGTTACCGTAGACGGCGCAACTACTTAGGTAAATTACCTGCTTCACATTGGGATTATCTGCTAAAGCTGCTACCAAATTGCTAGCGGTGGGGATGTAGGTGGCTTCGTAGAAGTTGGCATCAACTTGCCTATTACTGATTGGGGCAATACTCAGGACGATAGTGTCTTGATCAATAAGTGCCGACTGCATCCCTTGGGTATCATCCCCTTTCATCACCACCACCTGTGAAGCGACTTCCTTCAGCTTTGCTACCCGTTCTTGGGTAGTAGTGGTAGCTGTAACCTGGTGACCCTGCTGGTGATGCCAGAAATTTGCTAGAGCTGTGCCAACATAACCGCAACCAATAATGGTAATATTCATAAGGTATAATCTTTAGGGACATCCGTAACAATTTCAATAAAGCGAGTCTGAACCCCTCGCTAAATAGATCCGTTGGAGGAATATGCTTGACTTCAACAGTTGAGCTGTTGGTTCCGGATTAAGTAACGTCAGATCAACCTGTCTAGGACTTTCTAATAGAATTCCCAGAGGTTATGATCACGTAACAGTTTTGGCTGAATCCTGAACAGCTTTTGATTTCCAGATAGATATTGCTGTTTTATTATATCAATTTTAGCCTAAATGTAAATATTTGTAAATGTAATGTAAAATACATACGTTGCTGTGCTAAAATGTCGTAAACTAACAGCGATTAGCCAAGGGTTGCACACCATCAGCCCAAAATCCTCAACGTTTCAAGTCGAGGAGATTTCAAATCAGCGACTTACCCCAATTATTTGGGATTATGTGAGAGGAATAGTGGTACAGTATTTGTGGTATTGCTACAGAGTTGAGATCGCTTAAACAGCTTAATCTGGATTCAGCAGCTTGATATCGAACTCTGTAACCTCAGCATATGCGCTACGCGCACGCTGCTTGAGGTGCCGTGAGCTTTTGGCTCAGGCTACTTGATGTGCCGTCAGCCGTTGGCCGTAGACCAAGCTAAGGGAACAGCGGTGAGCTAAAGCTCACGCTGCGCGAACAGCTTTTTTTATTCAAAAGCACCGATTGCGCTACGCCCACGCTGCTCTGTTGGCAACTTTTGTCCTGTACTGAGATTTACGCCTAGTCTTATAAAAGTAAAAGAAAAAGATCACCATGAAACCATATTTCTCTGGACTTTTAATCCTATCCACAGTAACCACAATGACTGGTTGCACGAACGTTGGTGGTACGCCAAGGGCACAGGCTGCGCCATGCGAAAATCCTGTCACAAAAAACGATGTTCTAGCTGCACAGGAAAGCTGGGGCAAAGCCATTGTCGCCATTGGCAAGGCAGAAAGCCCACAAGCAGAAGCACAAAGTACTCTTGACAGGCTTTATGCTTATGATCTTGGTACGGTTTTGTTCAAACCAACACTGGCCAGCGATGATCCGTTCAGAGGCACGGAGAAAGAGGCTTTGTCTTATTTTGTCGGCGGCAGCATCAGCGAAGATAAAGGTTTTGCTCTTGCGCCCTATAATAAAGTGCGCTTTGAGAATGAAGGAATTATTACCAACTGCGATACAGCCATGTCGATGGGTGAGTATTTTTTCACCAAAACAGACGGTAGCGAGATCAAGGTAGAATACTCTTTTGGTTATGTTCGCGATGAAAACGGTGATCTGAAAATCAATCTGCACCATTCATCTCTGCCGTATCAAGCAAAATAAGGGCGATTGACCGTAGGTCACGCTACGCGATCGCACGTCTGTCAAAAGTTGAGCTAGGTCTGGCGCTAGACTGTCCACCCATTGCTGTTGCTGGCTCGACTCTTTTGGCGGTTGAATCTCTTCTGGTGGTTGGGTCATTTCGGGTGCTGCTTCTATCTGTGATGCTTCAGATAATGCGCTCGGCTCTACAGGGGGCTGATTTGCTTCTGGCTTGGGCGTTTCGGGTACTGCTTCCTTAGATTCTGCTTGAGCTGTAGGTGGTGTTTTTGATGCGTAAAATTCAGCTAGTGCCCTAGCTTGGCCTTGAGGTATGGCATCATTAAATATTTTGCTAAGAGACCTCCTGTGATGAACAACGGTGAGCCAAAAGCAATCATCAAAGTCACTCTCAAGCAATGCTTTGGCACCATAAGGAAGACAAGGATAACGATCAAATAGAGCGGTTCTGTGGTTGGATGAGGTACACAAGAAATGGCTTTCCCCTAGTAGGGCTGATCAAGATGTACCTCACAGTCGCGGGAACCGCTATCACTCTTTAGTCGCCGCCACCGCAGCCACCACAGCCGCCACCGCAGCCACTATCACCGCCACCGCAGCTACTGCCACCGCCACCGCAGCCACTATCACCGCCACCGCAGCTACTGCCACCGCCACCGCAGCTACTGCCACCGCCACCGAAGCCACCGCCACCGAAGCCACCGCTATTACCAGAATGGCTGGGAGGATTAAATACCTTTAGCAAGTCTTCTAGACCATATTGGCTCAAAACTGTACTACCAAATAGAGCAAATGCCAGGGCTAGTTGAGAATTGTTTTGAGCATTTTGCAGCATCCGATGCTTAACTTTTAGGTTTGCTAATACAGTATCGCCATAACGACTACGGTTGACTGGTACAACCAGAAAGAACAAACCAATGATTGCTGTGATGACGCACAGTATGATCAAGAAACCGACTGGCTTATGTCGGGAAATGCCTACTATAATCTTGCTGATTCCTAAGAACAAGACAGCAAACAGAGGCAGTGCGGGATATTGCTGGGCTGATTGGGCTTGGTCTTTTGTAAGTAAGAGATTGAGATCGGTTAAGCGATCGCGTATTTGGTTTGTAGCGGATCTAGCGGCTCTTCTGATCGGAGTGATGGTCTTACCAGTTCTAGCACCATTATCAATCTTAAACTCAAGGGGATCATTTTTGTAAACCAAAGGATTGACTAATTCTAGCCCTCGGTATTCAGGCACAGGTTTTAAATGTCCACTCTGCACAAGGTTAACGATGGCTGTATCGACAGCTCGCTGTTGACCACCAACTAAATAGCCTGTCTCATAGGCATCGAGAGAGACCGATTTGCCATAGGGTGCGGAAGCTGGTTGTCGTAAATACCAACGTAAACCGTAGGCCAAGACTACCGCAGCACTTACTAGCAATAGATAGAACCTGAGAAATAATGGTCCTGTAAAATTAAGTGGATTTGCGCTATTGACTAAGGCTAATGACTGACAACCTGTGATGGTTACTGCCAAGACGAACAATAGGAAAACAATCGCGTATTGGTTGAGGCTGAAGTTGGGGAGTGACTCTAAACTAACCTTAGGTAAGTGCCCCCTAAATCCCCCAATTCTGGGGGACTTTGACATCATTACCCCTCCCGGTGCGCTTTCCGTTGGCGAATTAAATTCGCCACGGGTCGCACCGAAAAATTGGGGGGCAGGGGGGCAAAACCAATTAACTTTAGGTAAAATCCAGTGCTGCTGAGGGTTTACCCGCACAAAATTGATATCCTGACTAACATGAATATCAGCAGGTGCCCAAATATCTAATGGTGGTGCTTCCCCAAAGAAATAGTGATAGCTGGCTAGGGTTTTACTGTACCAATCGTCGAATTTAGACTTTTCTCTGGCACCACCACCACTAGGCAGATGATGAAAGGGGGTTTGTAGAATGTTTGGGCAAAATTCCCCCCAGTAAGAATGGGTATAGGTTAAGTGTAGATGCCACACTTGATCTACTGGGTCAGAAGGGGAGACGGGATGGCCAGCTACTACTGCTAGAAATGCAAATTTCTTGTATTCTTCAATTACCCGCTGAGTGTAGTTAAAACTCCAGCGATTTTCCCGAGCTAGTCGCTTGCTAAAGGGAAATTTGGCATCAGGGTCATCTAAAGAAAATGCCTGAAGGCGTTGATAAATTTGGGTTTGTTGAAGGTTCATCATTGTTTGTCTTTTCCTGTACAATGCTAGTTACCTGAATCTACCCATATATTTCTATTCAGCCTAAAAATAAGGTTTTATGAAAAGGTCTCTTGATTTTGCGTTCGCGTAGGGTGGTCTACGCCCAGGTGGGGGAATGCGTCGCGATTTTGTTCAAATAAATGTGAAGATAGTTTAAATATTTCTGGATAATTTCAAAAATATGGTATAATCTATATACTATAAAGTATGCTAGTTGCCTGAATCCCATACCCCCATAACTTAAAGCGCTGCTTGACTCACAATTCTTAGGATTAAAATTCCTAGTAAATCCTGAGGGAGTAACAGCGCTAATCATCAACATGCAAATTTTCGTAAGTCAATCAGAGTCAAGGAGACTCCTGTAGCTTATTGGATCTGGCAATCTACCAAAATACGGCAATCAATAGAAATGAATAGAGTAGTTACTTTAACACTAGATGGTGACCTAGATAGTGGAATTCGAGTCACTTTGACATGGGGAACAACAGACAAGTCAGCTGAAGGAAAAATTATGAGTCGGTTGGCCCCAAACCCCGAAATTTATCAACTATACACCGATTGGCAGCAAGGATATCGTAATTTAGAGTATTTTTACCGAAACCCCCGCTTAACTCCCAAAGGAGTGTACATCTCTTCGGTTAAATCCTGTGAGCAATTGGTTGACGAGTTAAGGAACAATATTAACCAATGGCTGAATTCTAGATCCGATGGCTTTGACCAGGTCAGAGATCAATTAACAACTGAGTTAAGCCGTCATCGTGATACTCGGGTATTGATTCAGACCGATAATCCTCAGCTTCAACGATTACCATGGCACCTCTGGGATGTATGGGAAAATAATCATGACTCCGTTGAATTTAGTTTAATTCCCTTGGAATACCAGCCACATCCAGAAACTAAACTGAGAAATCGGGTCAGACTATTAGCTATTCTTGGTAACAGTGAGGGAATTGATATCGAAACCGACCGCAACTATTGGCAGCAAGTCTCTAGCTTAGACTCATCCTCTTGCTTTCTAGTAGAACCGACACGAGAGGAGTTAGACCAAAAACTTTGGGAAAACGATGGTTGGGATATTCTGTTTTTTGCTGGTCATAGTTATAGCGAATGTAATGATGAAACCGGTCGAATTTATATAAATCAGGAAGACAGTATTCTCATTAATGAGTTAATCCCAGCTCTCAAGCAAGCCATTAAAAACGGCTTGAAGCTAGCTATATTTAATAGCTGTGATGGTTTAGGTTTAGCCAATGCTCTAGCTAAATTACAAATGCCACAAGCGATTATTATGAAAGAGCCAGTGCCCGATGAAGTTGCCCAGACTTTCCTCAGGTTTTTTCTGGAAGAATTTTCTCAAGGAAAGTCTCTCCAGAAGGCAGTTAAAGTAGCACAAAAAAGACTGCATTATCTAGAGAATCGATTAGATAGAAAATTACCATACGCTACTTGGTTACCAGTGATTTATCAGCATCCTAAAGCACAACCTTGGCGTTGGCCAGTGTCAGGATCATTAGTTAAACTTTTGATTAAATTAGCCTTAGGGACTGTTGCGATCGTTAGCATTTACGGAATTTACAAAATTGGCACAGAACCTAACAAGCTAGGAGACAAGATTAGTTCTGGGGAAGAGATACTGGATACAACCTCTGCTCGACGTTTCAAGCAACGGGGTGTTAAATTTGTGGCAGAATGTCAGACTCCATTGAGAGATAATTTATCTATTTTTAGTCAAAAAACTTGGCAACGATGGGAGAGGTGTTGGTGGACAAAATCTAACTATAAAAAAGCTGGTGATTTATTCTTAAAATCCTGGCAAGAGGAAGACAAAAACCCAGAAACGTTAATTTATCTGAATAATGCCCTCTTAGAGGCTACTAAATCCGATTACTATACCATTGCGGTGGCGGTGCCCATCGTTAGGAACAAGGATGGCTCTGTCAAGAATCCGGAGCTAGCTCAAAAAATTCTTCGAGGAATCGCTCACGCTCAAACAGAAGTTAACTTAGACCTTTTTCAGGATAATGACAAACTCCCTAACAACTTTATTGAAAAGTTACCAGGAAAGGATGTTTTAAACGGTAAATCAATCAAGGGTAAGGGTCTCAAAGTTATTATTGCTGATGATGCCAATATCCCCTCAGAAGCGATCCAAAGGGCAAAAGCAATAGTCAAGGAACGGGATATCCTAGGGGTAGTTGGTCACTATGCTAGTGATATGACTATGGAAACGGTGGATATTTATAATAGTAATAAGCTAGTGTTAATCTCCTCTGGATCCACAACGGAAGAATTAACAGAGCACCCTAGAAAATTTTTCTTTCGGACGGTACCTACCGCTAAAATTTCAGCCCAATATTTGGTTGATTATTTGGTTGACATTGGTTACCAAAAAGCGGCAGTTTTTTATAATCCTCGCAGTCCATTCACTCACTCGTTCTGGCAAGAATTTAAACAGCAGTTTACTAACCAAGGAGGAGAACTTGTCGATATCGAACACTATGATATATCTAAGCCCAACTTTAACCCTAAGCAAGCAATAGAGGAAATTGGGAAAACCCAGGACACAGCTATTGTTTTAAATCCTGATGGTCAAGTCACCAATGCTGTCACTAATGCTATCGATATGATCAAGGAAAACAATGGTCGTAATGTGATGGTGGGTTCCTCGGGAATCGCCAGGTCAAAAACACTAGCACTTAAACAGCCCGATCTATTCGAGAACCTTGTGGTGTCTGTTTCCTGGCATCACCTAAACAGTGCTAACCCACAAGTTAATCAAGATGCTCAAACCTTATGGGGAAAATCTTTTAATTCCTTAACTGCCTGGTCTGCTTTAGCCTATGATGCAACTCGTGGGTTGATTACGGCTATCGAAAAACAGAACAATCCGACACGCATTGGTATGCAGAAAACCTTAAGAAGTCCTGATTTTATTGCCGAGGGGGTAACCGGAAAAATTGAGTTTGAACCGTCTAACGGTAATCGTAAGAATCCCTCACAAATCTTAGTCCATGTGGTGCCTTGTCCCAACCAGGAGTCTGGGTTAGCCTTTGTGCCCCTTGAGTATTCTTCTTGTGATTGAAAGTATTAAGATATTAGCTATCAGCATTCAGCATTCAGCATTCAGCGATCAGCCAAAGGCTGACAGAATTCTAAATTCTTAATTCACCATTCTTAATTCAATCTTTCTAAAACACTATTTAATAACTGCAGCTGATAAACTTTGCTGCTGACATCCTGTGGTTCTTGATTTCTTGGCAAACTGATCACTTTCTCTGCCTTGGTTTGATACTGACGCACCATCGAGAAAGCTTCTTTACTGAAACAAGTCAGATAATCCTGAGCTGCATTACTTAAGGCTTGGGCTACTTGATGGTCATAAGAGTCAGCAGATGAATTTGATTTATCTTTCTTTGCCCCTTTACTGAGGATATAGCTAGCCCCTCCAGCCATGGCTGCGCCCACTTTACCTTTTAAAGCCAAACGGATTCCAGTAGCAAGAGCAATTGGGATAACTTTCTTTAACTCCTCGGAAGAGTCGGCAGGCTCAGGTATAATAACTTGGGGAGTATCGGGAACAGAAATGATTAGCTTACCAGGATACTGATGCTCAAAAAACTCACAAGCTTTATCAACCCATTCCTGGATTGCTTGTTGATATCCATCCATGTCTTGTTGGAATTGTGCTTGCCAACTGCTAAATTCCCCTTGCTGAAGTGCTGTCGCAAGTGTTGATTGATAGCGTTCTAACAGTTTGGGCAAATAGAGCCAACTCTCGAAGTCAGAAACAGTGGCTTGGAATCCTTGTTTAATCAATTTCTGAGCTTTTTGTTGCAGTTCAAGTTTAGCCTGATGCTTCTCTTTGGCAGTTTCTAATTCTGAGTTGATGACTTGGATTTTAGACTGTAGTGCTGCTTTAACTTGAGTTGCGATCGCATCCACACGATCCAGGCGAACCGTTGTCTTTTCCCGTTGAGCAGCTACCATACTTTGTAGTGCTGATTCAAACATCGCCAATCCCGTCGTATGTGCTTGATCAGATAATCCTTTTAGTCTAGCTCTCAAAGCAGGTAGGGCATCAACTCGATACAAGTTACTAAGGGTATTCGGTAATTCCGAGCGAAAACTTTCAGCTACAAACCGTAGCCTAGTCTGGACTTCTTTTTGCTGATTAGGTTCCAATAAATTCAGGAAATTGACTACAAAAACAACAGTCTTGATTCCTCTATCTATTAACCAATCTCTCAGGTTTTCCCGCTCACCCAAAGTCATCAGCTGGCGACCATCCAGTACTTGAACTACTAAATCTGCCGTTAGCAGTTGGTCGCGCACTAATTTATCCTGAGCTTCCCGGTCATTTGTTCCTGGTAAATCCAGAAATTCTACACCAGTTTTTAGGAAGGGATGGGGACAGTAAACGTCTACCGAAGCGACATCAGAGCGCATACACCGTTGCTCATCTAAGATAGCATAGCGCTTCAAGACCTCTGTGCTATTTTCACTAATTTCTGTGCCATCAGTCAGGGTAATTCGAGTATGCAATTGTTCTCCATATCGGATATGAATTGCAGCCCCTGTAGTGGGAATTAGACCAATGGGCAGAGTGCGCTTTCCTAGCAAAGCATTGAGCAAGGTGGATTTGCCATAATTAAACGGACCAAAGACAGCAATCCGAAATGTGGGATTTTCTAGATAGTCGCACAGGGCAATTACATCCTTTCGCAAGGGTGAGTCTTGCTCCAAATCAAGCAGACCGATAGCAGACCTAAGAGAATTAACAACAGACTGATAGATTTGCTGATCTTCCATGACAAGTTGTGTTAAGTAATTGGTCTGTGGTTCGATTCCTCGACTTGAACCCAGCACTAAGCACGGTAGCAAATACAGTATAGCCAAAAAAAATAGAGAGCCGTTCGTTTGACTCTCTTGATCATCAGGGTGCATCTACTGATCTAAGTATAGCAAGATAAATGTTGGGTGCAACCCCTCACCCCTCTAAGCAAGCAAAATGTTACAAAACTTAATAGTGTGCATCGGCTTAATGATTGGGATGAAGGGTACGCACCGCTTCAAACCTATCACTTCAAATATGTAAAGAACTCTTAAGACATCTCAAAAAAAATAAGAGAGCCGTTGGTGTGACTCTCTCGATCATCAGGGTGCATCTACTAATCTAAGTATAGCAAGATAAATGTGGGGTGCAACCCCTCACCCTTCTAAGCAAGCAAAATGTTACAAAACTTAATAGTGCGCATCGGCTTAATGATTCTGATCAAGCGTACGCACTCCCAAAGCAACCACCAGTTGACTTGAAACCCTTGACTTCAAACACCATTAGAATTTTTCAGCAATCTCAAAAAAAAATAGAGAGCCGTTGGTGTGACTCTCTTGATCATCAGGGTGCATCTACTGATCTAAGTATAGCAAGATAAATGTTGGGTGCAACCCCTCACCCCTCTAAGCAAGCAAAATGTTACAAAACTTAATAGTGTGCATCGGCTTAATGATTGGGATGAAGGGTACGCACCGCTTCAAACCTATCACTTCAAATATGTAAAGAACTCTTAAGACATCTCAAAAAAAATAAGAGAGCCGTTGGTGTGACTCTCTCGATCATCAGGGTGCATCTACTAATCTAAGTATAGCAAGATAAATGTGGGGTGCAACCCCTCACCC